>CAVPVE010000001.1:0-306612 GCA_963709025.1 uncultured Acidobacteriaceae bacterium
CCGAAATCAAAGCCGTACCGTGTCCCAGGATAATCGTCATCAGGCTCAGCTTTGCGCCCATCAGGTTGAACAGCATGAGCAGCGAGAGGCCCGTGATAATGCCAGGCAGGATCAGCGGCAGCAGCACTAACCGCCGGAACAACGCTTTGCCGGGAAAGTGCGCGCGATCCAGAGCCAGCGCCGCCGGAATCCCAAACACCAGCGAGATCGCCATTGCCGCGAACGCGACTTGCAGGCTGTTCAGCACCGAATCCCAGATCGGCCCGTCGGCGAACAGGATGCGATACCAGTCGAGCGTCAGGTGATGCGGCGGAAATCCGCCGACACCCTGTCCGTTAAACGAATAAAGAATGAGGACCGCGATCGGCAAATAAAGGAACGCGAATACAGCCGCAGCATGTGCCAGCAGCCACCGCGAGCGGGGAACATTTCCTGCATCGCCGCTCAAGAGAAGCTCCATTTCTTCTCCAAGCGCTCCGAAAGGAAGAGAAGCCCCACCACGATTACGAGCATGCCCAGCGAAATCGCCGCGCCGAGAGGCCAGTTATAAGCGGCGCCAAACAAGCTCACCACAATATTCGAAATCATGATGCCGCTCGGACCACCCAGCAATAGCGGAGCCAGAAAGTCACCCAGGCTCAAAACGAAGGCGAACGTCGCTCCGGCCACAACGCCTGGAATCGACAGGGGAAAGATAACTTTCCAGAACGTTTGCGCCGGAGTCGCGCCCAAATCGTGGGAGGCTTCGACTAAATTGCGAGGAATATGCTCCAGCGCCGCATAAATCGGCAAGAATGTGAAAGGCGTATAGATGTGTGTAAGCGTCAGGACAACCGCAAACGGGCTATACAGCAGAAAATCCAGCGGATGCTTGGTCAGGTGCACATACTCCAACAGCGTGTTGAGCACGCCATCCGATCCCAGAATCGTTTTCCAGGCATAGGCTCGCACCAGATAGCTGACCCACAGGGGAATGATCACCAGTTGGTACAGCAGATCTTTCCTCTTGCCTGCATAGAACGAGAGAAAATACGCCAGCGGATACCCCAGCAGCAGAGAAAACAACATCACGCGCGCCGCAATCCACATCGAGCGCAGCAGAGTCTGCCCGTACACAGTCTTTCGCAACAGCTCTTTGTAGTTATCCAGATTCCAGGAATGCACAATGGCTTGCGACGGTGAGACCGACCAGAAGCTGTAACAGAACATCAGTAGATAAGGCACCAGCAGGAATACCGTTACCCACAGCAACGGCGGCACAGTCACAACTGTCTTGTAGGTGCGAGAGAACATTAATTCCCCTCCGGAGATTCCCGCACCAGAACCGCATCGGCGGTCGAGAACTCAAGCTCGACTTCGTTCTGTGCCACTCCACCGCTAGCCGTCCGCGCGACCAGCACAAGCCCGTCCGCACACTCTACGCGAATCAATTCCGTCGCCCCGTGAAATGCCTGGTGGATAACTCGAGCACGAACTCGCACCATGCCGCTCGCCGCTGCCACAGTTCCGGCGAGTCGAACATGCTCCGGCCGCAAAGAAAAAAGCACCGGCCCATCCGGAAGGGAAGTTGGCCAAGCCAGTCCCGCGCACCGCACCACGCCGTTGCGCACGTCTCCCTTCAATAGATTCGTGTGCCCAATGAACTGCGCCACGTAGGCCGTTGCCGGGCGGCTATAGATTTCTCGCGGCGTC
Organism: uncultured Acidobacteriaceae bacterium; assembly: GCA_963709025.1. GTDB lineage: Bacteria > Acidobacteriota > Terriglobia > Terriglobales > Acidobacteriaceae > Sulfotelmatobacter. The sequence continues at coordinate 1,693 of CAVPVE010000001.1, forward strand.
GCCACCTGCTCCAGTTCACCGGACCGCAGCAGTGCGATGCGGTCCGACATCACCATGGCTTCTTCCTGATCGTGTGTCACAAAGACAAATGCGATCCCCACTTCGCGCTGCAGAGATTTCAGCTCCACTTGCATCTGCCGCCGCAGGTTGGCATCCAGTGCGGAAAGCGGTTCGTCGAGCAATAGCAGTCGCGGCCGGTTCACCAGCGCTCGGGCGAGAGCCACACGCTGTTGTTGCCCGCCGCTAATCTTCGACGGTTTTGCTTTGGCATGCGCCGACATTTTTACTTTCTCCATCGCTTCCGCAACTCGCTGCTTAATTTCCGCCGCCGGTCGCTTCGCCACGCGCAGCCCGTACCCCACGTTCTCCTCGACGGTCAGATGAGGAAACAACGCGTAGCTTTGAAAAACCGTGTTGACGCGCCGCCGGTACGGAGGCTGGCGATCCAGTCGCTCCGCTTCCATCCAAAGTTCCCCGGAACTCGCACTCTCGAAGCCGGCAACAATCCGCAGCAGGGTGGTCTTTCCCGACCCACTCTCCCCCAGAATCGTCAGAAATTCCCCCTCCGCGATCTCCAGCGAAATGTTCCGCAGGACCGCGTTATGGCCGAAATTCTTGGCCACCTTCCGGATGCTGAGCAGCGTTGGTTTCGTGTCGGTTTGCGAGTTCGTCGTTGCCGCGCGGGCGGGAGTCGTTGGAGATGTCATGAGTCGTTTGGCGTCGCGATGCCCCTACTACGCGACAGGGTTCAAAACGTCCGGATCGACTACTGTGCAGCCTTCACGTCATTCCAAATCTCGTTGTACTTCGCGCGTCGCGGCACGTTCTGCCAGAAATAAATCCGCCGCTGATAGTTGTCGACGTCATCGAGGTGCCGGATCTTCACTTCATCGGGAGTCATGAACTGTCCCGACTGCGGATTGGCCGGAACGTAGTTCGTCTTGTCGGTTACCAGTTTCTGGGTCTTCGCTTCGATCATGTACTCCAGAAATTTGTGCGCGAGTTCCTTGTTTTCGCTTCCCGATGTGATCATCAAGTGATCGATCCAGCCCGTGGTGTTTTCTCTTGGAATAGTCTCGCCCACGGGAAAGTTCAACTTCCTGAGATCCGCCGTATTGAGCGGCCAGCCCATAGCGATCACGACTTCGTGGCTTACAAACAGATTCGTCAACTCTCCGCCCGTCGCCCACATTTTGCGGATGTTCGGTTTCAGTTCCAGCAACTTCTTCTTGACCGCTTCCAGTTGTTCATCGCTCAGGTTATAAAGCTGCGACGGATCGGGTTTGTCATAGCCCAGGACTTGCGCAGCCATGTAGACCGTCGAAAGATCGTCCCACACCGAAACTTTCCCTTTGTATTTTGGATCCCACATCACGTTCCACGAATCTGGCGGCTGCGGAAATGCCGTAGTTTCGTAAACGATAGGGTCCGGTCCCCACATGAATGGCACGCCGTACACCTGGCCATTCGCGCGCACCAGCGGCAGGGAAGTGAGCTGTGAGGAAAGTTGGTTGTAGCTGGGAATCTTCGCCAGGTCCAGTGGAGCGGCCAACCCTGCCGTCACGATGGATGTCGCGACGTCGCTCGACGGCGAAATCACGTCGAAATTTCCCGAGCCGGCCATGCGCAACTTCGCCATCAGTTCGTCGCTCGACCCCATGTACGACGCTGAGACTTTGCAATGATTCTGTTCTTCGAAGGTTTTGATGAACGAGGGGTCGGCATAGCCTTCCCACACGAGAAGGTTCAGCGTGGGTGTCTTCTTCGAGCATGACCCCATGCAGATTACAACCGCCAGCAGAGGCAACAGACGCAGGCTGCGTTGCCAGTTCATCCTTCCTCCTAGAACGTTGGTGGAGTGTTAATCCACAAGACCAGAGTTTCTTTGCGCCCCGGATTCTTCCAGCGGTGGGGTGTGGCGCTTTCGAAATAGAAACTGTCGCCCGGCTTCAGTCGGTATTCCTCGCCTTCCACCGTGATTTCGAGATCTCCCCGCAACACGTAAATGAACTCTTCGCCTTCGTGGGTATAGGGATCGCCGCTGCCCGCTTCCGGTGCGATGCGAAACAGATGCGGTTCCATCACCGTGTTGCCCCACGCCAGCAGTTCCATGCGCACACCCTCACCAGCTTCGAGCACCTTGCGCTCTGCGGGTCGAACCTGGCGCTTGCTGGCTTCCGGGGCGTCAAAGAAATCCAGGATGTTTGTCTTGTAAAAGCGCGCAAGCTTGCGGAGCGTTCCGACGGACCCGCTCATTTGCGAACGTTCCAGCGCGCTGAGAAATCCCACCGAGATGCCTACTTCGCGCGCCACTTGTGCCAGGGAAAGCCGACGCCGGACTCTTAGGCGCCGCAGATGTGCTCCAATCGCGACCGCACTCCCGTTCGTTGCCGGACGCACCTTGCCTTCCCGCTTGAGCAGTTGCACAATCGCCGCCGCATTCAGACCGCGCACTTTGCGTAGGAAGCGCGCGCGCTTCAGCAGTTTCACGTCTTCCGCCGTATAGAGTCGGTACTTGCTCTCCGTGCGCCGTGGCCGCGCCAGTCCGAGGCTTTCCCACGAGCGAATCACCGATGGAGATACGCCCACCTTCCGCGCGACGTCTCCAATTTTTAAGTAAGGTTCAGCCATGCGTGATTGTTATGAATTGCGGTGTTGAATCAACAGTCCGATAAGAAATTTCTATGGGAAGGAGTCGTTTTTTTGTCCTTGACAGGCCCCATCCCTGTTCTCTAACCTTGCGGGATTATAGCAAGGTTGTGGCTGGATACAAGCTTTCGCTTTTCAACAAAAAAAACAATCTCTCCCGAAGATGTCTGGAGGCCCCATGCCGTCACTGCGACTTCGCTCGTCGAGCCTATGCCCGTCTGGATTGCATCTGAAGCAGACGCTGGGCCTGGCTCTCCTCTGTCTCTTCTTTTCCACGCTGCTCTCAGCTCAAGGCACGGGCGGGCGCATCCTCGGGCGCATCTCAGACCCGACGGGCGCAGTTTTGTCGGGAGTAAAGGTCACGGCTACCAATGACGCCACTAGCGTTGCTCAGGACACGACCAGCAACGACGGCGGAGACTTCGTGTTTCCCAATGTTCCCGTGGGCACGTACTCTCTCACGTTTGACCTGAAGGGGTTCAAGAAGGCGGTTCGTCACGGCATCGCGCTCGATGTCAACCAGGTCATCACTCTTAACATGACCATGCAGCTGGGCGGAAACGAGGAAGTTGTTGACGTCACTGCCGAAGCTCCGCTGGTCGACACCAGCAGCACGCAACTCGGTGCCGTAGTCAATAACCGCTCAGTCAATGAACTTCCTTTGAACGCCCGCGATACTTACCAGTTCCTGCAATTGCAGCCCGGCGTGCAATCGCAGCTGGGATCGAGCGGCGGCACGTTCTATGGCAGCAGTGATGCCGGAGCAGTCTCGGTCAACGGGGGCCGCGGTCGTTCCAATAACTTCAGTGTTAACGGAGGAGACGCGAACGATCAGTTCGTCAATCTGCCGACCATCCAGCCAACGCCGGACGCAATTGAGGAATTTCGCGTCATCAGCAACACCTTCGATGCTGAATACGGCCGCAACTCCGGAGCGGTAGTGAACGTTGTCACCAAGTCAGGAACGAATCAGCTTCACGGCAATGTGTACGAGTATTTCCGTAATACCGTTTTGAATGCCCAAGGCTACTTCAATACCGTCAAGCCGCAGGAGAATCAAAATCAATTCGGCGGAACGTTTGGCGGGCCGATCGTGAAAGACCGCAGCTTCTTCTTCGTTTCTTATGAAGGCCGCCGCGTGCGTCAGGGCATCTCTGGCGAGACCGTTGCGGTTCCGAACCCGCAAGAAAGAACGGGTGTGTTTGCTGGTGGCTTGGGCGGTGGTATCACCGATAAGTTCACTGCCGACGCGCTGAATGGCAGGCCGGGTTGCACAGCGGCAATTACGGCCGCTGGTGGCCTCGCTCCTGCTGCTGGCGTGCCTTGGGGCGGCCTTCCTGGACAGGGAATATTTCCCAATGATGGGAACGGCAACGCGACGATCCCGACTGCCTGTCAGGATCCGGTCGCGATCGACATGTTGCGATTTGTGCCTGCCGCCAACCGGCCCGATGGCATTAATTATCAGGCCGTGCCCGCCAGCGCCGATACCCAGAATCAGTTCACGGTCCGCTTCGACCAGCACATCAATTCCCGCCAAAACTTCAGCTTTTACTACTACTTCACCAACGATTCGAACTTCCAGCCGTTCTATGACTTCCAGGCCTCCGGAGCTAATATTCCCGGCTTCGGGGCCAATGTGGGGTCGCGTTATCAGCAGTTCAACCCCAGCCATACTTGGACCATCACAAACAATCTGATCAATGAATTCCGCTTCACGTACATGCGCGAAGGTCAATTGACCTTCCAGCATCCGCAGAGCACTAACGCGGTGACGGCGTCGTGTTCGTCTGCGGCCGCGCAGGCCGTTTGCTTCAATGGCACCTCAGACTCCAGTGTCGGCCCCAATTCGATCCAGGGTGTCTTTGGTACGAATCCGCAGTACGGCATTACGACAGGGTTACCCAGCGACCGGACTGGGGTTCCCTTTATCAACGTCGCTGGCGGGTTTGCGATCGGCAATGGATGGGAAGGTGAATTGCCGCAGGTGGGTAACTCGTTCATGTGGACCGACAGCATGACTTGGGTAAAATCGAATCACACCATAAAGTTTGGCGCGGATGTGCGACGCTCCCGCTTCGACCAGACCCTTTATTACAACGTGAGCGGCCAATTGACCTTCAACAGCACGACCGAAAATTCAGTCTCCTACACTTTGCCATCCGGGTTGCAGGATAATTATCCGGGCTACCTGCTCGGTCTGGACGACAGCTACTCGCAGGGATCCGCGCAGCGGGAAAACGTGCGCAACACTGGCGTCTATCTCTTCGCCCAAGACAGCTGGAAAATCAGGCCGTCGCTGACTCTGAACTATGGCCTCCGCTGGGAGCTCGATACTCCTCTGGCCGACGCCCTTCACCACGTTCAAACTTTCCGTCCCGGCCAGAACTCCACCGTTTATCCTTGCGTTCTAACCCCGGCCGATCAAGCAAATCTTGGAGGCACTGATTGCGTTTCGGCCGGTGTCCAGCCAACTGGCTTGGTGGTTCCGGGAGACGCGGGTGTTCCCTCTGGCCTCACGCAGACTTATTACAAGGCCTTTGCACCTCGCGTCGGACTTTCCTACGCCCTCAACCAGAAGACGACCATCCGCGGTGGCTGGGGCATGTTCTACAACCCCATGGAGCAGCTGGTTCTCGAACAGTTCGGCGCTGAGCCGCCTTTTGGAGGTAGCACCTACCTGCCTTCCACCTTCCTGAATACGCCCTTCATTTCACAGACCGGCACTCTGAGTCCCAATCCGTTCACCGGGATTCTCAGCCCCGCACGTGGAACTCCGCAGGATTGGGCGTCGTTCCGCCCCATGCTGCTGTACGGGGATTTTCAGCCGCACATGCGCACCCAGTATTCGGCTCAGTACAACTTAAATATCCAGAGGGAATTGGCCAAAGACATCGTGCTGCAAGTCGGTTACGTAGGCTCGCAGGGACATCGGCTTCTGGCTTCGCATGACATCAACGCGGCGAATCCGCAGACCTGTCTGGATATTGCGGCCATCGCGAACAACAACGCAAATAATGTACAGTCGTATGGTTTGCCTGGTAGTTGCGGACCATTTCTGGAGGACAACCAATTTACCGTGACTCTGCCTGCTTCCAACGGGAGCCTCCTGCCGAACGGATTCCATTTACCTCAAGGCGGTACGATTGCAGCTTCAGGACAGATGCTGAACTTCGTTGGAATCCGTCCCTACTCCTCGCCAAGCTGCAATCCGTTGACGGGTGGTCCGGGCAACGGCTGCCCCGCTGACGGCGTTCCGGTCTTCACCAACATCTTCGCCGAAGACACTATCGCGGCCTCTGCTTACAACTCGTTCCAGACCAGTCTGGAAAAGCGTTTCTCTCATGGATTGCAACTGCAGGCTGCCTATACCTTCAGCAAGTCTCTCGACTGGGCATCCAGCTTCGAAGAGACCGTCAACCCGTTCAACTACAAAGCCAGCCGCGCTTTGTCGCTGTTCAATTCCGCGCAGCGCTTTGTCATCAATTACTACTGGGATATTCCTGTTCCGAAGTTCAACGGTTTCGTGGGGAAGGTCTTAGATGACTGGTCCATGTCTGGAATTATCCAGTTCCAGAGCGGCTTCCCGATCCGCATTCAAACCCAGGACGATAACGAGTTGATCAGCAGCTTGTTCTTCCTGGGAGCCGGAGCGCCACAGATGGCGGGAACCAAACCCCAGATCCTGAATCCGAAAACGAACGGGGGCTTCTACCTGAATCCCGCACAATTCTCCGATCCGACTCTGGGACAGTTCGCTACGACGCCTCGCTCCATTTGCTGCGGTCCGGGAGAGAATCAGTGGGACATTACCTTCTCCAAACGAATCGCGATTACCGAAGCCAAGTACTTTCAGTTCCGTGCCGACATCTTCAACATGTTCAACAAAACGGAGTTCGTGAATCCTGACGGAAACTTCAGCAACACAACTTTCGGCCAGGTGTTGCAAGCGCGTGATCCGCGCGCGATACAATTTGCGTTGAAGTTCTACTTCTAGTCCGACAAACCCGGGCGGCTCCAACCGCCCGGGCAATCTAATGGCCCGCTGATCTACCGGAACGCAGGCCTGAGTTTTCCCGGAGCAATTCGATGTATCCCGATCTGCAGAAGGAACTCGCCACTTTCGAGCGGCGTACGCCCAAATCCGCCGAAGCCCACAAAAAGAATCTCAAGCGTATTCCCCTCGGTGTCGCCAGCAACTATCGCGCCTACGATCCCTGGCCGATTTTTGTGAAAGATGCCAGCGGCAGCAAGTTCCGCGACCTCGATGGCAACGAATACATCGATCACAATCTGACCTTCGGCGCACTCATGGCGGGACACTGCCATCCTGCCGTCATGAAGGCCGTTGAAAAGCGTCTCTCCACCGGCACCATGTTTGGTATGCCCCACGATATGGAGTGGGAACTCGCCGAAGAAATCTGCACCCGCTTTCCGGTTGAGATGTGCCGCTTCGGCAATAGCGGCACCGAAGTCACGATGCACGCGATTCGTCTTGCCCGCGCCGCTACCGGACGCGACAAGATCGTCAAATTCGAAGGTGCCTACCACGGCCTGCACGATAGCGCCTTGGTTAGCGTGAAACCGCACGCTCCCGACTATGGCGACATCCATGCGCCGACCTCGGTCACCGGTGGTCTCGGCGTGCCGAAATCGGCGATCGCGAACGTGCTCATCTCAACCTTCAATGATCTCGCCACCGTCGAGCGCCGCTTCAAAGAGAATCCTGGCGAGATTGCCGCGATCATTCTCGAGCCGATTCTGATGAATGTCGGCCTCTGCATCCCGCAACCCGGCTTCCTGAAGGGTCTGCGCGAGATCTGCGACAAGAATGGCGCGTTGTTGATCTTTGACGAAGTGAAAACCGGCGCCAAGCTTGGATGGGGAGGCGCCAGCGAATATTTCGGCGTTCATCCCGACATGATCTGTCTGGCCAAGTCGATCGGCGGAGGCTTGCCGCTCGCCGCATTCGGCACCAGCAAATCCGTGATGGACCTGATCTCGCAACACAAGGTCTTCCACGGCGGCACCTACAACACGAACCCGGTTTCGATGGCCGCGGGCCTCGCGACCTTCCGCGAAGTCCTGACCCGCGAGAACTACGCGAAAGTCGACAAACTCAGCAAGAAGCTGACTGACGGCTATCGCGCCACCATCGCGAAAGTCGGCCTACAGGCCTACATCGCGCAAGCCGGAGCCAACGGCGCTCTGATGCTCTATCCCAAAGAGATTCGCAACTACCGCGACTGGGAAGCAATCGACATCGACCTGTGGCGCCACTACTGGTTCGGCATGGTCAATCGTGGCGTGATGGCTCAGCCCTACTGGTGGGACGAGCAATGGACGATTTCGGTGCAGCACACCGAGGCCGACATCGACCAGCACCTGGCGGCCTTCAACGACATCGCAGCGTCGCTGGCCAAAGCGCAGCAAGAACGCGCCGCCCCAGTAGCCGTAGCGCACTAGATTCACGTAGGGGCGGACCATTCGTCCGCCCCTGCCTGCACCATAGAAGACTCATGTAGGGACAGCCGCCCTCGGCTGTCCGTCGGGCGAAGCCCGACAGGTTGGAAGCTAGCCAGATCACGAGAATCTTTGTCCACGACGACCCAACCCGCCGCCCAGCCTCACCTGATTCGCGCCCTAGGACGCCGCGATCTAGTGCTGCTCTTCGTCGTCGCTGTTTTCAATCTCAACGTCGTCCCGTCCATCGCGGCGAACGGCGGCGTCACCATCTGGCTTTGGATCGTCTCGCTGCTCCTCTTCTTCTGGCCGCAAGGCATCGCGGTCATCGAACTCGCCCATCGCTATCCTGGCGAGGGCGGCGTCTACCTGTGGGCCAAAGAAGTCTTCGGCGACTTCCACGGATTCCTCTCCGGCTGGTGCTACTGGACCAACAACATGCTCTACGTGCCGACGGTCATGCTCTATTTCGTCGGTGTGTCGGTGTACGTGCTCGGTCCCGGCCACCAGAGTCTCCCTGATAACAAGCTCTTCGCAGCGAGCGTTTCCCTCGCTTTGCTTGCCTTGCTCACTCTGCTCAACATACTCGGGCTCGGCGTCGGGAAATGGATCAACAACGTCGGGGCCGTTGGGACTTTCATTGCTGCTGCCGTGCTCGTCGGTCTCGGCATTGTTATCTGGTCGCGGTTTGGTGCTGGCATTACCGCGGCTGATTTCAAGATCCCCGCGAACCCGCGCTTCGTTCTCAATTCTTTCGGAGTGATCTGCTTCGGCCTCGTTGGTCTGGAGCTTGCCTCCGTCATGGGGGATGAAATCCAAGACCCGCGCCGAACTCTTCCCGGAGCTGTTGCCTGGGGAGGATTGCTGTCCGGCACTCTCTACATCGCCGCGACGCTGACCTTACTGATTGCGGTCGGAAAGAGTGTTAACGTGCTGCAGGGAGTGGTGCAGGCGGTAACCGGAATGGCGGCCAGAGTTGGCGTGAGTTGGATCAGCATCCCTTTCGCCGTCATGCTAAGTTTAGCGATCGCCGGTATTGGTTCAGCCTGGATTGGCGGTTGCTCGCGAATCCCGTTCGTGGCGGGACTTGATTCCTACATGCCCTCCTGGCTCGGCAAGGTACATCCTAAGTACGCCACGCCGTACGCCGCTCTCATCGTGCAGGCAATTGTCTCCGGAGTTTTGGTAGTCCTGAATTTCGCCGGCGCGGGCGTTCAAGAAACATTTCAGAAGCTACTGTCGCTCGCCGTCGTTCTTCAACTTGTTCCTTTCGTCTACATGTTTGGAGCGCTGGTGAAGTTCGCTGTGACGGAGTCGACTCCGAAAGGCCAGTATGGCCGCGCCACGTTGTTCCTCGCCGGGACGAGCGGATTCCTGACCACCATCCTCGGCATCGCCTTGGTGTTTTTTCCGGCCCAGCAGATTACGTCATTGTGGCAGTACGAGTTGTGGATGTTCGGCGGCACAGCATTTTTCGTCGGCCTAGCGGCATTTTTCTTTTTTGTCTATGGTCGTCGCAAGACGGCACAAAGGATTCAACTGGCCGCAGTTGCCGCGCCGGTTCCGGCGGCCGAAGTCCGGCGCTGATGTTGATTCGTTTTTGACTTATGTGGGGACAGCCGCCATCGGCCGTCCTGCGAGCGAAGATCGCAAGTCGTATCAGGGAGCGGCTTTAGCTGCGCCGGATAAGGCGCACTGAAAGATCGGGGCTTTAGCCCCTGCCAGGAGGCCACGATGCCCAGCGGAGTCCAAGCCGACGTGAAAACATACCAGATGTTCATCAACGGCGAGTGGGTCGGAAGCAAATCCGCGAAGACCTTCCCCGTCTACGATCCCTCGACCGAAGAGGTAATTGGGCAGGTTCCCGACGCCTCCTCCGACGACGTGAACCGCGCCGTCGCCGCCGCCAAGGCTGCGTTCGAAGAAGGCCCGTGGGCGACCACAACCGCGCAGGAGCGAGGCCGTGTCCTCTTCCGTCTCGCCGACAAAATCCGTCAGAACCTGCCCGCGCTAGCCGAACTGGAATGTCGAAACACCGGCAAGCCCATTGTCGAAGCCGAATACGACATCACTGACGCTGCAACTTGCTTCGAATACTACGGCGGCCTCGCCACCAAGGTCGTCGGCTATGTGAATCCTGTCCCTGACAACGCGATGTCCCTCACGCTCAAAGAGCCAGTCGGCGTTGCCGGACAAATCATTCCTTGGAACTATCCGCTGCTGATGGCCGCATGGAAGCTCGCACCCGCGATCGCTGCGGGCTGCACCTGCGTTCTGAAGCCCGCCGAGCAGACGCCGCTTACCGCTCTCGAATTTGCCAAGCACTTTGCCGACTGTGGACTGCCTCCGGGCGTAGTCAACGTCATCACCGGCTTCGGAGAATCCTGCGGCGGTCCGCTCGTACAGCATCCCGACGTCAACAAGATTGCATTCACCGGCAGCGCCGCTGTCGGCAAGATCATCGTAAAACAAGCCGCCGATACCGTGAAGCGCGTCACCCTGGAACTCGGCGGCAAGTCTCCCAACATTTTCTTCGCCGACGCGGATTTCGAAGCCGCCATCGACGGTGCGCTCTTCGGCGTCTTCATCAATCAGGGCGAAGTCTGTTCGGCCGGCAGCCGCATTCTCGTACAGAAATCGATTTACAAGAACTTCGTCGACGCGATGGCCGAGAAAGCGAAGAAGATCAAGATCGGACCGCCGCTCGAGCGCGAGACTAAGATGGGCGCACTGGTCAGCAAAGAGCAATACGACCGCGTGAACTCGTATGTCGAAATCGGCAAGAAGGAGGCCAAACTCGCGTCCGGTGGCGGACGCCCTGAGAAGTTCACCAAGGGCTACTACGTGCAGCCGACGATTTTCTACGACGTGAAAAATAGTGACCGCATCGCCCGCGAGGAAATTTTCGGCCCAGTCGCGGCCGTGATTCCGTTCGAGGACGAAAAAGATGCGCTCAAGATCGCCAACGATTCTCCCTATGGGTTGGCGGCTGCGGTCTGGACTCGCGACATTTTCAAGGCCATGCGCGCTGTGAAAGCTCTGCGCGCAGGAATCGTGTGGGTCAACCACATGCAGCCCACCTACGTTGAGGCGCCTTGGGGAGGCTACAAGCAGTCCGGCTTCGGCCGCGAACTCGGGCCCTGGGGAATCGAAGAATATCTGGAGACCAAGCAGGTCCACATCAACCTGAACGAATCGCCAATCGGTTGGTACTGAGGAACAGTTGCCAGCTGACTGCGGTCAGTTGCCAGTAAAGACGACTTGTCATCCTGAGCGGAGCGAAGGACCTATGCAAGGTCCCCAACTTTGAAGCCGGTGATTAAAGATCAACGACGAAAGACCAGCGACTAGACGACAAACTGCGAGACTCACGATGTCCACTATTCAACTTCGTACACCGATCCCGGGCCCGAAATCCAAAGCGCTCTCTGAACGCCGCGCCAAAGCCGTGCCCCGCGGCCTTTCTCACGGCACGCCCATCTACGTTGCCAAGGCCGAAGACGCCTGGCTCGAAGACGTCGACGGCAACCGCTACCTCGACTTCGCCGGAGGCATCGGCTGTCTGAACGTCGGCCATCGCCAGGAAGCTGTTGTTGAAGCCGTGAAGGACCAGCTCGACCGCTTCCTGCACACTTGCGTGCAGGTCACGCCGTACGAGAGCTACGTTCGCCTTGCCGAGCGCATGAACGAAGTCACGCCGGGCAAGTTCGCGAAGAAGACCATCTTCGTCAACAGCGGAGCCGAGGCCGTCGAGAATGCGGTCAAGATTGCGCGCGCCTATACTAAGCGTCCCGGCATAATCGCCTTCGAAGACGCTTTCCACGGTCGCACCATGATGACGCTGGCACTCACCAGCAAGACGCATCCTTATAAGGCTGGATTCGCGCCGTTTCCCAGCGAGGTCTATCGCGTCCCGTTTGCCTATTGCTATCGCTGCTCCTACAACCTGAAGTATCCGTCGTGCGACTTGTACTGCGCGCGTCATCTCGAAGACACATTCAAGCGTGTGGTGGCGAACGAAGAAGTTGCCGCCGTGATCGCCGAACCGGTTCTGGGCGAGGGCGGATTCATTGCGCCGCCTCCAGGTTACTTCAAGGTGCTGACTGAGCTCTGCAAGAAGCACGGCATCTTGTTTATAGCGGATGAGGTCCAGTCTGGCTTCGGACGCACCGGCTCGCTGTTCGCGAGCGAGCGCTACGGCATCGAACCGGACCTTATTGTCACAGCGAAATCGATGGGCGGTGGGTTGCCCCTTGCCGCCGTCACCGGTCGCGCCGAAATCATGGACGCACCTGGACCCGGCGGCCTTGGCGGAACGTTTGCTGGCAACCCTCTTTCCTGCGTCGCAGCGCTGGCGGTGCTGGACCTGTTCGAACGCGAGAAGCTGCTCGACCGCGCGAATGAACTTGGGGAGCGTTTCCAGCGGCGCGCCCGTGAGTGGCAGCGCCGGTGGACGATCATCGGTGAAATCCGTGGCCTCGGTGGCATGCAGGCTATCGAACTGGTGCAATCGCTCGATACCAAGGCTCCAGCCAGTGACGAAACCAAGAAGATCACGCAATATTGCTACGAGCACGGCTTGATCACCATCACGGCGGGTACGTACTCAAATGTCATCCGAGTTCTGGTTCCGCTGGTGATGACCAACGAACAGATGGACGAAGCACTCAGCGTGCTAGAGTCCGCGATCGCCGCGGTGTGCGACCAGAAAGGCGCCGTCGCGCAAATGGTGTAGCAAAAATGCCGCAGGCTCAGTTCCGAATATGAGGTCGCTCTGGCAATTCCTGCATTTCTACTGCGTCGCATTGACGGTTGGAAGCTCACTTCCACCGGCCAGAATTGCCAAGGCAGGATTTGTGGGCTACACGCTCGCGCTATGTGTAGGACTAGCGGTGGGAGTGGGTTGCGCCTGGGCAATGTGGACGAGTGGCGAGATAATTGGCACGCGCATAAGGCGACTTTCAGTGTCGGTCCACGAGCGTTACTTCCGGCTACTCTACGTCGGGGCAATCTTTTGGATAACGTTTTCAAGTTTCAGTGGTTTCTGGTCGGCTCGTGGATTGTTGCGACTTGTTTTTTGAAGCAGTCGTCGGATCGATAGTCAATCACGGCAGTTTGATGTCAGAATGAACGCTGCATGAAAACTTCGCGATAGCAGAGGCATTACCATGAGCGTAGCCGCACCTCCCATCACCAAGCTCACGAATTACATTAACGGCCAGTGGACCGACTCACGCTCCTCCGAGTGGCGCGATGTCGTCAATCCCGCCACCGGCGAAGTCCTGGCCCGCGTTCCACTCGCTGAAGCGGCCGAAGTGGCGACTGCCGTGGACGCCGCGGCCGCAGCGTTCCCGGAATGGCGGCGCACTCCGCCCGAGGACCGCATCCAGCCATTGTTCAAGCTGAAGACGCTGCTCGAAGACCACATCGACGACATCGCTCGCATCATCACGACCGAAAACGGCAAGACCTTCACCGAAGCCAAAGCCGAGATGCGCCGTGCCATCGAGAACGTCGAAGTAGCCTGCGGCATTCCCATGATGATGCAGGGTTACAACCTTGAAGACGTCGCGCGCGGCATCGACGAGATGATGATTCGCCAACCTCTTGGCGTTACGGCCGCGATCGTGCCATTCAACTTTCCCGGGATGATCGCCTTCTGGTACCTGCCTTATGCAATCGCTACGGGAAATACCTTCATCCTGAAGCCGAGCGAACGTGTGCCGCTCACCATGCGCTACGTGTACGAACTGCTGGCAAAGACGGGGCTGCCCAAGGGCGTTGTGAATCTGGTGAACGGAGGCAAGGGAGTGGTCGACGCATTGATCGACCATCCGAAGGTGCGTGCTATCAGCTTCGTCGGATCGACGCCAGTTGCGCGTTACATCTACGCGCGATCGGGCGAGCAGGGGAAGCGTTGCCAGTGTCAGGGCGGAGCCAAGAATCATGTCGTAGTTCTTCCCGATGCGGACATACCGATGGCGACGCAGATCATCAGCGACAGCGCCTTCGGCTGCGCTGGACAGCGTTGTCTCGCGGTCTCGACTGCGATCACCATCGGCGAGGCGCAGAAAACGTTTCGAGACTCGATCGCTGAAGCGGCTTCTAAACTCAAGGTTGGTAACGGTCTTGAGGACGGTGTGCAGATGGGTCCCGTGATCACGCCGCAGAGCAAAGAACGCGTGGAGTCGTTGATCGGCTTGGGCGAAAAGCAAGGCGCGAAAGTTCTGCTCGACGGCCGCAACTCGAAGATTCCGAAATACGAATCCGGGAATTTTGTGAAGCCCACGATTCTCGACGCGGTTCCGCCGACGAGTGACATAGCGGATACCGAGATTTTTGGTCCGGTTCTCAGCCTCGTTCATGCCGACAACATGGATGAAGCGCTGTCCTTCCTCGAACAGAGCGCGTACGGCAATCAGGCCTCTTTATTCACATCGAGCGGTTCGGCAGCTCGCCGCTTCCGCTACGAAGCTCCGGCGGGCAATATCGGCATTAACATCGGAGTCGCCGCGCCCATGGCTTACTTTCCGTTTAGCGGATGGAAGAACAGCTTCTTCGGCGACCTGCATGGCCAGGGCCGCGACGCCATCGAGTTCTACACCGACAAGAAAGTCGTGGTCGAACGGTGGGCGAAAGAGCATAGCCGCAAGTTCTAGAGCGGATTCTGAATGGCTGGGTAACTCTATGCGTCTTCCCAACTTGAGCGATGAGAAACGGTAGGCGAGCGACGCGTTGGGTGATGGCAATCCTGGCCGCGGTTTTGTTAACGGGAACAGATGCAACTCTTGGTGTCACGGCTAAGAAGGGATCTCCCGAGGAAGCCTTAGATCGATACTACAAGATGGTTAACGATGGTGCCCTGCTCACGTCCGAGGGTTGGGCACATGCAGCCAAATTATTTGTGCGGCAAAATCCGGAACCGAAGGACGAACTTATTTTCGTGACAAACGAAGTTCCCCTGGGAAAATGGACCGATGGACGTGAATGGGGACCACGCGGTCGCTTATCAGAAATGGGTCGATGATATTGGGAGTGTAGATTCTGTCTTCCGCTATCATCCGCCTCCCAAGGAGAATCTCCAAGTCGAGGGTATTATTCGAATCTTTCGCTTGGTGCTTACAGGGAAGCATTGGGAATTTGCCTCGGACGGGAAGTCCGAAAAAGAGATCAACGAACCGGTGGCGTGGAGGATGGAAGGTGCTCTGAACGCCCGCTTGGCCTCCCGTGAAGCAGCGATTCGGTTCCTAACTGAGAAGCGAGATGAGATAGCGGACCCAGTTGTCCGAAAAAATGCAGACAGAACACTCGTCATTCTGAACGGCTTGCCCGTTCCGCGGACGCACATCTAGTCCAGAAGGAAGCATATGACTACGATTGTTAATCCCTCTATGACCGGTCAGGAAATCGTTGATCTCACCAAGAAACACACGTTGTTTGAGTGGTCGGCGCAGTCGAAGGTCGATCCCATTCCCGTGGCGAAGGCTAAGGGCATCTACTTCTGGACGCCTGAGGGCAAGCGCTTCATCGACTTCAACAGCCAGTTGATGTCGGTGAACATAGGCCACGGGGACGAGCGCGTCGTGAACGCGATTCACGAGCAGGCGCAGACACTTGCCTATGCGAATCCGTTCATGGCGACCGAGCCGCGGGCGCGGCTGGGCGCGAAGCTCGCGGAGATCACGCCGGGGGATATTGACACGTTCTTCTTTACCAACGGCGGAGCAGAAGCCAATGAAAACGCGATCAAACTCGCGCGTTTCTTCACCGGGCGGCACAAGATCATGGCTCGGTATCGTTCGTACCACGGCGCAACCGCGGGGGCGATCTCGCTGACAGGCGATCCGCGGCGCTGGGCCGCAGAACCTGGTATTCCCGGTGTCGTGCGCGTGCTCGATCCTTATCACGGCATCGAGCGCGGATGGGAGTCGGCAGAGACGTCGCTGGCCATGATCGAAGAGACCATGCAACTCGAAGGCCCGCAGACGATCGCGGCGTTCATTCTCGAGACAGTCGTCGGCACCAACGGCATTCTGATTCCACCTGACGGATACATGCAGGGCGTGCGCAAGTTGTGCGACAAGTACGGAATTCTGATGATCGCCGACGAAGTCATGGCCGGTTTTGGACGCACGGGCGAGTGGTTCGCCATCGATCATTGGAAAGTTGTGCCTGATTTGATCTGCATGGCGAAGGGGCTGACGGCGAGCTACCTGCCGCTGGGAGCAGTCGGCATGCGGCATCACATCGCGCAGCACTTCCAGGACAAGGTGTTTTACGGAGGACTGACCTACAACTCGCATCCCGTGGGCTGCGCGGCGGCGCTGGCCACGATCCGCGTCTATGAAGAAGACCATCTCATCGAGAACGCTCGAAAGATGGGCGCGATCATGAAGCAACTTGGCGCTGAGTTGCAGGCGAAACATCCGTCGGTCGGAGCCGTGCGGTCGATCGGACTGTTCGGCATCATGGAACTGGTGCGCAGCCGGAAGACCAGGCAGCCGATGGCTCCGTTTAATGGGACTTCGGAAGAGATGGGCGCGCTGGGCCGTTTCTTCCGCGAGCAGGGGCTTTACACAATTGTGCGCTGGAACTCGTTCTACACGAATCCTCCGTTGTGCATCAACGAGCAGCAACTGCGCGAGGCGTTTGCCATTATTGACAAGGGACTCGAGATTACAGACAAGGCGGTGAAGGACTAGTTTCGCGGGGGCCTGTAAAGCGCTAGAAGGTCTACCTCGAAGGTTTGTTTCGTAACGTCACGAACCGGGAAGCGGCCCGGGACTCTGTTGTAAAATCACCGCAAGACTTGGGTTTGCGGAGACGTCATGAAGAAACTTGCCGCCTTTTGGTTGCTTGGCTTGTTGAGCGTTGGCGCGTCGGTTCCGGCGATGGCGCAGGTGCGATCCAATGGCGTGCCTCCAAGCCGCGACGAACGGAAGGCTGCGAAGAAGCAGCAAAAGGCGCAGAAGAAGTATGCGAAGTCTCAACAGAAAGCGCAGAAGAAGATGCTGAAGACGGAACGGAAGGGCACGAAGTATCCGTCGAGGCAGATCTGATCCCGCCGAACGCGTAACGCTCATTCCTCACGCAGTGGAAATCAGGGCGATCTTCATCGACTACCAGACTTCGCTGCTGGGTTCGATGGGAAATAACGCACCGTAACATCATTCCCGATGTATTGGATCCGACTATTGCCCTTCGGTCTGGGTTGCGCAGGTTCGTAGGTGAAGTAGCGCACGGTAACATCCTCTGCGACGTAATCGACTTCGTTTTTTCCCACCCGCACTCGCCGGAACCCGTGTCCCGCAGGCTTGGCGTCTTTTACGCCTGGCGACGCGGGCTGAACAGCGGCTGCCGGTTTTCCGGACGCTTCTTCTACAGGTCTTAAGCTCGTCGGCTGCCCCAGGGCGGTCGAAACAGGTTGAGCTGAAGTTGCCAGCGGCGAAGCGGGCCGCCGACTGCCGTAAGCTAGCCAGCATGCTAGACCTAGCGCGGTCGCTACCCAAGCCTTCGCCAGGGTGCGCCGGTGTCTGGGCCATGGGACGTCCTTGCCGCGGTTGAGGCTGGTTGTTGCAGGTACAACCTTCCGTTTGAGAATGGGCAACTCCATGGCGGCTGCTAAGGCGCCGTATTGGCGCTCGACGGAATACGTGGCGGGAAGGTGGAGCAGGGATGCCGAATGGTTGGAGGACACCGGGGCCTGAGGTGCAATCCGCTCAGGCAGTGTTTTGGCAGGTAGCTCGTTGGCGAGGGGTTTCGGCGATCTATCCTGCGCGGTCTGATTCATCGCCGCCTCGATCTGTCGGGTCATCAGGCGATAGGTGCGGACTTCGCAATCCTGGAAGGAGTGCGGGTCGCTGAACAGCACTTGCAGGATTCCCGCCAGAGCGCGAGTTTGATAAATCGGCAGGATAAGAAGTGACTGGGCGCCGAACTGGCGACAGATTGCCGCTTCTATGCGCGGGTCGGTCTGAACATCCTCGACGCGGAGAATCTCCCGGCCGTTCCGGGTATCCGCAGAAACGGTCAATGATGCAGCGACCTGGCGCCCGATATACGATTCGGTACTTCCGCTACCGGCCTTGTAACTGAGTTTGCCTCCCTGCAGCAAGCCGATCGCAACTCCTGAGGCGCCGGCTACATCGCGGGCTGATGCAACGATGCGATGCATTGTACCGTCGAGGTCGAGTTCTCCTCTCGCGGCCAGCTGTTGGATCTCCATGACGGCAGAGAGCGACAGGCTGTTGATCTGGCTTTCCTGAACGGCAAATGCATTAGCCAAAAGCTGCTGGAAGGCTTCGCGATCGAGGTTGGAATGCGTACTCATACTCGACTCTGCGGCGGCTGAAGTAGTGGCCAGCCTAGAGGGTGTTTCAGGATCTGGAAACTGTTAAAAGTTATAGGGATCAGCCGCAACCCGCAATACGGTCGTTTACTTAGATGCCGGAGCGAACCCCGCGGAACACAACTTTATCTGCTAGTGTATGCCCCGTTCTTCGAGGCAGGAAAGGGAGCCTTCGCGAAGCGAATATTGGCAGCGATAGCGGAAGCCTTTGGGGTCGCGCTGGCCGTATCCCCAGACGGTGAGGTAAAGAGTGTCTTGTTCGACTCGGGAGCCTTCGACGAAAGCATGGTCATTTTCCCGCAAGGCTGGACGGAGTTCCGCCGGGAGAAGGCGGATCAGCGTGGCACTATCGAGCATGACGGGATCCTGTGCAGCGGCGGCGGAGAAAACCAGGGCCCGTGATGTTTTCTTACCCACATATTGGGTAACGATAAGGACGTCGTTGCTGGACCACGACGCCGACGCCAGACCGAGATAGTCGCAGAGTTTGCGGGAACGTCCCGTGGCCAGTTCGTAGAGCCAGAGGGAATGGAAGGTTCCGACGAAATCGGAGGCGGCGCTGGCGCTGTCAACACTCCGAACGGCATAGCGGCCGTCGGGGGAGATGAGTTCGGTCGCTTTGGGGAAGACGACGAAGGGCGAGGCAAGGATTGGGAGAGCGCCCAGGCTTAGGGCGGCGAAGAGTGCGATTCCGGGGATTCGGCTGGGACGCATTCCATGGAACTCCAAGGCTATTTCATCCGACGCCACGTCGTTTCGGGCGTGATTTCGCTCACATGAGCATTACTTTGGTTCGTAGCGAAGACCGCAGGGGCTAAAGCCCTCCGGGATTTATTTGCATGGCGCGGCCCTGGAGGGCCGTTGTCCCACGTTCAGGGCTCGAACGCACACGAGCCGGCCTTACTTGACCCTCTAGGTGTGGTAGTGGCGCGGGTAGCGGCCGGTGATTTTTCGGACGAACCCGTGAAGGCGGTGAATGCCGGCGGAGGCGGGCAGAAACATGAACGGACACTCGCCCGGAACCACTTTCATCCCGTGGTCCAGGCAGAACGCGACGGCTTTGGCGCTGACGGCACCGTCTCCGGCGGCGCGATACATCCAGACCCGAGTGATCCCAGCTGCGGCGCAATCCACTACGACCGCGTCGGTTACCGCGGGCGAGGTCATCAGGAGAGCGGATTCGACAGGGGGTAGAACGTCCTGCAGGCGGGCGAAACAGCGATGACCCAGTACATTGGGAATATGCGGGTTTACGGGAACGACATCGTAGCCACGGCGGCAGAGTTCCTCGAACAGCAGGACGCTGAAGCTGCGGGGTTCTCGGGAGATCCCGACCATCGCGATTCGCTTCTGGGCCAGGAAGTCCTCGATCGTTACCAAAGAGGGATTCTGATCGGCCATGGTGCCTCCGCGCGTGGGTGATTCCTTTCGAGCGGATGATCCTAGAGGATTTTCGCCAAATCGGCAGTGACGATGATCACGGAGCAAGCGAACTCGGGCGCCAATCCACTGAGGAAGGACTGGTTACGGCAGATGGGCCTTAGGCGGCTTTCTGCTCCGTGTTCGCCATGTTTACGATCGGCAAGGGAACACGAACTCGCCTCGTTTGGTGAGAGCGCTTCTCGATGGCATCTACAAAGACCGAGCCGTCTGGCATGACGATGGGATCGCTAAGGAATTGGAATTCCTCACCGTAAAGCCGCATCTGGTTTTCCTGGATGAAGCCTAGTTGCTTTAACTTGGCGCAGAGAATTGCATGTCGGGCTGACATTTAGGATACCTGTATTCCGGTTGGGAGATCGTTGGATAGTTGAAGGATAAAGTATGATCACAACCACCTAATTATACTCCGGCGGAGATATCCGGTCAGAACCATTGATGGGCACGGCTTTTGGGGCTTTCGGGAGATGAATTCAGGAGCCGGATTTCGGCTTGCACGTTTGGTCCGCCAGGGGCACAATCTATACGATCTATTAAGTCCCTCATCTGGCTGGAGTGGAGCCCCCCTGTGCCACTCGGAAGAAGAAAGTCGAAAATGAAGAATCGAATCGTTCTACCCATGTTTCTGTGCGCCACACTCGCGCTCCCAGGATTCGCGCAGCAGGCGTCGACCTCGCAGCCGGCAGCGGCATCGAGTTCGCAGAGCGCGAGCGATCTGCCACCAATTCCGGCCGACAAACCTGCGAATTTCTGGGACGGCGACGATCCGAATTTCGTCAATCTGGTTACGCATCCCTTTGCCAACAAGAAGTGGGTGCAGCGGCAGGTGACACCCATCCGGGACCGCATTAACGAACTGGATCAGTTGACGTCGGAAAACGGCAAGGCGATCAAGGACGTGGATGCGCGGGCGACGCAGGGTATTCAGATGGCGTCAGAGAAGAGCAGCCTGGCAGATCAGCATGCCAGCGATGCCGCCAATAAGGCTCAGTTGGCGCAGACGGCTGCGACGCAGGCCTCCACGCGAGTTTCGTCGGCGGAGCAGATGGTCGGGAACATCGATCAATATAAAGGAACCGGCCAGACGGAGATTCACTTCCGTGCGGGGCAGACGGTTCTGAGCAAGGCGGCGAAGGATGCGCTCGACGAAATGGCGGCTCCGCTGAAGGATCAGCGCAGCTACATCATTGAAGTGCGCGGATTCTCGGCTGGCCGCGGTCAGGCCGCGATTGCCAGTTCGCAGAAAATGGCGGACTCGGTGGTGCGGTATCTGGTGCTCAACCATCAGATTCCGGTCTATCGCATTTACACGATCAGCATGGGCAACGCGGCCGCGGAAGGAACGATGGCGAAGTCCACAAGCGGAGGACGCGTGGAAGTGAACTTGATGAAGAACGATCTGGCAGCAGCCCAACACTAGAACGGTCGATTTTGAAAGGGCGAGCCGATAACGGCTCGCCCTTTTCATTGTGTGCCGAACATGTACGACAGCTAGGGGGTGGAAGTCCCCTGCCCAACCTGGTGGAGGTGAAGGGCTAGAGAAGCGCAAGGGCGTCGTCGCGAGGCGGGGTCTGAAAGAAGCGTGGATCAAAGGCGCGAGCCGATGAACAAGAACCGGATGAGGAGGCCTACGGTGTGGGGCGAACTGGCAAAGGACAGCGAAGCCCGTGTCCACCAAGCACACTGGTGGTAAATCCGGCGGTTGAGCGTCGAAGGCGGTCGAACTTACTTCGGGAGACCCGCCGCATGTCACGGAGTCGTGACTGAGGATGGAGCAATCCATCCTGACCGTGGGGCGGGAGTCAGCAGCGGGCATAGTAGGCCGCGAGGCCGAAGGCCCAAACAGCAAGGAGCGGCGAGTAGGACGCAGGACTCGATGAACGACAAGCGGCAGAAGAACCAGCTACAGATGGCGCTGGCCTTTACCGAGGAGGGGAGGAGTGAAGCTCCAAGGACTCCGCGGGAAGGGACCGAATCGTTGACGGCGAAGTGCGAAACCGAAAGTCCGGCTGGAGAAGAGCAGTGGATGGAAGAGGTCTGCGGGCGGGAGAACTGCCAGCAGGCTTTACGACGGGTGAAGGCCAACAAAGGGAGCGCGGGAATCGACGGCATGAAAGTGTCGGAGTTGCCGGGCTACCTGAAGCAGCACTGGCCAGCCCTACGGGAACAACTGCTAGGTGGGACCTACAGGCCGCAACCGGTGAGACGAGTAGAGATCGCGAAGCCGGACGGGGGGATGCGCAAGCTGGGCATTCCCACGGTGCTGGATCGGTTTGTCCAGCAGGCGGCGATGCAGGTTCTGCAAGGCAGATGGGAGCCGACGTTTTCCGAACACAGTCACGGGTTTCGTCCGCAACGCTCGACGCTGGGTGGTGGATCTCGATCTGGAAAAGTTTTTCGATCGAGTGAACCACGACAAGCTGATGGCAGCCATAGCGCGGCGGGGGAACGACAAGAGGATGCTCAAGTTGATTCGAGCTTTCCTGGAGTCGGGCGGGATGGAGAACGGGCTGGTGAGTGGGGTGGAAGAAGGAACTCCGCAAGGCGGGCCTTTGTCCCCGCTGCTGTCGAATCTCGTGCTCGACGAACTCGACCGCGAGTTGGAGCGACGTAAACACCGTTTCGTGCGCTACGCGGATGATTGCAATATCTACGTGGCCAGCGAGCGGGCAGGGAAACGAGTCATGCAAAGCGTGACGAGTTTCATCCGGCGGCGACTCAAGCTCAAGGTGAACGAGGCGAAGAGCGCGGTGGCACGACCGCAGGAGCGCAAGTTCCTGGGCTTCCGCTTTACCGGCAGGAGAGAACCGAAACGGCGCATCGCGCCCAAGGCTCTGCTGCGGTGTAAGCAAAGAGTCCGGGAACTGACGCGAGGGACGCGGGGCACGAGTCTGGAACAGATGACGAAGGAACTGGCCTCCTATCTACGAGGCTGGAAGGGTTACTTCGGATTCGGTCAGACGCCCTCGGTGCTGCGAAAGCTAGAGGAATGGATCCGACGCAGGTTGCGATCCGTGATCTGGAAGCAATGGAAGCGCAGCAAGGTGCGGTATGTTCGGCTACGCCAGCGGAACATCGGACATGCCCTCGCGGCACAAACCGCCGGCAGTCCCCATGGCCCCTGGCGCCTGGCCAACAGCCCGGCTTTGCAGTCCGCACTTCCGATTGCTTACTTCGATTCGTGCGGTCTTCCTCGGTTGCTGGACGTACTCTAGCTCAACCGAACTGAACCGCCGTATGCGGACCCGCATGTACGGTGGTGTGGCAGGGAAGAGTGGGCGACCACTCCCCCTATGCCGATTGTCGACATTTGAGGTGTGTCGACACAGTTCGGGCGATTTCCTGCGTGATGGGGTAACTGACTCTGAAGTGCACATTCGTAATTTGAAAGGACGCGGCAGTACAAGCAGAATCAAGGTGCCCACCACTTCGCAATCCAGCAAACGCAGCTCCCTGTCTGGGAGTTACGGCGCTGAACAAATTTCATTCTGGCCAGATGGAACGTGAGGAATTATGTCTCGCGCAAAGGCACGAATTCTCTGCATTGACGACCACTGGAACGGCCTCATTGGACGCAAGATGCTGCTGGAACAGAGTGGCTATGAGGTTTTGGAAGCGATTGGCGGGGACGAGGGGCTGAAGCTGTTCCGCACCCATTCTGTGGACGCGGTGGTCGTCGACTACCAGATGCCCGGAATGAATGGGGATGTAGTGGCAGCGAAGATGAAGCGCATCAACTCGCGGATTCCGATCATGCTCTTGTCGGCCTACGGGCCTCTACCAAAGAATAAGCTGAGTTCCGTGGACTCGTTCGTATCCAAATCGCAACCGCCTAAAATTCTTTTGTCCACGCTGCACGATCTGTTGCAAGAAGGTCATAGACCATTCTTCTTCCGTTGGCTCGATCATTGGAAGCACCGGAACCAGGGGGCAACCCATTGAAATTCCTGAAGCAGCTTTTAGGGCGAGGGTGCACGCATCGGTTTTCATGGCCGCGGATGGGCGAAGACGGCCGTTATTATCAGAGATGTCTGGGTTGTGGCAGAGCGTACGAGTATGACTGGGACAGGATGCGGCGGAGCGATCGACCGCTGGCGGCCATGTCCCCCGTGAAATAGTCCGGGCCGCCTATGGCTTACTCCCCTCGAATGCGACGCGGAACTCGCGCCCCGCGTGTCAGTGTGCAAGGCAGAATCTCGGCCGTCCTCCAGCTCGAAAATGGTCGTCAAGTTTCCGGCAAACTGCATCAGCTCTCCGTGACAGGAGGGCTGCTGGAAATCGCGAGCTATCTTGAGGAACGATCGAAGGTGGAATTGGCGATCGCAATCGGCGGCGTCGTGCTGCGGCCTCGCGCAGAGATGCTGTTTCCCATGTGGAGCGCCCACGGGTTTTTGCAGCCCTTCCGGTTCACCCATCTCTGGGCGCAAGAGCGACAGCTGCTGGAGGCAGAAATTGCGGAACTGCTGCAGCAGTCGGTGACGCGGTCCCCCCTGGGGGTAGGGCTGGCGGCCCGTCCGAGGCCCTTTTATTCAGACTCGTTCTAGTTGCTTTCTTTTTACGATCCCATCCTTCAAACAAAGAGTGTTCACTTTTGTACATCTTTTCCACTGCGACAAGAGGACACTGATTCGACAAACTCGCTCCGGATATCGACAATCGCCCTGTCGTGGTGGACCATTCTGGGCGAAATAGGTAGTTTTGTGATTTGAGTCACAGACCGAAACCGGTCTTCCCATGATGATTCGAGGCGCCGGTTCGCCGCCTTCCCCCAGATCGCGGGACCAGTTGATAGAAACATGTAGTAGCGGGGCGTCTTCTCAGCGGAAGTAGGCGCCGCCGCAAGCTGTGGCGCTGAGCTTGCGAAGGCGCACGGCTTCGACCCAGGGAATCCCATGAAGTGAAAGGTTAGCTATGAGTTTTGCTGATCTCAGGGAAGCTATCGGAGCGTGCGCGAACTGGTTGCATACGAGTCCGCGACGGTATGGATTTACGCTGATCGCGGTCGTTGCCGCGACGCTGTTGCGTTACCCCTTAAATGAGGTCTTTGGTTGCAGTCTGCCGTTTCTCCTGTTCTATCCCACAATTTGGCTGGTTGCCTGGATAGCCGGGTTCGGGCCGGGCGTGTTAGCCGTCTTTTTATCGGCTGTGGCTGCCAGGTACTGGTTGTTCGGGCTGGTCAGTCCTGCAGCGTTGGGCCTCCCGGTAGATTCGAACGGTCTGCTGCTTTTTTGCATTGCGGGAGTGGCCTTGAGCGCGCTGACCGACATGTACCGGCGGCGAGCGAAAAGGCTGCAGGAATTCGAAAAAGCCGTCGAAGGGGTTCAAGACATGATCGCGGTGGTGGATCGCGATTATCGATATGTGATCGCGAACAGCGCCTTCCTGAACTATCGCGGCATGACACGAGAGGACGTGGTCGGCCGCCGGATTGCGGAAATATTGCGGCCGGGGGTCTTTGAGAAGGCATTGAAGGAAAAGCTAGATGAGAGCTTCCAGGGCAAAATCGTTCGGTTCGAGATGCAATACAACTACTCGGAGCGGGGCGAGAGAGCGTGTCATTTCCTACTTTCCGATCGAGGGTCCGGGCGGAGTCGACCGGGTCGCGTGCGTGCTGCAGGATGTTACCGATCAAAAGGAGGGCGAGCGATCGCTGAAGCTGTTCCGAGCACTGATGGACCAGTCCAACGACGCGGTGGAAGTGGTGGATCCGGAAACGCTTCGGTTTCTGGATGTGAATGATAAAGCCTGTAAAGATCTGGGATACAGCCGGGAAGAATTGCTGGTGATGACGGTGTTCGATATCAATGTCGGCCTTGACGAATTTACTCACGCCCAGGTGCAGACGAAGCTGGCTGAATCGGGCTTTGTGATTCAAGAAGGTATTTACCAGCGGAAGGATGGATCGACGTATCCCGTGGAAGTCAGCCTGAAGAGCGTCGATCTGGACCGGAGTTATGTCGTCGCGGTATCTCGTGACATTACTATGCGGAAGCGGGCCGAGGAAGCCCTGCGCATTTCGGAACGGCGCTATCGCTTACTGTTCGAAAAAACGGTAGCGGGTGTGGCCATGATCAGTCTTGAAGGGCAATTGATCGGTTGCAATGACGCCTGGGCCCACATGTTCGGACACAGCAGCGCGACGGAGTGTTGCGGACGGCGGATAGCCGAGTGCTACGTCGATCCGGCCGAGCGAGAAGTGCTACTGGGCGAGTTGAAACGTAGCGGCGCATTCTTCAACCGGGAATTGCAACTGCGGCGCGAGGACGGCACAGCGTTCTGGGTGCTGCTCAACAGCGTGCTCGTGACCGAGGGGCAGGACCCACCTCAGATTCAATCCACAGTGCTTGATATCACTGAGCGAAAGAAGGCGGTAGAGGCGCTGCAGCGCCGGGAAGAAGACTACCGAAGGTTTGTGGCGCAGAGTTCGGAAGGAATCTTCCGGGAGGATCTGCGTGTCCCGATCCCAGTCAGTCTGCCGGAAGATGAAGTGGTCGCGCGCATCCGCCGCGACGCTTATGTGGCAGAGTGCAACGATGCGCTTGCAAGAATGTACGGATTCGGGTCGGCGCAGGAACTGATTGGGAAGCGGCTGGCAGAAATGCTGGTGCCCGACGATCCGGGGAATCTGGAGAGCATGCGTGAATTTGTCCGTTCCGGTTTTCGCCTTCTGGAGCGGCCCTCCCGTGAAGTGGATCGGGACGGAAACGGGAGGACATTCCTGGACAGTATGATCGGGATTGTGGAGGACGGGGACCTGGTGCGCACGTGGGGAATCCAACGTGACGTCACGGAGCAGGTAAGGCTCGAGGAAGCCCGGAGCGTCGCAGAGAAGGCTCTGCAAACGAGCGAAGCGCACTTCCGGCTTCTGGTGGAACAGGCGTCGGATGGGATCTTTATTGCCGATGCACAGGGAAAGTACATGGACGTGAACTCGGCGGGTGCCGCGATGCTCGGGTACACGCGGGAGGAGATGCTGCAACTCTCCATTCCTGACATTGTTGAGGCTGCGGACACTTCGCGCATAGGACCGGAAGTAGCTCGCTTTGCGGGAGGGAGGACCGTGCTCAGCGAATGGAAGTTTCGCCGCAAGGATGGGTCTGTGTTTCCCGGTGAGGTATGCGGGAAGCAACTGCCTGACGGGCGGCTGCAGGGGATTCTCCGCGACATCAGCGAGCGGAGGGAAGCAGAGGAGGCGATGCGGCGGAGTGAAGAGCGATTCCGCGTGGCGCTCAAGGATTCTCCGATCACGGTGTTCACCCAGGATCGCGACCTGCGCTACACCTGGATTTACAACCCGCAACTTCATTGGCAGCACGACGTCATGGGAAAGACGGATGCAGAAATTATGGGTGTCAAGAAGGCGGCAAGCTTGATTGAGATCAAACGTCAAGTCTTGAAAACGGGAGTGGCGGTCCGTCAGGAAGTGGTGCTTGGGAACAATGGCAACAGCTTCGCTTTTGACCTGGCGATTGAACCTCTTTTCGATGCAGACGGGGGTGTGATTGGTATAACGGGTGCGGCCATGGACATCGCCCGGCTGCGGGAACTGACCGATCGTCTGCAAGACGCGAAAGACAAACTGGCAAACCAGAAATCCTATTTGGAAAGCGAGATTCAGGCAGAACTTGGATTTGCGGAAATTATCGGCCAGAGTCCGGCGCTGCGAGATGTATTGGACAACGTGCGGGTGGTGGCGCCGACCGATTCGACTGTCCTATTGCTTGGGGAAACGGGTACTGGGAAGGAACTGGTAGCGCGTTCGGTACACGCGCTGAGTCCGCGACATGACAAGACATTCGTGAAGCTGAATTGCGCCGCAGTGCCGTCCGGCTTGCTGGAGAGCGAACTCTTCGGGCACGAGAAAGGAGCGTTCACCGGGGCCGTCAGCCAGAAAGTCGGGCGCATCGAACTGGCGGACAAGGGAACGCTGTTCCTGGACGAGATCGGCGAGTTACCCCTCGAACTGCAGCCCAAACTGCTGCGCGTGCTGCAGGACCGAGAGTTCGAACGGTTGGGAGGAGTGCATACTCTGCATGTGGATGTCCGGATTATCTCGGCCACCAACCGTGACTTACATCAGGACATTGCTGACCGGATGTTTCGCGAAGATCTGTTCTACCGGTTGAATGTTTTTCCGATCGAGCTGCCGGCACTGCGAGACCGGCGAACGGACATTCCAATTCTCGTGCAGCATTTTGTTCGCAAGCACGCGGCACGGATGGGAAAGCAGATCGATGAGGTGCCGGAAGTGACGATGAAGGCATTGCAGACCTGGAACTGGCCGGGCAATATCCGCGAGTTGGAAAATATGATCGAACGCATGGTCATCCTGAGCAATAGCCGGGTGCTCGCGCCACCGCCGGTCGAACTGGATGCGTTGCAGAATGTCGGAGAAGACAGTCTTACCGAAATGGCGCGTGAGCACATTATTCGGGTATTGCGGGAGACGAACGGTGTATTGGCGGGATCGGACGGGGCGGCCAGCCGGCTAGGACTCAAACGGACTACGCTGCAGTCGATGCTCAAGAGGCATGGAATCGAGCCGCAGGAATACCGGCGCGGGAGCGGGGCGTTCGTGCCGAGTTAGGGGCGAGAGCTTACTCAGGCTACCAGATCCGAAAATCCGCCGATTCCAAGATCGATTGATTCGAAGTCGATAAACTCAAAATCGAAAGATTCAAAATCCCCACCCTGTCGCCAAAAGCGCGAGAAGGGCGGGGCACCCTTTTTCGTGTCACTTTGTGAGGCGGTTGTACTTTTTCAGGGCCTCGCGGAGGCGGTCATGGGGCAGAGCGATCACGGTGTGATTGTTGATGCCGGTCATGGTATCGGCGGCGACCATCGCGTTGACAACAGCTTCTTCAGTGGCCTGAACGGTGGCCAGAAAAATAGGATCGAGCGAGTCGTTGGGGAGCATGGTGAGTTGGTGAAGTCCTTCAGTGCCGACCGCGCCAGGATTCGCGGTGGAGAACGTGATGAAGATGTCACCCGATCCGTCGCCCGAGTAACTTCCGTCGCGTCCTAAACCGAGAGAGATCTTCTTGGCGATGCGCTTGAGTTGCGTCGGGATGAGCGGAGCGTCGGTGGCGACCACAACGATGATAGAGCCGACGTCTTTCTGCCAGACGGTGTGCTCGGGAATTTCACGGCCGACGTTGATGCCGGCGATGCGGAGTTGTTCGCGCGATCCGTAATTACATTGCACGAGGACGCCGACGGTGTACCCTCCTGCTTTCTGGTCGAGCACGCGCGAACTGGTGCCGATCCCACCTTTGAATTCATTGCAGATCATCCCTGTGCCACCGCCCACGTTGCCTTCTTCGACCGGTCCGGTGTGGGCAACGTCGAGGGCGTGCCAGGCGTCTTCCGGTTTTACATGAAATCCATTGATGTCGTTGAGGTAGCCATCCCAGGTCTCGGCGACGACGGGGAGCGACCACCAGTAGCCCTCCATGTCGGGGGAGCCGTGTTTAACCTTCCAGGCGATGACGGCATCGCGAACGACTCCGACGCTGTGCGTGTTCGTGATCATGACGGGGCCATTGAGGAATCCGGAGTCGTCGACCCATGTGGTGCCGGTCATTTCACCGTTGCCGTTGAGGGTGAACCAGGCGGCGAAGACGGCATCGTTGCTGGCCTTGCCGCGAGGATGAATGGCGGTGACTCCGGTGCGCACTGGACCCTTGCCAATTTCGAGTTTGCCTTCACCAGAGATGAGCGTGGTGTGGCCAACCTCGACGCCCTTGACGTCAGTGATGGCGTTGTTCGGGCCGGGAGTGCCGTCGAAGGGCACGCCGAGATCGCGGGCGCGTGGCTTCGTCTGAGCGGAGAGGGTGGTGGCCAGAGAAATGATCAAGATGAAGGCGACGTGCCGGATTTGCGCAAGGGACATGGGGTCTCCAACAAACTTGGAAGTATAAAGGATGCGAAGAAGGCGGGTAATGCGCCGCTTGGTGCGACCGGCGGACGCTGGGATACAATCGCCAGCAAGTAAGTTGCTTAGGGGGAAGATCTATGGACGGATGGCGGAAAGCGGTGGTTCTCGGGTCGATCGGTGCGGCAGGAATTTTGTTTATGAAGAAGAAGTATCCGGCTGGGGTGCTGGCGACCGGAGTAGGTCTGGCGGTGCTGGCAGCGGAATATCCGGAGAAGTTCGAAAAGGTGCGCCAATCGCTTCCAGGGTATTTCGAGCGCGGCATGCGGATGATGGAGATGGCGGGGCAGGCGGGCAAGCGGATCACCGACGCGGCGGGGCGAAGCGCGGTGGAGGCTTGGGAGGAAATCGGGGGATAGGAAGCGGCTTCCGGCGTTCGGCTTCAGGCGTCCGGATTGAGCAAGCGGTAGCCGGATGGCGATCAGCGGAGTCCCATGCTATTCGATGCCCAGCTGTTTCTTGGCGTCGGGACTGAGTCGCTCGGGGGTCCAGGGCGGGGTCCACACCACATTTACAGTGCAGTTACTGACGCCGGGCAGTTGCTCGACGCGTGATTTCACCTGGGCGCTGATGTTGACGTGCTCGGGGCAACCTTGCGCGGTCAGGGTCATTTCCACGGTGACGTCCTGCTTTGGCTCCTCGGGATTTGCGGCGGGCGCGGGGGCAAAATCCACTTTGTAGATCAAGCCGAGATCGACGATGTTGACCGGGATCTCAGGATCGTAGCAACTCTTCAATGCGCTCATAACATCTTGTTCGGTGATCGCTGGCATGTCAGAACCCCCGTCTCAGTTTACAACGATTGGGATGCGAGCGGGCTTCGGAGTGGCGCGAGTTCGCCGTGTTTACGCAGGGGATGCATCGTACGGTGCTGGTGGATGTGGGCTTGGAGGTATATCTGGTAGAGTTTTGCGCATGATGAGTCCCGAGGCAAAGCAGAGGATACAGCTGGCGCTGTTGCTGGCGTTGGTGGTAGCGACCTTGCGCGCGGGCTACATTTTGTACGAGCGCCATGAGGAAAAACTTGCGGCCGACAAGCAGAAGCAGGCGCAGGCCGTTGGGTATTCCAATGCGGACTATTACGTTAACCCGAAGAAGCTGCATCCGTACGACGTGAAGAGCGCGAAGCAACTCACCCAGCAGCCGGTGTGGGTCAAGGAAGGATACCGCTATACGTATTACTCCTACGACGCTGCCCGGAAGCAGGTTGACTTCGCGCATGATGCAGGGCTGCTGCTGCCGATTGAGAAACTGGAAATCAAGGATGTGATCACTGCGACGCCCCCGGGGAAGAGCCAGCGTCTGCAGGTAATGGCCGTGTTTGAGAAAGGGGGAAAGACGTACGCCGTGCCGATTGGGTTTGAGGCGGACGACCAATATACGATTTATTCGGACGAAATGTTTTTCGTCGAGGATCCACACGACTTGTACAAGCACTGGCCGGCAGATGTATGGCAGGCGGTGGAACAGCACGAAGTAAAACCGGGGATGAATGAAACGCAAGCCGACTTCGCCATCGGGATGGGCGTGCCGGATGCGGGAGGCGGGTCCGAGAAGACCGTGCATTATCCCAACGGCGGCAAGCCGCAGGTGATCGTCTACGAAGACGGCAGGGCGACCCAAATCAAGCCAGGGTCGTGAATGTTCGGCAGCTAGGGGACCGGTACAACTTGTGGCGCGAGATTCCATCCCCGAAGCGCTACTTGTGCCGGTCCGTTGGCAGACTTCGCGGGATATTCTATTTCAATCTCCCGGCTTTCTCCAGGAAGCAATGAAACATAATTGTCGGAGTAGTACGCGGGAAGGATGCGCGAGCCGTCCGCAGCATTCAACAAGGTTAGTTTGTTAGCTAGTGAGACGACGGTTCCGGTGTTGCGCAGTTCAACTTTGACCTTTATGCTGTCGCCCGCGTGAGTGGACTTGGCGGGTGCCGACAACACCGCAGCCGGCAGTCGATTCAAGCGGCGGTAGGATGCACTGTCCGCCCCCAGCCAGTAGAAATTCCTGGAAACGATCTCTCCTGAGGAGTTGTGTAACTCCAAGTTCACTAGCACGATTTTCTCCGACGCGAGCAGCGGCGCGAGTTCCAGCTGGAATCCATCGGTGACGGCGTCGGCGACTGCGTCTTTGTTCAGCTCTTTGTGGAGCAAGAGCTTGTTCTCAAGGGAATACACATTTGCAACGAGCAGCATGGCTGCCTGCGGATCGTTCGTTGTATTCACCAAGGCAACGTTGTAGTTCGAGAGGTCGAGTTGTATGTGCAGCGGCTCGCACGCCTTTTTGACCGCATAGAAAGAAGACTGCGTGTCGTAGCGGCGTTCAGAATCTGCCATGTGTTGCTGGGCCATGCGGGTTGAGTCATCCACAGCATGCGCCCGCTGTTCGGGGACCAGAGGTGCGCGTTCATGCCCTCGAAGATGGCGCGGTGATCCACATAGTCCAACATTTGCCCTTGCGCTCGAAATCTTCCAGGCTTACCGGCGCGCCGAACTCGGCTTGCATTTGTGCCATGAACGGAGCCATGTCGCCGTTTCCGCTTTGATGCCAGTCGTGGTACGCCCAATCGTCGCCGATGGGCCACCGATCTTCTTTTGGGATCCAGGCGCGAAATGACTCCAGCGTAGAGAATGACGGCGTCCCGGTCTCCACCGAGAAGCCGTGGTTCAGCGCCGTGTAGTAGAGAGTCGGGTCCATGTATCTATACGGGCCGCTGTTTTGCAGGTTGACCTGGTTCGAACTCGGAAAATAGTAGCGTGTTCCATCCAGCGAGTTGATCAAATCGATCAGGCCTTCGTTAATGATGGGCTGAGGAACACCTTCATTGCGGCCGCACCACACTACGATCGACGGATGGTTGCGAAAGCGCAGGATGGTGTCGCGCGCGTTGTCGAGAAACAGCGCTGGGTTCTCGGCTTCGACATTATAGTTCTGCGTGGATTCCCAGAAGTCGTTCCACACCATCAGTCCGTATTCGTCGGCAAGATCGTAAAAGGTTTGCTCCGTGTCCTGCCCAACCCAGTTGCGGATGATATTCAGGTTAGCGTCGCGGTGCAGCCGAAAGTAGGGTTCGAGATGCTCGCGGGAGACACGTTTGCGGGAGTCGTCCATGCCCCAGTTGCCGCCGCGGGCGGCGATGCGCACCCCGTTCACCTTGATGACGAGGTAGGGAGAAGTCTTCGTGTCGTCGAGCATCTTTACCGAGGGCGAGGATTCTCCACCAGGCGCCAGGGATGCGACCCAGGACTTCCACCCGTCTCTCCATTCTGGAGGGAAGCTTGCCGGGAAGGGATCCGCTGCGGGGATTTCGCGCATGCCTTCGTGGCGCACGTCGACTACCGGCTTTGCGTCGGGCCTCGCGCTGGTTGGCGAGTATTCCAAGCGACGGAGGTGGCCCGTGCTGTCGAGTAGGCTCAACTCGTAGGTGATCTCGCGAATTCCGAAGCGCACATCTTTTGTGTCGGACTCGGTGTTTGCTTCTGAGAAAGCGATGTGGAGCGTGTACAAATCTGGCTTGCCATAGCCGTTCGGCCACCACAGGCGCGGGTGCTGGACCGTCAGTTGCGCGAAATCAGCGGGTGCTAACTTCACCGAACTCTTGCCGGGAGGCAGCGTGACTTGTTTGGTCACGACAATTTCGCCGAAAGAAACCTTCAAAGTTCCAGTCACCGGCGATGCCGAAATGTTTTCGAAAGGCACCGTGATCTCGACGTCAGCATGTGACGTGTCGGGCAGTGGCAGGGACGTGACGACTTGCGAGTCGCCAATCTTCACCGTGCTGGTTGCGGTGAGCGTGACCGGTTGCCAGATGCCGGTATCGCGGTCGCGGACTGCGGGAATCCAGTCCCAACCTTCGGTAGCGACAAACGTGGGACCGTCGAGACACATGATGCCGCCGTTCTCTCCCGGGCCGCCTTTGACGGATTGTTCTAGGGGAATTCCGGGATGGGGAGGCGGCGAGACGCGCACCGCGAGAACGTTGGCTTTGTCGGACGCTATGATGCTGGTTATATCGAAGGAACCGCGAATGAAGGCTCCCGTGATCGAGCCCAGTTGCTGGCCGTTGAGCCACACGGCTGCATGGTAGTTGATGCCTTCGAAGGTGAGCGTGAGGTGGCGTCCGCGCGTGGACTTGGGTGCGTGAAATTCTATGCGATACCAGTAGTCCTGTTTGTTCAGGCTCTCTGGGATCGCGAGATTGTTCAAGCCATAGTCGGGATCCGGATAGATGCCGCGATCGATCATGGTGGTGAGCACGGTTCCGGGAACGGTGGCATACATCCAGTCCTTGGAATTGAAACTCGTCTGCGAGATGGCTGCGCCGTCTGCGGTTACTTTGGGCGCAGGAATCATGTGCCAGCCGACGGCGAGCGTCCATCGGCTTTCGTCATTCGCGTGAAGAATTTCCTGTGATGGAGGAGTCTTCGCGACCGGAGTGGAAAACGGGGCACGGCTATGCGGCATGGTTGAGGGATCTTGAGGCGTGCGATATCCGGCCTGGCCGCGTGTTTGCACGGGCCACGGCTTCGAGCCTTCTTCGAATTCGATGTTCGCGAAATCCTCGGCCTTCTGAGCAAGCTGTTTAACTTCATCGCCGCTAAGTGCGCGTCGAACCAGGGTGAGAGCAGCGATGGTGCCACCGAAGTGACGCCAAGGCTCGGCGGGCGACGAGGGTGGGGCCATCAGGAGCACAGGACTGACGGTGCCCAAGTCCGCCTTGCCGCTGGCAACTTGCTCGCCGTCGCTATAGAGGTGAAACTCTTCGCCGTCGAAGGTCGCTGCAAGGAAGTGCCATTTTCCTAAGGCCAGCGTCGCGTGGCCGGAGAGGATGTTGTCTTTGCCCATCCAGAGAATCAGGTGATCGCCATCGAGCGCGAGGTACCGCGAGAATTCGTCGGCTGGGTCGCCGAATCCAGCGACTAGAGTTAGCGCATGCGTGGCATCGGCCGGGTTTACCCAGGCATAGAGAGACCATGGGGAGTCTGCGCGCAGGACGGAATCGTTCTTCCCAAGTGGTTTCCTCAGGCCGTCGCCGTCGGGAAGGCATACTGCGTTGAACGGACCGTAGAAAGGAGGATCGTTCGTGACCACGGTCTGGGAGAAGCCACGAATGCCAGTCGTAACCAGAAGTATCGCACTCATCACACCTGAAGTCAGCATGCGAGACGGAGATAATGAATTCATCAAGGCTCCCGAATAACTGGAGATAAATGTTGGACGCCGACGGTGAAGGGGAATCGTAGCAGGACTTGGCAGGGCATTCTAGGCGGCATGCAAAATCTGAATGGACTGCATTTGAAAAATCACTAGAGCGAATGGTCCAAAAGGATTGACCCGAACGAACCCCGCTCGTAGTCTGTGGTAGATGCAGCCTCACTTCCATCACCGCCACCACCATCACGCGCATGGCGCGACGGCGGCGATGTACACCTGAGATTGCAGACTTAAGATCACAGCACTTATCAGGAGTTCCGGCCCGCTGACGCGAAAACGCTCAGCGGGCTTTTTGTTTCTCCGAGAGAGGGGACGATATGAATGCGGAATTTGATTTCGACAAAATGGGTGGGCTGCTTCCTGCCGTCGTGCAGGATTCAAACGACGGCCAAGTCCTGATGGTGGGTTTTATGAACCCTCAGGCGCTGGAACGCACGCTGGAGGGAGGGTATGTGACGTTCTTCAGCCGGACGCGGCAGAAGCTCTGGATGAAGGGCGAAGGCTCGGGCAATCGACTCCGCGTCGTCTCGGCCAGCACCGACTGCGATCGCGACACTCTGCTGTTACGAGTTGAGGTGGAGGGAGCAGGCGTTGTCTGTCACCGCGGGACGCGTTCGTGTTTCACGGAGTCGATTCCGACGCGGCCTTTGGACGCCGCGGCGGTCCTGCCGAAGGAGGCGCGATGAAACTCCGCATCGGAATTCCCAAAGGCAGCTTACAGGAGGCGACGTTGCAGCTCTTTGCGCGCGCCGGGCTTCCTGCGTATACGAATGGCCGCTCGTATTTCGCCAGCACGGCGGATCCGGAGATCGATTGCATGTTGATCCGGGCGCAGGAGATGGCTCGCTATGTGGAGCACGGAGCCATTGATGCGGGGCTCACGGGGCATGATTGGGTGGTCGAGAGCGGGCTGGAAGTCGTTACGGTCAGCGATTTGATTTATGCCAAGCGCAGCCGCGGCAAGGTGCGGTGGGTGCTGGCGGTTCCGGAGGACTCTCCGGTGCAGCGGGCGGAGGAACTCTCGGGAAAGATCATTGCGACGGAACTAGTAAAGGTCACGCGCGACTACTTTTTGAAGAAAGGAGTCGATGTGCGGGTTGAATTTTCCTGGGGCGCAACCGAAGTCAAGCCACCCATGCTGGCCGACGCCATCGTCGAAGTCACCGAGACCGGCAGTTCGCTCAAGGCCAACCGGCTTCGCATTCTGGAAACGGTGCTTGAGTCGAATACGCAACTCATCGCCAATCCATGTTCGTACGGCGATCGCGAAAAACGCCGGAAGATCGACAACCTCGCTTTGATGCTGCAAGGAGCGATGGAAGCGCAGGATCGCGTAGGGCTGATGTTGAACGTGAAGAACGAAGACCTGGCGGCGGTGCTGGCTGTGTTGCCCGCGCTGCAGAAGCCGACGATTTCCCATCTGAGCGATGACGAGTGGCTTGCGGTCAACACAGTGATTGATGAGGGGGCGGCGTGGGACGTGATTCCGCGCCTGAAGGAAGCGCGGGCGCAGGGAATTGTGGAGTATCCGCTGAACAAGGTGGTGCTGTGATGCGGATCGTTTCTGGACGCGAGGCTGGCGCGCTAGTAGAGCGTCTTGCGACGCGGGGCACGCAGTTTAGCCGGGTGGAGCCGCGAGTGCGGCGCATTGTCGACGGCGTGCGGCGGGCCGGAGACCGGTCGCTTCGGCGGTATGCCGAGAGATGGGACGGCTTACAAACGAAACAGCCTCTGTGCGTGTCGGAGGAAGAAATGGCGGCTGCGCTCCATGAGATTGCTCCGGAGTTGCGCAAATCCTTGCTTCAGGCCGCGCAGAACATTCGCCAGTTTTGTGAATGGCAAAAGCCCGGTGACTGGATGCGGAGTCGCCGCGGAATTTCGCTCGGCCAGATGGTGCGGCCTCTGGAGTCGGTGGGGTGCTACGTGCCAGGAGGACGGTATCCGTTGGTCTCCACTTTGCTGATGACTGTGATTCCTGCGCAGGTCGCGGGAGTAAAGAGCATCCGTGTGGTGTCGCCCCGGCCGTCGCCAGAAGTATTGGCGGCGGCTGCGCTGTTGAACGTGCGCGAGTTTTACCGAGTCGGTGGGGCGCAGGCTGTCGCAGCTTTGGCTTATGGAACAAGCAGCATTCCGCGTGTGGACAAGATTGTTGGGCCGGGGAACGCCTACGTCACGGTTGCGAAGAAGTTAGTGTCGTTTGATTGCGCCATTGATTTTCTGGCGGGGCCTACCGAAGCGGTAGTGCTGAGCGACTCGGGCGTTCACGAGTTCATTGCGGCCGATCTGGTGGCGCAGGCGGAGCATGATCCGGACGCGCTGTCATTGTTGATCACGACGTCTCGCGAGTTAGCGCGGTCGGTGAAAGTGAAGGCGGCGCAACTTGCGAAGGGGAATCCGATCGCGCAGAAATCCCTGCAAGTGCGGGGAGCGATCTTTGTCGCCAAGTCACGTGAGCAGGCTCGCGAGTGGGCGAACCAGCTCGCGGCCGAACACATCACGGTTGCCGAGGACGACTTGCCCTTCATTCACAATGCAGGGTCGGTGTTCGTTGGCGACTACTCGGCGCAGGCGGCAGGGGACTACGCATCGGGACCGAACCATGTGCTGCCGACTTCGGGGCAAGCTCGATTTCGTGGAGGCCTGAGCGTGGCGGATTTTATGAAGGTCATTACCGTGCAGCAACTTTCTGCCAAAGGGCTGCGTGGAATTGCGCCGGCTATCGAATGTCTCGCCGGTGCTGAGGGGTTGCCGGCGCATGCACAATCGATCCGAGTGAGGTACGAAGGTGCTTAAGCCGCGAGAAGCAGTGTGCACGCTGCCTTCGTACCATCCGCCCCTGGCGGGAAGAGATGGGTTGCGCCTGGATTTCAACGAAAACACCATCGGGTGCTCACCGCGGGTGCTCGAGCGCCTGCGTCGGCTAGGTACGGACGAGCTTGCGCGTTACCCCGAGCGCGAGCCGGTGGAAGCCATAGTGGCCGATGCGCTGGGAGTCGCAGCGGAAGAGTTGCTGCTGACCAATGGCGTGGATGAGGCAATTCATTTGCTCTGCGAAACCTATCTCGAGCCCGGCGACGAAGCGCTGATTGTTGTGCCGACATATTCGATGTACCGGATCTACGTGATGGCGACCGGGGCGACAGTCATCAGTCTTCCAGCAGGTAAGGATTTTGTTTTTCCTGGCGATGAAGTATGCAATCGAATTACGGCGCGCACGCGTCTGATCGCCATCGCGAACCCGAACAATCCGACTGGAACGGTCGCGGCCCGCGAAGATCTAGCGAATATTGCACGCTCGGTGCCGGACGCGGCGGTGCTCGTAGATGAAGCGTACTTCGAGTTCTATGGGCAAAGCATGCTGTCGGCGCGGAAGAAGTTTCCCAACCTCTTTGTGGCGCGCACATTTTCCAAGGCGTACGGACTGGCGGGCCTGCGCATGGGCTTGCTGGCTGGCAACGCTGAACAGATGCGCGCGGTACGGCTGGTCAGTTCACCCTATAACGTGAACGCGGTCGCGCTGGCTTGTCTTCCGGAGGCACTCCGAGATCAGGCTTACATCGAGCAGTATGTGAGTGAGGTTCGTGAGGCTCGGGCACGACTGGAGCAGGCTCTCAGGGCTAATGGAATTCAATTCTGGCCGAGTCATGCGAATTTTGTGCTGGCGCAGGTGGGTGCCGCGGGGGCCTTTGTCGAGAGCATGCGGCGGCGAGGAATTCTGGTGCGCGATCGATCGGGTGATCACGGCTGCGAGGGATGTGTGCGCTTCACGCTGGGTCCACGCGAGCATGCG
Organism: uncultured Acidobacteriaceae bacterium; assembly: GCA_963709025.1. Taxonomy (GTDB): domain Bacteria; phylum Acidobacteriota; class Terriglobia; order Terriglobales; family Acidobacteriaceae; genus Sulfotelmatobacter. The sequence continues at coordinate 40,528 of CAVPVE010000001.1, forward strand.
GATCGTTTGCTCACCGCGCTGCATGAAACGTGTGAAGAACTTGGGATTGCGCAAGGAGCGTCGCGACGATGAGAAAAGGGACCATCAAGAGGGTCAGCAAAGAGACGCAGATTCAGATCTCACTCACGATTGAGGGCCGCGGGCGCTACGACGTATCAACCGGCATTCGATTCTTCGATCACATGCTGGAATTGTTTGCGCATCACGGAGGCTTCGATCTGAAGCTGAAGGCGCGCGGCGATCTCGACGTCGACCAGCATCACACCGTAGAGGATGTCGGCATCCTCCTCGGGCAGGCGTTTGATAAGGCGCTGGGCAGCAAGCGCGGGATTCTGCGCGCCGGATACTTTCTGATGCCGATGGACGAAACTATGGGCATGGCCGCTGTTGATTTCTGCGGACGCACCGCAGCGGTTGTTGACACCAAGGTGCGCACGCGGTTGGTGGGCGATCTGCAAGCCGAGCTGGTCTACGACTTCTTTGAGGGATTCGCCCGCGGGGCGCGCGCCAATGTACACGTACGAACGTTGTACGGGCGATCGAGTCATCACAAGATTGAGGCGCTATTCAAGGCGTTTGCGCGGGCGTTGCGCGCGGCTTGCTGGCGCGACCGGCGAATGGCGCGACTCCTTCCCAGCACCAAGGGAGTGCTGTGATGATCGCGATTGTCGACTACGGCGCAGGAAACCTGGTGTCAGTGAAGAAGGCGTTCGACTGGCTGGGACAGGACTGCGTCATTACTGATGATCCTGCTCAAATAGCTGCGGCCACGAAGGTCGTGCTTCCGGGTGTCGGGCACTTCGCGGCGACGGAGTCTCTCGAGCGAACTGGCTCAAAGCAAGCCATCGCCAATTCGATCGCCCGGGGGATTCCGTTTCTCGGTATCTGCGTCGGAATGCAATGGATGTTTGCCGGTAGCGAAGAATCAATGTCGACGCGTGGCCTGGGCTTGTTCGACGAGAAATGCCAGCGCTTCGCAGCGAACGTGAAGTCGCCGCATGTGGGATGGAACCAGCTCGAGGTTAGTTTGTCCTCACGGCTGTTGCGACGTGTGCCGTCGGGCTCGTTTGTATATTTCACGCACTCTTTCCGCGCGCCGGTGATGGATGCAACGGTGGCGTGTTGCGAGTACGGTGGGCAGTTTTCTGCCGCGGTGGAACGGGAGCACTTGTTTGGAGTGCAGTTTCATCCGGAGAAGTCAGGGGAGATCGGTTTGCAAATGCTGCGCAATTTCTGCGAGCTCTAACATGCTGACGAAACGCATTATCGCTTGCCTCGACGTGAACGGCGGCCGCGTGGTGAAAGGCGTGCAGTTTGAGAATCTGCGCGATGCCGGGGATCCGGCCGAGCTGGCCACGGCGCATAGCGCGTCAGGAGCGGACGAAATCGTGCTGCTCGATATTTCGGCGGCGCACGAACGGCGCGCGACTTTGCTCGACACCGTGCGACGGGCGGCGCGTCAGTTGTTCATCCCTTTTACCGTAGGGGGCGGCATTCGGACGCTGGAAGATGCGGCGGCGGTGTTTTCGGCGGGCGCGGACAAGATCAGCATCAATTCCGCGGCGCTAGCCGATCCAGACCTGATTACCCGCATCGCGCAGCGATTCGGGTCGCAGGCGGTCGTGGTGGCGATCGATGCCAAGCGGTGTGGGAAAGCGGATTGCTGGGAAGCGCACACGCATGGAGGGCGCACGACCAGCGGCCGCGATGCGCTGGCGTGGGCGCGCGAAGCGGAAGACCGCGGTGCGGGAGAGATCCTGCTGACTTCGATGGATCGCGACGGCACTGGCATCGGCTTTGATTGTGAACTGACGCGAGCCGTGGCCGATACGGTCCGAATTCCGGTGATTGCCTCGGGTGGAGCGGGAGGCGCACAGCACTTTGTCGAAGTGTTCCGCGAGGGGCACGCTGATGCCGCGCTGGCGGCTTCGATTTTTCACTATGGCTTCAGCCGGCTCTCCGACCTCAAGCAGGAAATCGGCTCGCAGGGAATTCCAGTGAGGTGGCCATGCTGATTCCATCGATCGATCTGATGGGCGGCAAGATCGTCCAGTTGGTTCAGGGCCGTAAGAAGGCGTTGGAGTTCGACGACTTCGATGCGTGGGTGGATCGCTTCTCGAAGTATCCGCTGGTGCAGCTCATTGATCTCGACGCCGCGATTGGTACGGGGAACAACGTTGAACTGGTGAGGGAACTGGCTCGAAAATTGACGTGCCAGGTGGGCGGGGGAATTCGGAATGTGGAGGCTGCGCACGCTGCGCTGGCGGCGGGAGCGCAGAGGGTCATTCTCGGATCGGCATTGTTCGACGGAGACACACTGGACTGGGAGTTCGCGGAAAGGATCGCCATCGCGGTCGGTGCTAACCGGTTAGTTTTCGCGCTCGACGGGATTGGGGGCCGAGTCGCAATTCACGGATGGCGGAAGGTCACCGAGGTCACGCCGCTCGAAATGGTACGGGCTCTTGACGACTGGTGCGGAGCGTTTCTGTATACGCACGTGGAAACAGAAGGCCTGCTGCAAGGATTTCCGCGAGAGGTGATTCGTCCGCTGCGGGCGGCGACGGCGCGGCAACTCATTGCTGCCGGGGGAATACGGGCTCAAGAAGAGATCGACGAACTGGATGCCATGGGCGTGGACGCCGTGGTCGGGATGGCGATCTACCGAGGGCTTCTGCCCGGATTCGTCACTTCGAGTGAATGAGGGTCTCCGCCTTACGAATCGCCTGTTCGTGCAGTTCCCAGGAGTGAATTGCTTTACGGCAGCCTTCGCGCGCGAGGCTGGTGCTGAGTTTCCGCTCTGCGTCGTCGAAGGCCTTTTCGGCGTCCATGCGGGCGCAGTAGGCCTCGTCGTCGGCCTCGCAACTCTTGTTGACGACGAATGTTTCATCGCGGTCAGTCTTTATTCGTAGTAGCGGCTGGCGACTCGCGAGGACGCCTCTGGCTCTTTGCTTTACCAGTGCTTCATAGGCGGTTCTGAGCTGGTCCGGCCACCGCCCTCGGACGGCCTGACTTGCCTGGTCAAGGGCGGCGTTCGCCAGGTCGGCAGTCTTACGCACTCTTTTCTTTTCGCGCAGCCACTTCATGACCGACCAAGTCATCGCTTCCGTCATTAGCGCTTTAGCAGTCTCGACTTCAGGAAGTGTTTTCATTCGGCGAAAAAGGGTTCGACGAACCTCGCTCCTCTCAAAGAATAGATTCCTTTTTCGCCGAAATAATTCCGGTGACGGCAGTCACAGTTCGCAGTGATAGGACGCAAATCACACGTAACTCTGTTGACTGGGACGCCTCGCGCGCACTACATTTTGGTTAATGCTGCAATGCAGCAATGGAGGCATTATGCCAACCCACACCAAGAACCACGACGCTGAGTCTCCTCTGGCGATTCTGACGGAACTGGCCGTCGAGGGAACGTCGAGCCTCGTGGAAGCACAGCGAGCCTTTCTTGCTCTGGCACAGCAAGAAAACGAAATTATCTGCAATGGAGTCAAAGAGCGGATTGGCGGCTTCATGCCGGCAGTTGCCGTGACGGGCCTTGTGCAGCGCAGCCTGGATACGTTCATCGAAATGCAGGAGGAGTTGCTGACCACTACCAGCAAACAGACGCTGCAGTGGCTGGAATCAGAAAAGGCAGGCAAGGACGAGCGCGCGGCCCGGCTAGTCGAGTTTGCCCGAGAGGGGATGGAGGCCTTTACGCACGCCCAGAAAAAATTCCTCGAGGCGGTAGCGCAAGAGACGGCGACGGCAACCAGCGGCAAGAAACCTCACGATGGCAAAGTCGGCAAGAAGACCGAAGTGGCCAAACTGGCGCGCGATGCCGGCAATGCGTTCATCGAGGCGCAGAAGAGACTGCTCGACGTCATGGGCCAGCAGATGAATGTGAACCTGGACGCCGCGACTCGGACGATCGGACTCGTGAAGCCGTCACAGTTGTTACCGATCGCCACTCGGACCGGCAAAGACGTGAAAAGCTTCTTTGACGCCGAGACCTCGATGATCGGTTCGCTGATCAAGCCGCGCAAGCAGGACGCGGGACACTCCCCCAAACGCGGACGAGGCCGGACAGCGCACCGACCGAAGGCAGTTGCGGTTTAACGACGGTGGACCTGCATCGGGCGGCCTTCGATCTGTAACGACGATTTGTGACGACGATTTACGTCGGCCGCCCGTCGGTTCCTGTGGCCGCTTCTGAGATTCCGGATTGCGGCAACCGGTTCAATAACGCCCGCTCCCACTGCAGCCACAAACGGCTGGTATAGAGCAAGGCGCTGCACTGAAGCGTGATCCAGTCGCGCGTCAGGAGCGGGGAGCGGAACGCAGAGCGGTTGGAAATCCAATGCTGGGCGACGTGGCGAGCAAGGGTGAACCCCATTCCCGTGTCTGCGCCGACTATGTCGCCCAGTATCCCTTCCAGCGTAAACATCACCTTCGACAGCATGATCAGGGAACTCGGAAACTTGACGCCACTGATCGCGATCCGTTCCAGCAATCGCATCGCATCGGCGCCGCTAGGCATGCGGGATGGCGGGAGTTCGTCGAGGAATATGGCTACGGTCTCGCGAACTCTCTGACCGCGAGGTGAAGTTATCCGAATGCGCGGCTGACTGAGCGCGGCGATTTCGTTGGACGTTCCGACGGGATCGCGCAGACTCACCATCAGAAATAAGAGCGCGAGATGACGGCGCTGTTCGCGGCTGAGGCGCTCTCGCAGGGCCCAGTCGAGGATGACGAGTTCGCCGGTCTTGTTGTTGTACAGCAGGTTGCCGGCGTGCGGATCACCGTGAAAGATAGCTTCTGGTGCGGAGGAGAAAAGGGGCACTGCGACCAGGGCTTCGACCAGTTGTTCGGCGACCGCTCGACGACGTGAGACCGGCAGGCGTGCCGCTGCGCTGGTAACTTTGATTCCTGGTTCCTCGGTGAGCGCGGTGATCGTGGGTGTGCACAGGGGGTGAATCAATTTCGGAATACGTACTCCGGGAAAGCCGCGATAGAGAGCCCCGGCTTCGATCAATGTCTTCTGTTCACGCGAGAAGTTCACTTCGTGCCGAAGCAGGCGACGAACTTTGCGAAATGTGTCGGGGATAAGGTGAGGCGCAAGTCCATAGGTGTGATGGCGATCGCCGAAGTATTGCGCCAGGCGTTGCAGGTAATCCATATCTTCGGAGAAGTATTCCGGAATATGCGGCTTCAAGACTTTGAAGACGCCACGCTCTCGCTTCCCGGTTTCTGGGTTAAGCCAGGTGAAGCGGATGACCGCACTGACGCTGGCTTCCTTCAGTATTCTGGGCGAAATTTGCACCCCGTAGGTTTTGACCTTTGCTCCTAGCGTTTTTTGGATGATGGCGCGGATGTCTTCGGGCAGGACATCGCGAATCCCGTTCTCCAGTTTTGCGAGGGCGCGTCGCAGGGCAGGGTGGAGATGCTGGTTCCGGGCGATGACCTGGCCGAGTTTTTGCAGGCCCGGTACCTTTGCGATGAGACGGAGCAACCGCACCTCGGGCGAGGTGCTGGTGGGCAGTTCGATTTGCTCCAGGAGTTTGGGAGCGAGGCGTGCGGGGGAGAGGCACGTGACCACGAACATCATGGCGTCGCGCACCGGCGGACGCCAGTTCTTGTAGGCTTCCGGGACCAGGGCATCGACGGGCACGATCTCGTCCACGATCCAGCGTGCCATCGCGTCGCGAACGGATGGAGCCGCGGGGCTTCTCAGGGTTTCTTCAATCAGGCGGATCTTCTCGGCGGGGGTTGCGCCCGGAGGCAGGAAATTTTCCAAGGCGGTTTGCAACTGGTCGGGCGTGAGCAGGCGGAGGCCCGCTGCGATGGCGGACGCATCCAGCATAGAGGTGGGCTACCAGTCACACTATGGGCTTGAGCATCAGGACGCGCAGTGATTGGCATCACCGGAGAGCCAGAAGTCCTGTGAGATAGTCTTGGTGGTCTGGAAAACGTTGCCTGAAATCATTGTCTGAGAAACAAGGAATGCCGTGGCCACTCTGAACGAAGTATTTTCGGGATTGTCGGTAAAGCGCCGCTACGAAGTCTGGTTTCTCCGGATGGGATTGGCGGACGGCAGCGGAGCATGGTGGTTCCGCTATTTGCTGATGAATCCGGGCCGAGATGGTTGTGTCCGAGACTCACGCGGGATGCCTGTGCAAGTGTGGGCCACTTGGTTCCCAACTGGCGGGGCGCCGCAGAGCTTCATCCAGGGGTTTCCGCTCGAAGGCTTGGATGTCAGCGGAAGAGGGCAGAGTCCGCTTCATTTTCGCATGGGGGAGAATTCCATTGAAGAGGACTCGTGCAGGGGATCGTTAAACGTTGATGGGCATGTAGTCTCGTGGAATCTGCGGTACCGCTCCACATTTGCGGTAACGCTCAGCAACAAGGGTTGGATCGGCTTCTCACGAACGCCCCATTCGGATGCCCTCTTCTCCGGGCAGATTACGGTGGATGGGCGGACCTTTGCGGGCGAGCCCTTGGGGTTCGGAGTGCAAGGGCACAACTGTGGATACCGGCATCGGAACTTCTGGAGATGGACGCACGCGTATTTTCCCCGCCCTGGCCGGACTCCCAGCACGTTGGAAGCGTTGGTCTACGAGATGCCGTTTGGACTGGTCTTTCGCAAAGCAGTGCTATGGCACGATGGGCAGCAGTATTTGTTCCGGAAGTTGGTGGAGTCCGGCGTCAGCAAGGAACCATTCCGCTGGGTGTTCACTTGCGTCGCAAGCAATGGTCTGCGCCTGGAGGCCGCGATCGACGGGCGCGGTTCCAGCGTGCATCGTCTTCCTTATATAAAGACCGACTGTTCGGGCAGCTTCGAGGTTTGGAATAACAGCCTGGCATCGGCGTCGCTCCTGATACAAACGGCGAGCGGACAGGAGCGGTTAGAAACGGCTACCGGCGCGGTGCTGGAGATGGTGGGCTGATCTCGCGTCGCTGATCTCGCGTTGCTAAAGATGACGGCCGGAACTATTCCGACGATTGCGCTTTGGCCAGTCGCTCAGCCACGACCAGGTAGGCGGCAGGGTTGAAGGCCATTCCGATGTGAGTGCCCGGAACTTCCACGTCCTTTTCCGGATCCATGGTCATGCAATAGCGCCAGTCGACGATGCCGTCCTGGCGCGTGTAAATCGCGGTCTCAAGCATTGTGTCGGGCACCTTACGGCGAAGAGAACCCAGAAAATTGCAGGTGCAGCGTCCCGTATAGCAGTCGGGCAGCACGCCCTTGCCATGCTCTTCGAGGATGCGAAGACGAACCGCTTCCGCCGCGCGGAGAACCGCTTGATTCGCAACCGTGCCGCGGATGGGAGCAGCCAGCGTGATTACAGAAGCCACATCGTCGGGCCGCTGCCCCGCCAGGGAGCGAGCGATCACGCCTCCCAAACTGTGACCGATCAGATGAACCTTTCGCTCGGTCTCCATCAACGCTTTCTCGATGGTCTGGTTCAAGCGGCGCTGGATGAGCAGGTTTGGGCATTCGGCATTAATGCCGATCCCCGAAAAATAGGGGCGGTATCCGATTCGCCGCAACCATGCGTGTAACTCAGTAAGGTAAAGATCGGTTCCGAGAAAACCCGGAATGATGACGACGGCCGAACCATCGCCGCGCGGTACTCCTAAGCCGTAGTACACCGGCGTGGCGTGCAACAGAAGAATCTCGGCGCCGAAGAGAGCCTCGGTCCAAACACTGGAAGTGTTGACTTTGGGATAGGCCTGGACAGCAGGCTTACGGCGCTTGGCCGGGGCAGGACGCGCTGCTGCTTTTTTCGGTTTACGCCGCAAGTTCGTCCCTGGGTCTGCCCGATCAGCGCGTCAGGGCGCGGATAGGGCGATTGCTGCACTGCACAATTATACCGTGAGAGGCTTACCTGTCCAGAGGGATTTTCCGAACGGCGCCGACCATTTGGTGCAGGCTCGATCCCGGGGACCGGCTTTGTCCGCGATCACCCCGCGGGGAAGGGTTCAGGTAGGTTCAGCGCTTCTTGCGAGACTGGCGTTTTGCGGATGTTGGCTTTTTCAGACGGGCTTCGAGTTCCGCCACGCGCTTGCGCAGTGCTTCAACTTCAGCCTCGGCGTCGGCGCGTGTGGACGGAGGCGCACTTGTTCCCAGAAACCGTTTCATCATGTCGACGGGCGAGAGAATGGCGGACTGTACTTCGCTGAGGCGGTTCTGTACGGCGTCCTGCACGTTCTCATAGGTGTCAAACGCGGACTTCAGATACCACATGAGAAATTCCTGCCGCACCTCATCGGAGGCGATGATGAGTTGCCGCAGCAATTCCAGGGGCAAGCCGGTGGGCTTGTCCTTGGCGTCTTCGGTGATGATCTGGGTTAACAGGACGCGAGTCAGGTCCTGCCCCGTCTTGGCGTCGACGACCTTGACCTCACGGCCGGCTCGAATGTGAACCGCCAGATCATCGAGGTTCACGTAACGGCTGCTGGTAGTGTCGTACAACCGGCGATTGCCGTACTTCTTAATGAGAATGGTGGACGGTTTCATTGCTTGCTAATCGATGCTGCCCTGCACAAGGATGCAGGAATATCTTGACACAAGACCCTTCGCTTCGTATAGTTTACCTGATGCTGCAATGCAGCAATCGGAGGTATTTTATGGCAGCGGCAATAAAGCATGAATCCACTCATCCGAAAGAGTCAACGACCTTTACTCTGCTTTCGGGCTGGGCGCAGCAAGGGGCGCAAACACTTTTCGCGACGCAACGGATCCTGATCGACCTGGCTATGCGGCAGAACGCCAGTGTGATGCACGCCGTACGGCAGCAGCTTTCGGATCCGCATCATTCTCCGACGGCAATTCTTGGCGAGATTGCCGAGGACGGCCTGAGCAACTTTTTGGAAGGACAGAAGGTTCTACTCGAACTAGGCAAACAACAGAATGAACTCCTGGTCACAGGCGTGCAAGAGCGGATGGGGGACTGGCCGGCGGCGCATGCTCTGACCGATCTGCTGCGGCGCAGCGTCGAGACCTTCATCGAGATGCAGGAGGAATATCTGAAGATCGCTGGCAAGCAAACGCATGCCTGGGTCGAGTCCGCCAAGGCCGGTAAGCCGTACCAGCCAGAGCATATGGTGGATCTGGCCCGCGAGGGCATGGAGAACTTCGTGAAAGCACAAAAGAGGTTTATGGACGTCCTGGCAGACGAGACGGCGAAGGCGACCGGCGGCAAGCACGCTTACGCGGGAAAGAAAGCGAAGAAGACGGAGCTGCCGGAGTTGGCGCGCAAGGCCACAGACGCGTTCCTGGAAGCGCAGAAGCGGCTTATGGATGTCGCCGGCCGGCAGATGAACACGGGTGTGAAAACGGCAGGCAAGACACTGGACCTGCTGAAGCCGTTTCCGTTTCTGCCGGTGAGTGAACTGACGCGGGAGGCCGTGAAGAGCTACGTCGATGCCCAGAAGCAGTTGATGGACGTGATGGTGAAGGCACCGAATGGAGCGAAGGCCGCCGTGAAGGCCACTCGCAAGCCAATGAAGAAGGCTGCAGCAGCCGTCGCCTGAGGGGCGGGTCTGTCTGCAAGCGAAGCTGTAAGGCTCAAGGTTGATGCGTCTTCGGGCGAGAGAGAGGCTTTCGCCCGAGGGCGCCATTTCGCCTGCTCTTGTGCGACGGGTCCCGGCAGCGAAGGTGTGAACCCTGTTGCTGCTGATTCGCGTTTGTGTCCTGAACTGAACCGAAAACCACGAATCAACGTTTCTGAGGGAGAGGGAATATGGCTACAGTCACGGCACTACCGGGTAGCAATATCCGCGGCGGCAGCTTCCTGATCGAGGAGCGGGCGCCAGAAGAAGTTTTTACTCCAGAAGATTTCAGCGAGCAGCATCTGCTTATTGCGCAAACCGCGGAAGAATTCGCGAACAAAGAAATTGTGCCCAATATTGAAAATATGGAGCACAAGAACTTCACCATTGTTCGAGAACTGGTGAGGAAGGCCGGAGAGCTGGGGTTGAGCGGAGTTGATGTCCCGGAGCAGTACGGCGGCATGGAGATGGACAAGGTCACTTCCGCCATCATCGCGGACCGGATCGCGAAGTACGGCGGCTTCAGCACAACGTGGGGTGCCCATACCTGCATTGGTACGCTGCCTATCGTTTATTTCGGCACGGAGGAACAGAAGAAGAAGTATCTCCCGGGATTGGCCAGCGGAGAGACTATCGGCGCGTATGCGCTGTCGGAGTCGTCGTCCGGGTCGGATGCTTTGAATTGCCGCACCCAGGCCAAACTCTCTGCTGATGGCAAGCACTACCTGCTGAATGGCGAAAAAATGTGGATCACCAACGCGGGCTTCGCGGATCTGTTCATCGTGTTTGCCAAGGTTAGCGGGGAACAGTTCACAGCATTCATCATCGAGCGCAGCTTTCCTGGTTTTTCCGTGGGGGCGGAAGAACACAAGATGGGGATCCGAGGATCTTCGACTTGTCCTCTGATTCTCAATGACTGTCAGGTACCGGTTGAGAATGTGCTGGGCGAGATCGGCAAGGGGCACCACATTGCATTCAACGTGCTAAACGTGGGCCGGTTCAAACTGGGCGCAGGATGCGTGGGTTCGGCTCGCAACTGTATTGAGAGCGCCATCGCGTATGCCAAGCAGCGCAAAGCGTTCGGAAAAGTGATTGCTGATTTCGGATTGATTCGCGAGAAGATCGCGAACATGGCGGCGGGTATCTTCACCGGCGAGGCGATGGCATATCGCACTGTCGGGATGATGGACGCCGCTATTGCGCAACTCGGCGATGGCCATACCGACATGGCTCCGGTTCGTAAGGTGATCGACGAATACGCCGTCGAGTGCTCGATTCTCAAAGTCTGGGGATCGGAATTCATCGACTATGTGGTCGACGAATCGGTGCAGATCTACGGTGGGTACGGGTTCGTCGAGGAATATCCGGCCGAACGGAATTACCGCGATGTCCGGGTGAACCGGATCTTCGAAGGCACCAACGAAATCAACCGGTTGCTCATCACCGGCTTTCTGCTGAAGCGAGCCATGTCTGGGCAACTTCCATTGATGGCAGCGATCAAGAAGCTGATGGACGAGGTGCTTTCGGGAAGTACCGAAGATGTCGGGGATGGCCCACTTGCCGAGGAGCGAAAGCTAGTGGCGACGGCTAAGAAGATCGGCCTGTTCGCCGCCGGCATCGCGACTCAGAGATACATGCAGGCGATCCAGGATCAGCAGGAGATTATGGGTGCGATCGCGAACATGACGATCGAAACCTATGCCATGGAGTCCGCCGTGCTGCGCGCGCAGAAACTGGCCACGCAGCACGGCGAAGCGGGTTGTGGTCATTCCATTGCGATGGCCCGCGTCTACATGTCTGGCGCAATGGAGAAAATCGAAAGCGCGGCGAGGATGGTGATTGCCGCTTGTGCCGAAGGCGACATGTTGCGGTCGCAGCTGGCAATCCTGCGGCGGCTGTGCAAGTACGAGCCATTCAATACGGTGGCGCTGCGGCAGAGCATCGCGCAGAAGGTCATCGAAACCGGGAAGTATGTGGTCGCTTAAGCTTCGCGTCGTCGAACCGGACCGCGAGGATGGTGCTGTATGGCAATCCGTAGCCCCAAATTCGATTTCGACTTCATTGTGATCGGATCGGGTTTCGGAGGCAGTGTTTCCGCTCTTCGACTGGTCGAGAAGGGATATCGGGTTGCCGTGATCGAGATGGGGCGCCGCTGGGCGCCCCTTTCTTTTCCGCGTACGAGTTGGTCCATTCATCGCTGGTTCTGGCGGCCGAAGTTCGGCCTGCGCGGCTTCTTCAACATGCGATTCTTCCGCCATGCCACCATCTTCCACGGCTGTGCCGTGGGCGGTGGATCGATCACCTATGCCGCCACGCTGCTGGCTCCTCCGGACAAGGTTTGGCAATCTGGATCATGGGCGCACCTGACTGACTGGAAGACGGAGATGCCGCGCCATTATCAGACGGCGTCGCGCATGCTGGGCATCACGGAAAACAACATCCTCGGTTCTGCGGATCAACTCTTGAAGAGAACTGGAGAGATAGCTGGTGTCGGCCATACGTTCTACCGCACCCGGGTCGGCATTTTCCAGGCAGCTGAGGGTGCGAAACAAAACGACATCGTGCCTGACCCGTTCTTCGGTGGGGAGGGTCCTCCGCGCTCCACATGCACCGGCTGCGGTGGTTGCATGATGGGATGCCGGTACGGCGCGAAGAACACCCTCGACCTCAACTACTTGTACCTGGCGGAAAAACACGGAGCCGTTGTTCTTCCAGAAACGAAAGTGGTCGATGTGAAGCCGCTTTTTGGTGCAGGTGACGGCAGTTCCGGGTACGTGGTTCAAACCGAGAATTCCATGACATGGATTTCGCGGCAACCCGGAACGCTGACGAGCCGCGCTGTAGTTTTTTCCGCGTCGTCGCTGGGAACGATGGAACTGCTCTTCCGGCTCAAGGAGAACGGCTCGTTGCCCCGCATCAGCGGTCGTCTCGGCAAGCATGTTAGGACGAATTCGGAATCAATTATCGGAGCCCGTGTGCCCAGGTGTGCTGACGATCTGTCGCAGGGCATCGCCATCGGCTCCGGCATCTACATCGACGAACAGACGCACATTGAGGCCGTGCGTTATCCCAAAGGCTCGGACACCATGGGCTTGCTCACGACGATGCTGACCGACGGCCGTCCCGGCTTCCTGCGCATCGTCCTATGGGCGAAAAATATGTTGGGACATCTGTTGTTGCATCCGGTCAAGGCGATCCGTCTGTTTCGCCCCTGGGGGTGGGCGCGGGAAGCCACGATTCTTCTCTGCATGCAAGCGGTCGAAGGACATATCGAGATGCGCTGGCAGCGATCTTGGTTCTGGCCGTTCTCCAAGACGCTGGTGAGCCGCGGAGACAAGGTGCCAACCTACATTCTCAAGGCCAATGAGTTCGCCCGGAAATTCGCTCACGTCGCGGGAGGCACAGCAATGAGCATGCTTCCTGAAATCCTGTTTGATATCCCCGGAACCGCGCACTGCATTGGAGGCTGCGTCATTGCCGATTCCCCGGAGCACGGCGTTGTCGATCATCATCATCGGGTTTTTGGCTATCGCAACATGTACATCTGCGACGGCTCGGTCCTCGCGAGCAATTTAGGCGTCAACCCAAGCCTGACGATCACCGCGCTGGCCGAGCGTGCGATGAGTCTGATTCCCTCCGCGAACCAGACGCGTTGGGACGACGCGGCTGTGAGTTCGAGTGCCACGCGCGCCATCGTCGGATGACGCCGCGGGTGAGCGTTGGCGGAAACCTATGCCGTAGTGTTTCTGCCGGAGAAAAACCCTGTGACGTTCGTCACAGCGCCACGTGACAGTGGTTGCTGACCTATCCCATTTTGGGAGTTCTACTTTGGGACGAGGCTGAACCACCGTGCCCGCCGGATCCCCGACACCCGACACCTCCCAGTGGTTCTCACCCCAGGCGCGAATCCCACGAAAGTTCTGTTCCGCGAGCTCTTGAGAGATTCGTGCGCGCGGCAAACCGGTAGGCGTCCGACGCAGAAGCCTTATCGGGATGAAGTTGTTCAGCCACGCTGCACTCTTGCGGCAGCTCCTAGCGCAACGGAGGAAGCGATGATCCTATCCGACACAGTAAAAGAACGAGTCCAAATTCCCTTGACTGTTGAAGGTTTGAGTGCCGAACGGATCGCCTACCTCGAAGGGCTGGTCAGTCAGGCCAGAACCGCGGCTGCTGTATTCAGCCAATTCACGCAAGAAGATGTGGATCGCATCGTGAAACCGATGGTCCTGGCTGGGCTGGAACACGCGCAACATCTGGCGCAGCTGGCGGTGGACGAAACCCGGCTCGGCGTTTTGGAAGACAAGGTCATCAAGAACATGGTGGCCAGCGAGTTCGTCTACGACTACGTGAAAGACAAGCGCACGGTTGGCGTCATCCGGGAGATTCCCGAGCGCAACCTGATCGAAATGGCCGAACCGATCGGCGTCCTTTTCTCACTGACTCCGATTACGAATCCCACGTCCACGGTCCTGTTCAAGTGCATCATGGCGATCAAAACGCGGAATGCGGTGATTTTCAGTCCGCACCCGAAGGCGTGGCATTGCTGTGCGGAAGCGGTCCGAATCATGGATGAGGCGGCCAGGAAACATGGTGCGCCCGAAGGAGTCTTTACTTGCCTCGATTCGCCAACGCTTCCCGACAACGCATACCTGATGAGGCACAAGGACGTCGGGCTGATTGACGCCACCGGTGGGCCGGGCATGGTGAAGGCCGCCTACAGTTCCGGCAAACCGGCGTTGGGAGTGGGTGCGGGGAACACGCCGGTCTACCTGGAGAAGACGGCTGATGTGAATACGGCAGTGGTCGACATCATCGTTTCCAAAACGTTCGACAACGGCACCATTTGTGCGTCTGAGCAGACGGTGGTGATCGATGACGAGATTTATGACGCCGTGCTGAAGAAATTTTCCGAACTGGGTGCACACATCTGCAATGAGAAAGAAACGAAGTTACTCGAGCGCACGGTAATTGATCCAGAGACCGGATTCATGCAGCCGGTGGCGGTTGGCCAGACGGCCGTCAACATCGCTCGCTTTGTCGGACTCAAGGTGAAGCCGGATACCAAGTTGCTGATTGCGCCAATTCAAGGTGTCGGACGCGAACACCCGCTGTCCGTCGAGAAGTTATTTCCGGTGCTTGCCGTCTATCGAGCGAAGTCCGTGGCTGAGGCGCTAAGAGTTTGTATCGACGTGAACCATGCGGGAGGCCTGGGACATACGGCGGTCGTGTTCTCGCGGAATGAAGACATCATCCGCAGGTTCGGCGAAGTGATCAATGCTGGACGGATCATCGTGAATTCACCGGGCTCCATTGGCGCGCTGGGAGCGGTTTACAACGATCTGGTCCCAACGTTCTCTTTCGGATGCGGAACCGGCGGGGGCAACAGCACCACCGACAACGTCAACGTGTTTCATTATCTCAACATCAAGCGTGTGGCTCGGAGGACACAAAATCATATGTGGTTCCGGGTTCCCAATCAGATTTATTTCAATATGAACGCGGTCGAGAACCTGCGGCAGTTTCCCTCGTTCTCAACCATGATCGTGACCAGTCCGCTGCTGGAGCAGATGGGTCACGTGGACATCGTTCGGCGCCACATTTGCCCGAAGACTCACGTGCACGTGCAGGTGATTCCAGATGCGGAGCCAGAGGTGAAAGTAATTGCGCTGGGAGTGGAAGCGCTCAACTTCTATAAAGCGGACCAGATCATCGCGCTCGGTGGAGGCTCGGTGATCGACGCGGCGAAGATCATGAAGCTCAAATATGAATCGCCCGAAGCCGACCTGGAATACCTGGCAGCGCCATTCCTGGATTTGCGCAAGCGGGTCGCGCGCTATCCGACGGAGAAGGCGACACAGGCGCGTTTGATCGCGATTTCCACTACCAGCGGCACCGGAAGCGAAGTCACACCGTTCGCCGTTCTGACAGACAAGGCAAGCGGACGCAAGGTGACGCTGGCCGATTACTCGCTGACCCCGGATGTGGCCATTGTCGATCCGCAGTTTGTCATGACCATGCCGAAGGGCTTGACCGCGGATACCGGAATCGACTGCCTGACTCATGCATTGGAGGCCGGAGTCTCGAACTACGCCTCTCCCTACACCGACTCCAACGCCATGCAGGCGATTCGCTTGGTGTTCAAGTATCTGCCAATTGCTTACGACCATCCGCGCGATGAAGAGGCGCGTAGCATGATGCACAACGCCGCGTGCATTGCGGCGATGGCGTTCTCAAACGCCTCGGTGGGAGTGAACCACGCTCTGGCCCATGCTTTTGGAGCACGCTTCGGAGTCCCGCACGGGCGCGCCAATGCACTCATGCTGCCGCACGTAATGGCTTATAACGCCGCGGTCCCCACGAAATTCATGCCGTCGCCGTACACCAAGGGATACACGGCACACAAGAAGTACGCGACTGTCGCCGATCTTCTGGGCCTCGGTGGGAATACTGTCGAGGAGAAGGTAGCAAAGCTGATCGTCGCGACGGAGCAGTTGCTCGATCGATTGGGATTCCCGCGGTCGATCGCTGAGCTTGGGATTTCCAAAGAGGAATTCGAGCGCGCCGTCCCGGATCTGGCCCGAATTGCGTTTGAAGATCCATCGTGGCGCTCGAACCCGCGCATGCCGCTGATGACGGAATTGATCGAGTTGTTCTGGAAAGCCTATGAAGGGCGGTGTACAGGGCAGGTGGCCGGCGTCGTTGAACACACAGCTGTCTGAAGAATGGCGGAACCTATGGCAATGAATGCAGTGTTTCTGAACATTGACGAAGCGCGCGTAGTCGCGGCCCTGCGGGAGGCCGGCGAGAAATTGGACGGCAGTGAAGCCGAGGCAGTCCTCGATCTGTCTTCCTTATCTCGCATCGATACGGCGGCGGTGCGGGCTTTGGAAGAGTTGGCCCGAGTGGCCGATGAGAAGAGCGTCAAGATCGTTTTGCGCGGCGTGAATGTCGACGTCTACAAAGTTCTGAAGCTAATGAAGCTGAGCGGCCGATTTTCGTTCGTGAACTGAACGCCCACGGGGCGAATGATCGAGGAGAGCAGTGATGCAGAACCAGCAACAGAGCGACCGCCTTTCCTGGGGTGATACGGTCTTCCTGCACCTTGAGCGAGAAGGCATGCCGCTCAATGTAGCGAGCGTTTGCATCTTCGAGGGCGAAGTCGGCTTTGAAGAATGCGTTCAGTTCATCGAGACGAAGTTGCCGCTGCTGCCGCGCTATCTGAAGCGCGTCGTGCCGGCGCCGTTCGGGCTCGGTCTACCCACTTGGGAATACGATCCGGGGTTCGATCTCCGTCGACACGTGCGCGACGTGAGACTCAAGCACGGCACCGAAATTGAGCTGATGGGGATTGCCGGAAAGCTCTTCGGCACGGTGATGGACCGGCAGCACCCCTTGTGGGACCTCACCCTGATTCGCGGGCTCAAGGGTGCGAGGAGCGCGCTCATCATCCGGCTGCATCACTGTCTGGCGGATGGCATCGCTGGTGTGGGCATCATGAACGCGCTTCTGGACGCGAGCCCGGACGCACCGCGTTTACCCGCGAAGAAGATCAAGATCCAGATTCCCCAGCCGCGCGATCCGTTGACCACGCTGACCGCGGGCTTCGTCGAATCCTACTCTGATTTCGTGAAGAGGATTCTCTCCGCACTCACCGATCTTTTGAGTATGACGGAGCGTGCCGCTGCGAACGGAAACAGCGTACCGAGCGACGAGTTTGTGGGCCTGCTTCCCGAGATAACAGCATTCACCGAGCGCTTGCGCTTCAACGTGATCTATACCGGACCGCAGAAGTTCGCCACTGCGGAACTTCCACTGTCGGACGTCAAAGCCATCCGTCATAAGAGCGGAACCAGTGTCAATGATGTGATTCTCGCTCTGGTGACCGCGACCATCCGTCACTACTGCGAACTGCATGGCGACCGCGTGAAGGGGAAACTGCTACGAATCATGGTTCCTGTCAACTTGCGCGGCGACGTTAGCACCACGGAGTTGGGAAACCGCATTTCGCTGGTTCCGGTAACTATCCCGCTGGATATCCGGAATCCTCGAAAACTGCTGGCAGCAGTCCATCAGCGAACCGAGTTCCTGAAGCGCGTGCACGCCGCTGAACTCGTCAGCCTGGCGGGCGGTCTAATTGGGATGTTCCCGACTTCGGTGCAGGGCATGGCCGGTCCGATCGCGAGCCAGTTGCCGATTACGCCCTTCAATCTGGTGTGCACGAATGTGCCGGGACCGCAGTTCCCGCTCTATCTGCTCGGACACAAGATGTTGCACTGCTATCCGTACGTTCCCGTGGGGGGCGAGATGGCAGTGAACTGCGCGATCCTGAGCTACAACGGGACGGTGTACTTCGGTTTCAGCGGAGATGTGCACGCGGCGCCTGATCTGCGACGGTTGAAGAGCTTACTGATGACGAGTTTCACCGAATTGCGGGGCTCGGTAGGAATCAGGCCGCCCCAGAAGAAGAAAGCACGCCCCAGACCGCGGGTGCCGTCGATCGTCGTACCGGCAAAAATGAACACGGAGGCGGTGGCGGCTATCGCTACCAGTAACGTCGCTTTGCTGGAACCGAAACGAGCGCTCGAACCCAGTCCAGCAACCAGGCAGGAGAATCCTCTGACCCAACTGATCGTCGCATAAACCTGTGCGTGCAGCTGTAAGTCCCTATGAGAAGGGCTCAAAGGTTTGCCAGGGTATCGGAAGTCGAACCACGAGAGTCGTCTGTGCTTTGTTTCGAATCGCATTTTCTTTTTGTGGCGCAAATAGTGTTTCTCGAATTGAACTTCAGGAAAGGTTGAGCGTGAGGTCTATGAGACGTTTACTAGTTTGCGGCCTTATGATTCTTTTTTGCCTGCCCGCCTTGGCGCAGCAGACCGACATTAACCGCTATACGTTGTTTACCGGGTTCGATTACATGATCAGCCCGGCGCGCAACCTGACGGAGCGCGGATTCGAATCGGATTTCGGAGTTACAGTACGACCCTGGCTCGGGCTGGGCGGTGATTTCGGCGCCATGGGCGATGGCATCATCAGCGGTGCTGGAACCATTAATGGCAGCGAGACGGTGTACGCTGGCGCCATCGACCAGTCTGGGTTGGTGCCTGGGGGAGCAAGCTCAATCTCCGTGGCGTTTAAGTCGACGACTTATACCTTCGCAGCCGGGCCGCAATTCTATCTGCGCAAATGGCAGAAGGTCACATTCTTTGCGCGCCCCGGTTTCGGCGGAATTCACGAGAACGCGAACATCGCCTTTCCCAGCGCTTTGGTTCCACTGTTTGGATATCTGCAAATTCCAATTCCCAACTCGCATCAGAGCGATACCGAAGTGTTCTTTGGCTTAGGCGGCGGTTTCGATCTCAACGTGTCGCGCAAAGTCGGAGCGCGGTTCGCGGTCGATTGGGTGAACACTCACCTGTTTTCCAATTTGCTCGCACCGCGGCAGAACTATATTCGCTTCTCGATTGGCCCGACGTTTCGTTGGGGCCACTTGAATTAGCGCATTGTGGACTTAAAGGAGTTGTTGAGTTGGTTGTTCAGGGACGGCGAAAGATGATCCTTTCACGACGTGAGGAGGAACCTTGCCTATGAAGCCTCAGACCCTTAACGACATCTTCTTCGCCATCGTGGAGCGTCGGCAGGATCGCGTAATGCTGGTTCGCGAGGGATCCGAGTGGGCTCCGATCAGTTCGCAGGAGTTTTACCGCGACGTGGCGGGCCTGGCTCGAGCTCTCAGCCAGTGGGGGCTGAATAAAGGAGATCGACTGGCGATCTTGAGCGAGAACCGGCTGGAGTGGGCGGTCACCGATTTCGCATCGCTGATGCTCGGGCTCGCAGTTGTGCCCATTTACTCGACACTCACGGCTCAGCAGACGGCCTACATTCTCCAGGACTCCGGGGCCAGAGTGGCGGTGGTTTCGACCGAGAAACAACTGGAGAAGATCCTTTCCATTCGTCATCAGACTGCGATCGAGAAGATCGTGTTGATGGATCCGGTCGAGACCGCTGACGCAGTGCATATGCAGCGTCTGATGCACAAAGGCCCGGCGGGACGCGATCCGGAACTCGACGCTCGTGCACATTTGATCACTCCCGACGACCTTGCGTCCATTATTTATACGTCGGGGACAACCGGCACCTCGAAGGGCGTGCAACTGACCCACGGCAATTTGACCTCGAATGTGCTGAATTCGCTGCTCGGTTTCGATATTCGTCCCGGGCATGTGAGTGTTTCGTTCCTGCCTCTGTCGCACGTGACAGCGCGTCACGCCGATATCGCGCTGCTTCATAATGGCGTGACGTTGGCGTATTGCCCTTTCATCGAGGAGTTGTCTCAAGTCTTAATGGAGGTCCGGCCAACGATTTTCGTGGCTGTGCCGCGCGTGTACGAAAAGATCTACAGCCAGGTGGAACAGAAAGCCAAGGGATTGGCGAAGCAGGCGGTCTACCGCTGGGCCCTTTCCATAGGGCGTGCCCACCGACCCACGATTCTGGCGGGCAGGGAGCCAGCCTCGGTGGCGTGGAAGCTGGCGCGAAAACTTGTCTATTCGCACGTCACGGCGCGAATGGGTGGCCGAGTGGAAATATTCGTCTCCGGCGGAGCGCCGCTGGGAAAAGAGCTGGCAGCGTGGTATGCCAGCATCGGCATTCGGATTCACGAAGGCTACGGCTTAACAGAGACCTCCCCGGTGATCGCGATTAACACTCCACGCGCTCACAAGATGGGTACTGTAGGCCGTCCCTTGCCCAATGTCGAAGTTCAGATTGCGCACGATTTGGAGATTTTGGTGCGCGGCCCTTCGATTTTCCGTGGCTATTGGAACCGGCCCGAGGAGACACGGGACGCATTTGTGGATGGCTGGTTTAAGACCGGAGACATCGGCAACCTAGACGAAGACGGATTTCTGTCGGTGACCGATCGCAAGAAAGATCTGCTGAAGACGTCTGGCGGGAAATTTATTGCGCCGCAGCCAGTTGAGAATTTACTGAAACTGAACTCGCTGATCGGAACTTCAGTGGTGCTGGGGGACCGTAGGAAGTTTGCGTCTGTGATTATCGCCCCTGCATTTCCGCTGCTGGAAGAATGGGCGCGAGCCAACCGCATCTCGTTTTCATCCCGCGAAGAGCTGGTCCGCCATCCCAAGGTCAAGGCGCTCTATGAGGGAATCGTAGGCGATGTGAATCTGGGCTTGGCACGCTATGAGACGTTGAAAAAGATCTTGCTAGTCCCCGACGAATTCACAGCAAGCGATGGCTCGCTCACGCCGACCTTGAAACTTCGCCGCAAGGCAGTCGAGGCGCGCTATCGCGAACAGATCGATGAGCTGTATCGGGAAGCCGAGACTTCCGTGGTGGCATGACCGGCCTATATTTTATTAACGCCTGAGATTGCATAGCCTAGAACTTGAGTCCAACCGCGCTGCTGAGGAACGCCGCGACCGGTGACATTGTGCGGCACGCTTGAACGAAGAGTGACATAAATCCCGGGCTGCACACCTGTTTGTCGGTGAAATTTACGGCGCTGCCTAGATCGCGCAGCTTCAGATCCTCTACAAATTCGTGATCGGCAGGAAAGCCACGCGGCGGACGACGGAGCTTGCTCGCGTCATCCCAGTTAAGAAGTTTGCGTGCCGCTCTCCATTCCTTTGGTTTTGACACGGTCGCGTTGCGGACCTTCAGCAGAGTTGGTGGTTCGGGATGCCACAAGCCTGATGCAGCGAAACATCCGCCGGGCTCAAGATGAAGATAGAAGCCGGGAGGATGAACGTCTTTGCCGCGATGGGAAAAGCGCATGGCGACGTGCGTTTTGTAGGGCCGCTTGTCGTGCGAGAACCGCGTATCGCGATAAATGCGGAACATGGAACCGCGCGACGGGCGAGGGTCGGCCACCAGATACGGCGAAAGTTCGTAAAGAGGCGCGGCGAAGTCTGTGATGAAACGCAGCACGGGCTGGCGGACATGACCCTCCCATTCTTCCTGATGCGCTTGGAACCATTCGCGCTTGTTGTTGCGTTTGAGGCGGGTTAGAAACTGGAAAAGATCGGCAGTGAAGTAAGAAGGCATGGGAAGATACGTTAGAAAGAGCGGGCGAAAAAGTCAAAGCGACATGACGCTGAAAGAGATTCATTTGACGCCAGTCGAAGCCCCATGTTTCGATGGGAAGTGCCGATGCGCAAGCCTGCTCTTCCGGTGGACGCCATTCTGCCGGCAATTGTTGAGTCCTTAGAACTCCAGCCCAATCTGGTGATCGTAGCCCCTCCGGGCGCGGGTAAGACCACGCGAGTGCCGCCTGCCTTTCTAGGATTGGTGAGCGGCGATGTCGTGGTGCTGGAGCCGCGCCGGATTGCCGCACGGCTGGCGGCGCGCCGGGTTGCTTCGGAACTCGGCGAACCGCTAGGTGGGACCGTCGGATATCAGGTCCGGTTCGAAGAAGCGATTGGCCCGCGCACGCGCCTGCGATTCGTCACCGAAGGCGTGCTGACTCGCCGCCTGCTTTCCGATCCTCAATTGAAGGGCGTCGACGCGGTGGTGCTCGATGAATTCCACGAGCGCCATCTGGAAAGCGACCTCGCGCTCGCGTTGCTGAAACGATTGCAGCGGACGCGGCGCGATCTGCGGATCGTCGTCATGTCGGCAACTCTCGATGCTGACCCCGTCGCTCAATACCTTTACGGTTGTCCCATCGTCAAGTCGGAAGGGAAGCTGTTCGACCTTTCGATCAGGCACCTGCCCTATTCACCGGAACCACTCGAAGCACGAGTGAGGGATGCGCTGGAGTTGCTGGTGGATTCGGGACACTCCGGCGATACTTTGGTGTTTCTTCCTGGCGCCGTGGAGATTCGCCGAGCGATGCGGGCGTGCGATGCGATTGCGCGGCGGGCTAATTTACTTGTGCTTCCCCTGCATGGAAGCCTGCCACCGAAGGTGCAGGACCGGGCGCTCTCGCCCGCGTCTCAACAGAAAGCAATTCTGGCTACCAACGTTGCGGAAAGCTCGATCACGGTCGAGGGGGTCACTGCTGTGATCGACAGTGGCTTAACGCGCTTCGCGACCTACTCGCCTTGGAGCGGATTGCCGACTCTGCAAGTCGGCCGAGTGAGCAAAGCTTCAGCGAAGCAGCGGGCTGGGCGGGCAGGGCGAACTGCGCCGGGCCGCGTGCTGCGACTCTACACGGAAGAGGATTACTCGCGCCGCCCGGAACAAGACGCGCCTGAAATCCTGCGCAGCGATCTGTCGCAGCTCTGTCTCTCTCTCCGTGCGATGGGGATTCCTCACGTCCGCGATGTCGCTTGGTTGGACGCCCCGGCCGAAGCGGCGGTCGAACAAGCTGAATCTCTGCTGGATCGTCTGGATGCCCGCGGCGAGATGGCGCACCGTCTGGCGCGCTATCCGCTGCCTCCGCGGTTGTCACGAATTCTTGTCGAGGCTGTGGAGAGAGGTGTCGGCGAGGACGGATGCGTCGCCGTAGCCCTTCTCGGATCGGGAGTTCGCGTGGAGAAGAACGATCTCCTCGCCGCTCTTGATATGGAACTCGATCACCGAGTACAGCAGCATGCTGCGCAACTTCGTAGGATCGCGCGGATTTCGGCCGAGAAGAAACACAACGACGACGCGCTGCTGATGTCGGTCCTTGCAGGATTTCCGGATCGGGTGGCGCGCCTACGGGCGGGGAAGCAGGTGCTGTTGTCGACCGGAGCATCCGCGGAGTTGGCGGGCGAACCTCCCCAGTACGAGTTTATGGTTGCGGTCGATGCCGAAGACCGCAAAGAGAAGCCGTTGCCGCTGGTTCGTATGACGTCGCGCCTCCAGCCGGAATGGTTGATTGATCTATTTCCAGATCGCGTCCAGGATCGATCCAACGTCGTCTGGAATCATGTAGCCGAGCGCGTGGATGCAGTGAGCGCGCTGCTGTATGACGATCTGGTGATACAGGAATCACGGGGCGCTGTACCTGACCCGCAAGCCGCGGCCGAACTGCTCGCCCAAAAGGCAATGGAAGCAGGCATCGAGCGCTTCATCGATGTCGAGGCTTTGAATGACTTCACGGGACGGGTCGAATTTGCCGGCCTTGCGCCGCCCGATATACAGGAGGCGCTGCGTGAGTTGTGCACGGGGTTGCGGAGCTTTGCCGAACTGAAGAAGGCAGCAGCGGATTTGGTTTCAGTGCTCGAACACAAAGTTGGAGCGCGCCGTTTTCGTGAACTCGCCCCGGAGAGCGTCCGTCTGCAGAAGGGCCGCCAGACCAAGATTCACTATGAGCACGGGAAGCCGCCATGGATCGCATCGCGGCTGCAGGATTTCTTCGGCATGCGTGACACGCCGCGCATCGGCCCAGATCGAACGCCGGTTGTCGTGCATTTGCTGGCGCCGAATCAGCGGGCGGTGCAGACGACGACGGACCTGGCTGGATTCTGGGAGCGGCTCTATCCAGAAGTGAGGCGGGAATTAATGCGGCGCTATCCGCGGCACGCATGGCCGGAGCGGCCGTGAGCCTTAGCCTTCCAACTTGAATACTCGTTCCATCAGCAGCCATTTCTCGCCGGGCTTGGCTTGCGGTAACAATTGCTGAAACGTCCCCATGAGCGCCTCCCACTCTTGCACCCTGGGATTGAGCCGATCTGCTTTATTCTTAGCCTCAAACGAGAACGACTCGTTTACTGCCATGATCATGAACATGCGCGTGCCGAGCAGGTAGATCTCCATGTCGTCGATGCCGGAGTCTTTGATGCTGCGGGTAATCTCTGGCCAGATCTTCTCGTGATAGCGCTTGTATTCGGCGATCAGATTGGGATCGTCCTTCAAATCGAGCGTCAAACAGAAACGACGTTTCATTGGACCTCTGCGACGGGAATAGTCAACGACGTGCCAGCATTCGTGACGGCGGGACGATATCCCCACATTGCAAAATAGAACACAAAAGCATGACAGATCAGCGGCACTATAAACGCGTGTTGAATATTCCAGGCATCGGAAATTCTGCCCATGATCCAGGGGCAAACCGCACCACCGATGATGGCCATGACCAGAAGTGAGGATCCCAACTTCGTGTAGGGACCGAGATTCTTCAGGCTCAAGGCGAAAATCGTGGGGAACATGATGGAATGAAAAAATCCAATTAACACGATGGCCCACACAGGCGCCACGCCTGAAGCGAACAGAACGACCAGAAGGCACAGCAGCGATCCGCCAGCAAACAGACTGAGCAAGCGCGGCGCCGCGACCTTCTGCATGATGGCGGAGCCCGCGAAACGTCCGATCATGAAGCCAGCCAGGTGCGCTTGCAGATAATGAGCCGCATCTTTCTCATGCACGCCAGGTAGAGTGAACTCCGTGAACCGGATGATGAAGCTTCCCACGCCAACCTGGGCGCCGACGTAGAAAAACTGGGCGAGCACGCCCTTGATCAGGTGCGGAAACGCAAGAGTTCCGCTAAGCTTCGCGTTTGAAGTGTCGAGCCCGTCCGTGCTGGTCTCGCGGATCTCTGGCAGTTTCGTCAGGAAGATGAGCAGCGCGACGAACAGAAAGACTCCGGTGATTACCAGATATGGAGTCTTCACCATGTTCGCTTCGGACGCCCGATAGGCCAGTAACTGCGCGGGGCTCATGGCGGCGAGCTCAGCGGGCGTGTGCTCGATGCCGGAGAGAATAAATCTGGACCCGACCAGCGCGATCATGACGGCGCCCGCCGCATTGAAGGACTGAGCGAGATTCAATCTTCGTTCCGAGCTGTCGGCGGGGCCCAGCGTGGTTACATACGGATTCGCTGCGACTTCCAGAACGGATTGTCCACACGCCATCACGAAGAGCGCGAAGAGGAAGAATCCGTAGATTCGGACAGAAGCAGCAGGAATGAAGAGAATCGTTCCGGTGGAACAGACCAGCAGACCGATCAGAATTCCGCGCTTGTAGCCGACCCGCTGCATCAGCCATCCGGCGGGCAGAGCGGCAAGGCAATAGCCCCCAAAGAAAGCGACCTGAATAAGCGACGACCCAGAGTCCGTAAGGCCGAAGGCTTTCTTGAAGTGCTGAATCAGAATGTCGTTGAGGTTGACGCCGATCGCCCACAGGAAGAATAAGCTGGTGACGAGTACCAGCGGCACGACGTAGCGGTGCTCGGTAAGGGGCGGAGACGGTTTGTTCTGCGATCTCATGTGAGTGCGCGGTCCAAGTGAACGTATCCTCCGTCGACGAATAAATGTTGTCCCGTGGTGTGGCTCGATTTCGCCGAGATCAGGAATACGACCATTGCGGCGATCTCCTCCGACGTGGTCATGCGCTGATCGAGAGGAATCTTGGTGAGGATGGTCTTCAGCTTGTCTTCGGGATTCGGGAAAGTGTCAAGCCAACTGCGATAGAGCGGTGTCATCACCTCGGCAGGGATTACGGTGTTGACGCGAATACCGTAGGGCAGCAGTTCGGCGGCCCATTCGCGCGTCAGCGCCATGATCGCACCCTTAGAGGATGCGTAGCCTGACGTGCTCCCTTGTCCAGTGACCGCGGTCTTGGAGCCGACGTTGACGATGGATCCGCGCGAGCGTTTCAAATGCGGCAGGGCATAGTGAGCCATGCCGTAGTAGTGCACCAGATTGCGGTTGAGTGAGGCCACGTATTCGCTGACGCTGCCTTGTTCCAGGCCGACCTTGTCGTTACGTCCGGCGTTGTTGACGAGCGCGTCGATCCGCCCAAAGCTCTTGAGAGTCTGCGCGACGGATTGCGCGCAACTTTCCGCGGTGGAGAGATCGACGGTGATGAGTCCGCAAGTTGCGTTGTCCTTCTGCAATTCGCGTTGCAGTTGCGTGCCGGCTTCGGCGTCACGGCCGACGATTACTGGAATCGCGCCTTCGGCTGCGCAGGCGTGGACAATCGCGGCGCCGATCCCCTTGGCGCCGCCGGTCACGATGACCACTTTATCTTTCAGTTGCAGGTCCATGTACTAGCCTCGCAAGTTGAAGAAGCCGCCGTCGATTGGATAGTCCACTCCAGTAATGAACGCGGCTTCGTCCGAGCATAAAAACAGGGCAAGGGAAGCGATCTCTGTCGGTTCCGCCATTCTGCCGATCGGCTGTGACTTTGCCAGTTTCTCGAACATTTCTTTCTCTCGCCCAGGGTAAGTTTTCCGCAAATAGTCGTCGACAAACGGCGTGTGGACGCGCGCGGGAGAAATGCAATTGCATCGGATGTTATGCACGAGATAGTCTCTCGCCACGGAGTATGTCATCGCGATGACCGCGCCTTTGCTCATCGAGTAAGCGAAGCGGTCGGCCAGGCCCGCTGACCCGGCAATCGACGCCATATTCAGAATCACTCCGCCGCCGGAGCTTTTCATGTGCCCGACGACCGCGTGCATGCAGTTGTAGAAGCCTTTGACATTCACTCGAACCACGCGATCGAAATCTGGCTCTGCGGTGCTCTCAACGGTCCCGATGTGCGAGATTCCGGCATTATTAATAAGGATCTGAATGCGCTCGCGTCGGGAAAGTTGGTCGACCATAGCCTTTACGTCGGGCTGGCTGGTCACATCGCAGAGATGCGCCGAGGCGCTGCCCCCGGCGGCGGAAATTTCTTGGCAGGTTGCGGCTGCCGCAGATTCGTTCACATCCAGAACGCGAATGACCGCGCCGTGCGCTGCCAGCGTTACAGCGATTGCCTGTCCAATCCCGCTGCCGGCGCCAGTCACGACTGCAACTCTGCCGTCGAGGCGGAAACTCTGCGCGCCCTGATTGGTCACAGAGAAACGCCTCGTTTCCAGGGAATGAAATCTTCCTGCGCCTTTTGCTCGGCCTTAGTGCGGACTTCACCGTTCGCTACCTGAATCACCAGATCCAGAATGTCCTCGCCCATCGCCTCGATTGTCTTCTCCCCTGAGACGACTGCTCCCGTGTCGATGTCAATAATGTCGTGCATGCGTCGCGCCAGATCCGAGTTCGTCGCAAGCTTCACGACCGGGACGATGGGATTCCCCGTGGGCGTTCCCAGACCGGTGGTGAACAATACCACGCTCGCCCCGGCACCGACTTGCGCTGTGACACACTCGACGTCATTTCCCGGAGTGCACTGCAAGTTGAGTCCTGACTCGGTCGAGTACTCGGGATAATCGAGCACCGCCGTGACCGGGGAGGTGCCGCCCTTCTTCGCTGCGCCGGCTGACTTCATGGCATCAGTCAAGAGCCCGTCCCGCATATTTCCTGGCGAGGGATTCATGTCGAAGCCGGAGTGGACCGCGGCGGCGCGGGCGGCGTAATCTCGCATGAGTTGAATGAAACGGTTGCCGACTTGCTTGTTCTTGCCGCGATTGATGAGCTCTTGTTCCACACCGCACAACTCGGGAAACTCTGAGAGCAGTGTCCGTCCACCCAGGGTAGCCAACAGATCGGAGGTGTGACCGATGGCCGGATTCGCGGAGATGCCGGAGAAGCCGTCCGAGCCCCCGCACTTTAGACCGACGCACAAATCGGCGAGAGGCGCGGCAGTGCGCTGCGCCTTGTTGGCTTCGACCAGGCCAAGAAATGTTTGCCGGATCGCGTCCGACATCATTTGTGCTTCGGAACCACTACACTGCTGTTCGAGGATGACGAGCGGTTTATCGAACGCAGGATTGCGTTTGCGAATCTCGTCGCGAAGGATCGGAATTTGTGCGTGCTGGCAGCCCAGGCTCAGAATGGTGGCGCCTGCAACATTCGGATGGTGAATGTAACCCGCGATCAAGCCGCATAGATTATTGGAGTCTTCCCGCGTGCCACCGCAGCCGCCTTCGTGGAGCAGAAAGCGGATGCCATCGACGTTTTCGAACAGGCGACTGCGCGGCGTGGGAACGGCCTCGGCAGGGAGCGCGCGAACTTCGATCTGATCCACCCGTCCTTCTCGATATAGTTTTGCGAGTTCCGCGACCTGGCGGCGGTAGAGCTGAGGCGCGGCGAAACCCAGTTCTTCTTCGAAGGCCTGCTTCAGAACCTGGATGTTCTTGTTCTCGCAAAAAACGAGAGGAACGACGAGCCAGTAATTCCGCGTGCCCACTTGACCGTCGGAGCGGCGATATCCGCGGAACGTTTGTTGCTTCCGCTGCGAGACGTTGGGAGGCGTCCAATGAAATTCACCCGATTGCTCCTGGAACGGTGCGGCCTGATGCTGGATGTTGCCCGTGGTCAGGAGTTCTCCCGCCGCGATCGGCTTCACGGCTCGCCCAACGAGGACTCCATACATCATGACGTCATCGCCAATGCTGAGACTCCGCATGGCAAATTTATGTTTAGCGGGAACATTCTTCGGGAGCGTGTAGACCTGGCCGCCGAATTCGATTCGATCGCCAGCCTTCAAGTCGGTGAGGGCGATCAGGACGTTGTCGCGGGTATCGAGTTGGAGCACGCGGGAATGCATGGCAGTTTCGAGCCCGCCTATTGTAAAACATCGGTCCAACGAAACTTCCGGAGGATTATCAGCGGCTTGTCAGGCGCCAGAACCGCTGCGCGTTGTCCCCGAGAACGCTCTCGCGACACTCCGGCGCCTTCTTGAGCAAGTAAGTGTTCACGACTTCCGTAGCTCGTTCATACGAAGCAGCCACCAGGCACACAGGCCAATCCGAGCCGATCATGAGGCGATCGGGCCCGAACGATTCAAACGCGACGTCGAGAAATGGAACGATCTGCTCAGGCTGCCAATGCTGCCAGTCGGCTTCGGTGACCAGCCCCGACATTTTGCAGAACACATTGGGGAATTCCGCCAGTCTTCTGATGCCGCTGGCCCAGGAACTGATCCGGCCGCTCTTGATCGGCGGTTTGGCCAGATGATCAAGCACGAAGCGCTGGCGCGGGAATCGCTCAACAAACTCAGCTGCCACCGGAAGATGTTTCGTGTAGATGAGGATGTCATAAGCGAGATCAAACTCTTCCAGCGCGGCAATTCCACGGAGAAATTCTGGCCGCAGCAGGAATCGATCATCAGGTTCACTTTGGACGATGTGTCGGATGCCGACCAGTTTGGGATTCCGAGCCAAAGCCTTGAGTTGCGACCGAATGTCCGGAGACCGCAAGTCAGCCCATCCAATCACTCCTAGAATTGACGGCGACCGCTCCGACAATTCGAGCAGCCATCGCGTCTCCTCGAGGCTCTGGCGCGCTTGTACGGCTACCGAGCCTTGAAAGTCATTGCGATCCAACTCCGGCTTCAAATCCGCGGGCAGGAAATCGCGACGCAGGGCCGACATGGAATCATCGATCCAGTCGTACTCAGTGGAGTTGTAGAGCCAAAAATGCTGGTGGGCGTCAATGTGCATGGAAGGAATTCATTAGCGCCAGACGCGAGCGGATGGGCGCGCATGATTATAGACCACGCGCACCCTTTGACGATTGTGGCGTTCACCAAAGCCGCTATCGCTGGCGGACTTCCAGTTGCACCGGCCGCGCGATCGAGCTGATCTCCGGGTCATAGTACTCGTAGACGCGCGACTGGAATGTCCGAGCGCGAACGGGATACTTGGCACGCAGTCGAAAATGGAGAGCGACGGTATCGCCGGGGGCGATGGAGTCGAAATAGAGAATCGCCTGGGTTGCGGTGAGGCTGAATTTCTCCAGACGACCGCTCTTAACGCTGGCGCTTTTCTCGACGTAGGTTTGCAGGTCTTCGCTGAGCAGATCGAATCCGGGCGGAATTCCCAGATCAACCATCACCATATTCGCGGCTTTGGATAGATTGTTTTTGACCGTAGCGGTGGCGGTTGCGATATCGTCTTGCGCGAGGTGAGTGCGATCGTAGGTCACATTGATCGACATAGGTTCGTTCGCCGGCTTCTCATCCCAAGGGAGGAAGTAGGTGCCGACTACTTGGTACGCCAGGCCGCCATTCCCCTCGAATCGGATTTCGACCGTGTTGGAGTCTTCCGAACCTATCGCCTTGGCTCCGACGCCCTTGAACACGAATTGGTGCAGCAAATCATTGTTCTCCTGAGTCAGCGTGAGTTTTTCGACAGGCTTACCGTTGAGCAGGACTTCGAGAGTGCCTTGAACGTCGGCTGCACCTTTCTCTGTTGCGAGCAGTAAAGCCCGTAGTGCCATGATGGTTGCTTGTGTCGTCCCCCACGTGCCGGACGCGTCTTTCTTGGAAGCGATGTAACTCAGGGCCTTGTGCGCGGTCCCGGAGGCCTCGCCCCACTTGAGCAGAGCTTGCACAGCCAGTCCTGTGGTTTCAATACTGGCACTGGTGCCGGTCGCATAGACGCCCGTTTCGTCTGAACTCCACCAGGCCTGTTCATCCTTCTCTGTGCGTGCGTCGAGCAGAAGTTGCATGGCCTGGCGAGTGAAGGCTCGATCTTTTTGTCCATTGCCGGATCCAAAGTCTGTGGCGAAGTTGGCGACGACTGCCAGCGTGTAGCTGTCGACTTTCGCGTTCATGTGCCCGTCGATAAACTGCTTTGCCTTTTCGACGGCGGGCCCTTGGTAGCCGGTGTTCTCGAGTGACCAAGCGATGTATGCAGTGATGCGAAGCAGGTCGGAGTTGTAGCGGTTCGTGGCTCCTTCGTTAATGAACTGGGTATCCGGCTTCCAGCTTCCATCGGCTTGCTGCTGCGATGCGAGCCACTGTTGGGTTCGTGTGATCAGCCTTGGGTCTACGTCGTAGACCTTTGACATATCGCTGAACTCCATCAGTCCGTAAGCCGTCAGGATCTTGTTGGCGGGCGCGCTGCCGAACCAGGAGAAGCCGCCGCCCGGAACCTCAAAGGTCAGCAGGCGCTGGTAGCCGTTAGCAATGTAACCTTCGGCTTTGGCGTGCACCTCGGGAGTCAGCTTCTTTGTACGCTTCATGTAATCGAGCGCCAGAACGTTGGGATAAGTGCTGGAGGAGGTCTGCTCAAAGCAGCCACCCGGCATGCTCAGAATGCTGTCCATGCCCTCGATCACCTGGCTCAGCGGGCCGGGGTAGAGCCTGACGAAGATCTTGCTGGCGTCGGGAACGGAATTCGCGGGGAAGACGAGTTCGTGTTGAACTGTGTTTTCCAGGCGCCCGTTGAAGACCATGTTCTGCTGGCGTCCGTTGGGAATGACTTCGATCTCGCGGACGACGATGTCCGCGCGCTCCGTTTCGCCTTTCATGCGCGCCGACAGCGTCAGCTTGAACTTGCCGATGCGGCGCGCTTCGAGGGTGAACTGCGATCCACCGACGCGGGCGGAGTCCACCGCGACAGATTTGTCGGAGACATCATCGACTAGTGAGAACCAGTCGTCCGGTTGCAGTTTCAGGCTGACGTCTCCGCGCGCGCCTGAGTAGTTGTACACCGCTACGGGGATCGAGACTCGATCGCCTTGTGTGAGTGTGACGGGCAGGTCAAGGTCAACAAAGAAATCCTGAAAGACTTTCAGGCTCGATGTGCCGCTGCCGAGGGCTCCCTTAGTCGTGGACGCGAGCATCGCCATTCGCCACGTGGTGATCGAGTCCGCGAGAGGGATCGTGATCGTCGCCGATCCATTTTGGTCAGTAATGATCTCGGGATTGATGTAGAGTGCCTCGGGGAAGTAGGACCGCACGTGCGCAGATGGGCCGCCGGCCTCTTGCTTGTCCTTGGCGCGAATCGCAATGTTCGAGGATGCTCCAATGTCAATCGGGCCTGCAACTGGCGCTCGGGGCACAGCGAGGTCCGTAAAATCGCGGCCGTTCATCGCGAGGGCGGCCATCTGCCCAGCTACCTGAACATTGCCGCCGATAGCCTTAAGGACTCGATTGCGGGTATCAACCACTACGCTGGCGGCGGTTACTTCCACAGCTTCGCTCACGGAGCCAACCGACAGAATGGTAGAGACCACAACGCGGTCGCGGGAGCGGAGAGTGATTGCCCGGGAAGCAGTCTTGAATCCGGCCTGAGATACCTGCAGGTCGTAGCGCCCGGCGGGTACGCCTGCCAGAGTGAATTGACCCGCGGCATCAGTGCCCACCGTCCGTTTCTTTCCGGTGGAGGCCTCGCGAATGGTGACACTGGCTCCCGAAATTACTGCGCCGGAGGGGTCGGTGATGGTTCCAACAATTTCCGCAAGACCGTTGAACGGGCCGCGATCGTGTTCGACATTGAGAGCAATTGTGTCCGACTTTGGGTGGTCGAGCACTGCGCCTCGATGAACCTCAACATAAGCCGCCATATCGTCGGCGGTATCAAAGCGGTGATCCGCGCCTGCACCGCGCACTATGTAGTGAGTCTTGTCGCGATACCACTGCACAGGTTCGAGGCGAAACTGAGTTCCCCACGAATCGAGAAGGTCATCCTCGCTGGTCGTCGAGAGTCTCGTGAATACCTTCGTCAAGTCGCCTCTTTCAGGATTTTCACGGTAGGCGAGACTCAAGCGTTCCGACAACTGGCGTACCTGATCCATGAAACGGGCCTGATAGCGTCCAGCATACTCGGGGTATTTCGTCATCGGCACGGTCCGGCCGAACTCAGTTTCGAATTTGTTTGCGTCCACCAATTCCGTGGCGGAAAACAAGGCGCGTGCGGCGCGGTTACGCTGCTCAAATTCTGACTCCTCGACCGGCTCGACAATCTCCGACATGCCGATGGAGTGAATTTCATAGCGCGGTTTCATCACTTCCTGCTCGAGGTAAAAGAAAACTTTGGCAAAGCCGGGTTGCTTTTCGGCCAGAGCGAAGACGGCCTCATCCACAACCTGCACGCCTAGAGCGGCGTTCACGCCTTCTCCTCGAGAGTTGGTTACATGGAAGCGGATGCGGGCTTCACCGCCCGGTTTGTAGACCGGAGCATCGGTCGATGCGTCGATCTTGAGTTCATCCGCCGGTTGCACGAAGACCAGGCGGTGGTCTGCGACCGGCTGGGCATTGCGCCCGAAAAGATACGCATTGAAGTCCACCGTTCCAGCCAACTCAGGCGTCGCAGTGAGAGAAAACTCAGCTTGCCCGTTCTCGATGTCGAGATCACGGGTGAGGACCGTCTGGCCGTCTTTGACGATGTCGAGATAAGCGGCGCCCCGTTTCTTGGTGGAAAAGACTCTCAGGTCGATGCGGTCTCCTGCCTTGTAGACGGCGCGCTCTATTCGCAGAAGAATCTGATCGTCGCCCTCGCGGCTTTGCAGCTGAACCGTGCTGGATGCGTGATTTCCCTCATCGTCCTGGCCCTCGAGCTCCAGAGTTTCTGCTCCGTCACCTGGACGAATGCTCACCACGGCAATGCCGCCGGCGTCGGTGGTTACGCGCTGGTCGACGTTGCCTTCCGCATGAACCTTGAGGTTTGCGTGGGCCGGCGTGCCGTCGGGGTAAGAACTCAGGATGAAAACTTGATTGCTCAGATTGGGAACCAGCGTCCCTCCCTCCGGAACCGCCGTCATGAGTAGAGGCGATTCACTGACGGTAATGGGCTCGCCGCGAGTTTCGGCATGCTCCGCCGAGTCTTTCACCGTAGCTTCAATCAGCACCCGAGCCGCGCCTTGACTCAAAGGACGGCCAGCGAAATATTTCGGCAGTGTCAGATCGAAATGGTACGCGCCATCATGATCCGTCTTGCCCTGCACGGAAGCCACTTCAAACACGGAAACATCCATGCTGGAGGCTTTGACTGTGATCCCCGCGTCGTCGACCGGCTTGCCAAAGAAATAGTTGGCTCGCACGGTTCCGGTAACGTGATCGCCCGGGCGGTAGCCGCGCTTGGACTTGCTGCCGTTGCCCGCGAAATCGATCGCGACCTTGAATTTCGGGAGAACGTAGCGTTCGACATTGAGAGCAATCTCCGCCGTATTTGTCGGCGCTTCGCTTTCTCCCATCAATGCGCGGAGATGGTATGTCCCGAGGTTGACTTCGTCGGCGAATCCAAATTCTGTCGAGGCAATTCCAAACTTGTCGGTTTGCGTCGCGCTCTTAAATACTTTGTTGCCGCGGGAGTCTTCGACTTCAAAGGTCAGCATGCGGTTCGCGGCAGCCTCATGATTGGAACGATCGAGCGCCAGGGCGCGTACATGGATCGCCTGTCCAGGCTGGTAGATCGGCTTTTCGGTAGTGAGAAGTATGGAAACCTTATCTTCGAGCCGTACATCCTGCAGGAATTCCGTCGAGCCGATCGGCGTGTCGACTGCGTAGCGCAGTTGATAATTGCCAACCACGCCAACTGGGAACCGGAATTGCGCCTCGGTTGTTCCTCGCCGATTGAGCCGTCCGGAGAAGAGCAAGCGAGTTTTCTGTTCGGGAACCAGCAGTTCGATCTGTAAAGCACCGCGTCCCGCGATGACCGCGTCGTGGGAATCGGTGACGACGACGCGCACGGCCGCATCGCCTCCGGTCAAATAGGATTGCTGGCCGAGAATGTGAAGCACAGGTGTGCGCAGGATTTGCGAAATAGATTCCGTGCCTTCGATCCCGTTGCTTTTGCCGTCGCTGTACGAGAAGCGGTAGCGCACACGGTGCCACACGAGTTCATCAAGGGCCAGTGGCTTCGCCAGTTTGATCTGTTCGTTCCATGTCCCGGTGCCCTCGGCAACCTGGAGCGGTTGATCCACGCGTCCGAGGACTTGATCTTCCGGATCCAGAATCTCCATCGTGAGTTGTCCGGCACCGGAACGATCCGCTTCGTAGGGAATTGCCACGTTCACGACGCCGTGCCCGTAGGTCGCGCTCGCGACCGGTTCGTTGTTGCTGGCCTCGAACTGGTGAACTGTCACGATTGCGGCAGCGATTAATAGGACAGGAAGGAAAAATACCCAGAGTCTGGGGGAAGTGGCGTGTTTGTCGGAATCTTCCATGGCGTCTCCCTGAGGGCCGTCAGCAGGGCTTCTACTGACTGGCTTGCACTCACGAGAAGAACGCTGGGCTTGGTAACTCTTGCGAAGAAGTTCGCTGAGAAGTCGCTGGTTGGGTCGTCGAAACTCGAATTCAAGCGATTGCTGAGATCTTTTGTAATTACATTTTGGTCATTACGGCGGGAACAATTCTTAGAGGTCTGGTGTCGTGCCGGTACAGCAGTGTTGGGGGGAGGGCGAACTTGCAAGACGCTGCAGAAATATGGCTGACGGGATTCCTATTATTCCCGTCAGCCCAAAGACTGCGAACCCGAGGGTCCGACTTTATTGACGACCGTCGGTTTAGACAACGCGGTCGCCTTGGCCATCAGCCTCTTAGCTCAACGGCGGCAGGGTTGTCAGGCAGTTCGGCTGGTGGGGTGGGCACAGAACGAGCGGGCCCCCGTCAGCGGCGGAAATGGGTTGAACGCTTGCCCCGATAAACGTACCTACCATCCCTACGGCCAGAATCGCGATCCTGATTGCCAGCTTTGCATTGATCTTAACCATTGTCTTGCTCCTTCGTACCTGGGATTTTGTTTCCTTGCTTGGGCCGTCCGTCGCAAGTGACCTTAGTAATGCAAGCTGCATACCAAACCTGACGGTTGGGTCCGCCGCATGCATGCCCCGAAGGATTCTCCAAAAAACGGGGATAAATCGGGGTTTCCAGCCCGGGGTTCTCCCGATCTTTGCCTGTCCGGGGGCTCGGCAAACCAAACAAAAGCGCTAGGACATAACATTTATGTTAGGTAGGGCGAAGCCGGGAGCCTCCGGGTATACTCATTGCGTCATGGGCGATTCGAGCGAAGAAGGTGTCGCTGCCACCGGCGGGGCGCGGCTGGAAGCCGTAAGCGGGCCCCTGAAAGGGAAGCTCTTTCCCCTTTCCGGGGACGAGGTCTCGATCGGCCGCGATCCCTCCAATGAGATCTCGCTGCTCGATTCCCTCGTATCCCGCCGTCATTGCGTAATCCGTAAGGAAGCCACCGGCTTCCGGCTGCAAGACCTCGAGAGCCGGAACAATACCTTTATCGGCGGCGTGCCCGTCAGGGAGCGGGTGCTCCTCCACGGGGACCAGATCCGGGTGGGCAACTCGATTCTTGTCTTCCAGGGGGCAGACACTGGGTCAACTCCGGGGAACGCCTCTCTGAGCCTTGACGCTACTCCCATGCCGGGCGCCGCAACCGTAATCCTGCGGAAAGAGGATGCCCGCTACCTGCAGCCTTCTCGGCCCGACGGCCTGCCCGCCACTGCCAAAACAGTTCGCGATCTCAACGTGCTGCTCGAATTCAGCCGAACCTTGAACTCGGTACGCGGCCTGGCGGCTCTGCAAGAAAAGGTGCTGGAGGCGGTCCTGGCAATCGTTCCCGCCGATCAAGCAGCTGTGTTGCTGACCGAAACTGGGGTCGACGGATTCTCTTCGATTGCCGGCAGGGACCGGCGCCTCGGGCCCAATCAGCCGATCCATGCCAGCCAGACCATTCTCAATCGCGTTCTGGAAGAGAATCTCGCGGTACTTTCCAACGATGTCCAGAGCGATGACGCCTACCGGCAGGCCGAGAGCCTGCTAGAGCGGCGCGTACACTCGGTCCTGGCTGTCCCGCTCGAAGTGCAGGGAAATATGTTGGGTGTCATGTATCTGGATGCGAGTTCACCGGGCGTGCGCTTCGACTCGGACCTTCTGCAACTGGTTACGACGCTCGGCAACATCGCTGCGCTCGCCATCGAAAATGCGCGGCACGTCGAAAGGCTAGGAGGCGAAAACCGCCGCCTGAACGAAGAGCTGAGCATCCACCACAGCATGATCGGGGAAAGCAAGGCCATGCACGAGGTGTATGGATTCGTTTCGCGGGTGGCGGGGCGGGATTCGACGGTGCTTATTTCAGGTGAGAGCGGCACGGGAAAGGAACTGGTCGCGCGGGCGGTCCACACGAATAGTGGCCGGGCTGGCAAACCGTTTGTCGCGATTAACTGCGCAGCCATAACTGAAACCCTGTTGGAGAGTGAACTCTTCGGACACGAACGAGGCGCTTTTACCGGAGCCGTCTCGCAGAAGAAAGGAAAACTCGAGGTCGCCGAAGGTGGCACGGTTTTTCTGGATGAGATCGGCGAGTTGGCGGTCCCGATGCAGGCGAAACTGCTGCGGGTGCTGCAGGAGCGTGAATTCGAACGAGTCGGCGGAACCCGTCCCATCAAGCTCGACGTGCGGCTGATTGCCGCTACCAATCGCGATCTGAAGGAAGCATCGCGCACGGGGGCTTTTCGGCCCGATCTTTATTATCGCCTCAACGTCGTATCGCTCCACATGCCGGCGCTGCGGGAGCGGCGCGAGGATATCCCCATGCTGGCGGCATTCTTCGCGACGCAATACGGAGAGAAGGTGAAGCGCCGGGTGGCCGGGATTTCTCCGGAGGCTCGCGCTTGCCTCACCCGCTACGACTGGCCGGGCAACGTGCGCGAGTTGGAGAACGCCATCGAGCGGGCGGTGGTGCTGGGCTCGACGGAATTAATCCTCGCCGAGGACTTGCCGGATTCCATCCTCGAAGAAACCGCAGCGTCCGGGGAACCCGTGAGCGCGCTGCACGATGGCATCCGCGAGGCGAAGAAGGTGCTGATCGAGCGCGCTATCGAGCAGGCGAGCGGCAACTACACCGACGCCGCGAAAATCCTGGGAGTGCATCCCAACCATTTGTTCCGGCTGATTCGCACACTGAACCTGAAACCAAAGCGCCAACGGCAGGCGTAACAGAGATTCATGCTTCCTCGGCTAACCGACAACCCCTCTGTGGAATGGAGACCGTTATGCTATGCTCGCTCGGTAGGCGTCGTCCCGCCGTGGACACTCGATCCGCCCCGCAAGAATTAGCTTTAGACCGTACCCCCGCGCGGGCTTCAGCAGCGAGCTACAACATTGAGTAGCGACTCTGCCCACTATTGGGCATCCGCCCCTGGTCCCACAGCCACGACAAAATAAGTGGCCGGGGTCGTGCCGACATTCTTAATGCCGTGCTCGTCGTTGGAATGAACAAATCCTACCGAGCCCGGCCCCATCACATGGCTTGTGCCATTGATCGTGAGCTGTACCGTACCTTCCCGAATGAGCCACATTTCGCTGTGCACGTGGTGATGTGGGGCGTGCGGCATCGCGCCCGGCGGTAATGTGGTTTCATGCACCTCCAACGACTCGGCTGTGGCCAGTTTTCCCTTCAGAACCGGGCGGATCGCGGCGCCGTCTACCGTTCTCATGGGCAGTTCGCTGAACAGGTACGTAGCCGATGGAAGGGAATTGTCCTGGTTTGGCAAAGCCTTTAAATCAAGCGGGCTCAAAACAAATCCCGAGAGCAGACAAAGCGCTTCTCGTCGAGTGGGCAACATCGGGGTCCTCCCGAGAAATAAAGTTCCTAGTGGGCAGGCATGATAGCAGAGGATTCCTGGCCGCAGAAAACCCACCAATCAAGAACATACCTGTCTCTTCACGTGTGGCCGCGGGCTTCTGTGCCGTAGAAGTTCGTCGCAACCGCCAGACAAATCCATTGCATAAAGGAAGTAGACTCTAAGAGTCTCTTACACATCCTTCCGGCGTGGCGATCTTGGGCGCCGGTCTCCTGTGCAATCTGATAATTCGCACGGCGGAGACCTCAATGCCCATCCATTCAAATCTTGCGTTCAGACCTAAATTCCATCACTGCTCCATCTGCAACGAGGCGGTAGAACTCGAAACTGCAAAGATTGATGAGTCTGGGAAGCCGGTGCACGAAGAGTGCTACGTCAGGAAAGTGTGCATACACACGACCGCAACAGAGCCGGCGCCGATTCAGGAGAACCTGAGCCACAAAAGGAAAACGATTCGTCAAGAGGTGATCGAGTTTCTAGACTTGCAGGCCGCGCGTCCGATCAGCAGGTTCTGTCCCTTCTGCGGATCACAATTGGAATGCCGAGAGGCTACGGTTTGCCACGAAGATCGCTCATGGAAGCTGCATCTGACCAACTGCGTCAAATGCAACCCTATTTCGCGGGACTTTGTGGTTTGAAGCTCTGCGATTTCGGAGCCTACGCTTCGGGAATCCTTCAAAATACTCTTCTACGGATTGAGATCAGCCATCGTTCTCATCCTGCGGTGGGAGGCGGGTTGTTCGGGTAGCATCTCTCACTTAAGGCCGCGCACCAAAAACAGATTCGCAAGGTCTCGCTGGAAGGTTGTCGCGCACGCTTTTCCGTCAGCCGATAAAGCCAGCGGTCCAAAGAACTGCGCTCCCGGCTCGGGAACCTTCACGACCAGCCACGGCTCCTTGCGATGCGTGGCCACTTCAAAACGGCTGATCTTGATGCTGGCGGGTTCGCGTTGCTGCAGGAAGATGTATCGCCCATCGCCACTCCAGCGCACAACACTCTCACCCTGCAAATCCGCGATGGTCATGGACTCACCGCCGCCAACGGGAGACAGCAGCAGCTTGTGCGGATCCACAGTGATAAACCATTTGCCATCGGGCGAAACCCGTGTGCCCCGCGTTCCTTCGGGCGTGAGCGGAGTCGACTGGTTGGTTTCCAGATCGTACATCCACGTGCGGGTCGCGTGGCCGGTTTCATTGCCGGTGAACAGAATGTGCTTGTTGTCGGGGAACCACTCCACACCGTCGAAGTGCATGCCTTCGATTTTCGGGAAGCGCGATTCTCCTGGGCCGGTCGGAAGCAGCATCAAACTTGAACTCCCGCCCTCATGGTGGATGCAGGCCACCCACTTTCCATCGGGCGAGAGCGAAGGCCGGTTGCCGGAGCCCAGTTGCACGGCGGGAGAGCCGTCCGTCTTCCGCATATAAATCGCGGAGTTGCGCCCCTGGCCGCTGGATAGCTCGACGAAGACCAGCGACTGCGCATCGTCGGAAAGGTCATACATTAAAGAAGAATCGAGCCATGCCAGATCGCGCTGCGGCGCTCCGTTCGGCGGCAGATAGTGGATCCCAAGACGTGAGTTAACCGTAGTCAGCAGGACGCGGCCATCGCGCGCTACATCCTGCATCACGATCATTCCGCCGGTTTGAGAAACCAGCCGCTGCGTGCCGGAGAGGGTAACCGCGTACAACGCTGGATCAGCCCCAGGCTGTCCGCCTGAGAACCAGACTTCGCGACTGTCCGGTGACCAGTTTAAGGCTCCAATAGAGCGCCATCCGCGCGAGAGAACCTGCCGGGGATGATTCGCGCCAATCACGCACAGGGCATAATCGCCGACTTCGACATCAAAATCGAAGAATGCCACGAGCTTGCCGTCTGCCGACACGCGCGGCATCATCGGTGGCCGCCGCTCTGTTTCGTACAAAACCGTCCCGATAGGATATTCGAGCCTGAATTTTCCGCCGACTGCGCGCACGACTGCGAGCGACTCTCCGTCCGGGCCCCAGTCCGCGCCACTCACGCCTTCCAGTACCTCGCGCGGAGCACCACCACCAAAGGGCACGCGGGCCAGTGTGCCAACATCCTCTCCACCTAACAGAATCGCCATCTCCCCGCGGGGTGAGATCGCGAGCACACGCGCGCTGGGAAGCGCCAACGGCTGCGCTTCGCGATTGCCGGGCTGCGCAGAAAACAATGTGGAGGGTGCGCCGTCCCACTCGGCACTGTACACAACGGTATCCCCGGGAGCGAACTTCGCAGAGGTCACATCGCCGCGCCGAAACGTCAGGCGCCGGTATGACGGCGGCTCGGGCGGAGGACTGTATCTTCGCTCGTACGAGATGCGCAGCCCAAGCCCCAGCAAAATTCCAGCCAGCAGCCCCGCGCCCGTCCATAGCCTGATGCGCGACGGCTTGCGCGGGCCTGGAGATGGAGTTTGCAGTGCGAAGTTGCTGAAATCCATTTCCTCCCGCAACTCTTCCAGCGCCACTTTCACGTCGGCCATGGTTTGCCAGCGGCGTTCGGGATCTTTCTTCAGGCAACGGCTGACAATGCGATCGAGTTCGGGAGGGACATCCGCCACAGCCTGCGACGCCGGTTGTGGATCTTTGTAGAGCACCGCCGATAACGACGACAGCTTGGAGCCGCCCGAGAACGCACGTTGGCCCGTCGCCATTTCATAGAGCACGGAGCCGAACGAAAAAACATCAGAGCGGGTGTCGACTTTCTTGCCGTCTGCTTGTTCCGGAGACATGTAGGCGACGGTTCCGAGAATCGTACCTTCCTCGGTCAGCGGGGACCCTTCGCCGTGCAGAGTTTCGGCATAGGCGTCGGCGCCCGCTGGTTCGCTGAGCTTGGCCAACCCGAAATCCAGAATCTTGACTACGCCCTGCGGAGTGACGATCACATTCGAGGGCTTCAGGTCGCGATGCACGATTCCCGCCGCGTGCGCCGCGGCCAGCGCGTCTGCGATCTGGACGGCATACTTCAACACATCGCGGATCCGGAGTCCTTTGCGCCCGATCAGGTGGTCGAGCGTGTCTCCCGCCACGTACTCCATGGCGATGTATTGGATCGGCTGCCCGTCGACTTCCTGCGTGTCAATGTCGTAGATCGTGACGATGTTGGGATGGTTGAGAGAAGACGCGGTCTTGGCTTCCTGCACAAAGCGCCGCTCGCGGTCTGCGTTGAGAGCCGCAGTGGAGAGAATCTTGATGGCAGCGGTTCGGCCCAGACGCGAATCTACTGCCTTGTAGACCACACCCATGCCGCCGGCTCCGAGCTTAGCCTCAATGCGGTACGAGCGAAGTGATTTGCCGATCATGCGTATTGCCCCGGGACCCTTTGGCTGCAACTTGTAGACACGAATTCTACTGATTCACGCCTGCAACAAATCAAGAATTCAAATGAAGGTCGTCACAAGACGACAAAGAAAAAGACTCAAGAGAAGCAGGCGCGTACGACGATATGCTCATACCGGCTGAGCTTGTGTGACAGCAATTCTACCCCAGATGGGCGGTGTCTGGCTGTTTACTGTGCGGGTCAAATTCTTCCATTTGCCGGACGTGCCCGATGCGGGATCAGTCGTGCGTTTTCATGCGGCCCGGCTGCTTTTCGTTCGATACCCTACGCGTGATATTCCGCCGGCTCATGTGTGTTGCAACATTACACAAGTGGCGGATGTCATCGTCATACACTTCGCGTTCTCATCGATTCAGTCTTGACATCAGCGCCGTGACAAATAGAATGACTGACACTTCCAAGTCATCGAGGAAAATGTCATGAGGGCCTGCTCCACGCTGTGGGTGGTCGTTCTAACTCTTTTTGTCTCGTATTCGATCGGTCAAACGGGAACCAGTTCGGTAGGCGGCACGGTACTGGATAAATCAGGCGCGGCGGTGGCGGGTGCGAAGGTAACCGTCTCCAACAACGGCCAAGCGCTGCAACGTCAAACGCAAACCGATGACTCGGGCGGATACCGTTTTCTGGCGCTGCCCCCGGGAACCTACACTCTGACCGTGGAAAAAGCCGGCTTCCGCAAGTTCGAGCAAACCGGTCTCGAACTCCTCGTGAACGTCGCTGTTACCAGCAACGTGAAAATAGACGTCGGTACTACTTCGGAGAAGGTGGACGTTTCGGCGCAGGCGGAGACCGTCAACACGACAGACGCATCGTTGGGAAATGCCTTCAGCGAAGTGCAGGTAAAGCAACTGCCGCTGGAAAGCCGGAATGTTCCCGATCTGCTCAGCCTGCAAGCGGGAGTGCTCTATACCGGACACAATCCGGATATTGATGTGAGCGTTGATACTCGTAGCGGCGCCGTCAACGGCGCCAGGAGCGATCAAAGTAACGTGACTCTGGACGGCATCTCCGTCAACGACAAAGGGGCTCACGCATTCACATCCGTCTTGCCGGTTACGTTGGACTCGGTGCAGGAATTTCGGGTCACGACCACGAATTACGGCGCCGATCAAGGAGTTTCGTCCGCGGCTCAGGTTGCTCTCGTGACTAAGAGCGGCACCAATTC
Source organism: uncultured Acidobacteriaceae bacterium (assembly GCA_963709025.1). GTDB lineage: Bacteria > Acidobacteriota > Terriglobia > Terriglobales > Acidobacteriaceae > Sulfotelmatobacter. The sequence goes on from CAVPVE010000001.1 coordinate 83,722, forward strand.
TTTTCACGGCTCGCTTTACGAATACAATCGCAACTCTTACTTCAGCGCTAATGATTACTTCATTAAGGCATCGCAGATCGATAGCGGATTGCCCAACAAACCACCGCAATTGAACCGTAACATTTTCGGCGTCTCAGTCGGCGGCCCGATCCTCAAAGACCGTTTCTATTTCTTCGCGAATTTCGAAGGTTATCGCGATTCGCAGGCTATCAGCGAGGACCGAACCATACCGACCGCGTCTTTCCGCAATGGTGTCGTCGAATATTACTGTCTTAACGGAGATACATCGGTGTGCCCCGGCACTCCGGTGACTGTCAACGGCGCGACCTACACTCCTCCCGCAGGATACATGGCCCTTACTCCCGCGCAGATCACTGCGATGGATAGTCACAGCCTGGCTCCGCAACCGGGCCCAAATTCCGTTGTCATGCAATACATGGCGACCTATCCACTGCCCAACGACTTCACGGTGGGTGACGGGCTCAATACTGCGGGATACCGTTTCCGGGCAGCCACTCACACGAAGAAGAACTGGTACGTGGCCAAACTGGATTACAACCTGACTGCGAACGGGCAGCACCGGCTGTCGCTCAGCGGGGCTCTGGCCAATGAAAATGCGGCGGGTGCGCCTTTCCTGCCCGGCACGCCACCAGAGTCGACGACAGTGAATTTCAACAAGGGCCTGATTGCCAGTTACTCCGCGGTCTTCTCTCCGACATTGCTGAACAACTTTCGTTACGGCTTTGTGCGGGAGAGTCTGGGCAACCTGGGAAACTCGACCGCGCCCTGGAATTATCTGAACTTCGACCAAGGCGTGACACGCTCTTCTTCATTCCAGCGCCCCATCAACAACTTCACGGACGACCTGTCATGGGTGCACGGTAAACATAGCTGGCAGTTCGGTGTGCAAGTGGCGTTCCTGCGAAATCCGGAGAGCAATCTGAACAATTCCTTCAGCGCCGGGTTCGCTAATCAAGACTGGATGCTGAACTCCGGCATATCGCAACCTACCAATTCGGATCCACTCAATCCACTGAACAACGGACTTCCGGAGGTGGATTCTTCATTCGTCAGCAACTACGACAGTTCCATCACGGGGCTGCTGGGAATGATCACACTGGGAAATGCGGTTTACAACTACGACCGCGCCGGCGGCACTCTGGCTGCGGGGGCCCCTGTCGCGCGTCGTTTCGCCGAAAATTCTTACGAGATGTACGCCCAGGACACCTGGAAGGTGAAACCGAATCTCACGCTGACTCTGGGCCTCAGATATTCCCTGTTCTCTCCGCCCTGGGAGACGAATGGTTTGCAAGTCGGCACCAACATCAATCTGGGGAACTGGTTCAACGCGCGTGGCGCGGGCATGCAGCAGGGCATCCCCTCCAACGCTCAGCCGCTGATTTCATACGACTGGGCCGGTCCGGCCAACGGCAAGCCCGGCTACTACAGCTGGGACCATAAGGACTTTGGTCCTAAAGTCGCCTTCGCATGGTCTCCGAATTTTTCCGGAGGATGGCTGGAGAAGATCTTCGGCGCCACGGGAATGAGCAGCATTCGCGGCGGATTTGGGATGGTGTATGACCGCGCGGGAGAAAGCTTGGTCGATACGTTCGATCAGAATGGATCGTTCGGTCTGTCGACGCAGTTGAACAATCCCTCGGACCACGAAACCTCTGTGATCGCTCCGCGGCTCACCAGCATGAACACGATTCCGCAAAATGACTATCAGGGCACGCCGATTATCGAACCGGCGCCCCCGGGAGGCTTCCCGCAACAGTATCCCGTGGGATTGGGCGCGATCACCTGGGGTATCGATCCGAATTTGAAGACGCCGTATTCCTACACCTTGGATTTTGCCGTGAGCCGCCAGCTGAAATCGAATTTCACCTTGGATCTTGCCTATGTGGGTCGGATGTCGCATCGCCTGCTGGCGCAGGACGATCTGGCCATGCCGCTCGACATCGTGGATAAGCAATCAGGACTGGATTACTTCACGGCGGAAAGAGGGTTGGCGCAGGTGTTCCGTCCGCAACTGCTGGCGGGAGTTTCGAACCCGACCCAATCATTCAACCCAAGTCAGGTTTCAGCCAAAGTCCAACAGTTCTGGACTAACCAGATCCAACCGCTGGTCGCCGGAGGCGCTTATCCGCTGTCGGGCTGCACAGGTGGCGCAAACTTAAGCACGCAGAATCCAGTGATCTTCGCCTTCGACACTTTCTGCGGGACGGCCTTCAACGATTCTCTCGCCCTCTACAACCTGGATTACAACGGTTTCACCGATGCCAACATTCCCAGCCAGACGTACTTCACGTCGGGCGGCCAGTATTCCTACTACGCGCAGCAGTTTAGTTCGCTCTACGCGTGGCGTTCGATGGCGTGGTCAAACTACAACGCTCTGCAGGCGACGTTGCGCCATGCCATGTCGCACGGTGTGCAGTTCGATCTGAACTACACCTATTCCAAAGCGATTGATATCTCCTCGGATGCCGAACGTGTTGGGCCGGCTAGCAGCGGCAGCCTGTTGGGATTGAATAACAACATCATTAATGCCTGGAATCCGGCGGCGCAGAAGGGCGTGGCATCGTTTGACGCGACGCATCAGATCAACTCCAACTGGGTGGTGGAGCTTCCGTTCGGTCGCGGTCGGCTGCTGGGGAAAAATGTTAACCGCGCGCTCGACGCGATCATCGGTGGATGGCAGGTCTCCGGCGTCTTCCGCTGGACCAGCGGTTTCCCGGTCACTGTCGATAACGGTTTCAGCGCCTTCCCCACGAACTTCGAGATGGAAGGGAACGCCGACAAAGTTGGGCCGGTGAAGACGGGAGTGTATCTGAACACTCCTACTCAGACTGCCGGTCAAACCAACTCAAGTCCAAATATCTTCTCCAACGGCGTGCTGGCCATCAATTCGTTTTCGTACGCGTGGGCGGGCGAGTCCGGTGCGCGCAATCCAATTCGTGGCGACGGATTTTTCGGAATTGACCTTGGATTGGCCAAGCGCTGGGTCATGCCCTGGAGTGAGAAGCAGAGCCTGCAGTTTCGCTGGGAGTCGTTCAACCTGACCAACACTGCTCGCTTCGACGTGCAGTCAGCTCTTCTCTCGAACTCGCTGGGACTGGGCAGCGCCAGCACATTCGGCAATTACTCGGGCCTGCTAACGAATCCGCGCATTATGGAATTCGCGCTTCGGTTCGAATTCTGAGGAGGCGGGCTCGTTTTACTTGGTGCCTTCGGGCGCCGGAACGTCGACCCAGCCGCGCGTGCGATGGCTTCGCATTTCGGCGTCGAGGATCTTCAACTGCCGCAAGCCATCGCTGAACTGCGGATACTCTGGTGTTCCGCCGCTTGCCCCGATGGAGGCATAGAATCTGCGGAAGACTTGCTTGAACGTGTCGTCGTAGCCCTCGCTATGGCCGCCCGGCAGGTCGGCGAATCCGCGCGCCGCGGGCTTCAGCAGAGACGGATCCTTGATGAAGATCTGGTTGCCGACTTCGCGGTGGCCGGACCAGAGTTCGTCCGGCCGCTCCTGGTCCCACGCCACGGACGATCGCGTACCGTAGATTTCGATGCTCAGGCGGTTCTTGCGCCCGGCGGATACCTGGCTGGCCGTGACGCAGCCTCGCGTGCGCGTACCCATGCGGAAGATTACCGCTCCGAAGTCTTCCGTATCCACGGGCGTTTCGATGTAGTCCTCCGGGCCTAGCAGTTTATTCGCGAAGGTCTCAACGGAATGCTTCGGCTGCTTTCGCGTGGGGTGGAATGTCTGAAGATCGGCGCAGAGCGACTTCACGCGCAGGCCTGTGACGTGCTCGGCCATATCAAACCAATGCGAACCGATGTCGGCCATGCAACGCGAAGGGCCTCCAGCCTTGGTCTCGACGCGCCAGTTCCAGTCTGTGTCGTACAGCAGCCAATCCTGGGAATAGGTACCCTGAACAACGAGAATGTCGCCCAGATCGCCCGCTTCGCGCATGGCGCGCATCTGCTGCACTATGGGGTAGTAGCGCAGGTTGTGGCAGACACAATTTCGCAGTCCCTGCTTTGCCGCCAGAGAAACAAGCTTTTCGCCTTCTTCCACGCTGGTGGCCAATGGTTTCTCACAGAGCACATGCTTGCCCGCGTTGAGCGCATCCTTGGCCATGGAAAAATGCTGCGCGTTGGGCGTGCAAATGTGGACTGCATCGACGGCTGAATCGCGCAGGACCTCGCGGTAGTCGGTAGTAATCGTGGGGACGGAAAAGCCCGTGCCCAGTCGGCGCGCTGCGTCGGCGCTCCTGCCCGCGATCGCCACCGCATCGACGGACTCAACTCGCCGCACCGCCTCAAGGTGTACGCGGCCCATAAAGCCGGTGCCGAAAATCGCTGTCTTGATCTGCTTCATCGTGGTTGTCTTTCCTTCGGAGTCATTCCTTCGCAGCCATTCAACGGCACGTTGGTTGATTCAAAGTCAGTTCAAAGATCGATTCGAACTAAGTCCACCACGCAGCGCCCGGCTTTTCGCGGATCACAATTCCGTTTAGAAAATTGGCTGCCTTGGTTAGTCCCTCTTCCGGCGAGAGCAGACTATCTTCATGCTCAATGGATATGACGTAGTCGTAGCCAAACATGCGTAATGTAGAAATGAGTTCGCTCCAGAACTCGGTGCCGTGACCGTAGCCGCACGTGCGAAAGATCCAGGCGCGATCACGCTCTTGCGTATATGGTTTCGTGTCGAGTACGCCGGTGCGCGGAAGGTTGGCGGGGTAGAGTTGAGTGTCTTTCGCATGGACGTGGAAGATCGAGTCTTGCAAGATGCGCACGGCGGCGATCGGATCAATGTTCTGCCAGAACAGATGGCTGGGATCGTAGTTGCATCCCACGTTCGGTCCTGCGATGGCGCGCAGCCGCAGCATGGTCTCCGGGTTATAAACGACGAATCCCGGGTGCATCTCGACCGCAATCTTCACGCCGTGGTCGGCGGCAAACTTCGCATGCTCGATCCAATAGGGAGCCACTACCTCGTTCCACTGCCAATCCAGCACCTTCAGGTAGTCAGGTGGCCAAGGGCAAGTGACCCAGTTGGGAGCCGTGGCGTTCGGCGAGTCACCCGGGCATCCTGAAAAGTCCACCATCATTGGCACGCCGAGCTTTTCGGCCAGTAGAATCGTCTTCCGACTTACGTCGCGATCCTGCTTCGCGCGCTCTTTATCCGGATGCAGGGGGTTGCCGTGACAACTCAACGCGCTGATCTTTGCGCCGTTGTCGCCCAGCACTTTCTGAAATTCAGCCAGCGCCGCCGGATTTTCGAGCATCGAGACCTTGCAGTGAGCGTCGCCCACGTAGTTTCCCGTGGCCAGTTCGACGGTATCGATGTGGAGCGCCACGAGTTTCTTGAGGACGACTGTCAGCGGCAATTGCGACAGCAGAGGAGTAAAGACCCCGACGCGCATAATCCTGTTCTCTCCTGAAATTGACCGGCAACATTCTATCGCAGACGCGGTATGTTACCTTTTAGGTCGGCTGGGCTCGGCGCTCAGGCCCAGACAGTCCCACGAAATGAACCTGTTGGAGGGAAATCGCTTGAGTCCAGCTCGAATCGCGTCAATCCTCTTTCTGTTCTTGCCTGTGCTGATGGCCGCACAGAATCAGGTAGCCGTCGATCCCTCGCTCCCGCCCCCGCCGCACGAGAAGCAAGTGCGCCTGAAGCATGTTCTTGTGATCGGTCAGACCAAGGGATTCGAGCACGACTCGGTCTCCAGTGGGATGGTTGCCATCTACAACATGGGCCGTGAAAGTGGCCTCTGGGATGCCACGCTTCGCACCGATGTCGAGCTCATCACCAAGAAAGATCTGGGAAGAAACGCCAAGACTCTCAATTACTTTGATGCCCTGGTTTTTGTGAGCACCACCGGCGAACTTGATCTCGACGACAGCCAGAAGGCCGACATGATGTCGTTCATCAAGGACGATGGCAAGGGCTTTGTCGGAGTTCACGCGGCCCTCGACACGAATTACAAGTGGCCGGAATACGGCGAAATGATCGGTGGGTGGTTTGATCAGCACCCTTGGTCCACCTTCAACGCTCCGATCATCAATGAAGACCCGAACTTTCCCGCGGTCCGCCACTTTCCCAAGGCCTTCCTGAAGTACGACGAAATCTATCAGCCGAAAGAGTGGTCGCGTGAAAAAGTCAACGTGCTGCTGAGTCTCGATCCGTCGAAGTTGAACTACGCCAACAATTCGCGCGTCCACAGAACCGATCATGATTTCGCGGTGGCGTGGGACAAAATGTATGGCAAAGGGCGCGTTTTCTATTCCACGCTTGGCCACACTGAGGAAGCGTGGAGCGATCCGGACATCCGCAAGATGTATTTTGAAGCGATCAAATGGGTGTTGGGCATGACCGAAGGAAGCACGACAACTCATCCACGGCCGCAAACGGCCGCCGAGCAGCACTGAGGGACCCCGATGATCTTTCTACGTGTAGCTCGGTACAGTGGCGTTCCAGCGATTTTTCTCTTATGGCTTACAGTAGCCGCGGCTCAAACGCCTGCCAACAGCAAGCCCAGCGGAGTCGAACAAATCGCCGCCGCGGCGAAAGCGTACTCGCCAGATCTGGTGCAGCAAGGACGGGCCCTGTTCCGCAAGGATTGCTCTTTCTGCCATGGCCGCGATGCCGGCGGTGGAGAGACCGGGCCCGACCTGACGCGCTCCAAGTTGGTAGCCGCCGATGTGGACGGTGACAAGATCGGCCCCGTCGTGCGCAACGGGCGTCCCGACAAAGGCATGCCACCCTTTGATCGCTCAGATCAGGAAATCGCCAGTCTGGTGGCCTTCATTCACACGCAACAAGCCAATGCGCTCGCGAGCGCCCGTGGTGGCAATGGCGGTCGCAAGGGTGTCGATGCGTCGGATCTCCAGACTGGAAATGTCGAGGCTGGCAAGCGCTACTTCGAAGGTGCAGGCGGATGTGCAGGCTGCCATTCACCGACCGGCGATCTTGCTGGGGTCGCAACGCGCTACACCGGCCTTGAACTTGAAGAGCAGATGCTCTATCCGAAGCATGCGAAATCGAAAGTCTCAGTCACGCTCGCCTCGGGTCAAACGATTACGGGCACGTTGGGATATCTGGACGAGTTCACCGTTGGCGTCATTGATTCCACGGGTACCTATCGATCGTGGCGGACCCGCGACGTGCAATACAAAGTCGACTCGGCCTTGAATGCTCATGTGGAGCTGTTTCCGAAATACACAGATGCCGATGTCCACAACCTCATGGCGTATCTGCAAACGTTGCGCTAGCGAGAACTCTGATTCTTGTGGGAGAAGGTCTTTGGGGATACGAAGCGATATGAACTTTGCGAGACGTGTTTCTTGGTTTGCAGTGAGCGCGACGATCGCGCTTGCATCTTGCAGCATTGTGCTGGCACAGGCACCCGACGACCAAATGCTTCTGCATCCACCCGCGGATAGTTGGCCGGCCTATCACGGTGATTATTCCGGCAGGCGTCACAGTTCACTGAATCAGATCACGCCGCAAAACGTAGGTAGTCTCACTCTCGCCTGGGCGTTCCAGACGAACCAGGGTGCGCCGATCAAGTCGTCACCGTTACTAGTCGATGGAATTCTTTACTTCACGGTGCCGGACAATATTTGGGCCGTGGATGCGCGCTCCGGACACATGATCTGGCGTTACAGCAAACCGACGAGCCAAGGGGAGCACATCGGCAATCGCGGCGTCGCCATGTACAAAGGTTCTCTCTTCTTCTCCGAACCCGATGCCTACCTGGTGTCGCTCAATTCCAAAGACGGGCGGGTTCGCTGGAAAGTACAGGTGGGAGACGTCACGAAGGGATATTGGACCAGCATGGCTCCGCTCATCGTAGGCAACCATGTGCTCGTCGGCGTCTCCGGAGACTTCGATAACTTGAGCGGCTACATCCGGTCGATCGATCCCGAAACAGGCGCAACGCAGTGGCAGTGGAATTCCACCCCTCCGGTTGGAACTCCAAATCAAACGACCGGTGGTATGACGTGGATGACCGGCACGTATGATCCTGAACTCAATCTTGTGTACTGGGGAACGGGAAATCCGACTCCGGTGCTCAACGGCTCAACTCGGCCCGGCGACGATCTCTATACCTGTTCCATTGTGGCGCTCAATCCCGACACAGGCAAACTCGTTTGGTCCTTCCAGGCCTCGCCGCACGACACGCACGACTGGGATGCCGTCGAGACTCCAGTGCTGGTCGATGGAGATTTTCACGGCGAGCCGAAGAAGATGCTCATGCAGACTTCGCGCAACGGCTACTTCTTTGTTCTCGACCGCACCAATGGGAAGAGCTTGTTAACCGTTCCTTTCGGTCCGGTGAATTGGACCCTTGGAATCGATAAGCAGGGACGTCCGATTCCGAATCCTGCCAAAGAGCCGGCGCCCGATGGACGCTTGATTGCACCCGACGAGGGCGGCATGACCAACTACCGCTCCCCCAGCTTCGACCCCAAGACTGGCTTGTTCATTGTCAGCACTCATCCCAGCTGGAGTCTCTACTTCGCCAAGCCGGCCGACGGAGTTTACGGATGGGCTGGAGCAGACTATGACGTTTGGGGCAAGGGCGTGATCGACGCCATCGACTACCAAACCGGCAAGATTCGCTGGAGCCATGAACTCGGGCCCGAAGGGTCGGGCGCGGGAGTCTTGACCACGGATTCCGGCCTCACCTTTACGGGTGACGCGATGGGCAACTTCCTGGCCTTGGATTCGAGCAACGGCAAAACGCTTTGGCACGCCGGCTCTGGTTCGCATATTGTGAGTTCTCCCATCGCCTACGAACTCGATGGTCGCCAATACGTGCTCACCAGCAGTGGCAGCGTTCTGTTCGCATGGGCCCTCCCGCAAGGGCAGTGAGACTCCCCGCCAAGATGGCCATTCCACGGCGGCCTCAGAACGAGCCAACGTAAAACTAGTGATACGAACTCTGAATCCTTTTCCGCGGTCGTGAAATCTATTGGGGATAACTGCGCGTCCTGTGTCCGACCGCCGCCTGACATAACCAGTTGTTTTTGTTCCAGATTTGGGAGAACTGTATGGCGAAGAGAATGATTCTGATGTTAGTCGTGATGGCCGCTCTTTTAGGGGGCCTGGGATTTGCGAAATTCCGGCAAGTTGAGACGGCGATTGCCCAGGGTGCAAGCTTCCAGCCGCCGCCTACCGCGGTCACAACCGTGGTCGCTCAGAAAGAGACGTGGCCCTCGACCTTGTCGGTGATCGGTACGGCAGCCGCCATTGAGGGAGTCACCGTGAGCGCCGACCTTCCCGGCACGATCGACAAAATCCATTTTGAGTCGGGCCAATGGGTGCACGAAGGAGACATTCTGGTCGAACTCGACACCCGCCAGGAACGAGCGCAGTTGGCCAACCTTGAAGCTCAGCGCGATCTGGCCAAGATCAACTATGGCCGCGCGCAGGAACTGGTAAAGGCTGGTGTCATCTCGAAGTCTGAGTACGACAACGCCAGCGCCCAGCAGAAAGCCACCGAGGCGCAGGTCGGGGACATTCGGGCGGCCATCGCTCGCAAGACGATCCACGCTCCGTTCTCGGGATTGCTGGGAATTCGTCAGGTCAGCCTGGGGCAGTATCTCGCCGCCGGGCAGTCGATTGTTTCGCTGCAATCGCTGAGCCCCATCTATGTGAATTTCGGAGTACCGCAGCAAGAGACTCCCAAGGTGATACCCGGTCACGTTCTGCGGGTCACCAACGGCGATCTGCCGGGCATGGCGTTCACCGGGCGGATTACTGCTCTTGATTCCGTCATCAACGAGCAGACGCGAAACATCCAGGTGCAAGCCACGGTCACGAACAAAGACAATAAGTTGCGTCCGGGAATGTTTGTGCAAGTCGAACTTCCACTCGGACAGCCGCGCCAGGTGGTTCCCCTGCCAGCTTCGGCCATCAACTACGCGCCCTACGGAGACTCAGTATTCATCGTCGCCGAGATGAAGGATGCGAAAGGGAATACCTATCGCGGCGTACGCCAGCAGGTCGTGAAGGTCGAAGGCTCTCGCGGCGATCAGGTTGCCATCATTTCCGGGATCAATCCGGGTGACGAGGTTGTGAGCTCCGGAGTGTTCCGGTTGCGCAATGGCGCGCCGATTCAGGTGAACAACACGGTGAAACCCGGAAACAGCACCAGTCCCAAGCCCGAGGATAGCTAGAGGACGGCGAAACGTCGCAGCAAAACGCTATAGCTGAACCTGGCTTGTCCCTGGAGGAACGTTCATGAAGTTCACGGATCTATTTGTCAAGCGTCCGGTTTTGGCGATCGTCGTAAACCTGGTCATCTTAATCGCCGGCCTGCAAGCGATTCGCTCGTTGAGTGTGCGGCAGTATCCGCGCAGCGATATCGCCGTCATCCAGGTTACGACTGTCTATGTCGGCGCCAACGCCGACTTGGTTCGCGGTTTCATCACGACGCCGATCGAGCGCGTCATTGCCAGCGCGGACGGCATCGACTACATGGAGTCGACGAGTGCGCAGGGGTTGAGCACGATCCAGGTGCACCTGAAGATCAACTACGACACCACCGCCGCACTCACTCAGATCCAGGCGAAGGTGGCGCAAGTTCGCAATGATCTTCCTCCGGACGCTCAAATTCCGGTGATCGATCTGGAGACCGCCGACACTCAGTTCGCGGCGATCTACCTCGGATTCTCTTCGTCCGACCTCGATCAAAACCAAATTACCGACTACTTGACGCGCGTGGTCCAGCCCAAGCTGAGCGCGATCAGCGGCGTGCAGCGCGCCGACATCCTCGGAGATCGCACCTTCGCCATGCGCATCTGGCTGAAGCCCGACCAGATGGCTGCGCGCGGTGTCTCTCCTTCAGACGTGCACGATGCTCTGTCTCGCAACAACTATCTTTCGGCTCTCGGCAGCACCAAGGGTTCGATGGTGTCGGTGAACCTGGTAGCGAATACCGACCTGCGGACCCCCGACGAGTTTCGCCAGATGGTGGTGAAACAGCAGAACGGCGTGGTAGTTCGGCTCGGAGAGATCGCGGACGTTGTGCTGGGCGCCGAGAACTACGACCAGGACGTGCGCTTCAACGGCGAAACTGCCACCTTCATGGGCATCTGGGTTCTTCCCACGGCGAATTCGCTGGAAGTGATTCGCAACGTGCGTCAGGCGCTGCCCGCCATTCAAGCGCAGTTGCCCACGGGCATGAAGCTGGGAGTTCCGTACGACTCAACGGAATACATCCAGGACGCGATCAACGAAGTGCTGCACACGTTGGTGGAGACGCTGCTGATCGTGGTGGTCGTGATCTTCCTGTTCCTCGGATCCTTCCGCTCCGTGCTGATTCCGGTCATCGCGATTCCGATCTCTCTAATCGGCTCTGTGTTCCTGATGCTCCTGGCCGGCTTCACGATCAATCTTCTGACTTTGCTGGCGATCGTGCTCTCGGTTGGCTTGGTCGTTGACGACGCCATCGTGATGGTGGAGAACGTTGAGCGTCACCTGCACTTGGGAAAGACACCATTCCAGGCGGCGAAGGACGCTGCTCGTGAACTAGTCGGACCGATCATCGCCATGACGATCACGCTCGCTGCGGTATATGCGCCGATCGGAATTCAAGGCGGGTTGACGGGTGCCCTATTCCGCGAGTTTGCGTTCACGCTGGCTGGCGCAGTCATCGTGTCGGGCGTCGTTGCTCTTACGTTGTCGCCGATGATGGGTTCGAAGTTGCTGCGTGCCGGCGACACCGAGCGCGGCTTCGCCGGAATCGTTAACCGGCGCTTCGAGAGCGTGCGCAACCTGTACGGGCGGCTGCTGGACGGAACCTTAAAGTACCGCCCGGTGGTTCTTACTCTATGGGCGATCGTGGCTGTACTGATGATTCCGTTTTATATGTTTTCGCAGCGCGAACTGGCCCCGGCTGAGGATCAGGGAGTCGTGTTCGGCGTAATTCAGTCGGCTCCCAATGCCACCTTGGACCAAACGAATCTGTTCACCCAGCAGGTCTACGACGTCTACCATTCGTTCCCCGAGAGTGGGAGCATATTTCAGATCACGAATCCGAGTGGCGGATTCGGTGGCATGGTCACCAAGCCATGGAGCCAGCGCAAGAAGACGACGCAACAGTTGCTGGTGGAGTCCAGCGGCGCGCTGTCCAAGATTTCCGGAGTGCGCGTCATTCCGCTGACGCCACCGCCACTTCCCGGAGGCGGTAACTTCCCGGTCGATTTCGTGATCGCCTCCGCGGCTGAGCCGGAGCAAGTCAGTCAACTGGCCGAGCAAATCGTGAAGAAGGCGATGGCCAGCGGCATCTTCATCTTTGCCGACACCGATGTGAAGTTCGATCAGCCCCAAACGGAAGTGGTCTTTGACCGCGACAAGCTTCGTTCGCAGGGCGTCGATCTCAGCCAGGTCGGTCAGGACCTCTCCACCATGCTGGGCGGGAACTATGTCAACCGCTTCAGCATTCAGGGCCGAAGCTACAAGGTAATTCCGCAGGTCAAACGCGTCGAGCGGCTGACTCCGGACCAGCTCTCACAGATTTACGTGAAGGGTTCTTCGGACAAGCTCGTGCCGCTTTCCACGTTTGCGACTCTGCGGACGACAACCGAGCCCAGATCACTCAATAAATTCCAGCAGCTGAATGCCGTGCGCATTCAGGGAGTTATTCCCCCGAACGTGCCTCTCGATCAGGCACTGACGTTTCTGGAAAATGAAGCCAAGCAGGTTCTGCCCCAAGGGTTCACCGCGGACTATGCGGGCGAGTCCCGCCAGCTACGGGTAGAGGGCAGCAAATTTCTCGGAACCTTCTTGCTTTCGGCAGTTCTGATTTATCTGGTGCTGGCGGCGCAATTCGAAAGCTTCCGCGATCCCTTCATCATTTTGGCTGGCTCTGTCCCGCTGGCCATCTCGGGCGCGCTGGCGTTCTCGTTCCTGGGATTCACGACCCTGAACATCTACAGCCAAGTGGGGCTGATTACCCTAGTCGGTCTGATCGCGAAGAACGGCATTCTGATCGTGGAGTTCGCGAACCACCTGCAGGAAACCGGACTCAGTAAGCTCGAGGCGATTTCCGGAGCCGCTAGTACACGGTTAAGGCCGATCCTTATGACGACAGCCGCAACCGTCTTCGGACACTTCCCGCTCGTGCTGGCGAAGGGTCCGGGCGCGGGTGCGAGAAACAGCATCGGCATCATGCTGGTGAGCGGCATGATCATCGGCACGGCATTCACCCTCTTTGTGGTGCCGTCGATCTACATGCTGGTCGCCAAGACTCACTCGCGGGTACAGAGTGAGGACGAGGTCGCCCTCGGCGAGCCGGTAGGAAGCACAGCCTGACTTCAAGAGCTCCAAGCTGGACCTCATCGCATAGACGTCATCGAGTACGTGAACGGAATCGGGCAGTGGCCGGACTTGAGCCACTGCCCGATTCGTTGACGCGCGAGTGTGGTCTCCGTAATATGTAGCGACCCCACAGGAGACTACACGATGCGGCCTCTCGGCCTGGTGTGCGCAGATTTGTTCCAGCCGTTGTCCCGGGTCGCAACCCCGAAGTGGGCTTTTAGTGCCCACCGCTTGGCCTTCATCATCCTTGCCCTGGCATTGAACGCGTGGCCTCAGGGGGCGACCTCGTCCACGCCTGGCCCTGCCGATCGTGTCTATCGTAACGGCATCATCTTCACGGCCGATGCCACCAACCGAACCGCCGAAGCGCTGGCGATTCGCGATGGACGAATCGTCTACGTGGGTGCGAATCAGGGTGTCGCTCCTTTTGTCGGCCCATCCACCAAGTCGGTAGACCTCGAGGGACGCTTCCTCATGCCCGGTCTCGTCGATGGCCACATGCATCCGCTCGAAGCCGGGTTGCAGCTCTTGAAATGCAGCCTGAACTACGAATCGCTGACAGTCCCCGAAATGCAGCAACGAATCCAGACCTGTCTCGACCATGCGCCCGCCTCAGACGCGAATGCATGGCTGGAGGTAGTGAGTTGGTTCCAGGAGAGTATGCGCCCGGCGGGAGTCAAGACGAACCGCGCCACACTCGATGCGCTGAAAACTACGCGGCCGATTCTGGTTGTCTCTTCCTTCGGGCACACGGCACTGGCCAACTCCCGCGCCCTTGCCCTCGCAAAAATTACCGCCGGCACACCCGATCCAATCGGCGGCAAGATCTGGCGTGATGAGCACGGTGAGCCCACGGGCTTATTCGAAGATGCCGGGTATGCGGTGTTCGATGACCTGCTTCCCAAGCCCACCGAAGCAGAGTATCTCGCTGCCGCCGTGGCCGCGCTCAAAGCGATGAGCCGACAGGGCGTCACCAGCTTTCTGGATGCTGCCGCTCCATCCGAGTCCATGTCTGCCTTCGCAGCAGTGCAACGCGCTGGGGGGCTGACAGCGCGCGCCCACTTCGCGCCCGTGATTGAGCCATCCGAAGCCGGTGATCTGCCCGGCGCTGTGTCCCGTGTGGTCGCTCTTGCGAAGAAATACGATGAAGGCGCGCTTACACCTGCTCCGGGTCTGACTGTCCGCAATGCGAAGCTGTTTCTCGACGGAGTGATTGCCGCTCCCGCGTTTACTGGAGCTATGAGCGAACCTTACCTGGTCAATGCCGGAACCGCCGAGACGCCGCACTGGGTGCCCGGTACGAGTCGCGGACCAGCAATCTATTTCTCCGCGAATGCTTTAGCAACTGTGCTCGTGGAACTCGGCCGCGCTGGCATCGATCCGCACATGCACGCTGACGGGGATGGCGCGGTCCATGCCGGGCTTGATGGGATTGAAGCACTGAGGAAGGCGCTGCGCGGGGCCGACATCCGTCCGGCCATCGCTCACGACGAGATCGTTGAGCCTGCGGATTTCCTGCGCTACAAGAAGCTCGGCGCGATTCCGGTGCTGTCGTTGCAGTGGGGCAAGCCTGCAGGTGACACTCTGGGCCTTACGAACTATTTCGGTCCGGCCCGGATGAGGATTCTGGAACCTTCGGGGTTCCTCGCGGCCGAGGGAGCCCGCATCGCCTTCGGCAGTGACTGGCCGGTGGATCAACTCGACGAATGGTTTGCCCTGAAGGTGGGTGTGACGCGGACCAACGCGCCTGGCGCGCCGCCCGAGTATCGCGGCCGACTGGGGGACGATCCCGGGTTGTCGCGCGAGGCCGTGCTGCGGGCTGCGACCATCGAGGCGGCCTATGAACTTCACGAAGAGGACGTGACCGGTTCGCTCGAGGTGGGCAAGTTTGCCGACCTCATCGTGCTCGACCGCAATCCACTGCAGGTGCCAGCTGAGGACATTGCAAACGTCCGCGTGCTGGAGACGGTCGTAGCAGGGAAGACCGTATACGAGGACTCCACGGCTTCGCACTAACGCGTTGGTGATCGAGCACTTCGGATAAACTGTATCACCATGAAACTCGATCGAGAATTATTGCAGAGCCTTCCAAAGGTGCTTTTGCACGAGCATCTGGATGGCGTTCTTCGGCCACAGACTGTAATTGACTTGGCCAAAGACGCGCAGTATTCCGACCTTCCAACCAACTCGGCCCACGCCTTATCCGAATGGTTCTTTCGCGGCGCGAATCAAGGGAGCCTCGCGAAATATCTGGAAGGCTTTGCGCACACCATCGCTGTGATGCAGACAGAAGAGGCGCTGCAGCGCGTCGCCTATGAACAGGCCGAAGATCTGAGCCGGGATGGCATCGTATATTTCGAAACTCGCTTTGCGCCCGTCTTCCATACCCAAAAGGGCTTGACCCATCAGCAGATCGTCTCAGCCGTGCTCAAAGGGCTAGAGCGGGGCCGGAAAGATTTCGGCGTCTCCTCGGGATTGATCATCTGCGCCATGCGCAACATGAACACTTCGCTCGAAATGGCAGAACTTGCTGTCGATTTTCGCGCGCGCGGCGTGGTTGGTTTCGATCTGGCGGGCGAAGAAGGTGGTTATCCTCCCAAGAAGCATGTGGACGCGTTTCATTACATCCAGCGCGAGAACTTTAACATCACGATCCACGCCGGCGAGGGCTACGGGAAAGAATCGATCTGGCAGGCGATTCAGTATTGTGGAGCCCACCGTATTGGCCACGGAACGCGCCTCATCGACGATATCGCGGTTGTGGATGGCAAGGCCGTGAAGCTAGGCGACCTCGCCCAATACGTTCTCGACAAGCGCATCCCCCTCGAGATTTGCCTGCTCAGCAACGTCCACACCGGGGCAACGCCGAGTCTCGCGGAGCATCCATTCAAGATTCTTTATCAGGAGAAATTCCGAGTAACACTGAACACCGACAACCGCTTGATGAGCCGTACCTCGATGACTCAGGAATTTGAAGCGGCTGCGGAAACCTTTGGACTCTCAATGGCGGACTTTGAAAAGATTACGATCAACGCGATGAAGAGCGCGTTTTTGCCCTACAAAGAACGCTGCAATTTCATCTACTCGATCATCAAGCCCGGCTACGCCCGGATCCGCGAATCGATCGCATCCAAACCTTCCCACTGACTTCGCGCAACGCACGGAAATTTCATGTCACTGCGATAATGCCGCGAGAGTCTCGGCCAATACCAGCGTCCCGCGAACAATATCCTCGGGGGACGCGTACTCGTCAGGACGGTGGCTGTATCCGTTGCGGCAGGGAATGAACAGCATGGCGACTGGAGCAATTCGCGCCACAAATAGTGAGTCGTGATATGCACGACTCACCATTGGAATGAATTTCAGCTCATGCTTGCGACAGGATTGCGACAGCGCTTCGATGATCGTAGAAGCGCAGTCCGCGGGCGCGTCGGCGTTCACCAAATCATTGTTGACGGTCACCTGCCGCTCGGCCGAGATCGCATGGCACTTGGCTCCAATCGTGCGCATGACCTGATCGCGGCGTTGCAGATCCGTGTCACGGATATCGACAGTAAGGCGGACCCGACTCGGAATGCTGTTCACCGCGCCGGGAAACACCTCGCAAATTCCCACTGTTGCGACCGTGTCGATGGCCCCACTGGTGCGCGCCGCGTTTTCGATTGCCAGGATCAGTTCTGCGGCGGCGCAGAGTGCGTCACGCCGGTCGGGCATCAAGACTCCCCCGGCATGTCCTCCCGAGCCTTCGATTGAAATTCGAAGACTCGCCGGGGCAGCGATGCTCGTCACAACACCGAGGGGAATCTGCTGCCGCTCCAACACCGGACCTTGTTCGATGTGCAGTTCCACGAAGGCTTTGTAGTATCCCTGCGGCAGTTTCACCTGCTCAAGTTGCCCTCCAAAGCCAGCTTTACTCCGAACTGCATCAAGTGTGGCGCCGTCGGTGTCTGCTAGTTTGCGCGCCGAGTCCGCGGAAAGCGTGCCCGATAGCAATCTGCTTCCCAGACATCCGATGCCAAAGCGTGTGGGCTCTTCGGAAGTGAAAATCAGCAACTCGATAGAATGTCTGGGGCGAAATCCGCTCCTCTGCATCGCCCGGATCGCTTCGAGACCTCCCAACACTCCCACCACGCCATCATATTTTCCGGCGTTCGGAATGGCGTCGATGTGCGAGCCAGTGCCGACCGCTGGCGCCGGCGGATCAGAACCATTCCAGCGCGCGAAAGTATTTCCAGTCGCATCCTCGCGCACCGAAAGGCCAGCCTCCTCACAGCGAGCCTTCATCCATGCCCGCGCTTTTAGATCGGACGGAGTGAAGACCACTCGAGTGACGACGGGCGGCTCAGCTTCAGAAATCAAAGCCAGCGCCTCTATTTCGCCGATCAGTCGGTCTCGGTCGATCGTCAGGCTCATCGTCGCGCGCCCGCCAGGGGATGGCGGTTCCAGTCTTTGTAGATGAGATATTTCGCGGGCACCTTGCCGATCGCTCCGAACCACTGCGGGCACCATGGTCCCATCCAGATGAAGTCTCCCGCGGTGACTGGATACCACGAGTCGCCAAGCCGGTAAATGCCACCGCCCTCAAGCATGATGAGCCCGTGCTCCATCACATGCATCTCGACCATACTCAGCGCGGCCCCGGGCTGGTAGACCATGGTGTTCACCGCGAAGTCGAAACTCATCTCATCGGGCAGCAGACACTTCACCTGCAGGCTGGGATCGTCTCCAAGCGGATGAGAGGAGACCGCATCTTCACTCGAGATAATCAAGTGAGGTTCGTTTGCCGAGTCGAGAGGCCGAAAAGATTTCTCGATGGCCGCGAGACGGCTTCCTTTCGCGGCGACGACCCGATGCTGCAATCCTTCCGGAAAGTAGGCATAGCCGTTCGGGCTCAACTTCTTCGATTTGCCTTCGGCTTCAACCTTCACGCCACCTTCCATCACAAAAATAAAGCGCTGCGCCAGCGTAGGTCCTAGTTCACCGCCGCTTTCAAACTCAGCCGTATACTGCGTGAACTTGGCGCCCAGGGCTGGGCTGACGTGAACAATCGCCGAACATTTCTTCATTCCCGGCAGAGTTGTGCGCACAAAAGTGTCAGGCGTCAACAGCAGATGGTTCGGTTGTTGTGAGCTTCGAGTCCGGCCGAGATTATGCACGGTTTGTCCTTTTGTAAAATTCGGGCGATGAAGCGAGCCGATCGAGGAGATGCAAGCCACATGCAATCGCCTTCTCAATGTCATCTTGCAAGACCGATTCCGCAGGATCGTGACTGATGCCGCCGGGCGTGCGAAGAAAGATCATCGCGCTGGGAACTTTCTCCGCCAGAATCATCGCATCGTGGCCCGCGCCGCTCACCATCCGGTGCGGCTTGCATCCCGTATGGATGAGCGATTGCTCGATTTCCCCAATGAAGAAGGGGTTCATCGCGACTGCTGATTGGTTTAACAGGCGACTCTCTCGGACTGTCAGCCGACGTCGGGCGGCGAGCCGGTGGGCTTGGTGGATGAGATCCTCCACGGTGCGAACTCGAATCCCGTCAGAAATGTGGCGGACGTCAAGTGTGAGCCGCGCTTCACCCGCGATCACGTTGGTCACTCCAGGCTTCACGTCGATCTTGCCAACTGTCGCCACCAGACCGGCGGTTTCCATTGCCACGCGTTCTACCACGCCGATCCACTCCGCCGCGCCTGCGATCGCATCATGCCGAAGATGCATCGGCGTTGTGCCGGCGTGGTTCGCATGGCCTAGAAATGTGAACTCCAATCGGCTCTGCCCGGCGATGCCTTCCACTACCGCCATGGGCAGATTCATCCGTTCCAGGACCGGTCCTTGCTCGATATGAAACTCAAGATAGCCCAATGCGTCGCCTTGTAATGCAGCCTCAGGGATTGTTTTGGGATCGAGTCCATAAGCTTCGATCGCTTTTCGCACGGACGTGCCTTGCGCGTCGAGGGTGCCGAGAAGTTCGTCATCCACCCGGCCAACCAGTGCGCGGCTCCCGATAAACGGAGTTCCAAAACGTACGCCTTCTTCCTCCGAAAAACCAACCACCTCGATCGCAAACGGAAGTCGCCGTCCGTGCAGTTCTTCCAGCAGGGCGACCGCGAGTACTACACCCAGGATGCCGTCATAGGCCCCGGCGTTCGGAACGGTATCGAGGTGCGAACCGATCAGAAGGCGTGCAGCGTTTGGTTGCGCAGCAGGATAAAGTCCCCGGAAATTACCAGCGGCATCGATGCATACGTGAGCGCCAAGCGCCTCCATCCATCGTGTAATTTCCCGGTGGCAGTCGCGCATGGGAGGCGAGAGAAATGTTCGGCGCGTGCTGCCAGTGTCTTCAGAAAAAGATGCGAGGTTCAGGCATCGTTGAATGACTTCTGCTGCCCGCGTTGTGATCGCAGTGGTCTGCACCGGATTCCAATTCGATCCCAAGACCCGAGGATTCAGGACTCTCGAATCACTTTCGCCGCCACCCAACCCAGAAGAACAAGCGCAACCA
Source organism: uncultured Acidobacteriaceae bacterium (assembly GCA_963709025.1). Taxonomy (GTDB): domain Bacteria; phylum Acidobacteriota; class Terriglobia; order Terriglobales; family Acidobacteriaceae; genus Sulfotelmatobacter. The sequence continues at coordinate 103,560 of CAVPVE010000001.1, forward strand.
GAATCTCCCAGCTGTAATTGTTCCCATAGGTCGCGACCGGAAAGTGATTGCTGATCATGATAAAGACAACCGGAACCGCCATAAAAGTATTGTGTTTGGATCGCAGCTTGGCTTGCGCGCTCAAGTACGCGTCGAACGTCTGCCCGACCGCTGCCGCGGCGATCATCTTGCGCTGTGACGGAAGGATCCGGAACCAAACATTGGCGGTCATGATGGTGCCAAGCGCCGCGCCCACATGAATGTAGGCAGCGCGTCCGCTGAATACGTGCGTCAGGCCCCAGGCAAGCGCGGCAATCACGATCAAAGAGAACAGGGCAAACCCGGTTTCCGACCGCCCCAGAGGCGACCGCAGCGCCAAATCGTAGACGATCCATCCGCCCGCCAGCACGGCGAGACCGATCCCAATCCCGCGAGCCTGCGAGATGTCAGCGATGTCTGGATCGATGAGTCCGTTGCTTGCGTAGTAGACCAGACCCAGCAGAACCATTCCACTCACCCAAGTCATGAGGGCTTCCCAGCGGAACCAGTGCACCTGCTCAGGACCGACGCGGAGTGATTTCTGCCGGTCGACCGTGTAGAAGCCGCCGCTGTGGACCATCCATATCGAAGGCGTCGTGCCCTCGCTCGCAGCCTTCTTAGCGAGCCGGTTAAATTGCCCGTCCAGCCATGTGAAGTAGTACGTCTGGCCGACCCACATGATCGCGGCAAATACATGCGTCCAGCGCACCAGCAGGTTCAGCCATTCGCGGATTGACGAGGTCACTTGATCGACTCCATCGCAGTAATCATTTCCGCTCAGCTGCCGCGGTAGGTTGAATATCCGTTCGGGCTCAGGAGCAGCGGAATGTGAAAATGCTGTTCGCCCTCTCGCGCCTGGAACATAATTTCTACTACGGGATACAGGGCATCTACCTTCTGTCGCGCGAAGTAGCTGCCGGTGTCAAAGACCAAACGATAAACTCCCGCCGAAAGATCCTCCGCTTCCGGCAGCAACTGAGGGCACCGGCCATCGTCGTCGGTGCGTCTCGAGGCCAACAGCCGCCAATCTCCGGCGCTGCTCTGCTTCTCCAGTCGCACGGGCACCGCTGTGGCCGGCTTGCCCTGTGTTAGGTCCAGAATGTGGGTCGAAATACGCTTCATCGTTGGAGACTTCATGATTGGAGCCATTTCCTCAGCCGGATTTCTGTAATCTGCCGCTGCTGCTCGGCGGCTTCGTGCAGTTCAGTGTCTGCGTCGTGGTTGAGCCGCCGCAGAAGAACTCCCAGAATCTCCTTGGCCGACTTGCCGCTGGCACAAACGATAAAAGTGCGATTGAAACGCTGCTCGTATTGACGGTTGGCATCCGCCAGAGCGGCCTTTACGGCGGCGTCAGCATCCGCCACTTGTCGTTGCTCCTGCGTCGACCAGGCTGCCGATTGCGCTGGCGACGACAGCGGCGCTCGCGACTCGCCGATTCGCGGATGGCTCTGAAATGCTTCCATCCAGTCAGAAGGTGGGAGGCTGCGCCACGTCTCGTTCGACGAGGCCAGCAGAGCACCTTCGTCCGCAATCGGTCTTCGGGCCACGACGCCTTGAGCCCAGGCCTTTGAGCCGCAGCACGGCAGGATTGCGCTGATGGCATCGTCGGTCGAGAGCAGATTCCATCGCCCCAGAATATCCGATACTTCTGTGCCATTAACCGCTGCTTGCTCAGAACGAAGACGACTCACAAACTCGACCACAAGATTGCCTGCTACCGCAGCACGATATCTGGCGGTCGAGCGAATGTCGTCAATCGGATGCACCTCGGAAGTCGTAGTCTCTCTTGCCAAGAGCAACAAATCAGAATCAATCGACCGTCCCCGCAACACCCGTTCGGTTTCCCGCAATCGAAGCGGAACGGGCGCAACGCTCCCCAGCGCGATGCGCACATCTTCGACCAAGCGATTCCGCAGCAGGCCGAGAGCGGCAATGCACACTTTGGAAATGGCCTGTGCGTTGCGCGCTCCGACTTTGCGGGCATAAGCAACATAACTCGCGAATCGTCGCGGCAGGCACACGGCTCGAATCAGTTCGTCCGGCGCCAGAAGAGTCTTCTTGTATCCCGTGTGGAACGCAACATATGGCACCCGGCGCTCGCCTCGGACCGACACCAGAATTAATTCAGCTTCATAAACCAGCAGCGGGGGCAGGGAATCCGCGGCCGGCGAAGCGTTGACGATGTTGCCGCCGATCGTCCCACGATTCTGGTTGGCGATTCCTCCGGTCCATCGCGCCGCAGTCACTAAAAGCGGGAACTCACGCCCGACCACGTCGTGCTTGCGCAGATCGGTGTACGTACAGCCCGCCCCAATGCGAATCTCGTCCGATGCGACCTCGATGTGCCGCAATTCTGGAAGATTCCAAATGCTGACCAGTTTGCGCGCCGGCAACTTTCCGGCTGCATACTGCACCATCACGTCGGTGCCGCCGGCAATCGGCAGCCACGCGCCCGGTTCTTTCGCCAGCAGCGAGACGATCGCCTGCAAGCTGCCGGGTGCGACCATTTCGTAGTCCGAGGGGTTCGATCTCATACCCTCGACCCGCGCCGCGCCGCGTCCGCCACGGCTTCAAGAATCTGACTGTAGCCCGTACAGCGGCAGAGATTCCCTGAGAGCCCTTCTCGAATCTCATCCATGGTGGGATCGGGTTTCCCGTTTAGCAAGTGCACCGCGGCGAGAATCATCCCAGGCGTGCAGATGCCGCACTGCGCTCCGCCGCATCGCAGAAAAGCTTCCTGCAGCACGTGAAGCTTGTCCCCCTCCGCCAGGCCTTCAATTGTGACGATGCTCGTGCCCGCCGCCTGAAGCGCCGGTACCAGGCAACTGTTGACGAGCATCCCATCCATCAACACCGAGCACGAACCGCACTCACCTTCTCCGCAGCCTTCTTTCGCGCCGGTCAGTCCAAGTTCCAATCGCAGAACGTCGAGCAGGCGCTCCAGCGGATACGCGCGCACCTTCTTCAGTTCACCGTTGACGGTGAATGAAATGTCCAGCTTGTTGTCGCCACTGCGGGAATCGCTCATCGGGCCTCGCCAATAAGAGTCGCATCGTTCTGCCGCGACGAACTGAGAAGCGCGTCCATGATGTCCTCGGGAAGCAGAGGAATGGTATCGAAGTGAAGCCCAAGCGCATCTTCCACCGCGTTCACGATTGCTGGGGCCGGACCGTCCATCGGCAACTCCCCGATGCCTTTGGCTCCATACGCTCCGTGAACGTTCCCCAACTCCTCAAAGAACACGCGAATCGGCGGCAGATCGCTTGACGTGGGCATGATGTAGTTGGTCATCTGGCCGTTTTGCATGCGCCCATTCTGCCAAACCACTTTTTCGTAAAGGCTGAACCCGATTCCCTGGGCAATCCCGCCGATGATTTGCCCCCGCGCCAGCAGCGGATGCAGAACTTTGCCCACCTCCTGAAGCGCGACGAAGTCATCCACCGACACGCTGTACGTTGTGAAATCGACTGTTACTTCCGCAATGTAAACGGCCCACGCAAAGGCGGCGTAGGCTTCTCCGCGATACTTATCGTCGTCCCAGAAAATGCCACTGGGTGCCTCATAGCGCGACCAGCAGCGAAACTGGCCGTGCTTCATGACATGTTGCCGGCAGGCCCCGCGAAACTCATCCGCGGAATAGTCTTCGCGCAGCAGGTTGGAGGAAATCAGAGTCTGTGCAATTCCGAGCGCAGCGGATTTCACCAGGCTTCCCACCACCATCACCGTACGGGACGCCACCGTAGGCCCACTGTTGGGAACCTCGAGCGTATCTGCTTGGGCCATGCTCACGCTCTCGTAGGGCAGGCGGAGAGCCTCCGCTGCGATCTGGCTCAGGACGGTTTTCGTTCCCTGGCCAAATTCGGTGCTCGATACCAGCACGCGAACACTGCCATCCGCGCAGCCTTCCACTCCGACCACGGAACTCAGGTAACGCTCGCCCGAACCGGTAAACCCGGCGCCGTGCAGAAAGGCGGCTATGCCAAGGCCCTTTCTGGATGTGCCGACGTGACTCTGCGCCGCGAAACTTTGCTTCTTCGCGCGGTAATTGGAAATCTCCAATGCCCGATCCAGCAATTTGCCCAGATCGATCGGCTCACGGATAACCTGTCCCGTTGTCGTGTCCTGCCCCGGCTGCAGAAAGTTTCGCCGTCGAATCTCAACCGGAGAAAGGCCGACTGCCTCCGCGATCCGGTCCATGTGCCGCTCCATCGCAAACAGACTCTGCGGCGCGCCAAATCCACGAAACGCCCCATGAGGTGGCGCGTTGGTGGCGACCGCCCTGGCGTGAATTCGAACGCTCGGCCAGTAATAAGGTCCCCCAGCGTGAATGGCTCCGCGGGAAAGCACGACCGAGGACAACGTCGCATACGCCCCGCCATCAATCGTGAAATCGATCTCTCCGCCAAGAATCTTCCCGTCACGGCTCACCGCAGTTCGATGGCGGGTGCGCGATGGATGCCGCTTGGTCGTCGCCACCATATCTTCCAGCCGGTCATAAATAATCTTCACCGGCCGTCCGGACTTGATCGCCAACAGCGCAGCGTGCGCGGCGATGATCGACGGATAGTCCTCCTTGCCTCCAAACGCCCCTCCCGTCTCCATCTGCACCACGCGAACCTTCTCTGCCGGCAAATTGCAAAGCGCCATGAGCGCCTTGTGAATGTAATAAGGACATTGCAGCGAGCCCCACACCGTGATCCCTTGCGCCGCGTCGAACACCGCGATCATCCCGTTATTTTCGATGTAGAGCTGCTCTTGTGCGCCAGTCGAATACTCGCCTTCTACGATGGAGTCAGCCTTCTCCCATTCGCTGTCGAGATTGCCTTTCTCGATCAGGTATGTTTTGAAAACGTTGTCCTCGCCCCAAATAATTTGCGAGCGGCTCTCGCTCTCGTCAATCGTGAAGATGCTCGGTAGAGGATCGTATTCGATCGATACCGCCTGAACCGCTTTCGGAAGAACATGGCGGTCGGGATGAGCCAGCAAGAGAATCGGCTCTTCGGGATGGTTCACGAACTCCGTGGCGAGGCAGGGCTGATCGTCGCCGATCAACGCGATGCAGTTCTTGCCGGGGATGTCTTTCGCCGAGACGATGACGAATTCGTCCCAGGCGACACCGGAACCGAATGTGATTTTCTTGATCCGTCCCCGTGGAATCTGGCTTCGAACGGTTGCTCCGAAGAGCATGTTGGGCAGAACCATGTCTTCGACGTACTGCGACCTCCCGGTCACCTTGTCGCGCCCTTCCTTACGCGGTACCGATTTGCCGATGATGGGATCTGCGTTCATAGACGTGAAATCTTTGAGGAGAGCTGAGACCCACCTCTCGCGGGCCCACGGCCCCCGAGATTCGGGGTTGGGATAGTGTATGACAGACCGGCGAACAATAGCAGGGAAGCGTGAGGAATGCGGATAGAAAAAGGTTATGGCAGCGATCGACAGCTTTGATTTGCGGTGTATTCCCGCCCGGCAGGCGCACCGGGAAACTCTCCTTCCGAGAACACCGGCCTCCCTCGCAGATAGGTGGCCTTGACCACGCCGCGCAGCGCTTCTCCGAGGTATGGAGAGACCGTATGCCGGTAATGCAATCGATCTTTAGTGACAACGAATTCGCGCTCGGGCTCAAAGATAACGAGATCCGCATCGTAGCCAGCAGCGATCCGGCCCTTGCGCGTGTCGCACCCGCCGAGTCGAGCCGGCCCAGCGGCCATCCAGCGCGCCAGATCGAGCAAGGTGAATCCGCTCTGGCTGGCCTCGGTCCACATCAGAGGCAGCGCGACGGAAAGGCTCGCGATGCCTCCCCAGGCGGTGCGGAAATTGCCTTCCCGCAGACGCTTCATCACCGGAGGGCAGGGTGAGTGGTCAGTGACCACAAAGTCGATCGTTCCGTCCCTAAGGCCTTCCCATAACTTCTCGCGGTTTTCGCGGCCACGAACGGGCGGCGCGCATTTGCCGAGCGTGGCTCCATTCGCGATCGTTTCCGCGGACAGGTGCAAGTAGTGAGGACAAGTCTCCACAGTCACCGGTAGCCTCTCGGCGCGAGCGGCGCGCAGCTCCGGAAGCGCGTGACTGGACGACAGGTGCACGATGTGCAGGCGAAAGCCGTATTCCCGGCACAGCGACAGCATCAGGCGGATGGCAGCCAGTTCCGCCTCGTCCGGGCGCGACTGCAGGTAGGTCGAGTAGAGACTCCAGTCTGCGCCGGCCAGGGCAGCGGTTGCCCGATCAATCGGGCCCGCGAGTTCGGCATGAACCAGCAGCGGAAGGCCAGTCCGGGCAACATGCGGCAGAGCCAATCGCAACTGTTGCTCCGTAACCATGGTGAAGCCATCGATTCCGGGGTTGATCAGGAAGCACTTGAATCCGGGCACCCCTGCGGCGGCGAGCGCTTCGATATCGCTTTGATTGTTTTCGACCACGCCGCCCCAGGCCGCCCAATCGACGCGGCACTTGCCGTGCGCCGCGGCGCGCTTGGCCTCCAGCCCAGCGACCGTAGTGGTCGCGGGAAGACAGTTCAGCGGCATGTCGACCAGCAATGTGTAGCCGCCGGCTGCTGCCGCGCGGGTCGCGGTTTCGAACCCCTCCCAATCCGCGCGGCCGGGATCGTTGATGTGTACGTGGGAGTCGACGAGTCCCGGCAGAATTGCCGCGTCGCCAAAGTCGCGAATTTTATACCATGCAGGTACCTGATCGGCTGAGACGACGGCTCGGATGCGCTCCCCATCCACCAGGACAGCCGCCGGGCGGATTCCCTCGGGAGTGACCACGCGCCGAGCGACGAAGGCCTGCGAATCCAAAATGTCACCTCCTTACGGTCTCGCACCGCACCGTCAAATCAGCATTTTACGAAATTCCGGCTCCAGCTTATACTCGCTTCTCAGCGAAGCGGCTGCGAAAGAGTCCATGTCGACTAAGTTGCGGGTTCGCGGGTTGCTGACGCCAGCTGCCCTGCACGATTACGCATAGATCGTAGCTAGAGTTACCACATGGACAACCCTTTCATGGCTCGCGCCATTCAGCTTTCGATCGATAACGTCCAGTCAGGACGCGGCGGACCCTTCGGCGCAGTCGTCGTGAAAGACGGCGCCATCGTCGCCGAAGCCGCCAACCAGGTTACCTCCACGAATGATCCCACCGCGCATGCGGAGGTATTGGCGATCCGTGCAGCTTGCAAGAAACTTGGCGCGTTCGATCTGGAGGGCTGCGAGATCTACACTTCCTGTGAACCCTGCCCCATGTGCCTGGGCGCAATCTACTGGGCCCGCCTTTCCAAGGTCTACTTTGGCAACGCTGACGCCGACGCCTCCAGGATCGGATTCGACGACTCCCTGATTTATAGCGAGATCGCTCAACCGCATTCCCGCCGCAAGATTCCGATGGTTCAGATGATGCGCGAAGAAGCGCAAGCGGCGTTTCGTGCCTGGGAAAACAAGCCCAACAAGATCGAGTATTGAGCGGTTTCGAGAAACTGCAAATTTTCAAGTCCACGGAGGATTTTTGATCGATCGCTATTTCAGGCTCACCGAAAACCAGACTTCCGTGAAGCAGGAGATGCTGGGTGGCCTCACGACTTTCGTGACCATGGCCTACATCGTGGTCGTGAATCCCCAGATTCTCGCCAAGGCCGGCATGCCCGCGGATGGCGTGGTCTTTGCGACCTGCGTCTCCGCAGCCGTGGCCACGCTGGTGATGGGCCTCTACGCCAACTATCCCATCGCGCTCGCTCCGGGAATGTCGCTGAACGCCTACTTCACCTACTCAGTCTGCATTGCGATGCACATTCCCTGGCGTACCGCGCTGGCGGTGGTCTTCTGTTCTGGCGTGCTGTTCCTGGTGCTCACGGTAACGCGAGTTCGCGAGCAGATCGTCAACGGCATCCCCGACTGCTTGAAGCACTCGACGGCCGCGGGCATCGGCATGTTCATCGCCTTTGTTGGCTTGCGCAACGCAAAGCTCGTGGTGGCCAATCCCGATACATTTGTCGGTCTGGGCAGCTTCGCCGATAGAGATGTCCAGACCGCCTGCTTCGGCCTCGCCCTCACGTTGATCCTGATGTCACGGAAACTTCACGGGGCGATTCTTGTCGGAATCTTCGGCACCACGCTGCTCGGAATCCTTCGTGGAATCACCCACTGGCCGACCGCAATCTTCGCGATGCCGCACCCTTCATCCACTTTTTTACAGCTCGATTTTCGCGGCGCCGTGCATCTCGGCCTACTCGAAATTTTGTTCGCATTCCTATTCGTCGATCTCTTCGACAATGTTGGCACTCTGGTTGGAGTTTGCGAGCAGGGTGGCTTCGTCAAGGACGGCAAGATTCCCCGCGCGGGTCGCATTTTAGTCGCGGACGGTGTGGGCACGGTCGTCGGCGCCCTGACGGGCACTTCCACGGTGACGAGCTACATTGAAAGTGCCGCGGGCGTTGCGGCTGGGGCTCGCACCGGATTGAGTAACGTTGCGGTCGCAGCGCTGTTTTTGTTGGCGACGTTCTGCTCACCGCTGGCCACCGCGATTCCAGCCTATGCGACGGCTCCCGCGTTGATTCTCGTCGGCGTGCTGATGACGCAGTCGATCGCACAAATTGCCTGGCAGGATTTCAGCGAAGCCGTCCCTGCCTTTATCACGATGCTGGCGACACCGCTTGCGTTCAGCATCGCGACCGGCCTGAGCCTCGGCCTAATCTCGTACACGGTCGTGAAGGTCGCGGCAGGGAAGATTCGCGAGATCAACACGTTGATTTGGATCCTGACGATTCTGTTCGTCTTGCGCTACATCTACCTGGCGGCAGCGTAGCCACCAGCCTTCGGATGCGGAGGAGACGCGGCTCGCGTCCCCTCTTGCTTCCGCGCGTAGACGAATCACCGCTGCAGTGCTGCCACTTCCTGCTGCAAGGCCTCTTCAATCTCCTCGAATTCCTTCGAGGACAGCCGGAACGTTCCCGCCCCGATCACGCCCGCGACCTGCTTCGGATTGCGCATTCCCACGATTGCTCCAGTCACTGCCGGCTTGTGCAACGTCCATGCGATGGCAACTTCGCCCGCCGTTCTGCCATGGCGTCCGCCCACTTCCTTCAACAACTCGACGAGGCGGAGATTTTTCGAAAGCAACGGCTCGCGGAAGTTAGGATTCTGCAAGCGCCAGTCTTCCGCTGCCAGCGAGGAGACACGCTGCCGTGTCATGCCGCCGCTCAGCAGGCCGGAATACATCGGAGAGTAGACGATCACCCCAATATCGTTCTGCAATGCGAAGGGCAGAATGGAAGTTTCCACGTCACGCGCCAGCATGGAGTACGGTGGCTGCAGGGAAGTGATCGGTGCGATCGCCGCCGCCCTCTTCATTTGTGCGACGTTGAAATTCGACACGCCGATGTGCCGGACTTTGCCTGCTCCCTTCAGACGAGCCATCTCGGTCCAGCCCTCTTCGATGTCCGCATCCGGTTCCGGCCAGTGAATCTGGTAAAGATCGATGACGTCCACGCCGAGCCGCCGCAGGCTGTCTTCACATTCCCGTCGAATGGATGCGGCTTTCAACGTCCCGCCGAGCTTGCCATTCTCGTCCCAGGTTCGCTCACATTTCGTAAACACGTAGGGCCGATGATTTCGTCCACGCAGCGCCTGCTTCACCACCTCTTCGGAATGTCCCAACCCATAGACGGCCGCTGTGTCGATCCAATTAATCCCGCGATCGAGAGCCTCGTGGATCGCTGTAATCGAGTCGTTATCGTTCTGCGGTCCCCAGCTCCACGTCCATCCGCTTCCACCCATGGCCCACGCGCCGATGCCCATCGGCGTAATCATTAAGTCGCTATTGCCTAACCGTCGTGTTTCCATTTCACCCTCCATGTATGCCTGTTATACGCTCGGTATGCCTTTCCAACCACGCCTATGTGGTTGCATTTCGCAAGCCATTCCTCACAATGGTCGGCGACCTTCCACATGCTTGACAGCAAAGAGCTTATTGAATCCAACCAGCCGGTTCCCTCATCTGAATTCTATAGACGAAGTTCCGCTGGGTCTGCAGGTCGACAGCTTCCGACACGTTGCCTTGGGGTGGGGAAGGATTTTCGCAATCATGCAGAGTATTTCCGAAGAAAAAGGCCAGGTTTCGTCCGAACGCTATCTTGCTTTGCTGGAGGTCGCGTCGGCCATCGTGTCGCACCGGACCCTGGAAGAATTATTTACCGACCTCGCCCACCGGCTTCATCCCATCATCGATTTCACTTATCTGAGCGTGCTGCTTTACGATTCGACGCGGAACGTCATGCGCGTCCACATCTTGAATTCCGATGGACCCGATACTGTTCGCCCGGGAATGGAATTTTCCATGGACGAGTCGCCTTCGGCCTGGGTCTGGTCGAAGCAGCAGTCTTTGGTCCTCGACGATCTCGATCGTGAGGATCGATTTGCGCGCCCATCTGGCTGATGCGCGAATACGGAGTGCGATCCTTCTGCAGCATCCCCTTGAGCACTCCGCGAAGAAGACTCGGCGCTTTCAGTCTGGGTCACACCGCGCCAAACGCTTACGCGCTGGACCAACTCGAAATTCAGACGCTGGCCGCGAGCCAGGTTGCCGTCGCGGTAGAAAACGCATTGAACTATCAGGAAGCGTCCACGTTGCAGGCAGAGGTGGCTCGCGAACGCGACCGTCTCAAACTTCTGCTCGACGTAAACAACGCCGTGGTATCGAACCTGTCGTTGACGGAACTCTTCAAGGTGATCCCGCGCCGCGTACGCCTGGCGATGCAATGCGATGGGGCCTGCCTTTCGCTGCCCGACGCGTTAAAGCAACACTTGGAAATCCACGGCCTCGATTTTCCCGAAGGTCGCGGATTCCTGCAGGAAGAGACGCAACTCCCCATCGAGGGATCCAGTCCCGGCAAGGCATTTCAGACGGGAGAGCCTGTCCTGTTCGAAACTGCTCCCCGCGCCCTGCACGTGAGTTCTCTGCAGTTGAATTTTCAAGAAGGAGTGCAATCGGGCTGTTTCCTGCCGCTGGTGCGCGGCGATCGCAAGATTGGAGTGCTGCATCTGTTAGACCGGCATCCTCATCGTTTCTCGGAAGCCGATGCGGATTTCCTGCAGCAGGTTTCCAATCAGGTCGCGATTGCGCTCGACAATGCGATGCAATATCGCGAGGTCGACGAGTCGAGGCAGAGACTGGCGGGCGAGACTTCCTACCTGCGTACCGAGATCCGCGCCGAGCGCGGCTTCGACGAAATCCTGGGAGATACGCCTGCCATTCGAGAAGTTTTGCGGCACATCTCTACCGTGGCTCCGACCAACTCAACCGTGCTCATTCAGGGAGAAACCGGCACGGGCAAGGAACTGGTGGCGCGTGCGATTCACAACCTCAGTTCCCGCCGCGAGAATCTGTTCGCGAAACTCAACTGCGCCGCGATTCCATCCGGATTGCTGGAGAGTGAATTGTTCGGCCACGAAAAAGGCGCCTTCACCGGAGCGATTGCGAAGAAGGTTGGCCGCTTCGAAGTGGCCGACAAGGGAACTCTGTTTCTCGATGAAGTCGGCGACATCCCTTCGGAATTGCAGCCCAAGCTGTTGCGGGTTTTGCAGGAGCAGGAGTTCGAGCGCCTCGGCAGCAGTCGCTCGATCCAAGTCGACGCTCGGCTCGTCGCCGCCACCAATCAGGACCTGGGAAAAATGGTGGAGGATCGTTCTTTTCGCGCCGATCTTTACTACCGGCTCAATGTTTTCCCCATTCGCTTGCCCGCCCTGCGCGAGCGCCGCGAAGATATTCCCCTGCTTGTCTTCCACTTTGTGGAGCACTACGGCAAGCAGATGAACAAAAGGATCGACGTCATTCGCCCGGAAACGATGGAAGCGCTCATGCGCTACGACTGGCCCGGAAATATTCGTGAACTGCAGAATTTCATTGAGCGCGCCGTCATCCTGTCGCAGACCAAGACTCTGTGCGCGCCGGTCTCGGAATTGGCAAGGGTTCGTGAGAACTCTGGCCCCGCTCCAATTACCCTCGAAGACGCAGAGCGCGAACACATTCTGCAAGCGTTACGCGAAACCCAATGGGTGCTGGGCGGTTCCGGTGGGGCTGCGAATCGCCTCGGAATGCCGAGAACAACTCTGATCTACAAGATGCGGCGGCTCGGAATTGCGCGGCAGCCCGACTAAGAGCAAGACTGCCGTTTTCTTAGCGCGATCCTGACTTCTCCGGTGCGCCAGCGAGGTCCGCTTGCGGATTTGCTGCAGGCGCGCCGCCGGTTTGACCGATAGTAGTTTGGCTGATCAACCTGCCACAGCACTCCGGTCGTTGCGGCAGAGTGGAGCTATCCCATCCTCCTCCCAGCGCGCGAACCAGCAGGACGCTGGCCGTGATCCGGCGACCCAGAATCTGCACCGCCGTCCTCTCGTCGGAGAGAGCCAGCCCCTGCGCGGTGATCACTTCCAGGTAGGTGGTCACGCCGCCTTTGTAGCGATTCAGCGAGAGGCTCAGTGAATTCTGCGCAGCCTGCACCGCAGCCTGCTGCGTTTTCGCCTCATCCTGCAAAATCCTGAGCGCCGCCAGATTATCTTCCACATCCTGAAATGCGCCGAGCACAGTCTCACGATAGTTGGCGACGGATTGATCATAAGCAGCCTGCGCCTGATCCGACACGGCGTGGCGTCGCCCCGCATCGAAGGCGGTCACCATCGCCGATGCACCAGCCAGCAAGAATCCACTCGGCCCCGACAGAAGGTTCGTAATGGTGTTGCTCTCAAATCCTCCAGAGGCGGACAAGGATATGTTCGGGAAGTAGGCAGCCTTCGCGACGCCGATGTTGGCGTTGGCCGCGGCGATGCGGCGTTCGGCAGCAGCCACGTCAGGACGCCGCTCCAGCAGTTCGGAAGGCATCCCAGCCGGAATCACCGGTGGCTCCAACGTAAGCGGGGACGAAGCCAAGCTAAAGGTAGAGGCCGGCTTGCCGATCAACACCGCGATCGCATGTTCAAACTGCGCTCGCTGCACTCCGATGTCGATGGCCTGTGCGCGTGTGGTTTCGAGCTGAGTCTGCGCTTGCGCCACGTCCACTGCCGACGCAACTCCGCCTTTAAAACGATTCTGCGTCAAATCGAGAGCCTCTTCATAAGCCGTGACAGTCGACGACAGAAGTTGCTCCTCCGCATCCAGTTCCCGCAGCTGGAAATAATCCGACGCGAGTTCCGCGTGCAGGCTGAGGCGGACGCCTTCGAGGTCGGCAGCGGTGGCCTGGGCTTCGGCGCGGCTGGCCTCGACGGTCCGGCGAACTCGTCCCCACACATCAGCTTCGTAGGACGCACTGACCGGAAGCACAATGTCGGTGTAAGTGTTTGTTGCCTGACTAAAGAGCGGCCGATTCTGCGATTGATGATCCCGTACCGCCCCAATCCCCGTCGTGATCGTTGGAAAATAGTCTGCGCGATTCTGCCGAACCAGCGCTCGGGCCTGTATGTACTGCGCCTCGGCCGCTTTCAGATTCTGATTCGATACGTTGATCTGAGCTTCGAGTTCGTTCAGCTTCGCGTCCTGGAAAATCTCCCACCATGTTCCGCGCGCAATGGCATCGTTGGGTTGCGCCGTCGTCCAATCTGCCGGCAATTCCTTGTACGCCGGCGGCGCGGGCACGTTGGGGCGCGCATAGCGCGGGCCCACTTCGCATCCCACCAACAGCACGATGGGAATGAAAGATCCCAGCAGTGCGATCTTGTTCCTTGAGTTTGCGAATGCTCGGAAGTTCATTGCGCATCTCCTGTCGTCGCCTGCGCAATTCGTACAGGCTGTCCAGAGATGATCGAATCCGGCGGATTCACGATGATCGACTCCTCGCCCTGCAGCCCTCCGACGATCTCCATGTGATCGCCGAAGTCATGACCGGGCGTTACCGCCGTCAACACGGCCTTGCCATCTTTCACCACCGCCAACCGCAGGCCTTCTTTGCGGAACAGCAAGGTGTTCACCGGAACCACATACGAAGAACTTCCCGCTGGAAGCTTCAGATGAACCTCCGCATACGAGCCGGTCAGAAGCGCGCCCGTCGGATTCACCACGTCGATCTCCACCAACAAAGTGCGCGAGGCGGGATCGATGGCCTCGGCCGTTCGCACCAAACGCCCTTGAAAGCGGCGTCCCGGAAACTCAGACAACGTTAAGTCCGCCGTCAGGCCAGGCTTCGCAGCCTGAGAGTAGGCCTCCGGAACATTGACATAGACGCGCAGTTTGTCGGGCTGAGCCATGTCAAAAAGGTCAGTCTTTGACCCGCCGCTGGCGCCGGCGTCGATCAGATCTCCGATGTCGGTTTTGCGGGCCGTGATCACTCCGGTGAACGGAGCGTAGATCTTTTCGAACGATTGCAGCTGTTGCAGTCGGCTTACGTTGGCCTGATTCGCCTGTACGGTGGCTTTGTTTGCGGCCAACGCGCCGGTCGCGTTGTCGGTCTCCTGCTGAGAAACAGAATTCGACTTCAGCAGATCCTGATAGCGGTTCGCCGTAATCTCCGCGAGATGCAGATTCGCCTCAGCCGTATTCAGATCTGCCCGCGCCTGCAGCAGTTGCTGGTCGACCTCCGGCGTTTCAATTTCCGCCAGAAGTTGTCCCTCTCTCACGTGCGCCCCAATATCCACGTACCACTTCTTCAGATAGCCGTTCGTCCTCGCATAAATCGGAGCGCTGATGAAGGCTTGCACGTTCGCCGGAAGCACAACTTCTTCGGCTTGCGCGGTGCGTTCGGGATGGATGACGGCGACCGTCGGCAGCGCCATTTGCGCGTTTTCTTTGCGCAGCGTCGTTCGAGCGGTGACCCGCGGCAAAATTCCGAAGGTCAAAGCTCCGGCGACCGCCACGGCCACCACGATCGCGGCTACCCAGTGTTTGGGCTTGACGGACTTTTGATACTGTGCCGTCACTTCTTCGATTGTCACTTTGTCTTCCGTAACTGTTTCAACTGGCATACTCCCCCACTTTCTTACCGGGACTCTTGAAGATTCGTTTCGTTTTCCTGAGCACTGACGCTGCGACGGGATCCGTGCAGCACGCTGAACAGGGTTGGCACGAACAGTAAAGTCGCGACCGTGGCAAAGAGCAGACCGCCAATCACGGCGCGGCCCAGCGGAGCATTTTGCTCGCCACCTTCGCCTAGTCCCAAAGCCATCGGTACCATCCCGATGATCATGGCCAGGGCCGTCATCAACACCGGCCGAAATCGCGTATACCCAGCCTCGAGCGCCGCCGCGATCGCATCTTTTCCTTCCTGCATCTGCTCGGTCGCAAAGCTCACCACCAGAATGCTGTTCGCAGTGGCCACGCCCATGCACATGATGGTTCCAGTTAGCGCCGGTACGCTGACCGTGGTATGGCTGACGAACAGGAACCATGCGATTCCCGCCAGCGCCGCAGGCAGCGCCGAAATGATGATGAACGGATCGAGCCATGACTGAAAATTCACCACGATCAGCAGGTAGACCAGCATGATCGAGAACGCCAGCCCAGCCAGCAGGCCGATATAAGATGACCGCATC
The DNA here is from genome assembly GCA_963709025.1 of uncultured Acidobacteriaceae bacterium. Taxonomy (GTDB): domain Bacteria; phylum Acidobacteriota; class Terriglobia; order Terriglobales; family Acidobacteriaceae; genus Sulfotelmatobacter. Next base: position 119,081 of record CAVPVE010000001.1, read on the forward strand.
GTCCGCACCTGCCCGCGCACAATCACCTGCGACCCGCGTGGAAGCGAACTCTGCGTCTCCGCGATGATCTGATTGATCTGTCGCGCCACCGCGCCCAGATCGCGGCCCTGCACGGATCCATAAATATCGATCACCGGACGAATGTCGTAGTGCGAGACAACCGGCATGTGCACTTGCCGCTTGACCGACGCTAGGCTGCCCAGAATCTCTGGAGGTGCCGCGGGATTCGGCCCGGTCACAGGAATGTTCTCGACATCCTGCAAAGTTTGAATCCGGTACTGCGGGGTCTGGGTCGCGATCGAATAGCTCACGCGATTCTTAGGATCGAGCCAGAAGGTTGGCGACGTCTGAAAGCTGCCGCTGAGCGAGACCAGCAGATTTTGCGCAACGTCGTGTTGCGTGAACCCGATTTCATTGGCCTTGGTGCGGTCCACATCAATGTAAAGTTCAGGTTGGTCGAAAGGCTGCTGGATCCGCAAATCTGCGGTCCCGGGAATGCCGCGCACTCGTTGCAGCACGCTGTCGGCATAGCGGCGGTCGCCCTCAAGATCATTGCCCGCGACTTGAATATCAATCGGAGCAGGCAGTCCGAAGTTCAGAATCTGGCTGACGATGTCGGCCGGAAGGAAAGAAAACGTGACGCCCGGAAATTGCTGGGCCAAACTGAAGCGCAGGTCGTGTACATACTTGTCGGTTGGTCGATGGTCGGTCGAAAGGCTGACCAGAATGTCCGCGTCGGCCGGCCCAATCGGCGCCGAATTGCTATAAGAGAGGTTGATGCCGCTGTAGGGAATCCCGATGTTATCGATGATGCTGGACACTTCCGACGGCGGAATCTGCTGCCGGATCGACTGTTCTACCAGGTCGCAGAGGCGCGCGGTCTCTTCAATGCGAGTCCCTGTCGGCGCGCGAAGATGCAGCTTGAACTGACCGCTATCCACGGTAGGGAAGAAATCCTGCCCCAGGAACGGAATCAGCAACCCAAGCGAGACGATGGAGAACGCAAGCACTCCCACCAGAAACGCGCGCCGGTGGTTCAAGCAACCCTCCAACACCCGCTGGTAACGCTCGCGCAGATGTTCGAAGCCTTCTTCAAACCGAATCTGCATGCGGACCAGAGGATTGCTGCTCGACCCGGGAATGTGCCCAGCTTCTTGCTCGTGCCCACGCAGCAAATACTTCGCCATGGTCGGCACCAGCGTACGCGAAAGCAGATAAGAGGCGAGCATCGCGAAGACAACCGATTCCGCGAGCGGCACGAATAGATACCGAGCAACACCAGTCAAAAAGAACATCGGAACGAACACAATGCAGATGCAAAGCGTCGAAACAAATGCCGGAACCGCGATTTGCTGCGCGCCGTCCAGAATTGCCTGCTGAATCTCTTTTCCCTGGGCAATATTCCGGTTGATGTTCTCGATTTCAACTGTCGCGTCGTCGACGAGAATCCCGACCGCCAGCGCCAGTCCGCCCAGCGTCATGATGTTGATGGTTTCGCCCAGCGCGCTGAGCACAATGATCGATGTCAGAATCGACAGCGGAATCGAAACCGCGATGATTAGCGTGCTGCGCCAGCTTCCCAGGAAAATCAGGATCATCAGCCCGGTCAAACATGCGGCAATCGTGGCCTCCTTGATCACGCCATCAATCGACGCGCGCACGAAAATCGACTGGTCGGCCAGTGGCTTGATGTCGAGTTCTGGCGGCAGACTGGCCTTGATCTGCGGAAGCAACGACTTGATACCGGCGATCACATCCAACGTCGAGGCGTTGCCTGCCTTCTGAATCGTCAGCAGCACAGAGCGCTGCCCGTCGACGCGCACAATATTGGTTTGCGGAGGAAATCCATCGCGCACCCAGCCCACATCGTGAATGTAGATCGTGCTGCTGCCAACAGTCTTGATCGGCAACTGGTTCAGCCCCGCGATGTCGGTCGGGCTGCCGTTGATATCGACGTCGTATTCTTTGGATCCGATCTTCGCCGTTCCCGACGGCAGAATCAGGTTCTGCGAACTGATTGCGTTGACCACATCAAGCGGCGACAAGCCTTTCGACTGCAGCGCAGCCGTGTCCAGGTCGATCTGCACCTGCCGCTGCTTGCCGCCATAGGGATAAGGAACCGCCGCCCCTTCCACCGTGATCAGCCGCGTGCGGATGAAATTCAGCCCGAAATCATTTAATTGCTGCTCCGAGAGTTTTCCTCCGGAGAGCGCCAGTTGCAGAATGGGCACGCTGGACGCGCTGTAACTGATGACTAGGGGAGGAGTCGTCCCTTGCGGCAGTTGCCGCAACTGCGTCTGCGAAACCGCTGTCACCTGCGCGATCGCGCGCTCGACGCTGGCTTTGGGCTGGAAGAAAACCTTCACCACCGCGATTCCATTGAGCGACTGAGACTCGATATGCTCGATATTGTCGACGGTGGTTGTGAGCGTGCGCTCGGTTACAGAGACGATGCGGTCGCTCATATCCTGTGCGTTCAGTCCGTTGTAATTCCAAATGATGCTGACGACTGGAATATTGATATTCGGGAAAATGTCGGTCGGCGTCCGCACGATGGAGAACGCCCCCAGCACCAGGATCAAGATCGCGAGCACTACAAACGTATAAGGCCGTCGTAAAGCGAGCCGGACAATCCACATATTTGCCTCTCGCGAGACTCATCCGTCCAAAACCGTCCCGCTCTGTAGTTCCTCTGAAATCGGTGAGAGCGAAATCCCCACTTGCTCTTGCTAAGTGCATGCTTCATACCAATTGCCCGACGGCGTGTCGTGCTTTCACGCTGAAGTAGCGCAAGGAGTTAGCGGTCTCAAGGTGCAGAGTCAGGATGTTTCGGACGAATGCTCTGTCGAGCCATCGACAGTTCACCGACGCAAAGGTGGACCAGCGATGCTCCAACCTGGGAGTGCGATTCGAAAATGTGCGATTGCGATTCGGAATCAACAGATTTGAAGGAAGGCCAAGAACTCGAAAGCGGGCCAGAAGAGATAAAAGTTAAGAGCGGGCGTGCGCCCGCTCTCGAATCGCCAGTGGATTACTCCCCAGAGGGGACATCGCTGAACGAGAATGCTTCCTTATGTCCCCCGAACTGAACTCCCTCAAGGGCCATTGTATTGTTCGTCCCCATCTTGGTGGTCAGGGAATCAGATGAGGGCGGATGCGCCAGCGTCACGATCTTGGCCGGCGCCTGCGCGATACTCTTTCCATGTTGCAGGAAGCTGACTTCTGCGGTCGCTCCGCTCTCGCTCCACTCCATCGTATAGTCCCCGGGCGCAAGTCGGGTGGTTCCCACTTGCAACGGTTCCGGAATGTTAACGCCGTGATGATTCTTATCTCGTGCAAATGCGGACATCGTCGCCAGCAATGCAAAGGTGACGAGCGTCAGCATCAAACCTGTAAGCTTTTTCATGATCTCACTCTCCTTTAAAGTTTGAGCAGTCCGGGAGCCGAGGAGTTGCCTTGTCTTTCGGCATCCGTGTGCTATAAGACGTGCACGCTGGAGCCCACAATCCAGACGCGAGAGCATCGGCGGATCGATTCCGCTCCTTGAGTTATCCATCAATCACTTAGAGGGCATTTCCGCCGTCGGCCCAACCCTCTCGATACGAGTGAAATGTTCTGTCTCGACCCTCGCAGATGTCGGAGACCGTCGAGGTGTCGACACTGGCGAGCAACTTTTGCGCACGGTGGCCTCCGATTCGTTTACAGTATCCGGGTTGAAGCAGCGGCTTTGTAAAGTTATTTCAAGAGGAACAGCGTCGAGAGGGATTTCATATTGGTGAGGTGCGGTGAACGGAGGCAATCGTGAAGAATCAAGGCCGATCGCGCAGCAGTGGTACTAGTTCAGTTTCGCGGCGTACGTTCTTAGGCCGAACTGCCGCAGCGGCCATTGGTTTTTCAATTGTTCCGCGCAGAGTGTTAGGCGGCGTGGGTTATGTGCCGCCCAGCGACAAAGTCAATATCGCGTTCATCGGCGTCGGCGCCCAAGGTCTGCGAGTAATGTTGCACTTCTTGCGAGAGCCCGACGTGCAGGGCGTCGCGGTCTGCGATTGCAACAAGTCAGGCTCGGATTATCCGCAGTGGAGTGACCACGAATTCTGCAATTCCGTCCAGAAACTGCTCGGCGTCAGCAGCGGTTGGGATTGGCTCAGCCCCGATCAGCCGATTCGGTTGTCCCACTCGCTCGCGGTGACCGGCGGCGTCGCCGGCCGCGAACCGTGCCAGAAAATCGTCGACGGCTATTACGGCATGCAGCAGCGCTCCGGCCAGTATTCAGGCTGCGCAGCCTACAACGACTTCCGCGAGTTGCTGGAGAAGCAGAAAGATCTCGACGCGGTCGTTGTCTGTACGACCGACAACCTGCACGCTTCCGTCTCGGCCGCGGCGATAAGGAAAGGCAAGCATGTCTTCTGCCAGAAGCCTCTGACGCACACCATCTACGAGGCGCGGCGCATCGCCGAGATCGCCAAGGAAACTGGCGTCGCTACTCAGATCGCAGTGGCCAACCAGGCATCCGAAGCGACTCGCTTACTCTGTGAATGGATTTGGGCCGGCGCCATCGGCCCGGTGCGTCAAGTTCAGAATTGGTCGAGCCGTCCTTTCTGGCCCCAAGGAATCGAACGCCCTAAGGAAACTGAGCCAGTGCCCGAGGGTTTGGACTGGAACCTCTGGCTCGGCCCTGCGCCGGAGCGTCCTTTCAACCACGCATATCTGCCGTTTGTGTGGCGCGGGTGGACCGACTTCGGTTGCGGCGCGCTGGGCGATATGGGTTCCTACAGCTTCGACACAATCTTCCGTGTTTTAAAACTCGAAGCGCCTGTGAGTGTGGAATCAAGTTCCAGCGATCGCTACGACGAGACTTACCCGCTGGCCTCGATCGTCCGTTACAACTTCCCGGCCCGCGGCGACATGCCGCCTGTGAAGTTCACCTGGTACGACGGAGACCTGAAGCCGGCGCGCCCCGAGGAACTCGAAGAAAACCGTCCTCTGAAGGGGGACGGTGAAGAAGATGAAGGGCTGCTGTTCATTGGAGATCGCGGGAAGATTCTCTGTAGCTTCAACGGCGCCAATCCCAAACTGATTCCCCAAACCAAGATGGACAGCTACAAACAGCCGCCGAAGACTTTGCCGCGCTCGCCCGGTAACGAGCGTGAATGGCTCGATGCCTGCAAAGGCGGCAAAGTGAAGCCCGGCGGGAACTTCGAATTCGAGGGCATGGTAACCGAGACGCTGCTCCTCGGAAATGTCGCGTCTCGCATGGGACAGGCGCTTACCTGGGATCGCTCCAGCTTGACTGTGAACTCCGAGGTTGCTCAGAAATATGTGAAGCCGGAACGCCGCAGTGGATGGGAACTCTAGCGAAGATGCTGCTGAAATAAGGAGGCGTCAATGTCACCGATTTCGAGAAGAGACTTTGTGAAGACTGCGGCAGCATACACGACTGCAGCGAGCTTTCTTTCCGCGGCGGCGCTCGATCTTCATGCCAATCCCTTAGGCCTGCCCATCGGATGCCAGACCTGGCCTGTCAGAAAGATGATCGAGCAGGACTTTCCCGGCACGATCAAGGTGCTGTCCGGCGCTGGATTCCAGATGATCGAGTTGTGCTCGCCGGTGGGTTACGCCGACAACGGTTTCGCCGGTCTCGCCAAATACAAGGGAACTGAACTGCGCAAGATTCTCAGCGACGCGGGCGTCGGTTGCGTCAGTTCGCACTTCGGCATCGACGAACTGAGAAAAGATCAGCCGGCCGCGATTGCCTGGGCGAAAGATGTCGGCCTCACCCAGATGCTGGTGCCCAGCTTAGACGGTCCCAAGAACCCGACAATGGATGATGTCAAGAGAGCCGCCGACGAATACAACAAAATGGGCGAGCAAGCCGCTAAGGCCGGCATTCAACAGGGACTGCACAACGAAACCTTCGAACTCTCGACGGTGGATGGGAAGCGCACCTATGACGTGCTGTTCAGTCTTCTCGATCCCAAGCTGGTGAAGTTCCAGTTCCAGGTTTCTACCATCAGTAGCGGCTACGATGCCGCCGAATATTTCACGAAGTATCCCGGCCGCTTCATTTCCATGCACGTGCAAGGCTGGTCAGCGGAGACTAAGAAAATCGTGCCGGTGGGTCAGGGCTCGCTGGACTGGAAGAAAATCTTTACCGCAGCCAAGACGGGCGGCATCAAGAATTACTTCGTCGAAATGGACTTGGAAAAGATGAAAGCGAGCGTGCCCTACCTGCGCAATCTGCAGGCCTGACGAGTAATCCACTCTGCGGCTGGCAGGATTATTTTCTGCTGGCGTGAAGGCTGGCTAGGACTTCCAAATTACTAGGGCTTCCAGTCCAAAAGATATGCCGAGAAACCCGTGGGACGCACGACATCGAACTGCAAGTGCATCGGCGATTCGGACTCGCTGAACGCCAGTTCCAACTTCGTCTCACTGCCGGGCGCAGCGTCTGGGATGTCTACTTCCTGTCGCTCAACCGGAATGTTGCCCTGGCCGAAGAACAGACCTCGCAGCTTGTACCCGCGCAGTGTGTACATCGGAAGATCGCGCCGTGTCCGGATCGCAATATGAAAGTTGTTTCCATGGCGTTCCACCGAGAGCGATTCAATCGGGCTCGACTCGCTTCTGAGCAGGTCATATGACGCCTTCCGCGCGCCGTATACATCAACCACTCCATGCACTCTCTGCTGCAACACTCCCACACCACGATCGCCCATATGCGTGCGGTAGTCGTTGTAGCAGAAGAAAATCGCTCCAGCGACAAAATCCTTCGAGCGGAACGCCGCGTCGTGTGAGCGCAGGATCTCCATTCGCTGCTCATCGCCTTCCGGTCGGTCAGGCGTGCAGGCACAATATCCGTATTCGGAAATCACAACCGGCTTGCCGGGAAACGCCGCGTGAATCTCATCGAGATAGCGCGCTGCATCTGCCGCCGTTCCGGGGGCCCATGTCCCGAAGTATTCGTTGGCTTCGATAAAATCCATCGGTCCAGCAGCGTCACGCTGCGGCGTGCTGCCTAACGAGTTCGAAGCGTAAGAATAGACACGGCTGGGATCCAGCCGCTTGGCCTCCTCCAGCAAGCGCTGGGCAAACTTGTACGCGGGCGGATTCTGTCCTCCAATCTCGTTGCACAGCCCCTCCACCACAACCGACGGATGGTTAAAGTCCCGAGCAATCATTTCGCGCAGTTGCTCGAGCGCATTTTGCATGATGTCCTCGGTGGGCTCCACGGCCATGCCCGCGAAGGTGTCCGGGCCCCAGGCCGGAACCTCGGTTTGCATCAGAATGCCGTGGCGATCGCAGTAGTCCAAAACGCGTTTGTCCTGAGGCCAGTGAACGCGAGTGAAGACGCAGTTCAAATGTTTCAAATCTGCATGGTCGTGAGTAATCCACTCCGTAGGCTCAGCCATGCCGAACTGCGGATTGCTTCCCGCCATGCGTTCCACACCCATGAGGCGCACGCGTTCGCCATTGAGGAAGAACGCGCCATCTCGAACCTCAAGCTTGCGTATGCCGAAGATCGTTGTGAATGTGTGCTCGTGGCGTCCGTCGGCGATAGAAAATTCGAGGCGGTAGAGATGCGGATGATCAAAGTGCCATAGCTGGGCATCGGCCAATGTCGCTTGCAGCGTGACGGTTTCAACTCTGCCCGCTTTGACGGAAAGAGTTTGGTTCGCTGGACCCGTCAATACGGGTTGAGATTCCCTGTCCCCGTCTTTCACAACAGCGAAAGAAGCCTTGCCACTCCAGGCTTTCGCACTTGTGTTTCGGATGTGCGCCGTGATCGTCAGTTTCCCTTGGCCGCTGGATAGATCCGGCACCGCCTCGACATCCACGCGTTCCACAAATGTCTTTGGCGTGATGAGAAGGTGCACCGGCCGGTAAATGCCTCCATCATTCGCCCAGTCGCTGGACTGGCCCCGAGGCACCATGTGTTCGTTGAAAGCATTATCCACGCGGACTGCAATGGTATTGCTATGTTCCAAATGCAAAAGATTCGTGATATCGAGCGTGAAAGCCGTATAGCCTTTGCGTGTGTGCTCTCCAGCAAGTTTGCCGTTGACCCAGACGGTAGCGGTATGAAAGACCGCCTCGAACTCCACCCGCACCGTGTGCTCCTGCCCAGCGTTGAGTGCCATTCGTGGCAGATCGAAAGTCCGCCAATACCACGCGACGCCGCGATAAGCGGTGAGCGGAGCTTCGATCTGCCAGGTGTGAGGGACGGCAACGGTTCGCCAGCCTTCACCGGAGACGTTCCCACTCTGCCAGTTATTCTTGACGCCCCGATCGTCGGGATCGGTGCGGAAAAGCCAGTTCCCGCAAAGGCTGGCAATCTCTGTGACGCGCGGCGAAGCGCCGGTTTGGCTCGCCCATGACATGGACGAGGCGAGAGCTCCTGCAATTACACCGGCGGAACTGGTGATAAAGTTTCGACGAGAAGACATGCGAGCGATAGTGTGGATTCGACGAACGCGATAGTCAAACGAAAAAGCGTTCTCGAGAAGTTGCGCTATGCTGAACCGAAACACCGAGAGGACATCAGTATGAGGCGAGCGAGTGTGCGGGTACGAGTGTGCGTCGGGGCAATCATCCTGCTGTGGGCTGCGCCGTTTGGTCTGACCCAGGCCGCGCCGTCGAAAGCAGGCGTTGAAAAACGTGTCGATTCACTGCTGAGCCAGATGACGCTCGACGAGAAAATCGAAATGCTCGGCGGCCTCAATGATTTCTTCACGCATCCGATTCCTCGACTCGGCATTCCTTCCCTAAAAATGTCTGATGGCCCTATGGGCGTTCACGACTATGGGCTGACTACCGCCTATCCGGCGGGCATCGCGCTCGCCGCATCCTGGGATGTCGATCTGGCTCAGCGTTTCGGCGTCGCTATGGCCCAGGATGCGCGCGCGCGTGGAGTGCACTTTGTTCTTGGTCCCGGGATGAACATTTACCGTGCGCCCATGAACGGCCGCAACTTCGAATATTTCGGCGAAGATCCATTCCTGGCCTCAAGAATGGCAGTCGCCGTGATCCGAGGAACGCAGTCACAACGCGTCATCGCAACAGCCAAGCACTTTGCCGGGAATAATTCAGAATTCGCGCGCATGACTCTCACTTCCGACATCGATGAAAGAACCCTCCGCGAAATCTATTTACCCGCCTTCGAAGCCTCGGTGAAAGAGGGACATGTGGGCGCAGTGATGGACGCCTACAACCTGGTCAATGGCAGCTACATGACCGAGAACGTCCATCTGAACAAAGAGATCCTCAAGAAAGAATGGGGATTCGACGGCATTGACGTGTCCGATTGGGGCGCAACGTACGACGGCGTGGCAGCAGCCAATGGTGGGCTCGATCTGGAAATGCCTTCGCCCACGTTCATGAATCGCGATGCGCTGCTGCCCGCGCTCAAAAACGGCAAGGTCACGGTGGCGATAATCGACGATAAAGTCCGAAGAATTCTGCGCACGGCGATCGAGTTCGGGTTCTTCGATCAACCGCAGACCGATATCGGTATCCCCACACTGAACCAGGAAGGACGGCAGGTTGCACTTGAAGTCGCCCGGGGCAGTATGGTTCTGCTGAAAAATTCAGGCAATCTGCTTCCGCTCGACGAGAACAAAGTGAAGACCATCGCCGTCATTGGCCCCGACGCCTATCCCGCGGTGATTAGCGGCGGCGGCAGCGCAGAGAGCAAGCCGTTCAACAGCGTCAGCTATCTGGAGGGCATCAGCAATCGCTTGGGGACAAAAGCCAAAGTTTTGTACGCGGTCGACGTCCCGCCGCTTGATGAAGTGTTTGAAAACTCAGAATTCATTACCGCGCCGAATGGCGAGACTGGCCTCAAAGGCGAATATTTCGACAATGAAGAGTTGAAAGGAACGCCCGCCCTCGTGCGGACCGACAAGCACGTGCACTTCGATTGGGGAGAAGGCAGTTTCGCTCCGGGCGAACCCGTGGACCACTTCGCGATTCGCTGGACGGGCTATTACGTGCCGAAAGAAACCGGGGATTATAAGTTCTACACCTCCGCAGACGACGGAGTGCGACTGTATGTCGGAGACGACATTGCCATCGATGACTGGCTGCCGCATTCCCAGACACTCGACATCGCTACTCGTCATCTGGAGGCTGGACAGGCGTATAAGATCCGGCTCGAATACTTCGACTCAGTGAGCACTGCGATCGCCGGCTTCGGCGTGGCGCGGGCCGAGGCCTATGTTGGCCGCGACACCAAGCCTCTGGCTGCGAAGGCCGACGCCGTGATCATTTGTGTAGGCTTCGATCCCAAGACCGAAGGCGAAGGTTTCGACCGGCCGTTCCAGCTTCCCGGCGGACAGGACGAACTTATCCGGCAAATCACTGCGGTCAACAAGAACGTGATCGTTGTGGTGACGGCCGGGGGCAATGTGGATATGACGCGCTGGATTGATACCGTTCCGGCGATTCTGTACGCGTGGTATCCCGGACAGGAAGGTGGCACAGCGCTGGCGCAAATTCTTTTTGGCGATACCAGCCCATCGGGCAAGTTACCCGCATCGTTTGAACGTCGCTGGGAAGACAATCCAACATTTCACAGCTACTACCCCGACAAAGGCAGCAACCGGGTGAGCTACTCGGAAGGCGTGTTCGTGGGATATCGTGGCTATGATGGCTCCGGCACGAAGCCGCTGTTCGCGTTCGGTTATGGCCTTTCCTACTCGACGTTCGCATACAGCAAATTGTCAGTAACGCCGCAGTCCGGAAATTTGAATGAGCCCGCCTCCGTTTCCTTCGACGTGAAAAACACAGGACGTCGCGTGGCAGCGGAAGTCGCAGAGTTATACGTGGGCGATTCCCATGCCAGCGTTCCGCGGCCGGTCAAAGAACTAAAAGGGTTTGCCAAAGTCGATCTCAAGCCGGGTGAGACTCGGCGCGTTACTCTCACGCTGGATCCCAGGGCATTTTCCTTTTACGACGTCACGAAGAAGGATTGGAGCGCGGAGCCGGGAGATTTCACAATTCTCGTTGGGGGCTCCTCCGACAACATTCAACTGCGAGGCAACTTCACGCTGGCGCACTAGGTAAGTTTTCGTAAGTCATTGAGCCTTCGTGTAAGTCGTTGAAATGTCGTAGGAGAGCGCCAGAAGCTCAAGGGCGCACTTTCTTGCGACCGACGGAGTATTTGTCGTTCCGGGAGTCGATCGTCGCAGCAAGGGCCGTTTCCGGCGCCGCAAAGGGCATCCTAAACGGGGCCCGGATGGTCTTCAGGGGCATCGTCAGATATCAGATTGGTGCGGCTATCCAGTACATGTACGAATATGTATGTACAAGTTGGTACGAATCGTCCATGACTGAGACGTCAGCTAAGATGCTAAGCCGTGACTATCGAATGACTTGGGGAGGAAGCCGGCAGTTCGGCGCTCAGGTTTTTACACAGAGGGACGGTCGAAATGTGTGTCGTCTGCGAATCTGGCGGGCAGGGATGAGCCTGCAGTCTGAGCTTTCCCCCGCCGCCGGTTTGGGCTACCCTAAGTCGAACGTGGCAATCACTCGCTTGATTCCACACTTCATCGACATGCCGAAGGAAAACTATGTGCGCACGTAGCCTCAGTGAACGATTCGCACCGGCGTTAAGGCTGCTCGCGGTGGCGGCGATAGTCGCGAGCGCACTCGGCGTCGAGGCCCACGGGCAGCTTGCGGCGACGGCGAAGGCGTTGCCGGTTCTTACGCACGCCGATCAGGTTCGCCGTTTGAGCCCTGAACAGGCTGGCCTGGGCTATCCGGTACTCATTCGCGGTGTGATCACGATGGACGCTCCGTCGCCGGACTTCATCATTCAAGATGAATCCGCGGGAATCTATGTGGAGGGCAGCGTCTCGCCAAAGTACCCCCACATTCTCAGCCAGCTTGTCGAGGTTGAAGGAGTGACCGGGCCGGGCAAGTTCGCTCCTGTAATCCGCGAGACCAAGTTGCGCGTGCTGGGCGAAGGCGTGCTTCCGAAAGCGCAACTCTTTTCGCTTGCTGAACTCGCGAACGGGCAGCAGGACAGCCAGTGGGCACAAGTGAGAGGAATTGTCCGATCCGCGGCCGTCGACCGAACGTCCTGGCGCGAGCCCGCGCTGGCGATGCGGATTGCATCCGAAGGTGGCGAATTCCATGTCCGCGTCCCAATCGCGCGCGAGCAGGATTTCTCTTCCTGGGTCGACAGCGAGGTTTTAATCGAAGGTGTCTGTGGCAGCCTGTACAACACGAACCGTCAATTGACGGGTATTTTGTTCTACGTTCCTCGCTTGAGCTTTTTGACGGTGGAAGCACCGGCCACCGAAGTTCCGCTGTCAGCGTTGTTGCGGTTTTCTCCGGTGGAGGGCACGCGGCACCGGGTGCGAGTGCGCGGCATCGTCGGCTACCAGCAACTGGGCAAAGCACTCTTTTTGCAGAGTCAAGGCAAGGGACTGCGCGTACTGACCGAGCAGAGCCTGCCGGTCGAGATCGGGGACGTCGTCGAAGTGCTGGGATTTCCCGCCATGGGAGACTCTGCGCCGATGATCGAGGACGCGGCGTTTCATCGTTTAGGCCACGAGAATATGCCGCAGCCCTTGAAGCTCGACCTCGGTGCGCCGTGGGAGAAATTCGACGGCGCGGTCGTGACCACTGACGCGAAGCTGCTGAACCGCCAAGAGAGGCCCGACGGACTGAGGCTCACGCTCCAGCACGGCGATATGTTTTTTGACGCAGACGTTGCGGCTGGTGGGGCCGCCCAGCGCATGCGGTCCATCCCGTTGAATAGCGAAGTACAACTCACGGGCATCTGTTTGGTGCGAAGCGGGGGGCTGTGGCAGATTCCGCAATCGATTCGGATGTTGCTCCGCCTGCCGCAGGATATCGTCGTACTCAAGACTCCGTCCTGGTGGACTTCGCGTCACAGCCTCTGGCTGCTGGGGATTACTGGAAGTGTCCTGCTGGTGGTCTTGGTCTGGGTCGTCGTGCTAGGGCGGCGATTGCAAGAGCAGATGGCCGTGATTCGCCAGAAGCGGCACAGCAGCGCGGTGCTCGAAGAGCGCAATCGCATTGCCCGTGAGTTGCACGACACGCTGGAACAGGAACTCGCCGGCATCACCATGCAACTGGATTTGGCGGTCGATTGTTTTCAGCAGGCGCCGGGCGTGGCCCAGCACGCGCTGGAGACGGCGCGCGACATGAGCCGGCACAGCATGGTCGAAGCGCGCCGTTCCGTTTGGGATTTGCGCTGCCAGCTGCTGGAAAATGGAGATCTCGTTTCTGCGTTATCGCAAATCGTCGAGCCGCTGGTTCCGCGCGAACAGGCGAAAGCCGACTTCAAAATTCTAGGCAGCCCCGTTCGACTCCCCGCGCCCGTAGAGATGAATCTGCTCCGCATTGGGCAGGAAGCCGTCGCCAACGCGGTGAAGCATGGTCGTGCCCGCCATGTGTTCATCGAGTTGCGGTTTGATCCGGCATCGGTTTGTCTCACCGTGAGTGATGATGGGGATGGATTTGCTGCCGGTCAGCCGTCGCCCACGGGGCATTTCGGTTTACTCGATATGCGCGAGCGCGCGCAATCGATGGGCAGCCACTTGAGGGTCGAAAGCGAGCCTGGTCACGGCACGCGCATCGCCGTGGAGGTTCCCCTGCATCCCCGAGACTGGCGTTCTGCAGAAGGGATTGATGAAGAACTCAAAACCAATTCGTATTCTGGTCGTTGATGACCACTTCATGGTGCGCATGGGCCTCTCCGCGTCGTTGAACGTCGAGCCCGATATGGAAGTCGTCGCCGAGGCCGGAAACGGCACCGCCGCTTTGGAGGCGTACCGCAAACACCGTCCCAGCCTGGTGATGATGGACCTGCGGCTGCCGGGCATGAGTGGTTCGGAGTGCACGGCCGCGATCCTTCTGGAATTCCCCGACGCGCGCGTACTCATGCTTTCAACCCATTCCGGCGAAGAAGAAATTTTCCGTGCGTTGCAGGCTGGAGCCAAGGGATACATCGTCAAAAGCATCATTCGAGAGGAACTCCTGCGTGCGGTGCGAGAGGTGCACCAAGGGCGGCAATACGTGGATCCAATTGTCGCCTCGCATCTCGCCGAGCGCCGGTCGCATCGCGCCTTGAGCGCCCGAGAGGTGGAAGTGTTGCGGATGGTGGCCAAGGGATTGGGGAACAAGGAGATCGCGACCGCGCTCAACATCGCTGAGGTGACAGTGAAACTGCATGTGAGTCATGTGCTGGAGAAGCTGAGTGTGAAGGATCGAACCCAAGCCGCAACGGTGGCCCTGCAACGCGGCATTATCTCGCTAGAGTGAAGAAACGTAATCGTTTACGGTGTTAAAGCTGTACGAAAGTATAATTGACACCCCCTCCTGATTATTTTCTATTAGTACGTTTGCACTATCTTTACGCCCTGATAACGCAAGATGTGCGACGGCTCAATCGACCTTTCGATGAAGCCCGAATTTTAGCCGCAGAAGTCCAGATGTCTCTTCGCGGCTGAAGACATTGGGTGGTTGAAACGCAAACGGCCCTCGGAGGCAGTTCCATGACGAACTTGCAGCGATGCGTTCTTTCCCTCTTCCTTGTTCTTGTTTTGGCCAGCGCGGCCTGCTTTGCCCAGAGTACAAACTCCGGCGACATTCGCGGCAGCGTAACCGACTCGACCGGCGCGTTGATTCCGGGAGTAAAGATCACGGTCCTGGACATCGAAACAGGCGTAGCGAAAGAGTTCTCGACCAATCAAGACGGCCTGTTCGATACGTCGTCGATCGTTACGGGAAGTTATCAGCTCACATTCACCAAGGACGGCTTCGAGCGGTTGGTACGTGGTCCCGTCACAGTGCAGGTCGGCTTCACCACGGTCAACGCCCAATTAGTGATCGGCTCTGCCACACAGTCGGTATCGGTAACCGCCGACGTGCCTCTGCTGCAGACCGAGACCATGGAGCAGAGCACCACGCTTGAATCCAAGTCGATGTCGCAGTTGCCTCAGGTCACTCAGGATTGGGAGAACTTCATGATCCTGATCCCCGGCGCCACGGGCACACCGGGTGGGAGCCAGGGTTCGTCCAATCCTGGCCAGGAAGTGGCGATCAACGGCAATCTCCCGTACAGCAACATCCTTGCAGATGGAGCGTCGACCACGCTCTCGCATAGCCAGAACGCGAATCCGGCAGTCTTCGAAACTGTCTCCGAGTTGCAAATCAACACCTCGGCATTTTCGGCGCAGTATGGCGTCGGCGGCGTGATTTTCAACCAGATCTCCAAGGGCGGCACGAACAAGTTCCACGGATCGGCCTACGAGTACTTCCAGAACGATGCGTTGACGGCGCACTCTCCATTCACGACCGGACCGATTCCGTTCCTGCGCTACAACAACTTCGGTTTCTCCATCGGCGGCCCGATCTTGAAGAAGAAGATGTTTTTCTACTTCGACTACGACCAGATCGTCAGCCACGGCAACAGTACGGCTACGAATAGCGTTCCGACGACCGATGTGCTGGGCGGAAACTTTAACACTCAGGCGCAGACCATCTTCGATCCCACTACCCAGACCATCGCGTACGATATGAAGGGCAATCCTTACCCCGTCCGGAAGAGCTTTGCCAGCGAGTATCCTACGCTTGGAAACGCGGTCCCAACGGCTCTGTTCGATCAAGTTGCAGCCAAGGAGCAGGGGTTTTACCCGACCCCGTCAGGTCATATTCCCGGAGGCCAGTTCGTGGCTCCGAACGGAGTTAACGGTGAGGGAGTACCGCAAAATAACTTCTACTCCAGCCTGCAGCAGTCTGCCCCGTACAGAAAGTTTTTCGGCAGGTTGGATTACGACATCACGCAGAACCACCGCCTGACCATGTCCGACACGCAGAGCGACACTCCGCAGATGTATCCGAGCAACGTGTTCGCCTGCCCCATCAGCTGCCAGACGGGCGATGTGGACAACAACAACGCTCAAGTCACGGAAGTGTGGAACATCAGCCCGCGAACCATCAATGAGGCTCGCATGGGCTTCACCAGTCAGCTGAACTTTTTCAAAGACCTCGCGCTAAACCGAGGATATGCCAGCCAGTTGGGATGGCAGTTTGCCAAGGCGGATGATTTCCCGGCGATCAACTTCACCGGCGGCTCGTATCCGTATGCCTGGATCGACCCCAGCTCCAACTCGGTGTACAAGGAGTTCACCTGGGATCCTTCCGACGTCGTGACCATGATTCGGGGCAAACACATTCTGCACTTCGGCGGAGAACTGCTGGCCTACCAGAACAACTCCACCGCTTGGAGCAATACGAATGCGGGCACCTTCTCCTTCACGGGCAGCTACACCCAGCAGTGGGCACTCAACGCGAACGGGGTGGCTGCGCCAGTTGCGGGAACGGGGATGGAGTATGCAGACTTCCTGCTGGGTTACGCACAAAGTTGGAACGCAGGTGTCTCGCCCGAGTATGGAGCGCGGTTGAAGACTCCGCAGGTTTTCGTTCAGGACGATTGGAAGGTGCTTCCAAGTCTCACTCTGAATCTTGGTCTCCGCTATCAGATCAACCATGGCTGGAACGAAGTTCATGAAAATATGTCGAGCTTCGATCCAACCGTGCTGAACCCCGCCAACAATACCTTGGGAGCCTATTGGTTCGGTCCCACCCATGCCAACGGCCGCACTTCCCTGCAGGCTAACACCTTCAACACGTGGCAGCCGCGATTAGGCATGGCATGGGCCATCGATCCCAAGACCACTCTTCGTGGCGGATTCGGAGTCTACTCTTATACCTGGAGCTTAGACACCTACGGAGGAAACAATACCAGCTACGGCATGGGCGCCGCCGTCAGTTCCTCCGGTAGCAGCACCGACCAGACCAGTGGCATCACCCCGATCACAAAGCTCGATGGAACGGGCACCGTCTTTGGAGCGGTCCCGGTCACTCCGCTACCGTACGTTTCGGCATCGACCGCTCCCGACGCGCACAACGGCCAAGACGTGGGCTACGTCCAGTATCACACTCCCGTACCCAGGATTCTGCAGTGGAACATGTCAGTGCAGCGCTCGTTCGCCACGAATTATGTCGTGGAAGTTGCCTACGTGGCGAGCCACGGGTCGAACCTGAATTTCGCTACGGATCTTAACCAGGTGCCACAGCAGTATCTATCACCCAACGATTCGCCGCAATTCCGCCCCTACCCGAACTTCGGAAGCATCCCGGGAAGCACGAATAATGCGGTTTCCAACTACAACTCTCTGCAGGCTTCGATCACCAAGCGCATGACGAACGGCCTCAGCTTGAGCTTCAACTATGTCTGGTCGCATATGCTGGACGACATGGACTCTTCGGGCTGGGGAAGCCGCGCGGGTCCGCAGGATTATCAGATTGCCAACAATCCCGCGGCGAACTACAGCAACTCCAACTTCGACGTCCGCAACGCGTTCAAGGGCTATGCGGTTTATCAGCTTCCCTTCGGCAGGGGCAAAAGGTTCCTGAACAACAACTCGCTGGTCGATGCAGTGGTGGGAGGCTGGCAGATTTCCGGCACGCTGATCCTTTCTACTGGGGCCCCATTTACGGTGATTAATTCCTCGAACAACACTTTTGCGCAGGCGGGCAGTTCGTTCCCAGATCGGGTCCCGGGAGTCAGCATCAAGCCCGCGCACCAAAGTATCAAGAACTGGTTTAACCCGGCGGCGTTCGCGCAACCGCAGGATGGAGCCTTCGGCAACGTTCCAAGAAACAGCATCTATGGGCCGGGACTCAATATTGTGAACCTGTCCGGCAGCAAGACCTTCTCGCTGCCGTGGGAGGGAATCCAACTGCAGATTCGCGCCGACGCTTCGAACGCGTTCAACCATCCCAACTACGGTGTGCCCGGCGATGCCAACCTGGGTGGCTCGGCTGGCCCCGGCACGCCCTATACGTCCGGCTCGACGGTCATCAACAATACAACGGCGAACGGCAGGAACGTGCAGTTGGGGGCTCGCCTCACGTTCTAACTTTGATGGAGTTGTGCTTCCCCTGGGAGAGACGGCGATGTTCGCCGTCTCTTCTTTTTTGCTTCATACTGTAGGAAATGACCGCACTATATAATCTGGGTGGTTGCGAATGATCGCGAAGCTTCGAATTGCCTTTCCGGGGCTCGTCCTGCTGCTGGGCGTCGCGTTTTGTTTCTCTCAGGCCACTCAAGCTCAGTCCACCCCAGCTCAGGCCACTCAAGACAGGCAGCAAGAGTTTGCGGCGCACATCCAGAAGGCCCGTGGCTACCTCGATGCCAAGCAGCCTGCTCTGGCGATTCCGGAATTCCAGGCTGCGGTGGCCATCGATCCTACGAGTGTGGATGCGCAGGCTAATCTGGGCGTTCTGCTGTTCTTTCAGGGAAAGCCAGCGGAGTCCATTCCGCACTTTCGCGCTGCGCTCGCGCAGCAACCCGGACTACCCAAGATTCAGGGCCTGTTGGGAATGGCCGAGAGCCGCACGGCGGACTTTGCCAATGCGCGTAAGGACATGGAAGCCGCCTTCCCCGCGATCCAGGACCAGCGCTTTCAGGTACAACTTGGTTTGGAACTCGTCGGGCTCTATACGGAGAGCGGCGATTTAGAGAAGGCCGCCGCTGCCATCGCGCAGCTGCGCAAGGCCGATCCCGAGAATGCGGAGGTGCTCTATGCGGCCTACCGCACCTATTCCGATCTCGCAGGTGAGTCTATGCTCGCCCTGTCGCTGGCTGCGCCGGACTCCGCGCAAATGCATCAGTTGTTGGCTCACGAAGACTCCCGGCAAGGAAATACAAATGGCGCCATCGCGCAGTATCGGAAGGCGATCGCCATCAACCCGCATCTTCCCGGCATTCATTTCGAATTGGCCGAACTCCTGCATACGTCGAGCGACGAGGCCGTGAAGAAAGAGGCCGAACAGGAATATCGCGCGGCGCTGCGAGAGGATCCGCAGGATGAGAAAGCGATTCTGCGGCTGGCAGAGCTGGACGCGCAGAAGGGGAATCGAGAGCAGGCGTATCAGGAGTACACCAAAGCCGTCGCTCTGCAGCCCGCGGATGCCGATGCCAAGCTTGGGTTGGCGAAGACGCTGATTGAGATGGATCAATCGGACAAGGCGCTGGCATTGCTCGAAGAGGCCGTGCAACTGGAGCCTACTAACGCTACGGCCCACTACCGCCTGGCGACGCTTTACCGGAAGATGGGGCGCGCGGACGACGCCAAGCGCGAAATGGAGCTGTACAAGAAATTCAAAGAAATGAAAGAGAAACTGAGCGCACTCTATAAAGAACTGCAGGTTCAGCCCAAGGAGATTCGTGCGGACGAGCCGGAAGAACCGTAGGGTCGGAGCACGAGTCGCTGCAGCCACGCGGGGGCTGCCGTCGTCGTTTCTCCGATCGTTTGTCGCTATCTTTATTATTGTTCTCTGCTTGAGCGCGGGGGCGGCGGCACAGATGGGAACATCGACGCCGCTGCCGCCCGCAGAACGTCAAAAGGCAGAGGCCGAGAGCAAGGCAACCGGCGCGCTCACCAACTATCCGCATCTGGTCGACATCACGGAATCCACCGGAATCCATTTCGAGCACATGTCCAGTCCTGAAGCAAAATTCATTGCGGAGTCGATGAGTGGGGGAGTTGCGCTGATCGACTACGACGGCGATGGCTGGCCAGACATTTATTTCACGAACGCGCAGAGCGTAGATATGGCGCTTCACGGCGTGAAAGCTCGCAGCGCGTTGTATCGCAACAACCATGACGGGACCTTCACGGATGTCACCGACAAGGCAGGCGTGGGTTTTCCCTGCTGGGCGATGGGCGCGGCCGTTGGCGATTACAACAATGACGGTATGCCTGATCTGCTGGTCACTTGTCTGAATGGCGTCGTCCTCTATCGCAACAATGGCGATGGAACATTTACCGACGTGACCAAAGGTGCCGGGCTTGCCAGCGACTCTGGATGGGCGACAGGAGCGGCTTTTGGAGATTACGATGGCGATGGCTTGGTTGATCTCTTCGTAGCGCACTATGTGGATTTTCATCTGGACGATCTGCCCGTATTTGGTTCCGGCAAATCGTGCAAGTATATGGGACTCGATGTGCAATGCGGTCCGCGAGGGTTGAAGGGACTTCCCGACAATCTGTATCACAACAATGGCGACGGAACGTTCACTGATGTTGCGAAGAAGGCTGGCGTTGACGATTCTGAGCGCCGCTACGGCCTGACTTCCATCTGGTCGGATTTCGACAATGACGGGAAGCTCGATCTCTTCGTGACCAATGATGGCCAGGCGAACTATCTATACCACGGGGACGGCGCGGGGAAATTCGAGGACGTGGCCCTCACCTCCGGCGTAGCGGCGAACGAAGACGGATTCGAGCAGGCCAACATGGGAGTCGCTTTCGGTGACTATACGCATACCGGGCGCATGTCGCTGCTGCTTTCCCATTTCGACATTGAGTACGCCGCCCTCTATCGCAACGATGGAGGCATGAACTTTACCGACACCTCGATCGCCTCCGGCATCGCTCGGGGCACGCAAGGCTACGTGGGCTGGGGTGACGCGTTCGTCGACTTCGACAATGACGGCTGGCAGGATTTCTTTCTGGTGAACGGGCATGTGTATCCGCAGGTGGATAGCGCGCACCGGGCCACCCGCTATCTGGAGCCGAAGTTGCTGTTCCTCAATCAGCGGAATGGAACTTTCAGGAACGTCAGCAAACTGGCTGGCGACGCGCTTCAGATTCCGCAAGTGAGTCGCGGGCTTGCGGTTGGCGATCTGTTTAACGACGGAAAGATGGAGGCGGTGGTTGAAAACCTCGTGGGACAACCGATGATCCTGCGTCCAGAAGGCGGCCCGCAGAATCATTGGGTCAGTTTTCAACTGGAGGGTGTGAAGAGTAATCGCCTGGCGTTGAATGCGCGCGTGCGAGCAACGGCCGGAGATCTGGTGCAGTTGGGCGAGGTCATCAGCGGTGGGAGCTACTTGTCGCAGCACGATCTGCGCATCCACTTCGGACTGGGCACCCACGAACGTGTCGATCAGGTTGAAGTGTCGTGGCCAAACGGGAAAAAAGAGACGCTCAGCAATCTTGCTGCCGACCGATTTTATGTGGTGCGCGAAGGGCAGGGGGTCGTCTCCAGTAAACCGTCCGAGCATCGCGTGAAGCTTCCTTAATTATGGCGAACGGGGCAACCGCAAATCGTCTGCGTGCAGTCCTGCTTGTTGCGCTGTTTGCTGCGGGTGGGGCTGCGATTCGGGCGCAGAGTGCTGGCCATCCTGCCGAGTCGCCCCTAATGGGGCAAGTCCACCAGGCGCTCAACCTTGCCGAGCACGGCGACAAGCAAGGTGCGATGAATCTTACCCTGCGCTTACTTGAACAGCATCCCGACTTTGCCCCGGCACTCAAGCTGAAGGGGATGTTGCTGGAGGAGGCTGGGCACACTTCCGAAGCGGCGACCGCCTATGAAGAGGCTTTGAAGTTTGCTCCGAACGATGGAGATCTTCTGCTGAAGGTAGGCATCGCCAACCTGGCCACCGGACAAAAAGAAGAAGCTGTCAAGCTGCTGCAGCACTGCGTGCGGATTCTTCCGGGCGACGGAGATGCACAGTTTTATCTTGCGCAGGCTTATCACTTGAATGGGCAGGACGAGTTGGCGCTGCGAGCCATCCGGCTAAGTTTGAAGGCGGAGCCTGACAATGTCTCGGTGTGGCAGAAATATGGAGAGCTGTTGTGCGGAACCGGGGATTACACCGGGGGGCTGAAATGGCTGCTCAA
This sequence comes from uncultured Acidobacteriaceae bacterium, assembly GCA_963709025.1. Taxonomy (GTDB): domain Bacteria; phylum Acidobacteriota; class Terriglobia; order Terriglobales; family Acidobacteriaceae; genus Sulfotelmatobacter. The sequence goes on from CAVPVE010000001.1 coordinate 140,809, forward strand.
GGCGCAGCACTCTGACGCCACACTGCCGCGCATCGACTACGATATTGCCGCTGCGGACTACAAATTGATGGATCTTGCAGGCGCTGCTCAATATGCCGCCCGCGCGGTTCAATCTCAAGCGAATGATGTGATGGCTCTGCGGCTGCTGGCGACCGCGAATGTGTCGCTCGCTAAATGGGAAGACGCCAAGAACGCGTACGAACGCTTACTCGCGATCAAGCCGGACGATGTCGAGGCACTTCTGGGACTTGGGCAATGCCAACTGGAACTGAAGAGCTATTCCGCCGCTGTCGATCGGCTGCAATCGGTGTTGCGGATCGACCCGACACGACTGCTGGCGCATTTCTACCTGTCACGCGCATATGCCGCGATGGGCCGAACGGAGGATGCGGAGCACGAGGCAGCGCTGCATCAGTTGATGACGGAGCAGATCACGTTCGTACGCTCTGTCGAGAGCGATGAGCGTGAGAGTCCGATCAAAGCGCAGGCCCGCCAATTGCTGATCGAGCATCGCGAGGCGGATGCGTTGCAGTTGTACCGCGAGCACTTCAAGGGCACTGCCGCCACGACTGCGGATGCCTACGTGTTCGTTGGAAAGCTGTATCTCTTCATGGGACAGACCGAGGCTGGATTACGCAGTCTTCATCACGCGCTGGAAATACAGCCGACCGTCCGGGGCGCCCATACCTATCAAGGGATCCTGGCGCTGAAACAAGGTGATCTGAGCGGGGCGGAGAATGAATTTCAGGCGGAACTCAGAAACGATCCGAATTATCAACTGGCGATTGCCGAAATAGGCGAGATTCGATACCACCAAGGGCTCTATTCGGATGCGGCGGAGCAGCTGGCGAAGTCCAGAACAATGACACCCGAATTGCTTTACATGCTTTGCGATTCCTACTTCCGGATTGGCAAGGTGTCGGATGCCGACCTGACGGCGGAAACCGTAGCGGCGTATGGGAGAAACAATCCTCAAATCATGAAAGACCTGATCGCACTTCTCGGGCGAAATGGGCAGAACGAACTGGCGCAGCGTTTGTCAAATAGTCTTGAGCAGAAATAGGAATCTTACGGCCCGCTCTCCGTCACGGTGAGGACCTGGTCTACCTTGACGTTCTTCAGAAGCTGTTGGATGCCGCTTGGCCAAGTGATCTCCAGCGCATCGATCACGTCGGGGGAGCCCAGCCCGAAGTGCACGCGCTTATCACTGGAAGAGTTGTAGCTAATGGCCGTGGTCGCCTGGTTGTACTGGGCGCCGAGGGATGTGGTTACTTTTATCTTCGTTCCCAGACCGTCACGGTTCGATTTGACGCCGACCAGTTTCACAATAAGCCAGTGGTTGTGATTGCTGGAACGGTTCATCCATATTTCTGGTGGGCCGTTCAGAACCGTCACGACCGCATCGACTCGCCCATCGTTGTTGAGATCGCCGAAGGCCGCGCCGCGATGCGGAGCAGGGACTGAAAACGACGCTCCAGCTTGTGAACTGACATCTTCAAAGCTCAGGCCGCTTTTGTTGTGAAAGATACGATTGGGAAGCGGAAATGACCGGTGTGCCAGTTCCATTGCATTGTCCAGAATGTCGGCGTTGGCAGTGAAAAGGTCCTTGTTGCCGTCATTGTCGAAATCAAAAACGCCCACTCCCCATGCGGTTGAGCGGCTCGTCAGGGCACTCAGGCCCACGGACGCGGTTACATCCTGGAACTGACCGTCGCCAAGGTTCCGGTAGAGCGGAAAGCCTTCTCCGAACATTGCGGTTTCGAAGATGTCAGGCCTGCCATCGTTGTCGAGGTCGCGGAAATCCGCGCCCATCCCAGCGATGGCTTTGCCGAATGCGTTGTACGCAACCCCGGCGAGGAGCGCGACATTGGTGAACGTTCCATCCCGGTTGTTGTGAAGAAGATAGTTCTCGAACGTATCGTTCGACACGAAGATATCGGTGAATCCATCGTTGTCGTAGTCGGCGAACGCCAAACCCATCCCTTTGCCGACATATTCGGAAATGTGGGACTGATCCGAAACGTCCGTAAACGTGCCATCGCCGTTGTTGCGATAAAGAATGTTGGGCGTTCCCAGAAAATCGACCGGCGAGCAATACGCGGGAAGTCCTTGCTGCGCGCAGGGAGTCGCGCTTTTGATGCTGTAATTGAGGTAGTTCACGACGAATAGATCGAGCAGCCCATCGTTGTTGTAATCGAACCATCCTGCAGCGACGGACCATGCCTTGCCGAGCTTGGGAACCATGCCACCGACTCCCGCCTTTTCGGTCACATCGGTGAAGGTGCCGTCTCCATTGTTATGGAAGAGTTGGTTGCGGTTGACACCGGTCACATAGAGATCGACGAATCCGTCATTGTCGTAGTCGCCTGCGGCAACTCCCATCGAATAGCCGACGCCCTGCAGTCCAGCTTTCTCGGTTACATCGGTGAAGGTGCCGTCCCCATTGTTGCGGAAGAGACGGTTCCAGTAACTCGGGTCGGTTTTTTCCAGCGACGGGATGGCCGCGCCATTGGTAAAGAAGATGTCGAGCAACCCGTCGTTGTTGTAGTCGAAGACGGCGACCCCGCCCACCATGGTTTCAAACGTATATCGTTGGGGACTGACGCTGTTTTTGAGTTTGAATTTGATTTTCGATCGTTCGATGACGTTTTCAAACTGGATCGTCGATGCGGCCGGCACTACTGTCTTCGTAGGCGCTTTGGCGGAGGCGGCCCGGCGAGGTCTCGCTTGATGGGGGGCAGACGTTGGGGCCGGCGTTGCGGGGGACGCCTGCGCGAGCATGCGGACCGCACCACACAGCAGGCAAAATGCCACGTGGGCGATGAGGTTTCTGCGCAACGGTGTTTTGCAGTCGATCACGCGAGTCGAGTGTTCACTGTTCCGTGACGTCGATCATGTTGTCATCGGCGTTGCGGTCGATGAGCTTATTGTAAGGATCAATGCCCGCTAAAGTTGGCTTTTCGTCGACTACGACGACGAAGGTCTTATGGGGCTCGCTGATCTTTTCCTTCCTGAGGTAGAGAGGCTTTTCCTGATCTTTCTTGCCGCTGAAGACACCGATCTCGATGTAGTCGGCGAGGGGCATGGGCGTCTCCGCGCCATTGCCGTCGGCTTGCATCTTGCGAGCCTCAACCTCAAGTGTGACCTTGTATTTTCCGTCGGGAGTCTTCTGCGAGGTTGCCGAGACGGTCTTGTTGTCGTAGAGGACGATGCGGTTGAAGCCGTCGTCGACCAGATACTGGAGTTCGGGCGGAGTCTGGGCGCGGATAGCGTCGACCAACATACGCGTATCCGGATATGGAGTGTTGCTAGGCACGGAGGCCTGGGTACCGTTGTCGGCGTCGATCTGGTTGTTGGCATTCGCGTAACGGTACTGCATGAGAAAGTTGTGCAGCGCGAGGTTGAGTTTGTCTTCGCCGATATAGTCGGCCAGTGTGTAGAGAATCTGACCGCCCTTCTGGTACCAGACGTATTGCTCGCGCTGCACGAGAGCGAGTGGCGGCTCGTGGCGAACCTCGCCGGCGCGGCCGCGCAGATAGCCGTCGAGTTCGTGGCGCAGAAAGCGATGCATCAAATCGCGGCCGTACTTGTGCGCCATCACCTGCAGGGCAGAGTACTCGGCCAGGCTCTCCGACATCATGTTGGAACCTTCGGCATCGGCGCCAATCAACTGGTGGGCCCACCATTGATGGCCGAGTTCGTGGGCAGTCACAAAATAGGTAAAATCGATGTCGGTTGGCTTGATGACGCGGCTGATGAAGCCGATGCCTTCCGAGTAAGGAATCGTGTTAGGAAACGACTGGGCGAAAGTGCGGTAGCGGGGAAATTCGAAGATGCGGAACTGCTTGAACTGGTAGGGGCTGAAGGTCTTTTGATAGTAGTCGAGGCCGGTGCGGGAACTGGCCAGCATGTCGTCGATGTCGTAGGTATGCGCGGGGTCGTAATACACCTCTAGCGACACGTCGCCGTTGGGGCCGTGGTACATCTCTTTCCGCGACTGGTAGCGCGCAGAAATATAAGAGAAGAAATCCAGGATGTGTGTCGAGCCCATGCTGTATTCAAAGTAGCGGCGACCCTTGTCCTGCCATTCGCGCTGGAGGTATCCGGGGGCAACGGCGATCTGGTCCGCTGACGTGCTGACCACAGTGTGATAGGTGACCCAGTCGGATTCTCCGCGGAAGAAGACGTTGTTCACGGCGTGGGCGGGATCGCCGCGGTGCGCCATCTCTTCAAGAGCCGGGAGATGCTCTTCGCGGCGGCGGCGTGGATCATCGAGTTCGATGCCCGTGTTGTAGCCGATGTAAGGAACGTAGTCCGAGTCAAAAAAAGTGCCGTTATAGGCCAACTCGGGGAGTTCGTTGCCGTCGCGAAAGCCGCGCGTCTCGTGGCCCACGTTGCAAGTCAGGGTGACGGTCTGGCCCGGTGCTAATGGCGGGTCGAGGGCATAGATGGAGTACAGGTTGCGCGGCGCAGCACTGACGAGGTGGAATGGGCGGTCGAACTGAACGTTTGTGACCGATTTCTTCTGGTCGGTGATATGAATTTGTGCGATCGGTTGGTTGGTCTTGTTTTGCAGCGTCATCCGAACGCTTCCGTCGAAGGAGCGGCGCTCGGGATAGATATTGATGGTGGCGTCGACGGCGGTGACTTTGGGCTGATCCAGATTTTCGTACTTCTTGAACTGGCGTTCGTAGTCCGCCTGGATGCCGCGGCGTGCTTTCGAATCGAGATATTCGTTCAGGGCGTGAGCGTTGTAGAAGTACCAAGAGCCAGCGCCCACCGCCATGATCGCGAACAGCAGCGCGGCTGGAATGAGCCGCGGCGCACGCTGAAGGGCGAGACGGATGCGGGCGCGAAACGAGTCCTCAGCTCCGCGTCGTGCAAAGGCGATGGAGATCACGCCCAGGGTCGCGCTTATCGCCAGCCAGTACAAGGTCGCCCAGAACATGGCGGGCACAAAATGTCCATAGCCGTTCATGTCGGAGTAGATGTATGCGGGAACTTGGCTGATGAGATACAGCGTATTTTCCCAGCCGAAAGGGGGAAGGATCTGAAGCAAAACGAAGATGCCGATCAGAATGCCGTAGCCGACGAACTTGTTCGACACGATGGTCTGGACGAAGAGAGACAGAAGAATGAAGATGACGACCTGCGGAAAGGTCACCACATAGAGTTCCTTGAAGTACTGCAGGAGTTCGTAGTGGTGATATCCGGCGATTGTCTGCATCACGATGCCGATGAACATCGCGAAAGTGATGAGGATGAGTTCGACCACGATGATTGCGGTGAAGCGGGAGAGCCAGTCAGTGGACTCGCGCATGGGGAGAGCGTCGTGAATGCCGTCGAAATGTGTGTCGCGCTCGCGCCAGAGCAGCTCTGCGGCATAGAGTCCCGCGACAATCAATAGAAAAAGGAGGGCACTGCCCTCGACCGCTTGAACCATGAGGTAGGTGACCGGCCACACGTTTCGTTCGGCAACCCGCCCGGCGAAATAATCATTGTTAATGCCAAAGGCGACGATGAGGGCGACGAGGGCCCAGAAGGGTATGTCACGGAAAATGTTCCGCATTCGCAATCGGGAGAGTGAGAGGTATTGAGCAAACGTGGTGGCGGCGCCAAAGGACTGACCAGCGTGGGGAAGTCGAGCGGGCACGAGGGAGCGGACCGGTTGCGCTTCCGCGAGGTCCTGTTCCTTCGCTTTGGCTGCGCGGCGTCCTTGAGAGCGCGCGGTCAGAGCCTCCACCGACATGGGAAACAGTGCCCATACGGCGCCCAGGGACGCGAGGCCGACGCCGATCCAGAGCAGCCGGTTGTAGAGAAATACTCCGTTCATGAAAGAGGGCGACAGGCTCAGTAACTGAGTGTTCCTCTCGATGACCGTCCAGTAGCGGGTGACGTTGTTGAGCAGGATAAAGCCGATGGGGTCGAAGATGCTGGACCAGAAGTGCTCGAGCGAGCGGGTAGCGATGAAGACCGTAAGCCCGATAATGTAGATCATAAACAGGGCGACACCCTGTAGGTAGACGATGAAGATCTTTCGCGTGAGGGCGGAGACGGCAAAGAACGCGGAACCGATAAAAAATATCTGCACCACCAGGATGGAACAGAAAGGCTGAAGGTATGTCCAAAGCTGATTCTGCGCGATGCGGGTGTGGTCCGCCCAGGGCGCGAACGTGCCAAGGTAGGTGCCGAGCATCATGCCAGAGAAGGCGAAGACAGTCGTGACAAAGGAGCCCGCCCAGCGTCCGCCGAGGTAGGCGAACTTAGAGATTGGTTGGGTAAAGAGTATCTGGTAGGTGTCGCGCTGAAAGTCGCGGAGGATCGAGGTGCCAAAGATGGCCGCGATGACGATGATCCCGAACAAGCCAGCAAAGGCGTCGTTGAGGATGTTGGCGAAGGGTCCGTTCAGAAGTACTTTTCCATTTCCACTGCCAACCGGACCGAAGCTTTCCGAAGCGACGCAGAGAAAAGAGAAGGCGAGCCAGAGCAGGAAATACATGTACGTCGAGAGGCTCTTGAAGCGAAACCTCAGCTCGAAGGTGAAGAACTCCCAAAAGAGTGCCATGTTGGATTCCTCCAGTTTCGAGTCTTAATTCACCAGCGGACGCTTGGTCTGCTGCGACAGGTTGAGGAAATACACGTCTTCCAAATCGGACTCGACCGGGACGAAGCCGTCGCCGGGAGATCTATCGGCGTGGACGCGAACCTCGTGCCGTCCGCCAACCAAGTGAGTGGAGATGACGTGAAGCGAAGTCTCGATCGCGCGCACTTCCTCACCGGTCGCGACCACCTTTGACCAGATCTTGCCGTTGAGAGCGGAGATGGTTTCGCTGGGCGCGCCCTCGAGCAACAGTTCACCGGAAGCGATGATCGCCATGCGGGGACAGAGTTGGCGAACGTCGTCCACGATATGAGTGGAGAGGATCACTGTGCGGTCACTTCCAAGAGACGAGAGCAGGTTCAGGAAGCGGTTGCGCTCTGCGGGATCGAGCCCGGCTGTGGGTTCGTCGACAATGATGAGCCGCGGATTGCCCAGCAAGGCTTGCGCGATGCCGAAGCGCTGCTTCATGCCGCCGGAATAAGTGGAGAGCGCTTTCTTGCGGGAGTCCCAAAGGTTGGTCTGCTGCAGTAGCGTGTCGACAGTTTCCTTGCGCTCGGACGAGGAGGTCATCCCTTTCATGACCGCGAGATGATGAAGCATGTCCAGCGCGGATATTTTGGGATAGACGCCGAACTCCTGCGGCAAGTAGCCGAGGATGCGGCGCACTTGATCTTTTTCGCGCAGCACGTCGATGCCGTCGAGGTTTATGGTGCCGGCGTCGGGATCTTGCAGCGTGGCAATGGTGCGCATCAGCGAACTTTTTCCGGCGCCGTTTGGTCCCACCAGACCGAACATGCTGTTGCCAATGGAGAGTGAAAGGTTCTTGAGCGCCTTCACTCCATTCGGATAAGTCTTAGAAAGACCACTGATCGTGAGTGCCACCGCTACCTCCGAGATTTGAGAATCGGTCTGGGAACCGCGCAGTCCGCTTCGTAAGCGAACATGGGGAGCTATTCTACTATCACTTGTCGCGGAGCAAGGATCGTTCGAGAACGCCGAGCGTGGCCTTGCCCTTGGCTTTCGGTCGGCGTTGGGGACCGAAATACCTCATCCTTATGTATTGTGCTGTCCGGTAGTGGACAAGTGGGTCCGGCAGTGGACACCGGGCGTCTCTTGATGGCGCCGCTATATGGACCTATGTTGCTGTATGTGCATCACTTAGAGCATTCTGAGGTGTGGAAGGTGAGTTGCCATTGGTAGTTCGATGGATATCGCTCGCCCAGAATTCAAGCGTCAGAAACTACGTCGCCAGATTGTGTTAGGGGCCATCGGTCTAGTAGTCGTCGTAGCGTTGACCGTTGGCGTATCGCGGTTGAGGCCGGCAGCGCCCTCGGTCGAACGCGGAACGGTGTGGACCGACACGGTAAAGCACGGGTCGATGCTTCGCCAAGTGCGAGGGCCGGGCTCTCTGGTTCCCAGCCAGGAAGCGGTTCGGCAGATTCCCGCCGAAACTGAGGCGACGGTGGTGCGCATCCGCATGCTGCCGGGTTCGCAGGTCAAAGCGGATGACATTCTTCTTGAGATGAGCAATCCCCAGGTGGAACAGGCGGCCGTTGACGCCGACCTGCAGCTCAGGGCCGCAGAGGCCGAATATCAGAGCTTCAAGGTAAAGCTCGATAGCGACATGATGACTCAGAAGGCCGGCGCTGCAACCGTGAACGCAGACTACAGTCAGGCGCAGCGACAGGCGGATACCGACAAGGCGCTTTACGACCTGGGAGTGATTTCAGGATTGGCCTACAAAGCGTCCAAGGGCAAAGCAGACGAACTCACCACCAGAAATGACTTGGAAGAGCAGCGGTTGGTGATCAACAAGAAAGCGATCGACACGCAACTGGCGCAGGAACAGGCGAAGGTGGACCAGGCGCGGACCTTGGCAGGTCTCAAAAAGAAGCAACTGGAAGCCCTGAAAGTACGGGCTGGAATTAACGGAGTGCTGGTAGATCTACCTCTGCAGGTGGGACAACACGTTGCGCCCGGAGCGATGCTCGCGAAAGTGGTCGAGCCAAACCATCTGATGGCGACCTTGAAGATCGCGGAAACTCAAGCGCGGGACGTGCGCGATGGCGAGCCTGCCGCGGTCGACACGCACAACGGAATCATTAGCGGAACGGTGATGCGCGTCGATCCAGCGGTACAAAACGGAACGGTGACCGTCGACGTCAAACTAACAGGGCAACTGCCCGAGGGGGCGCGTCCGGATTTGAGTGTGGATGGGACCATCGATCTGGAACGACTGGACAACATTCTTTACGTGGGGCGTCCCGCGTTTGGGCAGGAAAACAGCACGATCAGTTTGTTCAAGCTGGATGCAGACGGCAAAGAGGCTTCGCGTGTGCCGGTAAAAGTGGGACGGGAATCGGTGAATTCGATTCAAGTATTCGAAGGCCTGCACGAAGGCGACACTGTGATCCTTTCCGACATGTCCCGCTGGGATAAGACGGACCGCATCCGTTTGGAGTAGAGACCGCAGCTTAGGAACGAAATCCAACATATCGAGGCAAGAATCCATGACTGAAACAGGACAGCCGTTGATCCAGATTCAGGATCTGACCAAAGTCTTCTACACCGACGAAATTGAAACTCACGCACTATCCGGCGTCCATCTCTCGATTGCCAAGGGGGAGTATGTGGCGATGTCGGGACCTTCCGGTTGCGGCAAGTCCACGTTGCTTTCCATCATCGGATTGCTCGATACGCCGACGGCGGGGAGTTACTCGCTGAACAGTAAATCGGTGGAGAATCTCGATTTTGCCGAGCGTTCCCGCATTCGCAACCAGGAGATCGGCTTCATCTTTCAGAGTTTCAACCTGATTGGCGATCTCACGGTGTATGAGAATGTCGAGCTACCGCTCACCTACCGGCAGAGAATGCCGGCGGCCGACCGGAAGGCGCGGGTCATGGAAGCGCTGGAGCGCGTCGGCATGGCGCATCGCGTCCGGCACTATCCGTCACAGCTTTCCGGCGGTCAGCAGCAGCGTGTCGCCGTGGCGCGTGCCTTGGGAGGCAAGCCCTCCATCCTGCTGGCGGACGAACCTACTGGAAATTTGGATTCGCGCAATGGCGAAGCAGTGATGGAATTGCTGCAGAACCTGCACCGGGAAGGCGCGACGATCTGCATGGTGACGCACGATCCGCGGTTTGCGAAGCACGCGCAACGCGAAGTGCATTTGTTCGACGGCAAGGTTGTGGCGGAAGAAGAGCTGCAGAAACTGATGGCTGACGCGCACGCGTGAACGACCTGTGATTCGCTATGAACAGCCTGGTTCAGAATTTCCGCTACGCGCTGCGCCAGCTGCGCAAGAGCCCGGGGTTCACAGGTGTGGCCGTGCTGACCATCGCGCTGGGGATTGGCGTAAATGTTGCCACTTTCAGTTTCGTGGACGAACTGTGGTTGCATCCGATGCCGGTCCGAGATGCAAACCGTCTCGTGCGCATCTTTACCAGCAATCCCAGCAGCCAGGGAGAAATCGAGCGCGGCTACAGTTCATACCCTGACTTTCTGGACTTGCGCGCCAATTCCAGGACACTTGCAGGAGTGGCGGCTCTCGACATGCGTGGGGCGCAGGTGGATGACGGCGAGCAGAACAGGTTGGTGTCAGCGGCTGTGGTCTCGGAGAATTTCTTCGAGGTTCTCGAAGCCTCGCCCGCCCTCGGGCGGACGTTCACCGAAAAGGAATTTCAGAATTCGCAAGCTCCGTTGGTTGTGCTCAGTTACCCATTCTGGCGGCGCCAGTTCAATGGCGATACAGGACTTCCGGGACGAACGATCATTGTCGACAACCAGCCCGTGACCGTGCTGGGCGTTCTGCCGCGAGGGTTCCGAGGTTCAGAGGCGCTCGTGGTGCCGGACCTCTGGATTCCCATGCCGACATGGCAGCAACTCACGGGTGAGCGCGAAAAGCAGACCATCCGGGGATCGCGCGAATACGAACTGTTCGGACGATTGCGGGATGGCGTCATTCTGCAACAAGCCAAAGCAGAATTGAGAACGGTTGCTGCCGCATTGGCCAGTTCTTATCCGGAGTCGGATGCCGGGCGCAGAATGAGCGTCGTTGCAGAAGATGAGACGCGAACTGGAGTTTCGAACATCGGTTTGGCACTGCTGGGCATAGCGGTACTCGTGCTGCTGGTCGCGTGCGCCAACGTGGCCGCTCTCTTGATTGCCCGCGGGGAGTATCGGCGGAAGGAGCTTGCAACGCGGTTAGCTTTGGGCGCTTCGCGAGGAAAGGTCGTCCGCCAGTTACTCGCCGAGACCGCCTTGCTGGCAACAGCGGCCACGGTAACAGCATTGTTTTTCGGAAAAGTGGTGCTCAATGAACTCCCTACCTTGTTGCCGCAGACTAGTTCTCCCATCTTCGTAGACGCTCATCTGAACTCGCGCGCTCTGCTATTTGCCTTGGCGACGGCGACCGCCTCCTTGTTCCTCTTCGGGTTGGTTCCGGCACTACAGGCCACAAACGTGGGCCCAGCCGCCATGCTCAAACAATCCGGCGCAGTAACCGGAACCGGACGCCGGAGATTGAGAAGCGCTCTTATCGTCACGCAGGTCGCGTTGTCGCTGGTGATGGTCGTGTGCAGCGGTCTGCTGGCCCGGTCGGTGATAAAGGCGCTGGCTCTCGATCCCGGCTTCAACGCCCATCAGAACATGCTCATCATGGAGTTGGTGCCGGCCTTCGGAACGAAGAGCGAAGAAGGCGGCAAGGCATTCGTGGACGAGGCGCGCCGAAGGCTGCAGGCGCTACCCGGAGTGAGCGCAACTACGACTGCGATGCGTTTTCCCTTCGGCATGAGTGGTGGCGGTGCGACCCGCAAAGTATTTCTTGAGAACCTGCCAAGCGCAGCCGCTGAAGGTGCCACCATCAATTTTGACCCTGTGGGGGAAGGATACTTTTCAGTAATGGGTACCCGACTCGTGCGGGGCCGCGCCATCGAGCAGCACGACTTGGATGTGAATGCCCATGTCATGGTGGTGAATCAAGCCATGGCAAACCGTTTCTGGTCCAATGGGAACCCCGTGGGGCAACGACTTCGCCTGGGCCGGTCAGACGGAGAAGAGTACGAAGTAATCGGAGTCACGGAAGACGGGAAATACAACGATGTGCGAGAAGACCGGATGCCCTACTTGTTTCTGCCCATGAAGAGCGACGAATATGGCGAACTGGCGATGGCAGTGAAAACCAGCGTCGATCCGGGGGCACTGGCTCCCGCGGTGCGAAGAGTACTGCGCGAACTCAACCGTGGAGTGTCTATTGTTTCTCTCGTGACATTGCGAGAGCACATGCGGGAGGCGCTCTACGAAGAGCGAGTCATGGCGGGACTAATTGGCGTTATGGCCGCATTGGGACTTCTGCTGGCGGCAGTCGGGATCTATGGATTGATGGCGTTTCTGGTGGGGCGACGCATCCCTGAGATCGGACTCCGAATGGCTTTGGGAGCACAGCGGGGAGGAATTTTCCGGCTGGTAATCGGACAGGCTCTGCGGCTGACAGCAATCGGCACGGTAATTGGCATAGCGGGTGCCATTGCGGCGGCGCAGGCGGTGCGCAGCCTGCTGTTTGGAGTCGCGCCAGCCGACGTATTCACGATTGCGATTGCGGTTGCCGTGGTGGCGGTGGTCGCATTCGCAGCGGCGGCGGTGCCTGCACTGGGTGCAGCGAAAGTCGATCCCATGGTGGCCCTGAGGTACGAGTAGTGGGAGGCGAATGATGAACGGGTTGCTGCAAGACGTTCGCTACGCGCTGCGGCAGTTGCGCAAGAGCCCGGGGTTCTTCTCGGTCGTCGTCTTAACTCTTGGGCTGGGCATTGGAGCCAACACAGCGATCTTTAGCATGGTGGACTGGCTCGTACTGCGGTCTTTGCCGATCAAGGATCCGCAGCAGATACATTTTCTTGTTTTTACCCGGCCGGGCGCTAATTCCGAACTCCAATTCTCCTATCCGGAATTCGCAGAGATGGAAAAGCAAACAACGGATGTATTTTCGGGTATAACGCCGTTCATTTTTGGCGGGCTGGCGGGCGAACAGAATTCGCAGAGTGGCTTGACCGCAGACGGTACAACCAAGCCAGTTCAGACGGCTTATGTGGGCGGCGACTTCTTCTCGCTGCTGGGCATTGCGCCCGCTTCGGGCCGCTTCATTTTGAGCACCGAAGGAAAGGCCGCGGGCGCGGACCCGGTTGTCGTTCTGAGTTACGGCTATTGGCAGACTCGCTTTTCCGGTGATCCCGCGATTGTCGGGAAAGCCGTTTCAATCAACGGTCACCCCGTCACCATCATTGGAGTGGCGCCGAACGGTTTTCTCGGGCCGACTCCGCTGCTCAACATCCAAGCTTATCTTCCGCTGAGCATGTTCCTGATTGAGAGAGGAGTTGCGGGCGACTTCCTGACCAATCCCAGCACCCGCAGCATGCTCGCTCTCGGGCGAGTGAAGCCTGGGGTCACTGCGAAACAGATCCAGTCCGAGCTTGCGGTCGTGGGCCAGCGTCTGCTGAAGCAATATCCCAGAGATCGCGGAATTGGCGAATTGCAGGCCCATCCCTTGCGGCCGCCAGGAATCATGGGGGGCGCGACGAATCCCTTTCCCAAGCTGGCGGCACTGTTCCTGACTCTTGCGGCCCTGGTGCTGGCTCTTGCCTGTGTGAACGTTGCAAACCTCTTTCTGGTTCGAGCGGCGGCGCGGCAGCGCGAGATGGCGGTGCGCGCTGCGCTGGGCGCCGGGAGTGGACGGCTAGTTCGCCAACTGTTCACTGAGAGTCTGGTGGTGGCAGCTCTCAGCTGCGGTTTGGGAGTAGCGCTGGGATTGTCCGCATCGCGCCTGCTGGGCTCTGTGCCTCTGCAGAGTGAGTTGCCGATCGTCTTTGACTTCGAGTTCAACTGGCGCGTGTTCGCGTATGCCTTCGCGGTCGCGGCAGCGACCGCGGCGTTCGTGGTTGTGGTGCCTGCGGCCCGAATCCGGCATGGCAACTTGCGCGACGTGTTGCACGAGGGCGGGCGCACTTCGACCGGCGGACGCCAGCGTTTGCGCGATGTTCTGGTCGCCGTGCAGGTGGGCGGGTCACTGACTTTGCTGATCATTGCAGGATTGTTTGTCCGCAGTCTTCGCGGAGTCCAGACTAGCGACTTGGGATTTGAGCCCCAGCATGTCCTCAATGTGACACTCGACCCAAACGAGATTGGCTACACGGAGCAGCAGGGAAGAGCCTTCTATCGCGCGATGCTCGAGCGTGCGCGCTCTCTGCCCGGAGTACAGTCGGCCAGCCTTGCATCGGTAGTTCCGCTCAGCGACTCCGTCCAGGGTAGCGACCTGGTGATTCCCGGATACGCAACCTCCGCAAATCAGGGAGCACCTCATGCGGAAGACGATGCCGTGTCTTCGGACTACTTCAGCACCATGCGCATCGCGCTCAAACTCGGTCGTGATTTCACAGATGCAGACAACGAAAGCGCGGCCCACGTTGCTGTGATCAACCAGGCGATGGCGGACCGCTTTTGGCCGGGTCAGGATCCGCTGGGAAAGTCTTTTACGCTGACGGATGATCCAAAGCATCCCGCGACGATCGTTGGCGTCGTGCAAAACAGCCGAATGAACCAACTCTACGGGGAATTCGAACCGATCTTCTATCTGCCAGCGGCGCAGAGTTACGTGTCGACCGAGACGCTGCAGATACGCTCGGAACGGAGCACGCAGGACATGGTCGGCGAAGTGAGGACAATCGCGCAGTCGCTGGCGCCGGCGATCCCGGTCTATGGCGTGCGCACGATGACGGAAGCCCTGCACGGAGGCAATGGGTTGTTGTTCTTCGAACTCGGAGCGAGCTTGGCAGCGGCGTTGGGATTGCTAGGGCTGATTCTCGCAGTGGTTGGCGTGTACGGAGTGATGTCCTATGCGGTCAGTCAACGTACGCAAGAGATCGGCGTGCGAATGGCGCTGGGAGCGCAGCGTCGCGACATCCTCAGAATGATCGGACGCCGGGGTGCAGTGATTGTCGCATCGGGCCTCGCTTTTGGCTTGCTTGCCGCCCTGGCCGCGGGACGTCTAGTCAGCGATTTTCTCGTCGGCATCACGCCGAGCGACCCGATTACGTACGTGGGCGTTTCACTATTGCTGGCCACCATCGCGTGCGTGGCTACCTTTATTCCCACGCGTCGGGCCACAAAGATCGACCCGATGGTGGCACTCAGGTACGAGTAACGGGAGGCAAACAATGAACGGATGGCTGCAGGACCTTCGCTACGCGGTGCGACAGTTGCGCAAGAGCCCGGGGTTCGCGTGCACGGCCATAGCAATACTCGCGCTCGGTATCGGGGGAACGACGGCCATCTTCAGCACGATCAATCCAATCCTATTTGAGCCGCTGCCATATCCTAATGCCAGCCGGATCATGATGATCTGGTATGCCGGGGAAGATGGCGCCCGCATTCCCCAATCGTTCCACACCTATCGCGAAGTGGCGGAGCGCAGCCGGTCTTTCGATGCGCTTGCTGTGATGAAGGCCTGGCAGCCGACCCTCTCGGGAGAGGGTCAGCCGGAGCGTCTGGATGGGCAGCGGGTCAGCGCTGGTTATTTCCGCTCCCTCGGTGTTTCACCGGCGCTAGGACGAGATTTTCAGGCGTCTGACGATGTGCCGCATGGTCCAAACGTGGTGATCGTCAGCGACGGGCTGTGGCGCAGTCGCCTCGGCGGCGATCGAGCGATCGTCGGAAACCAGATCCGGCTCGACGGCGACAACTACACGGTCATCGGCGTGTTGCCGCCCGGGTTTGACAATGTGCTGGCTCCCTCGGCTGAGGTCTGGTCGCCCCTGCAATATGACGCCGGGAATGTCGCGTCTGCTCAGACCAGGGAATGGGGCCATCATCTGCGGATGGTGGGGCGGGTGCGGGAGGGTGTCAGCGTTGCCCAAGCCCGGAGCGATCTGAAATGGATCGCGCAGACTCCAGTGGCGGAATTTCCGCGCCTTCGGTTTGTGTCCCTGGCGCACGGGTTCATCGCGAGTTCGCTGCAGGATGACGTCACGCGCGGGGTTAAGCCGGCACTGCTCGCCGTTTTCGGGGCGGTAATACTGGTGCTTCTCATCGCATGCGTGAATGTGACCAACCTTTTGCTGGCGCAGAGCGCGCAGCGCCGCAGTGAATTCTCGATGCGCGTTGCACTGGGCGCGGGACGACCGCGACTGATCCGGCAATTGATCACCGAAAGCTTGTTACTGGCTGTGCTAGGCGGAGTTTTCGGAATGGTTGTCGCGCAGGTCGGTGTACGCGCGCTGGTGGCGCTCAGTCCTCCCGGGCTGCCGCGGGTGGACGCGATCCATTTAGATGCCACGGTATTCGGTTTCGCACTCGGTGTCACGGCGCTGATCGGACTGACGGTCGGATTGATTCCGGCGCGACAAGCTTCCCGCGCCGACCTGCACATAGGAATACAGGAAGGCTCACGGCGCACCGCCGGAACTCATCAGGTTACGCGCAGTGCATTCGCCGTCGCCGAGATCGCGATCGCTCTGGTACTGCTCGTGGGTGCGGGACTGCTGCTCTACAGCTTGCACAGGCTGTTTGCCGTGCCGGTGGGCTTCGACGGTTCCCAATTGCTCACCATGCAGGTACAAACCTACGGGCACCGTTATGACGATGATCGGGTCTGTCACCAATTCTTTGCGCAGGCTCTTGACGCGGTGCGCGCAGTCCCGGGCGTCACCGCGGCAGCCTTTACCAGCCAGTTGCCCCTGAGCGGAGATTCGGATGTTTATGGCGCACACTTCGAGAACGACGATCCCGAGCAGGGCTATCCAGTTTTCCGTTACGCCGTGACGCCGGGTTATCTCGAAACGCTGGGCATCCCGCTGCGTCGCGGCCGTCTCCTCGGCACTCAGGATACGGCGGACGCTCCGCGGGTGATGCTGATCAGCGAGTCGCTGGCGAAGCGCAGATTTCCCGACCAGGATCCAATTGGAAAGCGGGTTCAGGTGGGCGGTGGGGCCAGTGCGACGCTCTTCACGATTGTTGGCGTGGTCGGCGATGTGAAGCAAATGTCGCTAGCGATGAGTGACTCTGACGCGGTCTACGCTACTACCACGCAGTGGCATTGGGCCGACGGAGCGCTGTCGCTGACCGTTCGTGCACGCGGCACCGTGGCCGCGCTAACACCAGCTATCAAGAATGCGATTTGGTCGGTGGACAAAGACCAGCCGATCGTCCGCGTCGCCACCATGGACAGTCTAATCGCTGCGTCAGCGGCTGAGAGAAGGTTCGTGCTGATCCTGTTTGAAGCCTTCGGGCTGGTGTCAATGATATTGGCAGCGACCGGAATTTATGGCGTCCTCTCCGGCGGCGTCACCGAGCGAACCCGGGAGATCGGAGTGCGATCGGCTCTGGGCGCATCCCGCGGTGACATTTTGACGCTGGTCATTCGCCAGGGAATGGTTCTCACCGGAATCGGGATTGCATTGGGACTGCTCGGGGCCTTCGCAGCGAGTCAGGCTCTGTCCACACTGCTGTTCGACGTGTCGCATCTCGATCCATCCACGTATGTCGGCGTGGTTCTGCTGCTGGGCGCCGTATCGATGATCGCTTGCGCGGTGCCGGCATGGCGTGCGGCCAGGATCGATCCCATGGTGGCGCTGAGATATGAGTAGGAGGTCATGATGAGCCGGCTATTGCAGGATATCCGTTATGCGTTGCGTCAGCTTCGCAAGAGCCCGGGGTTCACGGCGGTTGCGGTGATTACGCTGGCGCTGGGGATTGGCGCGAACACGTCCATTTTCAGCGTGGTGAACGGAGTTCTGCTGCGACCGCTTGCGTTTAAAGATCCCGGACGCCTGGTTCGCGTCTGGCATGTTCCTCCCCCGAAAAGCTTCCCCGGAATGCCACTGTTCTCAGTATCGGCGGCGAATTATAGAGATTGGGAAAACCAGAATCACGTATTCGACAGCATGGCGATTATGACCTACCACGGCTTCACGATGACGGGCGGCGACAAGCCCGAACAGGTGGCCGCCTGTGCTGTATCCGCGGGTTTCTTCTCCACCTTGGGTGTTCCACCCATGCTGGGTCGAGTGTTATCTCCCGACGAAGATCAGGTTGGACATTCGCACGTAGTGGTTCTGAGTCACCGCATGTGGCAGGAACATTTTGGATCGAACTCTGAGATCGTAGGCCACAACATCAATCTGGATGGCGAAGCGTACCTGGTGGCTGGGGTCATGCCGGCAAGTTTCCGGTTTCCTGATTTCGCCGAGATGTGGACTCCGATGGCGTGGACCGATCAAGAACGCGCGGTGCGCGGAGAGCATCACTATATGGTCATCGCGCGCCTCAAGCCCGGAGTTGAATTGCAGCAGGCAAAGGCTGAGATGAATACCATCTCAGACCGCTTGCAGCAACTTTATCCCGATGACGACAAGGGATGGGGCGCTACTGTTTTGCCGTTGCACGACGACATGGTGAGCGACGTGCGCACTCCGCTGCTCGTGCTGCTGGGAGCGGTCGCATTCGTGCTGCTGATTGCCTGTGTGAATGTAGCCAACCTGGCTTTGGCAAGAACGTTCAGCCGCCAGAAAGAGATTGCGATTCGAACGGCGCTGGGCGCGAGCTGGCCTCGAGTCCTGCGGCAACTACTCACCGAGACAGTGCTTCTCGCGCTCGCGGGCGGAGTGCTCGGCCTGTCCTGCGCTCATTACGGAATCCGCCTGATCCTGGCTTTTCTGGGCGACAAATTGCCGGGTTTCACGGACATCTCGTTGGACTCGCAGGTGCTCGCCTTCACGGCTGTCATTTCCGTACTTAGCGGAATTGTTGCGGGAGTGCTGCCGGCGGTGCGACTGGCGCGGGGCAATGTGAGTCAGGTGCTTAAGCAGGGACTGGGTCGAACCGATGCGGACTCCGGCGGACATCGTACGCGTAGCATCCTGGTTGTGTCGGAGGTTGCCCTATCACTCATGCTGTTGGTTGGCGCGGGGCTGATGATTCGCAGCTTTCAGAAACTGCAAAGCGTGAATCCCGGTTTTGATTCCCGCAATGTTCTGACCATGAATGCGATGGTCTCCCGGGCCAAATTTTCTTCTCCGCTGCAGCAGATCAATTTTTTCGAGGGAGTGCTGCAGCGGATACGAGCCCTACCCGGGGTTGAATCTGCCGGCGTGATTGATGACATTCCCCTGGACAACGAAGGTTCTCATCAACCGATCGCGATTGAGGGCCGTCCGGTGGTGGCGATGTCGGAACAACCGGAGGTCGACGTGCGCCTCATCAGCCCGGGTTACATGAGCGCCTTGCATGTTCCGATTCTGCGAGGACGAGATATTAGCGACTCCGACATCGCGGGCAGGCCGGGCGTTATCCTGATCAGCGAGTCGATGGCCCGGCAGTTCTGGCCGGGCGAGGATCCCCTAGGCAAGCGCCTTACATTGACGTTCTATCCAGATTCGGTTCGCGAAGTGATCGGAGTTGTGGGCGACGTGAAACTCGATAGCCTGAATCAGACCCGCGCGAACGCCGCTCTCTACTTTCCTCTCGCCCAGATTTCCGCCTCGTCGAATGGTGGATGGACTTCGTTTCCGATGACCCTGGTCGTGCGGTCAGCCTCCGGATCTGGGGGAATGGTCTCGGCCGTGACGAGCGCGGTGCACGATGTCGATCCGGCGATGCCATTGCGCGACATTCTGACCATGGACGATCTGGTCGCGAACTCCGTCTCCCAGCAGCGCTTCAACATGCTGCTGCTCGGCGCATTCGCCGGGCTCGCCCTGTTGCTGGCGGCCGTGGGAATTTACAGCGTGCTGTCGTACAGCGTGAAGCGGAGCGTAAGGGAGATCGGCATCCGCCTGGCTCTGGGCGCCCAAGCCAGCGACGAACTGCGCAGGGTTGTCTTCGAAGGCATGAAGCCAACCATACTTGGAGTCGCCATCGGTGCGGTTGGCGCGCTGTTGATGGGCCGTGTTTTGTCGAGCCTCACCTTTGGGATCAAGCCGACTGATCCCGTTACGTTTGTCGCGGTGACCGCGCTGCTGGCGGTGATCGCTTTGTTGGCCAGCCTGATTCCAGCTTACCGAGCGACCAGGGTCGATCCCATGGTGGCGCTGCGTTACCAGTGAGGAGATCCGATGGAGAGCCTGATGCAGGACATCCGATATGGCTGGCGAATGCTCGGGAAGAACCCCGGTTTCACCACGATTGCCGTCTTGACGTTGGCCATCGGGATTGGGGCGAGTACGGCGACCTTCAGCGTGGTCGACACCGTGCTTCTGCAGCCATTGCCCTACCAGCAACCGGAACAGTTGGTGACCGTCACCGAGACCCTGCCGGGAATGTCCGCGGATGAGGTCGGAGTTGCGGCCGGCGAATATGAAGACTACCGCGACCGCAATCACTCCTTCTCTCAGGTCGCAGCCTACCAAAGCACGGGCTTCAATCTGACGGGCGCGGGCAAGCCACTCCGGATCAACGCGGCGAGTGTCTCAGCATCGCTGTTTCCACTCCTCGGGGTAGCGCCAGAGCTGGGACGTGCCTTCACAGCGGACGAAGACCGCTTCGGGGCGGGCGATGTGGTCGTGCTTTCTCACGCGCTGTGGGAGCGCGAATATGGCCGCGATCCGAACATTCTGGGCAAGAGCATCAAGCTCGATGAGCACTCCTACCTCGTGGTCGGCGTGATGCCGGCGTCGTTCCACTTTCCATTCGATGGAGCGCCGCTCTCTGAGATGGCCGATTTGTGGGTGCCGATCGCGTTCAGGCCCGACCTGCTGAGCCCCGACAATCGCACCATGGAATTTGGCGTGGGTTTGGTCGGCCGGCTCAAGGCGGGCGTCACGCGCGAGCAGGCGCAGGCGGACATGGAAAACATCGCCGCCAACTTTATGAAGCAATACGGATATTCGGGGACGATCCGAGTTGCACCGAGGGCGTATTTGTTCGCGGCGCATGCTGTGGAGAAAGCGCGGCCGCTGGTTACGCTGTTGATCTTGGCGGTTGCGTGCGTATTGCTGATTGCTTGCGCCAATGTTGCGAACCTGCTGCTAGCCCGTGGCAATCAACGCGGCCGTGAGATGGCGATCCGCAGCGCGGTCGGTGCAGACCGTGGACGCATCGTGCGGCAGTGCCTGGTGGAGAGTGCGCTGCTCTCGTTGTGCGGCGCCACATGCGGAATCCTTGTGGCAGATGGGGTGGTAGCGGGGCTCAGGCAATTTGGTCCCAGCGACGTGCCACGTCTGCACGATGTAGTGCTGCACCCGCTGGTCCTCCTGTTTACGCTGACACTTTCCTTGGTGACGGCGATTCTCTCCGGTGTGATTCCGGCGTGGAGGATGTCCCAAGTTTCACCGGGCGCGTCGCTGCAGGAGAAGTCGCAAATTGGACCAGCCCGGGCCGGTCAGAGGCTGCAGAATTCCCTAGCCACGACGGAAATTGCTGCTGCCCTGGTATTGCTGATGGCCGGAGGATTGTTGGTCCGCAGCTTCGTGCGATTACTCGAGTCTCCATTCGGCTTTGATCCCAGCGGCAAGTTCGTGGTCAGAACTCTGTTCGACCGAAATCGCTATCCGGATTCGTCGAAGCGACGAGCTGCGCAGAGGGAGATTCTTGATCGACTTTCTCATCTGCCGGGCGTAACGACCGTTGCCGCCGCCAGTCATCTTCCACTGAGCGACGAGCGGCAGATCGGGTTCCGGCTCGAGCACGCCGCGCCCGATGATTATCACTTCGCGGAGAATTCGCTGGTCGGTCCGGGCTACTTCCGCGCCATGGGGATTCCTCTGCTGCGGGGAAGAGACTTCACCGAGCAGGAGCGTCCTGACACGACGGATGTGGCGCTTGTCAGCGAGACGCTGGCGAAGCAATATTTTCCGGGACAGGACGCGATTGGCCAGCGTTTTTATTGGGGTGACCGTGCGTTGTTTACGATTGTGGGCGTCGTCGGCGACGTACATATTTCCGCACTGGATGCGGACCCGCCTCCGATGATTTACGACTCGATGTTTCAGGTGGAAAGCGGAGCCGTTGAACGCACCGCATTCGTCTTGCGCAGCGACGTCGCGGCTCAGGACCTGTTCCAGGAAGTGCAGCGGCAAGTCTGGGCTGTCGATAAAGACCTGCCCGTCTACAGCGCCACGACTTTGACGAGCCTAGTCGCGGAGTCGCTGGCGCAACGCCGTTTTACTGTTCTGTTGCTGGGCGTCTTTGCCGTGATTGCACTCGTGCTGGCGGCGATCGGGTTGTTTGGCGTGATCTCGTGCCTGGTCGCAGAACGCACGCGGGAGTTCGGCGTGCGCCTGGCGCTAGGCGCGGAGCGGAGCAGTATCTACTGGCAGGTGCTGAGACGCGCTGGGGTGGTGGGGCTGTCCGGTTGCGGGCTGGGCCTGGTGCTGTCTTTGCTGGCCACCCGACTGCTGCAGGCGAGCCTCTATCATGTCAGCCGCTTCGATCTTCCTACCACGGTTGTGGTGCCGTTGCTGCTGCTGGGGGTTGCGTTATTCGCGGCATACTGGCCCGCCCGCCGAGCGGCGAAAGTAGATCCCATGGTGGCATTGCGATACGAGTAAAGAGGGGAACTCATGAACGGCTTTCTGCAGGATTTCCGCTACGCACTGCGCCAGCTCCGCAAGAGCCCTGGCTTCGCGCTCACGGCAGTCGTGGTGCTGACTCTGGGGATGTGCGCTAGCGTTTCCATTTTTGCTTTTGTGGACGCCGCGCTCATCAAGCCGCTGCCTTACCCGAACCCTAACCGCCTGGTCTTCGTGACGGAAAGCGTTCCGATGATTCCGCTCGCGAACCTTTCCTACCCGGACTACCTGGACTGGAAAAGACTCAACCAGGTCTTCAGTTCGATGGATGTGTACAACGGGACTGGGTATCTGCTGCGTACGCCCGCCGGCACCGAGCCTGTACGGGGAATTCGCGTGAGTGACGGATTGTTTCGCACGCTGGGCGTTTCTCCGATGCTGGGGCGCGATTTTTATGCGGGCGAGGATCTACCCTCTGCGCCGAAGACTGTGATCCTGAGCTATTCCACCTGGCGGAAGCGGTTCGGTGGAAGGAAAGAAGCGGTCGGAGAAACCGTTGCTCTCAGCGGCGAGCCTTATACCATCGTCGGCGTTTTGCCGCAGGACTTTCAATTCGCGCTGGGCGGGAAGGATGAATTCTGGACGACGCTGCATGCCTCCGACCCGTGCTCCATCCGGCGAAGCTGCCACGGCCTGACGGGCATCGGGCGGCTCAAGGATGGAGTCTCCGTCGAGATGGCCCTCGCCAACATGAAAGCGATCGCGGGCCAATTGGAACTGCAGTATCCCAAGGACAATCGCGGCCAGGGGGCAACCGTGCTACCGCTCTCTGAGGTCATTGTTAAAGATATCCGCCCCATTTTGCTCGCGCTGCTTGGGGGGGCAGGATTGCTGCTGGTGATCGCGTGCGTGAATGTGTCGAGCTTGCTGTTGGTTCGCTCCGAAAGCCGCAAGCGTGAGATCGCGGTTCGCGGTGCTCTCGGTGCCTCGCGGGGAAGGTTGATCCGCCAATTCATAACCGAGGGACTGGTGCTGATGGCGGTAGGCAGCTTGCTGGGTCTAGCCGCCGCAAGTGGGGCGATGCGGATCCTTACTGGGCTCATCTCCAAAGACATGATGACGAGCATGCCGTACCTGAGCGGGCTGAGCCTGAACTCCCACGTGCTGGTATTTGCTTGCGCCATCTTCTTCCTGGCAGCAGCTCTCTTATCTTTGCCGCCCATCGTTCGCTTGCCTCTCAACAAAATGCGAGAGGGACTGACCGAAGGCGGCCGCGGATACGCGGGGACATTGTGGCGCCGTTTCGGCACCAACCTGGTCGTCGTCGAACTGGCGATTGCAGTTGTGCTGCTGGTGAGCGCCGGGCTTCTGGGAAAGAGTTTTTACCGACTGCTTCATGTCGAGATCGGATTCCAGGCTGATCATCTGGCCACGATGCAGGTTGCTTTATCGGATGTGAGCTACGCGAAAGCCGAGCAGGTTTACGCGGTCCAGAAGCAGATCATCAGCCGAGTCTCCAGTCTGCCGGGAGTGCAGTCAGCGGGTATCTCGAGCGTGTTGCCGGTCAGCTTTAACGGCAACACCGACTGGATCCGCTTTGTGGGGCGTCCGTACAACGGAGAACACAATGAGGTGAACCAGCGGGATGTGAGTTCCGCTTTCTTCTCGACGATTCGGGCCAAGCTCTTGCGCGGCCGTTACTTCACAGAAGCCGATGATGCGACGAAGCCTCTGGTTGTCGTCATTAACGAGACTCTGGCCAGAAAGTATTTTCCTGGGGAAGATCCGATCGGAAAGAGAATCGGCGACACCGAGTTGACGCCGAAGTCGATCAAAGAAATTGTCGGCGTTGTCGAAGACGTGAAGGACGGCTCACTGGATTCCGAAACCTGGCCGGCTGTCTACTATCCGTTCAACCAGGATGGGGACACGTATTTCTCTGTCGTCGCCCGGACGTCGCAGGCCGAGCAGTCTGTGCTGCCAGCGCTGGTCGCTGCTATCCGAGAGATCGATCCCGGGATTGGCACGATGAACGAGACGACGATGGTCGCCAGAATCAACGATTCACCCACGGCGTATCTCCACCGCTCCGCAGCGTGGCTTGTCGGCGGCTTCGCCGCATTGGCGTTGCTGTTGGGCGTGGTCGGTCTCTACGGCGTGATCGCCTACTCGGTGACACAGAGGACGCGCGAGATCGGCGTTCGCATGGCTCTCGGTGCGCAACGCAGTTCGGTGTATCAGCTGATTCTGAAAGAGGCTGGCTGGCTGGTGGCATCTGGAATTGGGGCGGGCCTTGTTTGTTCGATCGCCGCTGCAACCCTGATTCGCGGACTGCTCTTCGGAGTGCGCTCGTGGGACGCAGCAACTCTTGCGGCGGTTGCCGCAGTGCTGGCGGTGTCGGCCATGTTTGCCAGCTACATTCCGGCAAGAAGGGCAGCGCGCGTCGATCCAATGGTGGCGCTGCGCTACGAATAAGGAGAGGAATGATGACTGGCCTTCTACAGGATCTTCGCTACGCTCTGCGCCAACTGCGCAAGAGTCCCGGGTTTGCCATCGTGGCTGTGATTACCCTCGCGCTTGGAATCGGAGCGAACACGGCCGTGTTCAGCGTGGTCGACGCAGTGATGCTGCGTCCGCTGCCCTATGCCCAGCCGGACCGGTTGATTGAGGCGCAATCGATAAACTCGCTCAATCCACAGCCGGTCGCAGTCTCCTATCCGGATTTCTTTGATTGGCGTTCGCAGAACCGCACTCTCGAACATCTGGTTTCTTATCACGATGGTCTGTTCACTCTCACCGGTCTGGAGCGGCCAGTGCAGGCGGATGTCGAGATCGTTTCCTGGGATCTGCTGCCCGCTCTCGGTGTCCGTCCAGAACTCGGACGTGGTTTCGCTCCAGATGAGGAGAAAGCGGGCACGCGAGTAGTTTTGATCAGCCACGCGCTGTGGTCTTCGCAGTTCGGGGCGGATCCGACGATCGTTGGCCGGGGCGTTCGCCTGAGCGGAGATCTCTACACGGTGATCGGTGTGATGCCGCCGTCGTTCCGCTTCCCCGTGAATAAGCCTCGAAACAGCATCTGGACCACGCTCGCCGTCGACGATGACCCCTCTGATCCCAAGCCGAGCACGAGCAGTCGCGGCTCTCACTTTCTGAACGTGTTTGGCCGGATGAAGCCGGGCGTTACTGTGACTCAGGCGAATCAGGACTTGCGTGTGATCGCGGCGGGTCTGGCAAAGAAGTATCCTGATACCAACACGCGTCATGATTCGGCACGCGTACAAACGGAAGTCGCGGCGTTGATCGGGGACACGCGGACCGCGCTTCTGGTTGTGTTGGGTGCCGTCGCCCTGGTGCTGCTGATCGCGTGCGGCAACATCGCCAACCTGCTGCTGGCGCGCATGCGCGAACGCCAGCGGGAAATCGCGCTACGGTCTGCCCTGGGTGCGGGGCGGAATCGGATTGTCCGCCAACTGCTGGCGGAAAGTCTGGTTCTGAGCGGCATCGGTGGGCTCGCTGGTTGTGGATTGGCATTGGTTTGCACGCCCGTCGTGCTCTCGCTGATTGGCGACAGCGTGCCGCGTGCGGCGGATGCGGGTGTCGATCCGCGCGTGCTTTCCTTCGCGGTGTTCGTATCGTTCGCCGCCGGATTGATCTTCGGGATCATCCCCGCGATCGCCGCTTCAAGAACGAATCTCATCTCTACTTTGAAAGAAGGTGGAAGAAGCGAAATCATTGGCCGGGATTGGATGCGCGCGTCGTTGATCGTGGGCCAGGTGGCTTTGGGCCTGGTGCTCACTGCCGGAGCTGGCTTGCTCATTACCAGCTTTCAGCATCTGGTTCATGCCAGCGAAGGATTTAATCCGGACCATCTGACGACGCTCTTTTTTGAAACGCCCGACGCGCACTACAAGGATACCCGCGGACAGTTCTATCGTGAATATTTCGACAAACTCCGAGCTCTGGCCGGGGTACAGTCGGCCGGGGGCGTCATGGTTTTGCCCATGACGAACGAAGGCATCGTGATCAGCTTCGAAGATCCTGAGCATCCCACACCGGAAGGACAGCGCCCCAGCGCAGACCTCAGTCCGATCTCGCCAGAGTATTTCCGCACGATGCAGATCCCTCTAATTGAGGGGCGCGACTTTTCCGATAGGGATGACCCGAAGTCGCTGCAAGTGATGATTGTGAATCAAGCGTTCGCGCAGAAATTCTTTCCCGGTGAGGACGTTTTGGGCAAGAAGCTAAAGCCTGGCGCTGGCAACGGGGCGCCCGACGGGCCACCGTGGCGGGAAATCGTGGGCGTCGTCAGCAACATTAAGCTTGGAGCGACGCAGCGCGAATTGCGTCCCGCGATGTATCTGCCTGCCAACCAGTTGAATACCTGGTGCTGTCTCTACTCTGTGGTGCGCACATCGCTCGATCCCATCAGCCTGCAGGCGAGCGTGCAGCGGATCGTCTCGGCGATGGACAAGGACATCCCTGTGACCCAGGTTCGCACCATGAATGAATTAATGTTCAGTCAGCTTTCACAACCGCGATTCGCAACCGTTCTGCTGAGCGCGTTTGCCGGGCTGGCGCTGGTTCTGACGATTGTCGGTCTCTATGGCGTGATGACGTATTCCGTTTCGCGGCGCACGCGAGAGATCGGAGTCCGCATGGCGCTGGGCGCCCAGCGCGGCGCGGTCCTCACAATGGTCTTGCGCGATGCGGCCATCTTGCTGGGGGCAGGCATTGTGATCGGGATTGTCGCCTCGCTGGCATCAGCATCCGTTTTACAGGACATGTTGTATGGCACCGGCGCACGCAATCCAGTTGTGCTGGCGCTGGTGTGTGTGGTGGTTGCGCTGGTCGGAATGGCATCCGCCTATATTCCGGCGTTTCGTGCGACGAAGGTCGATCCCATGGTGGCGTTGCGATACGAGTAGGAGGTTTATGAAAACACTACGGCAGAACGCTCGTTACAGTATTCGATTGCTGCGGAAGAACCCTGGCTTCACCCTGATTGCCGCTCTCACGCTTGCGCTTGGCATTGGCGCCAACACTGCGATCTTCAGCGTCATTTATGCCGTACTGCTGGCTCCCATGCCGTATCCCAATCCCGACCAACTGGTGATGGTCTGGTCGAAGGTTCAGGGTGGGAACAACGTGGTTTCCGCTGGCGATTATTTGGATTGGAAGGGACAGAACAAGGCGTTCCAGGACATCAATGCCTGGACGGGTGGCAGCTTCAATCTGGCAACTCCCGGTCAACCGGAACAAGTCGATGGCCAGAGGATAACTCCTGGCTTTTACAAAATGATGGGAGTGCCCTTTCTTCTGGGACGTGATTTTCTTCCAGCGGAAGGCGAGCCTGGTAAAGACCATGTCGTCATTTTTACTTATCGCTTGTGGAAAAAGATGGGCGGCAATCGCGAGATCATTGGGCAACAAATCCGCATGAACAGTGAGCTCTACACGGTGGTTGGTGTCATGGCGCCTGGAGCAACGGATCGTCTCCAGACGCAATTGCTTGTGCCCTTGGCTTTCAAGCCGGAACAGATCAACCACGACTTTCATTGGCTGCTTGCCATGGCCCGCATGAAGCCGGGTGTGTCGTTGTCCCAGGCGCAGGCCGACATGGAAGTGGTAACCAGCCGCATCGCCCAAGATCACCCGCAGAGCAACAAGGGCTGGAGCGCCAGCGTGGAACAGCTCCACAACGACTTCTTCCCGAAGGAGGCGAAGCAAACGCTCTGGCTGTTGATGGGTGGAGTCGGTTTTATCCTTCTGATCGCCTGCGGCAATGTTGCCAACCTTGTGCTCGCCAAAGGAACCACTCGCATGAAAGAAGTAGCTGTGCGTACTTCGCTGGGCGCAACCCGATGGCACGTGTTCAGCCAGTTCTTGACGGAGAGTCTGGTATTGGCGGTACTCGGCGGCGCGCTCGGGATTGGCCTCGGCGCGGCGATCATCCGGATCATGATGGCGAAAATGCCGCCGTACACTCTTCCTTCCGAGGCAGACGTCACTCTGAATATCCCCGTTCTGCTGTTTACCTTCCTGGCCACTACGATCGCAGGCATGTTGTTCGGTTGTGCCCCAGCATGGCAAGCCTCGCGCGTCGATCCTAATGAAACGCTGAAAGAGGGTGGACGCTCGGGCACCAGTGCCGGTAGGCATCGACTTCGGAAAGCTCTCGTGGTCGGAGAGTTCGCGCTGGCGTTGACGTTGCTGGCCGGTGCGGGTCTTGCCATCCACAGCTTCTGGAATCTGGCGCGGGTCGATCCCGGCTTCCGCACCGATCACATTCTCACTTTTAACCTTCCAGTGCCGGAGAAGCGGCTGACGCAATCCGAGCAGATCGTCGCGTACTATCAACAGCTCATCGGGAAGATTGAGGAACTGCCGGGAGTGATCCGGGCCGAAGCCGGCACGGGTATGCCTCTGCAAGGCACGAATTTCGGAATGCCATTCACCATTGAGGGCAAGCCGGTCGCAGATCCGTCGGCGCGACCGGGCGCGGGCTTCCAGATGGTCACTCCGGGATTCTTCCAGACCTTCGCAATCCAGATGGTGAAGGGACGGGTGTTCACCGATCACGACACTGCCAGCAGCGTGCGAGTCGCGATCGTGAATGAGACTTTCGTCAATCGCTATCTTTCCGGAGTGGATCCGCTGACTCAGCGCATCTTGGTCGAGCAGTTGATTCCGGGCGTGACCAAGCTGGGACCGCCGCTCGAGTGGCAGATCATCGGGGTATATCGCAATACGCATAACGGCGGGATTCGCAGCACTGGCTTTCCGGAGATCGATGTTCCTTTCGCGCAGAGCCCGTGGCCGCAAGCTTCCATGGCGGTGCGCACCACCGGAGATCCGGCGCAGATGACGAAGAGCATTGCGGCAGCGGTCCACTCCGTCGATGCCGATTTAGCCGTGGCCAATGTAAGGACCATGGACCAGATCGTCAGCGAGTCTTTGGTGGGAGATCGGTTCACGACCGCGCTTTACATCAGTTTCGCAACCGTGGCGCTGGTGCTGGCTGCGATCGGTATTTACGGCGTCATGGCCTTTGCCGTAGCGCAGCGTACGCACGAAATCGGATTGCGCATGGCGTTGGGAGCGAGCCAGGATCACGTGCTCGGCCTGATTCTGAAAGAGGGCGTCATCCTGGCCGCCATCGGTCTTGGCGTGGGCCTCGTGGGGGCCTGTTTTGTCGGCCGCGCCATGCGCGGATTGTTATACGGAGTGGGGACGATTGATATTGCAGCCTTCAGTGCGGTTGCGGTCACGCTGTTCATGGCTGCTCTGCTTGCGTGCTATCTGCCGGCGAACAAGGCGGCGAAGGTCGATCCCATGGTGGCGTTGCGCTATGAGTAGGAGATGCAAAGAATGAGCGGACTTATTCAGGACGTGCGTTTCGCCATGCGCCAACTTCGCAAGAGCCCCGGGTTCACACTGGTCGCCGTGCTCACGCTGGCCTTGGGAATTGGAGCCAACACCGCGATCTTCAGTGTGGTGGAGGGCGTTCTTCTGCGGCCCTTGCCGTATCGCGATTCAGACCAACTGGTACGGGTGTGGTCGACTTCCAACCGGTCGTCCAAAGATGTGAGTTCTTATCCTGATTTCAAAGATTGGGCCGAACAGAACCACAGCTTTCAACAGATGGCGGCCTATCGAGGCCAGTCCTTCAATCTCTCTGGCGGCAATCATCCAGAACGGATTCGGGGCTTGTTGATCTCCTCCAAGTTTTTCGAGTTGTTGGATGTGAAGCCGGTCCTTGGACGCGCCTTCACGAGCGATGAGAACGAACTCGGAGGCAATCACGTCGTGCTTCTCAGTTCGGATATTTGGCAGAGCCACTTTGCAGGTGATCCCGGTGTCCTCGGTCGAAGCCTCAAGCTTGACGACGAAAGCTACACGGTGATCGGTATCCTGCCGTCTTCGTTCGATTTTCCTCCCGATGAAACCAAGGGAGGAGTAGTCCTGCCTCTCCCGCCGGATATGCGCCGTACGCACGGATTTCTATATGTGTTCGGCCGGCTGAAGCCCGATGCGACGGTGCTGTCAGCCCAGGCCGATTTGGATACACTCGCTCGCCGCCTTGCGGGGCAATATAAAGAAGATAAGGGTGAGGGAGTCTCCATCCAATCGTTGCAGGCTTCCTTTGTGAGCGACTACCGGCCTGCGCTGATGATCTTGCTCGGTGCCGTTGGATTAGTGCTGCTGATTACATGTGCGAACGTCGCCAACCTGTTTCTTGGACGGGCCAGTTCGCGACAAAGAGAGGTGGCGGTCCGCGCTTCGCTGGGCGCCGGACGCCTGCGCTTGATACGCCAGTTCCTCACCGAGAGTTTGCTGATCGGCCTCGCAGGCGGCACGGTCGGTCTGATCTTTGCCAACTGGGGCGTGAGCATGCTGGTGCGGCTTCTGACCCAGAGCTTTTCGATTCACGGTACGAACGCGATTGCTACCAACCTTGAGGTGCTCGCCTTTGCCGCGGTGGTATCAATCATGACCGGTTTGATTTCAGGCCTTCTTCCTGCGCTTTTCGCTTCGAAGGTCAACTTGAGCGAAGGATTAAAAGAGGGAAGCCGCAGCGTCGGAAGTGGCCGGGCGCACAAACGTTTTCGCGGTGCGCTGGTGGTGTCGGAGGTCGCTCTCGCGCTAGTGCTCCTGTCCTGTGCCGGACTATTGATCAGGAGCCTCATGCTGCTGACTCGCGTCGATTCAGGCGTGCATTCCGAGAACGTGATGGCGATCGACCTGTCGCTCACGAGCGCCAAGTACTCTCATACCGCGACGCGGGCCGCATTGTTCAGCCAGATACTACAGCGAGTCGGACAGTTGCCCGGCGTCGAATCCGCGGCGGTCGTGGCGGACGTACCTCTCACCCAGAACGAAGACAGCCTTGGCTTCAGCATCGAGGGCGTCCCGGATCCCCCGGAGCGAAAGCTAAGTGTTCGCTTCAACATTGTTGGCCCCGGCTATTTCACCACCTTGGGGATCCCACTAACCCTGGGCCGCGACTTTGCTGACACTGATGCTGACGGCACGCCGATGGTGATCGTGGTTAATCAAGCGATGGCGCGGCGCTTTTGGCCGAACCAGAATCCGATTGGCCGGCGTATCACGACAGACGACAAAACCTGGTACTCGATCGTCGGTGTCGCTGGCGACGTTCGGCAAATGGGTTTGCGGGCAGACTCTGAGCCCGAAGTCTATATGTCCTATCTGCAGGACCCTTTTCAGTGGCCGTATTTGAGTTTGCTGGTACGCGCCAGCTCGAATCCGGTGAAACTGTTCCCGTCTATTGAGCAAGCTGTCTGGTCCGTCGATAAGAACCAACCGCTGTCAAATCCAGTCACCCTCGACCAGGCGCGGTCGCAATCGATTGCGCAACCTCGAATCGCGGCGCTTTTGCTGGGACTCTTCGCAGGCGCGGCTCTGCTGCTCGCGGCGGTCGGACTCTATGGAGTTGTGAGTAATTGGGTTGCGGAGCGGACTCACGAGATTGGGGTTCGCATGGCGTTAGGTGCGAGATCGTCTGACGTGTTTGTACACGTGGTCGGACGCGGATTACTTCTGGCGTTGCTGGGTACTGTTTTCGGCTTAGTCGGTTCTCTGGCCGCAACCAGGATGTTGGCCAGTTTTCTCTTTAGTGTCCGCCCCACCGATCCGTTAACGTTCGCGGCTGTAGCGTTGCTTCTGATCTGTGTTGCCCTGGTTGCCAGTTACTTTCCCGCCCGGCGTGCGGCGAGGATCGATCCCATGGTGGCGTTGCGCTACGAGTAGGAGGTTGAAACCGATGATGAACGGATTCGCTCAAGATTTTCGTTACGCCTTGCGGCAGTTGGGTAAGGCCCCGGGCTTTGCGGCGGTCGCCGTCATCACGCTTGCGCTCGGCATCGGTGCCAACACAGCGATCTTCAGCCTGCTGGATCAGGCGTTGCTGCGTACCCTCCCGGTGAAGGACGCAGATCGCCTCGTGATTCTGCAGTCCTTGGGCGGTTTCAGCGGCCACACCAGTTCCCGTACGGATGAGAACTTTTCTTTCTCGTATCCCATGTATCGCGATCTTCGCGACGGCAATTCTGTGTTCAGCGGACTCATTGCCACCGACAAGGCATCGGTGGGAGTGCAGTGGCACAACCAACCTGAACTAGTGGACGGCGAATTGGTTTCGGGGAACTATTTTGATGAGCTGGGTGTGCGACCTGCGCTAGGTCGCATGTTGGTTGCGTCCGATGACGTAGTGCTTGACGCGAACCCGGTCGCGGTCTTGAGCTTCAGCTACTGGCAGCGCCGCTTTGGCTCCGATCCTGCCGTCGTGAACCAGAGCGTCCTGATCAATGGGCGTCCCTTTACCATCCTCGGAGTCGCACCGCCCGGCTTTCACAGCGTAGTAATGGGCGACACTCCCGATCTGTTTTTGCCGATGACGATGAAAGCCGAGATACGGCCGGGCTTCACCGATCTTCTTGACCGCAAATCCCGCTGGCTCAACATCGTGGGAAAGCTCAAGCCTGGACTCACGCGCGAGCAGGCCGAAGCTGGCATCAATCCCCTGTGGTACTCCATACGAGCCGAAGAACTGAAGCAGCGGGGACACAGCTCGGAGCATTTCAAGGAAAGTTTCCTGACCAAGTCACACCTATTCGTACGCGACGGGGCGAAGGGATTCTCCCCTTTGCGTGCTGACGTGCAGGAACCGCTGCTCATCATCATGGGCATGGTCGGGTTGGTGGCGTTGATGGCCTGCGCCAACGTGGGCAGCCTGTTACTGGTTCGTGCCGCGGGACGCATCCGCGAGATGTCTGTCCGGTACGCCTTAGGAGCGAAGCGTGTACGTGTGGTGCAGCAGTTGCTGGTCGAAGGACTGTTGCTCGGCTTGGCGGGAGGCGCGCTTGGGATCTTGATTGCGCCCCGCATTTCGGCGTGGTTGATCCATATGATCTGGAGCCGCACGGCTGGCGACCTGCCATTTTCCTCGCATCCGGATCTGCGGATCTTAGTCTTCAATTTTTCCCTGGCACTCCTGGTGAGTCTGATTTTTAGTCTCGCTCCTGCGGTGCAGTTCTGGCGTCCGAATCTGGCGCCTGCGCTCAAGCAGCAGGCGATGACAGCCGGGGGCGGGCCACTTCGCTTCCGGCGCATTTCGGTTGCGGTCCAGATCGGGTTGAGCCTGCTTGTGCTGGTAGGCGCGGGGCTGTTCGTGCGTACTCTACACAATCTCAAATCGTTGAATGTTGGTTTTGAAACCGATCATCTCGTGACGTTCGGTATTCGGGCGACGCTTGCGGGATATCAACCGGATCAGACGCGCGATCTGGACACGCGAGTGCTGCAAACCCTGGCAGCCCTGCCCGGAGTGCGATCCGTCGCCGGCACCACTGATCGTGAACTGGCGGACACCAATGCATCGAACAACATCACACTAGCCGGCTATACCGCAAAAGAGTTCGAGGATATGAACGTGGAATCGCCCGCCGTCAGTCCCGGCTACTTCGCGACGATGGGGATGCCACTGGTGGCGGGTCGCGAATTCACGGAGCAGGATCGTGATGCCGCCCGCAAAGTCGCCGTAGTGAACGAGAGCTTTGCCCGCCACTATTTCGGAGAACCGCAGTTGGCCCTCGGCCATTATTACTGTAAGGGTGCGGGAGATGTAAAACCCGACACCGAGATCGTGGGCGTCGTGAAAGACGCAAAGCATACCGGAGTTCGCCAGGCGATTACTCGGACCACGTTTACCCCATTTCTTCAACAGTCGAATCCAGACGCCATGACTTTTTACGTACGCACCTGGCAGTCGCCGGAAAGCACGGAAGCGACGATCCGGAGCGCAATGCAAAACCTCGACTCCAAACTCGTTTTGGATACTTTCCGAACCATGGAGGAACAGGTTGACGACATTCTGACGACCGAGCGGGTAATCGCGATTCTGGCGTCGGCCTTTGGCGTGCTGGCTGTGCTCATGGCCGCCGTTGGGCTCTACGGCGTTTTGGCCTATTCGACCGCGCAGCGAACTCGCGAGATCGGCATTCGCATCGCGCTCGGTGCAAACCGCGGCTCCGTGATTGGCATGGTGCTGGTCGAAGTGCTCTGGCTTGCCGGGATCAGCATTGCTCTAGCGCTCCCGGCCTCGTTGCTCCTCACTCGCACAGTTCGCAGCCAGTTGTTCGGCATTTCCAGCAGCGATCCCTTAACGCTCGTGGTGGTAACCCTGGTGGTCGCAGCGGTGGCGCTCGCATCTGCGCTGCTGCCGGCGCGGAGGGCGGCCAAGACTGATCCGATGGTGGCGTTGCGATACGAGTAGAAATCCAGATTCAAGAAACGAGAGTGAAATGATTCAACTGAGAAATATCGATCGCAGCTACAAAACTGGCGCTGGACGTACCTGGGTGCTGCGCCGCGTGAACCTCGACATTCGCGAAGGGGAGTTCATCACCGTGATGGGACCTTCGGGAGCAGGGAAGTCATCGCTCCTCAACGTGCTGGCTCTTCTTGACGACCAGTGGGAAGGCGAATACTGGTTCCGTGAGCAAGGCGTTCACGAACTGAAACGCAAGCAGCGGGCTGAGCTTGCCAAGAAGAACGTCGGGATGGTCTTCCAGAGCTACCACCTGCTCGACGACCTCACCGTGCAGGAGAACATCGATCTGCCACTGTCCTACAAAGACATTCCGCGCAATCAGCGGCAGAGCCTGGTGGCTGACACGCTCGACCGCTTCCAGATCGTGGCCAAGAAAGACCTGTATCCCAGCCAGCTCTCGGGAGGGCAGCAGCAGCTCGTGGGCATCGCTCGGGCCGTAATCCACAAGCCCCCGCTGCTGCTTGCGGATGAGCCTACTGGCAACCTGCATTCGACCCAAGCCAAGGAGATCATGGAACTCTTCCGCGCCCTGAATGAGCAGGGAACTACGATCGTGCAGGTCACGCACTCGGAAGCGAACGCGGCATACGGGAGCCGCACCATTCAACTGCGGGACGGGTGGCTTGTCGGTGACACGGCTAATCCATCGCTCGCTCAGCCAGCGGAGGTCAGCGCATCGTGATTGTTTCCAGGTCCACTTTCTTGAAACGGGGAACTACCGTCATTTGCATTTATGCGATGCTGGTGTCGATGCTGCTGGCGCAGACCTCAGGCCCTGTAGCCACAAATCCACCACAGGCTGCGAGCGCGCCGCCCGCCTCGTTGCCCGCGCTTCCAGTCCAGTTCGACATGCCAAAGTCGCACAACCCGCTCAATGCCTATTCGCCGGATTATGTTCCCGAGCCCGTGCTGGCGAACTCATCGCGCATCGATCGGCTGGTTCGGGAAGGCAAGCTCTATCTCTCACTGAAAGACGCCATCAACCTCGCACTGGAAAACAATCTGGACCTGGCGATTGCCCGTTACAATCTGCCCATCGCGAACACCGACATTCTGCGCACCGAAGCCGGAGGATTTTTTCGAGGTGTAAATACGGGCGTGGTGCAGGGAACTCCCGGTGGTGGAGTCGGCGGCTTTGGCACTGGTGCTCCGGGCGCGGGCGCCGGCGGCACGACGGGCGGCGCAGGCGGAGCTGGAGCGGGCGCATCGGGTTTGGTTCAGTCAACCCTCGGTACCGGGACAAATGTATCTTCCTACGATCCGTTTATCAGCGCGAATGGGGGAGTCGAGCATCAGACGTCGCCGGTCGCCAACCAGGCGATCTACGGTGTTCCCTCCCTGCAATTGAATACCGGGCAATTTAATCTCAATTACTCTCAGGCCTTCGCGACTGGAACGAGCATCAATTTTGCTTTCAACAACGCGCGGCAGACGACGAACAGCCCGTTTTTCACATTGTCTCCCAACCTGACTTCTGCCTTCCGCTTCACGGTTCAGCAGGAACTACTCGCTGGATTTGGTTTCGGCCCGAACCTGCGGTATTTGCGAATTGCCAGAAACAATAAGAAGATTTCAGACATCGCCTTCAAGGATCAGGTAATTGCCACCGTGACACAGATCGAAAACATGTACTGGGATCTGGTGAATGCGTACGAGCAGACGCAAGTGAATGAACAATCGTCGGCCTTCGCCAACCAGACTCTAGACAACGCCCGAAAGCAATTGAAATTGCAAAGCATTCCGGAGATGGACGTGCTGCGGGCCGAGGCTGAGGTTTCGAAGCGCGACCAGGACCTAACCGTGGCTCGAACAAGTCTCCAATTTCAGGAGACGCTGATGAAGAACGCGATTACGAAGAGTCTTGAGGATCCCGTTCTCGAAGCGATGCCTGTCGTGCCTACTGATCGGACGGAAAGTGTGCAGCCCCAAGCGAGCCAGTCGATCCAGGACCTGATCGCGACTGCGCTGAAGGGCCGGCCGGAGCTTGCCGAATCTGACATTGACCTGGTGAACCGGCAGATCAGCCGTCGTGCAGCGCGGAATGCTTTGTTGCCATCGCTATCAGCCGTGGGGTTCTACTCCGGAGCGGGGTTAGCAGGACCTCTGAATCCTATTTGTTCCCAGGGATGCACCGTAAACGTGCCCATGGATTTCGCAGGGGCGCTGGCCAACGCCTTCAACAATTCCAACCCGGACTACTATGTGGGCCTAAGCCTGAACATTCCATTGCGGAATCGCGTCGCGAAAGCCGACCAGTACCGCTCCGAGCTGGAATACCGGCAGGCCGAATTGCGATTGGAACAACTGAAGAAGCAGGTCCGCATCGAGGTGCGCAATGCGCAGTATTCCGTCGAACAAACCGGAGCACGGGTTCAGGCCGCCCGCAAAGCTCGCGACCTTGCCCAACGCACCTTCGATATCACAAAGAAGGAGCAGGATTTAGGTGCGGGATCCAGTTACCAGACGCTCTCTGCCCAGAAAGATCTCGCCCTTGCCGAACTGGACCTGGTGACCGCGATGACCGTGTTCGAAAAGGCAAAAGTTGAACTGGATCGAGCAACCGGAGCGACTTTGGAACATAATGGCATTGAGCTGCAAAATGCGGTGAACGGCACGGTTGGTGATACCATCAGCGCCGTGACCCCGTGATTCGCCATGCCGACTTCCCTCAAATCCGGTTCTCTCCCCGCTGTTGCCCCGTTAAAGGGAAGTTACGAGCGGCCCCGTGTCCTGGCAGCCGATGACCAGCAGCATGTTCTGGAGGCGCTGGAACTTCTCCTGCGCCCGCAGGGTTATGAAGTCGAAACTGCGAGATCCCCGGCGCTGGTTCGCGATGCGCTGGCCACGGGATCCTATGATGCTCTGCTCATCGACTTGAACTACACGCGGGACACGACCTCCGGACAGGAGGGTCTCGACCTTCTTTCTGAAATTGTTGCTCTCGACAACTCAATTCCCGTGATTGTGATGACCGCTTGGGCCAACATTGAACTGGCAGTCGAGGCCATGCGGCGTGGGGCGCGAGATTTCATCCAGAAGCCATGGGAGAACGAGCGGCTGCTCACGATCCTGCGGGCGCAGGTGGATCTACGCAAGGCCTTGCAGCGGGCGGAGCGCCTTGCCGCTCAGAATCGTCTCTTGCAAGCCGAGGGACGTCCCGAGTTCATCGCCACCGCTCAGGTCATGCAGCCCGTGCTCGAGGCCATCACCCGCGTCGGGCCTTCCGATGCCAATGTCTTGATCACTGGTGAACATGGCACGGGAAAAGAAGTTGTGGCGCGGACGTTGCACGCAGTCTCCCGGCGAGCGCAGCGCCTCATGGTCTCGGTGAACACAGGAGCTGTGCCAGAAGGTCTTTTTGAAAGCGAACTCTTCGGGCATGTCAAAGGTGCGTTCACCGACGCGCGGTCCGATCGCATTGGCCGCTTTGAACTCGCGGATGGCGGCACGATCTTCCTCGACGAGATTGGAAACATTCCCATTCGCCAGCAGGCAAAGCTGCTGCGAGTGCTGGAGGCTGGGGAGATCGAGCGAGTCGGCGCGTCTCGTGCAGTGCGGGTAGATGTGCGAGTGGTGTCGGCCACGAATGCCGATCTCCGAGCGGCCTGTGCGTCCGGACAATTTCGAGAAGACTTGCTCTTCCGGTTGAATACCGTTGAGATCCATGTCCCGGCTCTGCGGGAACGCCGCGAGGACATTCCGGCGCTTGCCGTTCACTTTCTGACGCGCTATGCGTCGCGCTACCGGCGTCCGGTCGGAGGCTTCGAGGCATCGGCCCTGCAGCTGCTCATGCAATACTCCTGGCCGGGCAATGTTCGCGAACTCGAACATACCCTTGAGCGTGCCGTCTTAATGTGCCGTGGCAACGAGATTCAGCGCGCTGACTTAGGGCTGGACATGTTGCGGCCCCAAAGCCAGAACCTGGAAGAACTCAGCCTGGAATCGGTGGAAGCTATACTCATCCGCAAAGCATTGCAACGTTCTCAAGGGAATGTGAGCCAGGCTGCAGAAACCCTTGGGCTCAGCCGCGGTGCCCTCTACCGACGGATGGAGAAGTATGGGCTCTAGCCCGCGGGGGAGTTTCCATCCCGGCGCGCGCAAGCCTCCACGAAAAAGGGTTCGCCTTCTGTACGAGCGGCGCGTCAGCATTTATGCCCTCGTGGTGGCGCTTCCCGGGCTCCTCGTTGGCGGTACC
Source organism: uncultured Acidobacteriaceae bacterium (assembly GCA_963709025.1). GTDB lineage: Bacteria > Acidobacteriota > Terriglobia > Terriglobales > Acidobacteriaceae > Sulfotelmatobacter. Next base: position 179,449 of record CAVPVE010000001.1, read on the forward strand.
TTCCTCTGGCTGCAACCGTGGACGCTGGAATCGAAGCTGGCCCTGATGTTTGCCGTCTTGTTCGTATGGTGGCTGCTGGCGATGGCGCTTCAGGAGCAGGCCACACGCCCTCTGCAGACGCTTGCCAATGTGATCGCCGCTCTGCGTGAAGAAGATTACTCGTTCCGCGCGCGGGGAGCGGCCACCGACGATGCTCTTGGCGAACTCTCCATCGAAGTGAATGCCTTGGCCGACCTGCTGGCGGACCAGCGGATTCGAGCCATCGAAGCCGCCGCGCTGTTGCGCCGTGTCGTAGAAGAGATTGAAGTCCCGCTATTCACATTTGATCCTGACCAGATCTTGCGCTTGGTTAACTCCGCCGGCGAACGTCTCTTGCAGCAGTCGTCTGTCCGCCTGCTCGGGCGTACTGCCAAAGAGATTGGATTGGCTGCCTGCATGGATGCGCAAAGCGAAACTGTGGTTCCTCTACCCTTCCAGGGCCCAAACGCCCGCTGGCTGGTGCGGCGGAGCTCGTTTCGTCAGAAGGGTGTCCCCCACACCCTGATCGTTCTGTCGGATGTGAGCCGTGCTTTGCGCGAAGAAGAACGAGGTGCATGGCAGCGCCTGATTCGCGTGTTGGGGCACGAACTGAACAACTCTCTCACGCCGATCAAATCGATTGCCGGCACGCTAAGAGTTCTGATCGCGAACGGCACTGTGAATTCCGATCAACCTGAGGACTTTGAACGCGGGCTTTCCATCATTGAGGCTCGCGCTGACTCCCTCAACCGTTTTCTCCAGGCTTATCGGCGGCTCGCCCAAATGCCGCCACCGATCGTGCGCAAGATCGAGCTTGCCCCGATTGTTCGACGCGTCGCTGCATTGGAGGCAAGTTTGCCAGTGCAGGTGCTTCCCAGTCCGCCCGTGGAGTTGATGGTCGATCCCGATCTGCTCGAGCAAATGCTGATCAACCTGACGCGAAACGCTGTGGAGGCGGCGCTGGAACCGCAGCATCGGGCACCAGCCCCGAACGGGTCGGTACCCGACTCTTCGCCGGATCGGGAGCCTCGCGTTGTTGTCCGTTGGGAACTGAACGACAAAGATCTGGTTCTTACGGTTGAAGATAATGGTCCCGGGCTTGGCAATCCTGCCAACGTGTTCGTGCCGTTCTATACGACCAAGCCTTCAGGCAGCGGAATCGGGCTCGTGCTCTCGCGGCAGATCGCGGAAGCCCACGGCGGCTCGATCGAACTCCTGAACCGCACAGACCAGAGAGGCTGCCAAGCGAGAGTCGTACTTCCACGCACTCAGTCGCCGGCTTAACTATGGTTTACCCGCTTTTCCACTGCGACCAGCTCGATAACAATATTCAAGATCTCCGCTAGTAGTCAAAAAGCAGCACTGCCCCTAGAAACAAGGCTCGCCCTCAATTCATTGGCTTCGGTCGCGATGCTGGCATCGCATGACATCGATGCCCTCCAGTTGATGTTCGCTACGTCCGACGCCGCACGACCAAATTCAAGATTCACGTGCATGGATTTAACAAGAATGTGACGGTTCCGTGACAAGTTCATTGGGAGGCGAAGGTTAAGGTATGCGGAAGCTAATTTGAAAGTCGGGTAAACCCGGACATGTCAGACCTTCAAGCCAAGAGCAGCAATCAGGTGACGAAGTTCGGGGAGATTTCGCTGGATTTCCGAAGGATGGAACTCTGTCGAGCCGGTCATCCGGTTCAGATGACGCTGCGGGAATTCAAGGTGCTCAGGTTCCTGGTCTTACGGCCGGAGATTGTTGTTTCCCGGCAAAAGCTCATAGGTTCTGCGTGGCCTAAGCGAAAGCGTTCCAGTTACCGCACGGTGGACAACTGCATCGCGAAACTGCGGCAAAAGATCGAGAGTAACCCTGACTGTCCCGTTTTCATTCGAACCGTTCACGGAGTCGGCTACAAATTTGTCCCTCGGGAAGACGCCTATGCATCGAGGAGTCTTGTGGACTGAGGGTGGGAGCAAACATGAGAGTTGGAGTTTTAAAGAGAACCCGCCCGCATTGGTTGGCCCTGGTGATTCTGCTGGCGAGCATGCCAACGGCGTATGGAGTTCCTGCTTTCGCTCGCAAATACGGGTTGCCGTGCTCCGCCTGTCACGAGGCGTGGCCCATGCTCAACAATTTTGGCCTAACCTTCAAAGACAATGGATACCAACTGGGTAATGGGCGCGACGCACCGATCTACCAGGAGCCTTCCTACTGGCCGATCATGTTTCGAACGATCCCGCAGTGGCACCTCGAGAACAACAATCGACAGGCCGTCGATTTAGTTCCCGGTAATGGCGGGAGCGGGTTGGTGGAAAAGTCGGTAACCAAGTCCGGCTTCGACATAGGTGGACTGGACGTAATTACCGCGGGGACGCTTTATCAGAACATTTCGTTCTTCGTTCAACCCTTCATTGGGAACAGCAGTATTAATTTGTCGCAGGCGTGGGTTCGCCTCGACAACGTTCTGGGATCTCGCTGGCTCAATTTCAAGATGGGCAGGTTCGAGCTGGACGAACCCATCTCGCAGGAGCGTTCCCTTACGCTCAACAACACCGGAGGTGAGTACTACACCTATTTCTTCACACCGCCGGGCGACAACAACTTCTTCGCAGGCATTGGCTTTCCGCAAATCGGCGCCGAAGTACAGGGCCACTCAGAGGACGATGCCACGCGATATTCCGTCGCGGTCCTTAGCAACAGCAACGGCTTCGGCGGACTACCGGCGAATCAAGCCTATGACGTCTATGCCAACTTCAATCAGTCGTTCGAAACACCTTGGTTCGGAAGGCAGCAGGTCGGTGTTTATGGCTATTTCGGTCAATCCCCTACATTCTTCCAGACACAAGGAGGCGCGCCACTCGCGGGAACGGGCATGGGGAATCGTGGCTTCTATCGTGTCGGTGTTTATGGCCACTGGTATGTGAACAAGGTGGACTTCTACACCTTCTATATGCATGGGTATGACAACGTGTTTCTCGGTAATGCGGTCCCGTCGAACCAGCCGTCCAATCTGCCGGTTGGTGCCATGGGCCCGGCGTGGAATGGCGGCTTCGTCGAAGGACACTACAATCCCAATCCTCGCCTGATCTTTCTCGGGAGGTACGAACTGAATCGCATGGCGCGTCAGGCGAACCCGGGCATTCGCAGCAACTCGGGAAACTTTGATACTTGGACGGCGGGCTATCGCTGGTATCCGATTATGAGCCCGCGGGCTGGATTGGCCTGGCTACAGGAGTATTCCCGGATTTCTAACGCCGGAGACGCGCCTCTATCCGGCAAAGATGATAGTCACAGCAGCTTTCTGATGGGCTTCGATTTCGATTTCTAGGGAGGGTGCCGCTTTGCGAGTGAATTTAAGATGGGCGAGCACTGCGGTGTTTGTCGCCTCGATATTGTCGAGTGTGACGGGCTCTGCGCAGGAGAGCCACGTCGGCGATCTGACGGGGAACGCGAAGCGCGGCAAAGCACTCTATCAACGTTATTGCATTTTCTGCCATGGGATCGAGGGGGACGGGCGAGGCGAGAGCGCGCCATATCTTGATCCGAAACCCCGCGACTTCACCAAGGCTGTGTTCAAGTGCCGATCCACGCCCAGCGGGAGTCTGCCGCTCGACATTGACCTGTACGACACGATCAGCCGGGGCGTTCATGCGAGTGGCATGCCTTCGTGGAAGCCGCTGCTGCGACAGGAGCGTGTCGATCTGGTTGCTTATATAAAAACCTTCTCTTCCGCATTTCAGGAGGAGAAGCCTGCGACTCCGGTCGAAATTCCAGCGGAGCCGCCTAACACCGCCGAGAGCATTCAGCGCGGTGCCCAGCTTTTCCAGAGCATGAATTGCTGGTCCTGTCATGGCAAAGACGGGCGGGGCCATGGTCCATCGGCTGCGACCCTTGTCGACGACAAGGGTTATCCCATCACGCCTTTTGACTTTACCAGTGGATCGCGGTTCAAGTGCGGGGAGTCCGATAGAGATATGTTTCGCGACTTGGTCACTGGGCTGGATGGAACTCCCATGCCTTCTTTTGCCGCTGCAATGAACGCCGATCAGAGGTGGGACGTGGTGCACTACATCCGCTCTCTCAGCGCACACAAGACCCATGCTCGGCTGAAGATAGAGCCGATCGGGAAATGAGCGTTTCAGGCAGCTGGCGATATCAAGTGTTGCGCGGCGACTTATTAACTATGGCTAACGTTAGGAATTGCAAATCCTAAGAGGCAGGCTATCCAATGAAATTGAAATCAGGATTCGTTTCTGTATGTGTTCTGGTGGCATTGTCAGTATCGGTCGGAATGTTGTCTGGGAAGGCAGGTCCAGCGGACGCTGGCGCATCGGTGAAGGGCACCGTGAAGTTTGATGGGGTTGCTCCCAAACCGGCTCGCATTGATATGTCGCAAGATCCACTTTGTGCCAAGTTGCATCCGACGCCCGCGACTACGGAGGACATCGTCGTCGGAATTGATGGGGGCATGGAGAATGTGGTCGTCTACGTCTCTGACGGGCTTACGGCACACGACTTCCAGCCTCCGCAGCAGGCGGCCGTTCTGGAGCAGAAAGGCTGCCAGTACAAACCGCATGTTCTCGCTCTTCAGGCCCATCAAAAGCTGGATGTCGTAAACAGCGATGAAACCACGCACAATATCCACCCGAGCCCGAATAATAATCGGGAATGGAACATGACGCAGCCTCACGGAATGCCTCTGGAACAGACATTCGCGCGCGAGGAGATTGCGATCCCGGTCAAGTGCAACGTCCATCCCTGGATGAAGGGTTATATCGCGGTGTTCAAGCATCCATATTTTGCCGTAACCGACAAGAACGGAAGCTTCGAACTGAAAGACCTGCCTCCCGGCACCTACACAATCTCGGCGTGGCAGGAAAAATTGGGAACGCAGACTCAGAAGGTTACTGTGGGAGCGAGCGAAGCGAAAACTGCGGATTTCACTTTCAAGCAATAGGTGGAGTTGGTTTTTGGTCTGACCGCGGAACGTACAGGGAGCACACACACTTTTTGCAGATTTCGTTGCTGGCAACATCAAGGTGCGCTCGGAAGGATAAGGCTTCCGAACTGTTGATGATCTCTCTGAATGCTTGCCGGTGAATGTTTCCGACTGCCGGGTGGAAGAAACATGGCCGCACGTCTCCCGAGGCTTCAATCACGGCCGAGACCCACGGTGCATTGCAGCGTGGCGCTTCGTTCTCGACCTGGCCCAGGTGGGCGCGGAAGTGCTGGACGATGCGGCGCAATTTGAGAGCGCTCTCCGCCACAAATCCTGAATTCAGATCAGCAATATTTTCCGAGATGAGCCGTTCAACCTCAGCCTGCAGTGCATCCACTTCTTGAGGGAGTAGAGCGACTTGGGCGGAACGATCGGGTAGCCAGCCTTCGGAGCGGTTGAAGGCGGAAGACGTGAGGTCGGCCGCCAGGAACGAAACTGAGGTCAGCCCGATCTGCTTCGCGGACAGGACGACCGCTCGCAGCGCACGGTGATTTGCCTTTTGCACAGTGCAGCGCGCACGTATCGGCATGTCGGGGCGGATCCGGCGCAGAGCTTGGACACCCTCTGCCATCCGCTCGAAGGCAGCCGGTACGCGCCGGATGGAGTTGTGCAACTGAGGGGGACCATCGAGCGAGACGATTACGTCGTCAACGGTGTCCGCGACGGTCTGCGCTTGAGATTTCAAGAGCAACCCGGCTGTTAGAAGTGTGACACGGCTTCCGGTGGAGCGGATGATTTGCGCTAAGTAACTCCACTTCTTATTGAGTTGCGGTTCGCCTCCCGAAAAGACGACCCAGCGTACACCCAGTCTTCGGAAGGAAGCCAATTGTTCCTCGAGATCTGCCGGAGTAATCTCTTGCGGCTGCCGAATACGCCAGATGTCGCACATGACGCAGCGGCAGTTGCACTGGTTGTGAGGAAAGATCACCAATACCGGAAGGTCATGGATCTGATGCGAATCGAGCGCCCGCGCTTCTGCTGGAGCTGTGATGGACACCAGCGTGCTCATCTTTCAACACCACCGAGATCCGTTTGCTGGCGCTGAAGCCGAACTAGCACGTGATCGCCCAGCGATCGGATTCCCGGGCAAGTCCCTAACCAGGAATCGAACTGCTCACACAGTTGGAGGAATCGCGGATGCCGTCGGGCCCATGGTTCGACGAAGCTGGGGGGCACGGCAACTCCGATTCCACGGATTGATTTCACCCGAAATTCAGGAGCAAACGAGCCCGCCACAGTTGTCACGGAAGGATAGCGGACTCGCACGAATGCGCCGTTCGCGACTCTAGCGCTCACCCCCGCTGGGTTGAAGCGGCGGAATGCCTTAGTTCGGTTCCATCTGCCGAGATACCAGAGCATTTCCCACATGCAACGCGGGCCCATCCAGCACAACATGGCGGTCGCGCCAGGCTTCAGCAGCCTGGCGAGGCCACGAGCAACCCGGTTGAGGTCGTCGACACAATTCAGCGCACCGAAGTTGGAGAGGGCGCCATCGAACAATTCGCCAGCAGGAAGGTCGGCGATGTCTTCGGCGCGAAGCACGAGTGGACGAACGAGTTTCTGCAGCCCCCGTTGCTGAATTCTGTGCGTTGCGACGTCGATCATCTGCACGGAAACGTCGCAAGCGACCACCCGGATGTTCCGTTCCGCTAGAAAACACGCATCGACGCCGGTTCCACAGCCGATTTCCAGGATGCGGTCTCCAGATCGAAACGTCTTTTCAATTTCACGCCACACCGGCGCGCGTTGGACTCGTCCGATAACAGACGAGGTAAAAGTCTCGTCGTAGCGATTCGCGACTGCATCGAAGGGAGTTGCAAGCCCCGGTTGTGGCATGGCAGACATGGGGTCAGGCCTCGACCTCAGTGAGAGTCGCCTGCAGGCCCGCCCGCGCCTCGGCAATTCCATTGCGCAGGGCGGTCAGTTGCGTGCCGTCCACGTCAGGCTTGGGCTCCAGTCGCTTCAGTTCCACTTCGCTACGAAGCAATTTGTCGGCAAACTTATAGAACTGGCGCGAATGTCGATTGCGAATACGAAAATCCCGGTCCGAGCCTGCGCTCCAGACTTCGATGCCCTCCACCCGATCGGCTACTTCTGAAAAATACGGCGTGCCCTTAATGGGATAAGCAACCGTGGTGAAGAAGATGTCGGGATCCGTTTTCTTGACGTGTTCCACCGTCGCTTCAATGTCAGACATCTCTTCGCCCTCATATCCCCACATGAGGAACATTCCGGTTTGGATTCCTACGGATCGACAGAGCGCCACGGCCGTTTGGACTTGTTCGACGGTGACGCCACGTTCCATCGCGTCAAGGATGCGCTGCGAGCCGCTCTCGGAACCGATCCAGACTCGGAAGCATCCCATCTCGGCCAATGTTTCTACAACCTGCTGGTTCAACCGGTCGGCTCGTGAAATGCATTCGAACGACAACTTCAAGTTACGTCGTTTCAACTCGGTTGCATATTGGAACAGCCAGCCGTGATGAATTGTGAAAACGTCATCTGCCATCCAAGCCATTTGTGGCTGGTAGCGGTTGATCAGCCACTCAAGTTCGTCGGCGACCGAGACTGGTTTTCGGCGGCGATGCGTCTTCCCGAAAACTTCATGGCTACACCAGCGGCAATGGTACGGGCAGCCCCGGGCAGTGATCAGGGAGACGGATCCCATCCCATGGTGTTTCCGCCAGACCTCCACATAGCGGGACATATCGATCAATTCGCGGGCAGGCCAAGGCTGCGCATCAATATCCTTGATCTGCTCGCGAGGTTTAGTGCGTATGACGGAGCCGTCAGGCGCGTGGAAAGCGATGCCCTCGATGGTTTGCAACTTGTCGATCGCGTGTGACTGGAGTGCCGGCACCAATTCTTGCAGCGTAATTTCGCCCTCACCGATGACGACGACATCCGCTCCTGCCCTCAGATATTCTTGAACATAAGCGCCCGGTTCTGGTCCTCCGACCACAGTCTGCCAGCCCATCTGTTTGGCTACACGGAGAATGTCGACCACATTCGGGCGAGTCATGAGATTCGCATAAACACCAAGAATGGACGGCGGCCCTTGCTTCAGCAAATCCCACAACTCCTGGCGCGATGAGAATGTGGAGTCGAACACTTCGGCGTTCAGGCCCTTCTGCCGCAAGTGTGAGCAAATGTAAAGGATCCCCAGAGGCGGATAGGGCTTCATGATCTGAAGCTCCTTTGGGTCCTCGTAAAGGAAATAACCGTGAGTGAGGAGAATGTCCATGGTTAGCTGGCGAGAACGTTCAGGAGTTCGTCGAAATTTGTGGCATAGCTTTGGGTCTGCAACTGCACAAGCCTGTCCTCTGAGCCGTTGCCGAGAATCGTAGGTCTCGGATTCCGGCAGGTTCTTTCCAGATGCATCACTTGCCTCCACAACTCATCGGGTTCATGGCGAGCTAGCTTCTCGCTTGGAGCAGTGCCTGAACCAGAATTCCAGCAGTCGACTTGGGCGTGCAAGGCATCGTGCAAAGCGCGATAGAACTCGTTGGTGTAGGTACCTTGAAACATCATCGATAAGTCTTCACTATCGGACCAGTTGGTTTTTGCTCCCAGTTGTGCCTGTACACGGTCGAAGAACTTGGTTCCGGGGAGCGGGTACGACACGGAAACTCCAATGTCGTCGGGGCGGGTATCGCGCACGAGCTTGATCGTGTTCTGAATATCTGTCCACGACTCGCCGGAATAACCAAACTGTAGGAAGTAGCAGGCTCGAATCCCTGCGCGCTTGAGATTTTCACGAGCTTTGGCGATTTGATCGACGCGCGTGCCTTTATCCATGGCATCCAGAATCTTTTGCGATCCAGATTCGGCGCCCATCCACACTTCGGCACAGCCGGCACGGCGCAGTGCAGCCACGTTGTCGGGGCTCATCAAGTCCACGCGGGACTGCATTTTGAAAGGGACCGCCGCGTCCAGGCGCTGGACTTCCGAGGCGAGCTCGCGAACCCACCTTGGGCGCAATCCGAAAATGTCGTCGGCGAACCACAGATGTTCGGCACCGAAGTCGTACTTCAGTTGACGCATCTCTTCAGCAACGCTCGCGGCCGAGCGAACCGAGAAGGAATCGCCGTAAATCGGCTTCGCACACCAGTTGCAACGATAGGGGCAGCCGCGGCTGGCCACAATGTTCAGTGAGAAATATCCATGGGCCGACTTCCATGCTTTTCGGTACTGATTCGTATCGAGAAGATCGCGCGTAGGGAATGGAAGCTGATCCAGATTCTGCATTAAACCGCGGCGCTCAGTCTTGACGACATCGCCAGTCTCTTTATGCAGATATGCCAGGCCGGGAACCCGATCTAGCGCGTCGCTATCTCCCTTCAAAAGATGGTTGACCGCTTCGAGTAGCGTCTGTTCGGCTTCCCCAAGTAACACACAGCGGAAACCTTTTCGAAGGTAATCGAGGGCGTGGTCGGATGCATCCGAGCCGTTCACGAGCACCGTGGCTCCAGCCTGTTGGGAGGTTTCGAGAATGTGATACGCCACGTCGCGCATGCGCGTCAGACACATTTTCGAAAGAAAATTGAAGTTATCCTCAAACACCACGACGACTCGTGGGCGATGTTGTGCGAGAGCAAATTGAAAACCCGCCTCGGGATCGTTCAGCATTGTGTCGAATACGGCGACGGAAATGCCCGCGGCGCGCAAGAGTGCGGCGGCATAGAGCGTGCCGAGCGGAGGATAGGGCTGCATCTTCCGCAATTGCTTGCGGTCATAGTAAAGGTGATACGAATGTGTCAGCAGTACGTCTGCCATATCAGTAGCCCCTGAATCGAATCAGCACACTTCCTGCGTAGGTCCGGCCAGAGGTTGCCCGGTCAAGAGCGAACGTCGGGTGACAACTTTCTCGACCGCACGCGACACCCATAGCTCCCAAGGGAACGAGTAGCGGCTCCTGCCGATCCGCCAGCGGACGGGCGCTCCGAGAATTCGCTGTACGCCCCGCCGTGCCCACGGGATCTTGCTTGTGACCTTGCGAATCTGGTTGTTGAGCAGAAAGTACTCAAGGCTTCGGCGTAATCGCTGTAGCTCCTCGCCACGCAGCCAAGGCAGAACGTTCGTGCCCAGGGCAAGCGTTTCCCACTCTGCAAGAGACTGAGGCTCACGAACTCCCATTTCCTTAAGCTGGGGCCAGATAGGAATGCCCGGATACGGGGTGAAGATGTTGGGCGAAAAACTGATGTTGGGGTACTCTTTGGCGATATCGCTCATGATCCGAAACGTCTGCTGACGATGAGCCTCGGTCTCGCCGGGGTAGCCGAGAATGATGTTGAAGACGACGTGAATGCCTGCCTGGTGTGTTTTGCGTGCGGTCTCGACCATCTGATCCACGTGTTGAAAGCGCTTGTTCATAAGAGCCAGCACCTCTTGGGAGGCCGACTCGGTGCCGAACCCGATGTGATGCACGCCACTTTCTGCAAGTAAGTGGACGTCATCATCGCTCATCAGAGCGAGAAAGTCTGTCGAGGTTTGGAAGTCCCACTGGAATCTGACTCCGCTGGCAATGATTCCTTTTGCAATGGCTACCGCGCGCTTGCGATCGACCAGGAAATTGGAATCGAAGAGCGGGACGTGCTGGATGTTGTAACGCGGAACCAGCTCCGCAAGATCGCTGACCACTCGTTCGACGCGATAGGCATTAAATCGACGCTTGTAGAACACCTGGTCGGTGCAGTAATTGCATTGGTAGGGACATCCCACGCTACTGGTATAGGCGAGCTGCCGCAGACCGCCGGCGCCGGCATAAATGCCTGGGTCTGCGAGATGGTATGCGGGCGGGGGCAGCGTGTTGATGTCGGCCACGGCGCGTTCCGGTTCGTGCACGATGCTTCCGTCGGCGTCTTTGAATGAAAGGCCGCGGACGCCGTGCCAATCTTCGTGGTGAGCGATTCGCTGTGCGAGTTCGAGCAGGGTAAGCTCACCCTGGCCACGTACGATTGCATCGACAAAGGGTTCGCGCAGGGTCTGCTGCGTGGCCAGGCTGGCGTGCCAACCGCCGAAGACGATGGGCAAGGTGGGGCGAAGGCTCTTTACGGCTTTGGAGATTCGCACCGCTGCGCCGATATGCGGTCCGGTCAGAACCGAAATGCCGAGCAGGAGAGCGTCTGCGGATTCGCGAAGGATGGCCCTTTCATAGTCACTGGAGAGGAAATTGTCGGCCAGCTTGACTTCGAATCCAGCTTGCAGCAGCGGAGATGCGAGGCAAAGCAGGGATAAGGGAGCGCCCAACGGCGGGCCGTCGTAGGGCGGGTAGAACAAAACGACTTTGTTCGTCCCGGACAAAGTGCTTCACTGTGGAGACTTCAGCTACAGCACTCTAGGTTGCGTGGCATGGCGGTTTGTCATCGGATTGTCAAATGTCTGTCACTTTGCCCAACTCGGCCGGGCGAACTCGAAGGGATGAGAACGCCGCGAATTTCGTGCGGTTCGCGCCATTCAAAATTGCAGAATTTTGACAAAACTGAGACAAATCACGGCCTCGCAGTTGGTAGCGTAGCGGCCGTATCAGCTCTCAGATGAATAGTCTCGTCTGCCGCCGCAACAGCGCGGCGTCCGGTGTCGGCGAATGATCCTTTTCTACAATCCGAAAGCGACCAGGCCGCGCAATCGCCGATTTCCGTTGTCGATTCTTTCAATCGCGGCAGTCGTGGAAGGGAAGGAAGACTACGCCATTGTCGATGGCAACCTCGACCCATACCCTACCGAAAGTCTCCTCGCCATCCTCAAGGATCGACCGGTCGAAGTGCTCGCGGTTACGGTAATGCCGGGACCGCAGACCGTGGGCGCAGTGGCAAGCTGCCGCGAGATTCGCGCGCGATTTCCGAATCTGCCCATCGTTTGGGGAGGCTACTTTGCTTCCAACTACACGGCGGCCGTGCTGAATGCGAACTATGTGGACTATGCCGTACGCGGCCAGGGGGAGCAGACGTTTCTGGAGTTGCTGGATGTGATTCGCGGGCATCGCGATCCCAAGGATGTGGCCGGACTCTCTTACAAGATGTCCGATGGAACGGTTCGCCAGAATCCAGAACGCCCCATGAGGAGCCTGGACGATTTCCCATGGTACCCGTATCACCGCCTGCCGGCCGAGCGGTACCTTTTGCCGACATTTCTGGGCAGCAGGACAGCGGTTCATCAGGCAAGTCTGGGGTGCCCCTATCGCTGTAACTTCTGTGGCGTGGTGACATTTTCCGGCAGCCGGGAAAAGATGGAATCGCCCGCGCGAACCGAGGGTATGCTGCGACATCTGGTCAAAACCTACGGAGTCGACGCCGTACAGTTCTACGACAACAACTTCTTCCTACGCGAGGACCACACCCGAGAACTCGCGGACCGGCTCGCGCCACTGAACCTGCGCTGGTGGTGCGAAGGGCGAACCGACGTGATGATGAAGTATTCGGACAGCACCTTAGGGGCGCTGCGACGGGCAGGTTGTACCATGATTTTCTTTGGGGCGGAATCCGGCTCAAACGCGATTCTGAAGGAGATGAACAAAGATCTGCGCGCGGAAGATACTCTGGCGCTGGCTTCGCGCATCAGGCGATTCGGCATCATCCCGGAATTCTCCATCATATTTGGAAATCCCAAAGATCCGGAGGGCGACACTCGCGAATGCATCGGGTTCATACGGCAACTGAAGGGCCTGAATCCCGATGCCGAGATCATCGTCGAACACTACACTCCGGTGCCCCAGCGCGCTCGCATGTATGGCGAAGTGGAGGACAAGGTTCAATTTCCGACTACGCCTGACGAATGGGCGACGGAGCATTGGCAGCGGTTCGCGACACAGAAGGACCCGCAAACGCCCTGGCTGCGGCCGGCCACGAAAGAGTTGATCGACAACTTTGAGCTCGTGGTGTCGTCGCGCTGGCCCACCGTTCAAGACATCCGGCTGCCGAATTGGGGGCGACTCGCATTGAAGGCGTTGAGCAGTTGGCGGTATCGCCTCGGAGTGTACGGAGCGCCGCTGGAACTGAAATGGATGCAGCAGGTCATCGAACTCCGCAAGCCGAAGGCAGAGAGCCTGTGAGCATTGCGACAAACGCTGACTCCGAATACACGGCAACTGGTACATGTGCGTCCTCGGCGCCTGGCGAGCCTCGCATCGTCTCGGCAGCGGAGGGTTATGAATGGTGGGCTCCGAGTTATGACCACGTTCCAAATCCGCTGCTGGCGCGGGAAGAACGTTATCTGTCGCCACTGCTGACCGACCTGCGCGATAAATCGGTTCTCGACCTGGCGTGCGGCACAGGGAGATGGCTGGAGAGACTCATGTCGCAGGGGTGCGATTCGGGAGTGGGAATCGATTGCTCTAGCGCGATGCTGCGGATTGCGGGACAGAAAGGTTCGATCCAAGGGCGGCTCGCCAGAGCGGATTGCGAGAGCCTTCCCGTAGCTAGCGTGGCTTTTGACCTCGCAATCTGCTCATTCGCCGTGGGACATCTTGATGACCTGGAATCCATGGTGCGTGAGCTCGCGCGGGTTTCGAAGGATGGCGCCGATGTCTTCGTGAGCGATCTTCATTCTGACGCGTACGCGCGAGGCTGGCGGGTTGGTTTTCGGGACGGAAGCTCGGCGATTCAAATCAAAATGCGGCCTCGCGCAGCCCAGGAAATCGTGGACGTGTTTGCCTCAAGTGGCTTCCGGTGCCTGACGACTGAGGCTCTATGGTTGGGTGAACCAGAAATGAATCTCTTCGTGCAGGCCGGCAAGTCTCATTTGTTTGCGGACGCTTGCAAACTGCCTGCAGTCCTCATCTGCCACTTCCAGCGGACAGGATCAGCGGGCCCTCGGAGACCGCAGCCGTGAAGCGCTCTCTGGCGGAGACGGTCGTTCGTTTCCTGAGTTTCTCTGGCGATCGTCACAAGTGGCTCAGTGCGATTGCGCAGTTTACGCAGCGGGACTGGAAGCAGGTTCTGCAGTGGATGGACGATACCGGGCTAGCTTTTTACTTCATGGAGAGACTTAAAGACGAGCACGTGAACGAGAGCGTGCCGTCATCCGTGTTGTCCAGGTTGGAGCGGAACTTCGCCTCGAATCAGTTGCGGATCGAAATGATGGCGCGGCGGTTCGAAGCCATCAATCGCGAACTGAATGCTGCGGGCGTGCAATACACCGTGGTCAAGGGTTTTTCTCTCGTTCCCCAGTTCTGTCCATGGGCTGCTCTTCGGCATCAAGCCGACCTCGACTATCTGGTTCACGAAAAGTCTTTACCGGCTGCACGGCGCGTGCTGATCGAAGCTGGGTACCGCGCGCAGCGCTCTCGGTCGAGCAGGGAATCCATCTTCGTTTCTCCCGGACGAGCGCCGTCACGCAGCGATGAGCAATATTCACCACGAGCGCCCCACGCCGTCGAGTTCCATACGGACATCTGGGACAACAAGATGCACGGACTGCTGCCGATCCCAGACGTGTTTTCCATGGCGCAGAAGGCCACGTATTGCGGGAACGACTCTGCCTTTCCTGCGCTATCGGACGCGGATGCTTTTCTGCTGCAAGTAGTACATGCGTGCCGCCACATCTTCACCCAGTGGATCCGAATGTCTTGCCTGTACGAGATCGGGTATTTCCTGCACCGTCGGTCTTTGGATATGGAAATGTGGAGCGAAATCGAGCAGAGGGTTGGCAACAGCGAGATGTTGCGAGAGTTTGTCGTGATCGTCACGGAGATGTCGGCGCGCATCTTCGGTGCGCGCATCCCGCAGTTGGTGCAAGGCTGGGGCGCAGAAATTCGTCTTGGACCTCGCGCTTGGATTGACCATTACTCAATGGATTGGGCCTTCTCTGGGCTGCCGGTCTACGAATTCAGCTACTGGCCCAGTTCCAAGCTCGCTCTATTTCTCCATCAGCAGTATGCGTGCGCATCGAGACAGCAAGGAACGGAGGATAAAGGGCAGCCGGCTCCCTCGCGGCTTTCGCGCATGGCTATGTCTTTAAGGGGCGATCCACCGCTGGTCTTGAACCTGGGTTGGTGGAGACACCAACACTTGCTCAGACGGAGCGGTTTTTATGTGCTGGCGGAACTTCGGTATTTGGTCGAGATTCCCCGTTGGAGGTGGTTGAATCGAAGCCAGAAGCAGAGCATCGCTCCTGCTCCCCTCCCCAATGAATCATTTCGTTCGAGGAAGGCGTCGTGAGCTCAATAGCAGAGGAACACGATTGTCACTTCTTCGTATAGAGAATGCAAAAGAATGCTCGTGCGAACAGCGTCGCTCGGGCGTCCGGATTTTGCAGAGTTTTGACAATTTCAAGACAAATACCAGGCCGCCAGTTGGTAGCTTTTGGGTCTCACTCTCGACTTCGATTTGTGACTTGGGTGTGACCCGACGAAAGGCATTGCGGTGAAATCCTCGAAGAAAATTGTATTTTTCGTCGCATCATTTTCCAGCATCGAGGCCACTGCGCCGCTTGGAATCCTGGCGATTGCAACTCCTCTTCTGGAAGCGGGGTACGAGATCTGCATTATCGACGCGTCGATCACTCCGGACTACAAGAAGCGAATCATGAAGGAAGTGAAAGATGCTTTGTGCCTGGGCATTTCGCTGGTCACCGGCCCCATGATTCGCGAGACTGTTGAAGTAGCGCGGGCGATTAAGAATTGGGATGCGGATTTCCCGATCATTCTGGGAGGGTGGCACCCTTCTCTACTTCCCACGCAGACGCTCGAGGCACCCTACGTAGACATTGTCGTCCGAGCGCAGGGGGAGGAGAGCATGCTGGCGGTTGCCGATCGCTTGCGTGACGATGCGTCTCTGGCGGATGTTCTGGGCATCGGCTTCAAGATCGACGGCAAGCTGCACTTCACTCCCGAGCGACCGTTGAGACGGCTCGAGGAGATGCCGGCCAAGGCCTACCAACTTGCCGATTTTGACGCCTACGAAAAAATCTGTGGGCGACGCTGGGCGATGTATGTCTCCAGCCTGGCGTGTCCCTTTAATTGCGCCTATTGCACGAATGCTGGCGTGTATGGGCGCAAGTGGAACGCTCTGCCCGTCGAGCAGGTGGTCGCGGAGACAATCGAGTTGACGCGACGCTATCGGCTGGAATTATTGTGGATGGCCGATGATAACTTTCTGGTCGACCTCGACCGGTCACTCAAGATTGCGGAGGGACTGATTCGGGCCGGTGCGAACTTCAAGTGGAGTGTTCAAGCCACGACGAACTTGACGGCGCGCCTCAGCATCGATGAGTTGACGCTGTTGCGCCGCTCCGGCCTGCATCAGATCTGCCAGGGAATTGAGACGGCTTCTCCAACCGTCATGAAGCTGATGAACAAAGATTTTCAAGTTCTCGGCGATATCTATCAGTCGACGGAGCGTTGCATCAAGGCAGGCGTGATTCCTTCGTTCAACATCATTTTCGGGTTTCCGGGAGAAGGCCCAAAAGAGCGGCGCGAGACCGTCAACTTCATGATGGATATTTGCCGCAAGTTTCCAGGCGCAGAGTTCTGGACGAATATTTTCACGCCGTACCCAGGTTCGCCCATTTTTCATCAGGCGGCGCAGTTGGGCATCGAAGTTCCGAAGACGCTGGAGGGCTGGGCGGATTATTTCCCGCGTTACACCGTTCTGCCCTGGCTCAAAGGCAGCGATCACCAGCGAGTGCAGACCATGCGAGATTATCTGCGGATCGCGTTCGATCGTGAGCCCATCGCGACGACTGGGCACGGACGATTTGCCAAGGCGGTTCAGCATCTCACGGCATACCCGGCGCGCGTGCGTCTGAATTTCGACTTCTACGATTTCCCAATCGAGCTGTGGATCAATCGCCAATTGAAGAACATCGTGAAATTGCCCAAGCCGAGCATCGATGCGAAAAGGCTTCAGCCGGAAACGGCGCCCACGTGTACGTAACGCCGCCACGTCGATGGTTCGAGCGAAAGACTCCGTATGGGTCGAATCAAGGAGTTAGATGGACTTCGGGCAGTCGCAGTTCTCGGCGTCTTCGCTGTGCATTTCGTGCCGCCCTCAATCAGCCTTGGGACTCCCCTGAATCTCGGATGGATGGGCGTTGACTTATTCTTCGCCATATCGGGATTTCTGATCACAGGGATCCTGATCGATCTGCGTGAGCGGCAAGCGGGCTTCAAGACTTTCTACGGGCGGCGAACGCTACGCATCTTTCCTCCTTACTACATCACGTTGGGTCTCATCTTGGTGCTCGCGCTCGTGCACGCGGAACAGGTCGACTATCGGGAGATCGGTCGGCACGCGTTATTCGTGTCTTCGCTTATGCCGGGATTCATCAAAGTAGCCGCACGAAGACTGTTGCTTCAATCTCCTCCTGCATCGTTGCCGCAGTTTCCGCACATTGTGTACTCCCCGCTCCAGTTTAAGGACTGCTTTGGCATCTATTGGTCGCTTTCCGTAGAGGAACTTTTCTATCTGGTGTGGGCGCCCATCCTGCTGAAGGGCAGTCGCAGGGTGGTGTTCTTCTTTTCGATTGCGCCCCTGCTCGCATGTCCAGTACTTCGCGGCCTGGCGCATAGCACTCCGCATATAGGCGAAAGCATGGGTTTTGTTTTCCGTTTCGATAGCTTAGCCGCAGGAAGCTGCGTCGCACTTCTATCCCGCGCGACGGATCGCAGCTATGCAACAAAGAAGGTTTTGGATCGAGGATTGATCGTTGCGCTCAGCGTTGCGTCGCTCGGTCTGGTCTTCCTGGCCACGGTCTGCGGCGCGTGGCGCGGAGTAGATGTTCGCACGACATGGACATTCAGTGTATTTGGATTCTCATTTCTTGCCATGCTGTGTGCGTCCTTAGTGGGCGTGTGTGCCCGCTGGAGCGGTACCCTTGGATTTGTATCGTCTCTTCTCCGCTCAAAGAGCGCCGTTTATCTGGGAACGATCAGCTACGCAATGTACTTGATTCATCTGCCAGCTTTTGTTGTGTCCCAACTCGTCCTGAGGAAAGTATTTGGTGCTGATGCGATCGTGTCGAGAGGAGTGGCCGTGATTCTCTGCGGATTGCTCGCGACTCTATTTACGATCGGATTGGCGAGCTTGTCATGGAAATATCTTGAAGCTTCAACTCTGAGGCTGAAAGACATGCTGTTCCCCACACGAGGTGTGACGCGTGCTGTGTTGGTAGAAAACGAGGGAGATCGATCCGCACACCTCTTTGCGTAAGCTACTGGTTTCGTTCCCAGATTTGATCTCCATTGGTGAATGTCTGCGCGATATGGTAATGCTGTTGAAGATAGAGGCGAATCGGCGCGAGATGATTGCCCTCAGGATGACGGGCAGCGTCCTTCTCTCGGTCTAGCCCGATATACCAACTGACAAAACGCACATGAAACCTGTCGATTCCCTGGATTGCATCGGTTACCTCCTCAGGGCGCGTGTAATCGGTGGGACGCAGGAATGGGACCCGGCCCACGCTGCGCAGACGAAGCGTAAACGCAAGCAAATGGTCACCAAAGAAGTAGTCGAGAGGCTCGGTTTGCTGCGACATCCACTTGCACTTCTCATAGAGCAACGGGTCGTAGAATGCCGTGAGCCCCGTCGGAAGATCCAGGCATTCCTTCCAGCGAAGTTGCGTCATCATGGGTCGCGCCATCAGCATGATGAACACGGTGACCCAAGCCCACCGCAATAACGATCGCGAGATCGTGGACGATTGGATCATCCAGACCATGATCACTAGTGCGGGCGGCGACACAACATAGAGGCGGCTGTATGCAGGCGCCGAGGCAACTGTCAGGAAGAGGAACAGCCCTGCGACGTTGATGAACACGAGCCGGCGGAAGGCCACCGACGCCTTCTTTCCCGATCGAAACGTGTAGATGACAGGGAACAGAACGTAAACGAACGGTACGATCAAGTGAATCAGTGCAAATGCTGGAACATCGAACCACGTAGCCCAAGCGTGCAACTGCGGCCTGCCTGTGAGGTAGACGTGCCAGTTGTTGAACCAATCGGCGGGGTAATATTTCACAACAAATGTGACCGTGAAATAGAAAATCCGTTTCGCTCCCACTGTCCACACGAAATATGCAAGGCTGGCACTGATCGCGGCAAGAAATCCGGCCACAAGGAATCCTTCTTTCTTCAAAAGCTCATACCAGTCCTCGGCATCCTGGCTGCGCTCCCACAGTAGGAAGAGTCCGAAGCCAACCGTAAGAAGGGACATCGACTGAGTGAAAAAAGTAGCAATTCCTATAAGCGCGCCAGAATAGGCGAGACGAGCGGGAGTCCGAGCTTCGACCAGAATTGCGACAGCTGCAGTTACTGCGACCAGGCTAAACCAGTGATGCGTTGCATCGAGGTAGCTGGAAAAGGGCAGAGTGATGAACAACAAGGCCGGTAAGTAGACTATGGTTCCGCGCATCAGCTTTTCGGAGATCGAGATGATGAGCCACACCATGACGGTTCCCAGAAACACCAGCACAGCTTGCGGTATCCAGGCGCGCACGCCAAAGCATTTGAACAATGCTGCGTAAACGACGTCTGTGCCGGGGAGAGTGAAATGGTCATAGTCGCGGAAGATCAATTCTCCGTCGAGCACCCGCGTGGCATTGTGAAGATAGATAGCCTGATCGCCCGTTGCCAAACGCGGTGTGCAGGGAAGTGAAAACACCTGCAGAAAGATGAAAATGCCCGACAAAGACATAACCAAAAGGGTTAGTTGTCGGGAGTTGGATTGAAAAATCGAAGGGGCGACAGGAAGCTCCGCGGCTTCCCGACGTTGCGGTCGATCTTGAAGAGCTTCATGCATACAAAATGGCGGTTAGCGTACTACGCTGAGTTTCGACAGCGCCGTAATTCCAGGGGCGCGGCCGCAATCGGTGGCGTAGACCAGGCTTCTGGAGTCGGAGACCCAAGCCGGCGTGATGGAATTGCAATCACCATTCGTCAGTTGGCGCTGTTCGCTGGACGCGCGGTTCATCGCAACCAACTGCCAGACTCCGTCGCGCTGACAACTGAACGTCATCCATTGTCCGTCTGGCGAAAAGGCCGGATAACGCGCCGAGCAAGCCACCGCTGCTAACTCGGTCACGCTGCCAGAGTCCAGGCGGACAGAGTAAAGGCGATATCTTCCTGGCTGCGAGGAACTGAAAATAATTTGTCCATCCGGAGAGAACGCAGCGTCGCGCACGTCGTACTGTTTTCCAGCCATTTGCCGTTCAGGATTGGTTTGTGTTTCACCTTGCACTCGCGCCAGCGAGCGCACCCACAAACTGCCGCGGCCTCGAACCTCGCGGATGTAGGCCAAGAGTTCGGCATGCGGCGAGACGACTGGCTGCCCGGCATCTGCAACTTCCGTGGGGTGGATCATATTGCGGAGCGGCGGGCCCGAAGAATCAAAGCGGACGATCCGAGAAGATCCCGATGACGCAACTTCCGCCCAACTCCGAAGGCCATCGATGGTCGACGCCGGATGAAACCAATCTCCGCCGCCTCCATAGGTCGTGATCGCCCCTGCGTGGAGTCGATGAATAAAGTAGGCGTCAGGGGCCACCGCAAACTGTGGAACCAAAGCGCCAAATAAGATGCTATCGTCAGTCACCACGGGATTCCCTGCGATCGCGGAGCCGACCGACGTGGTTACGCGTGACTCGTAATTGTCGAATTGGTGGGCGGAGTGACGGAGGTTAAGGAGGAATCCCGCCGAGGTTAGAACGACGAATGCCAGAGCTGTCCACACCAGAGAGCGCCACTGGAGTCGGTTCCCGAACGATTCTCTCGAGGTCGAAATCAGGATCCACAACAACGTTCCGGCAAACAACAGCATGCAGGCGAGGCGAGGAAAGTAGAACAGGGCCTCCCAACCGCGCGGGTTCACTCGGTAAAGGCGTTCGTAGGGCGTACATGTCAGCGTGTAGAGTGCGACGACTAGGGTCGCCCAGATGGATTGCCCGCGCTCCGTCAGGTAATCGAAGACGAGAGCGACAGTCACAATCAAGATCACGAAGTGGTAAGGGAACGGTGCCGAAGAAACAAGCAATAGAAGAAAACAGACAATTCCCCATTCCAGTTTTTGACGAGGCTTGCCGCCGGTTTCAGAAGCGATCGCCCACAGGAAAGCGATGAGGATTAGAGCATGAAGCAGCGGGGCCAGCAGCGCGTACAAAGCGGGCAGATGCGCGACGGGTGCAGGGTTGAGCTCAGGTTCAAAGACAAATAACCGGCGAAGAAGAGCATTCAGGGAGTCCCACGATGTCGCATAGGGATCGATGATTTCTCCTCTGAGTCCCGAGAGGATGTTTCGAAAAATAGCTCGGGAGGCGTCTCCTCCGAAGAGACGCAGGGAAAGTAATACGAGGCCAGCCATCCCACAAGCGAGACCGGCCGCAGCCCGCCATTGCTTTTTTACCAGGAAAAACAACAGAAACAATGCCGGGTATATGTTGATGGCGGCCGCGGCCGCCAAGGCTACGCCAGACAGAAAGGGCGAATCCCTGAAATAGAGCCAAGTGGCGACAGCCAGTAAAAGCAGCGTCAACAGATACACCTGGCCCAAAAGAAAGTTGCTGTGGAGCGGCGCCACAGACAGGAACGTCAGTATGCCAATACCCCGCCAGGTCAAACTCGTAGTTGATTTCAAAATCGCGACAGTCAGAAGCAGGAATCCGAAACTCATGATCAGCCACCAGCGATTTGCCTGTAAGGGAGGAAGAGAGGAAAGGGGCACGATCGCCAGAACTGAAATCGGCGTTGATGATGCAAAGCCAACCAAGGGCCGTTCTACGCCCGCGTAATCTTTTTGACGCTGAAACCACGTCCACTCGTAGAATCTCTCGACCGGGTACCGATCGCGATAGAGGCGAGCGGCCAGATAATAGTTCGCAAAATCGGGATCGAGGTGCTTCCACGCCGGAATAAATCCTCGAACCGCAAACAGCAAGACGAGAGCGGACAGCAATGCTCTCTCGGTCCACATTCGCCATGCTGCGCGACGGGCTACCGGGAGAGTCTCGACCGGACAAATCAGGACGCCGGAGGATTGCATCGTAGAGTCCCTCGTCAGCTTCGATCCGACTGACTGTTCCTTTGCGGGGCGTGACTCGCTAGCAGCTGCCGCAGGAACGGTGCAGCTGTTGCGGGATCGCTATCGTAGGCGAGGCGGTACGCCGGTAAATCCGACAGAGCCGAAAGGATCGTCGACCGCTGCGCTTCGAATCGGTCTTCGTCTTTGAATGCAATGAACTGAGAGAGAACGCGGGAGGAGTCTGTCCCGTTGAGACGCACTAGTCGGGGCGAGGAAGCGGACTGCCGCTCAAGAACGACGGTGCAACTTGGAATTATGAAGCCAGGTAGGTCCGAAGTCAGCTTCTCTTTGTCCATGTACAGAAAACTGAAATCGCAGTATGAGAATGGTAGCGTTCGAGACTTGAGCTCGGGCAGAAACTGAATTGTTTCCGGCCGGAATGCGATTGGCACAAAGTCCCCCCAAGCCCTAAGTTCTCCGCCCATGAGGTCCAGAAATACAGATTGATCTGCGTGGAAGATGAGTCCATCTTGCGCGGCGAGGTAGCTCGCAGTGGTCTTTCCCTGGTTCGGTAAACCCAAAACGAGAAGACCATTGATTCCAGAGGAAACACACGCGGCTGCGACGGGAACCAGCCCCAGGCTTCCGCAGGTCATGTAAAACAACGTATCGACAAATGGGCTGATAAATCCCTGCGAGTCATCGAGAAGCCCTTCCGCAATAAACGCAATCGCTTCGCGTTCTTCGAGGTCGACTGCCAGAAAATTCTGTTGTCCGAACTGGGCGAAGCGAAGTCCATTGTCAGAGAAAGTGGACCTGCGAGGCCAGGGTTGGTTGAACTCGAGATCGGCATCCACGACAATCCTCCAGAGAAATGCTGGATCCCCGCCTGGTGCGCCAGAATATCGAGCGAACAGCTTGACCATTTGGTTGAGGAGTCTGGAATGATTGGTTTCCAGTCGCACCGTGCGCCCCATCACCGCGAGATAAGCAGCATGAGGAGTCGGCACGAGGCGGCGCATCGGATCGTTACAAGCTCTCTCCGATGGGCGGTGCTCTTTTGCCGCCCCTGCTTTCGAATTCACTTTTGGGCGGATTGGCCGAGTCTGGATGGCATGTTTCATATTTGTGCATTCATGGTGGCAAGCTCCGTCGTTGCAGCAAAACGTCAGGCTCTTGCCAAATGGAGTGAAAGTCGCCGCGCGATCGAGTGCGGTTGCCCGCTATACTGCAAGAGCCAGCAAGGAAGTTCCGCCAACTTCTTGATCGACTCCGAGCGCCTTACGGCCGCGTCGGGGAGTTCCGTCATCAGGTCCGCGTTCAGCCGGCTCATTGCTTCTGTGGACGACATCGAGCTCAATTGGAATTCCGGAGAGTCTCGGCGTGACAAGAAGATCAGCGAGGTGGGTTGACATTGTCGAACTCGCGCCACTCCGAACACGTGTTCGGGCTCAAGCCAAAACGCCGGGCCGCCGCTGCGCATATTGGTGAGTTGGTCCTCCCGCAGTTCGCTAAACCATTGAGTCGCTGCGGGGCGCAATTTGAGTGGAGCGGGTGCTCCCCAGGCCTGTACATCACCATTCTCGATAAAGCAAAATGTGCGGTCGTCTGAGAGGAATCCGAAGCCCTGTTGGGAGAGCGCTATGGCCAGCGTCGATTTTCCGGCGCCGGATGGACCAGCCAGGAGCACACCGTGCTGCTCCCTCGCGACGCAGGCGCAGTGCAGTTCCGCAATGCCAACCGAAGCGCTGACGATTGTGAGTAACATCGGGAAGATTACGGTTTGCCAGTATGTGAGATCCGCCGCCATTGCCGGCGAAAATCGCCCGATTACGCGACGGCTGCGAAGATCCACCAACATCGAACTGCCCTCATCAAAACTCGCAAAGACAAGGTGATCCAGTCCCCGGACATAAGGCTTGGGCCAGGGCGGTTGGGCCCGGTCGGTATCGTCGACCCACAACCGCAGGCGGAGGTCAGCTCCTCGTTCTCGGAGTTCTGCGGCCTCGAATGTACTGCGTGCATCCTCGATGACCCGCATTGAATTTGTCGAAAGAGCGCACAATGCCCCGGCTGCGAGGTAGTGCTCGCACATTCGAGTCTCAACGTTCTTGTGTAGAAAATCCGGGGGTTGCATCTGAATTCGTGTCGCACCGGCCAGCATGCGGTTCGAAAAGCCACTCAATATTCATCAAGGCGGGCGAATAGCTTGTCACGCTATTGTCAATAACTTGTAACGTTTCATCCGTGACTACCGGACTCCTTAGAAGTTGCCACCCACATCCAAGCGTCCGCTCTTGTGTGGTGGCAAAACCTATAAAACGTCGGTGGCTCGCAACGGCATACAGAGCGACAGAGTGTCAGTCTGCGTGACTACCGATGCGATGGGGCTTCCCGCAATCTTCACAAGTTTGCAGATGACTTCGGAACATCGTTCTGCCACGAAGATTTATGACAGTTTATTTACATTTCCGCGACAATTCCGTGATGGGCGCAGAGTTTAATTCTCTCCGCGTAAGGCAAACTTCAAGGGTTGTTCGCTGAGAACGTAAGGGTTTAGCTCACAGCACCCTGTAAGTGAGGGGGCGAAGCTACATCCAGCGACGCTGGTACAAGCCATCCAATGAGCGTACTTCTAACGACGGCGAATGCATCAGTAGTAGAACCGCCATTGGAAAGTAGCGGGGTAAATTGGTACGCGCTCTACACTGCTGCACGGCACGAAAAACGTGTTGCCGATCAAATCAAAGCGCAAGGCATCTCGTGCTTCGTGCCTCTCTACCGTTCGATGCGGCGGTGGAAGGACAGGCGGAAAGAACTGTCATTGGTTTTGTTCCCCGGCTACGTTTTCGTGCAGATGGCTCTTCAGGATCGGTTGCGAGTGCCAGCTTCCCGGAGCGGTGCGACTCGTGAGTTTCAATGGACATCCCGCCGCACTGCCGGAAGCGGAGATCGACGATTTACAACACCATCTTTCCTGCGTCCAGAACATAGAGCCGCATCCCTACTTGAACGTCGGACGTCGCGTCCGAGTGCGGAGTGGCCCCTTGAAGGGATTGGAGGGCATCATCCTGCGCACCAAGGACCGCTGCCGGATTGTGCTGTCGATTCATTTGATTATGCGTTCGGTTGCCGTCGAAGTATTTGATGGGGATCTGGAGTTCATGATTTGAGGTCGTGGAGATCAGGAGCGAGTCGTGATCTCAGTGAGGACCAATATTAGCGCGTCCGGCCGTCATCCCTAGGCTGCCCGATCCAAGAATCCGACTTAGCGTAATACCGACTTTCCCATGCCAAGTGCCCCGATTCGCGTAAGCGCCGATCAACAACTGGCCGGCTCCACGATGCTTACTGATCCAGCGCGGATCAGTGGTTACGATGGGCGTGATTCTCACCGGGCATACAGCCGTCTGCGCCTGTTGCTTGATCAGCGTTTCGTTATTTTGCGAGTGGTGGCGTGCGGGTTTGTCGCGGCGACAGTGCTTGCTTTTCTCATCCCGCTTCGGTATGAGGCGCGCACGCAACTCATGCCTCCGGATAGTGAAATGAGTTCTGGTTTGGCGTCCTTATTGGCCATGAGCGCCAGGGGTGGCAGCGGTTTAGGCCTTCTGGCCGGAGACCTCCTGGGACTGAAAACATCAGGATCGCTGTTTATTGGAATCTTGCGTAGCGAAACGGTCGAAGATCGAATTATCGACAAATTCGATCTCAAGTCGGTCTATGGCGTGCGGCGAATGCAAGATGCGAGGCGCCAACTCGAGGCGAACACCGAGATATCGGAAGACCGCAAGAGTGGAATCATTGGCATCCGGGTGACCGACCATAGTCCGCAAAGAGTGAAAGATATCACCGAGTCCTACGTAGAAGAACTCAACCGGTTAGTGGTGGAATTGAATACGTCGGCGGCTCATCGCGAGCGAGTATTTCTGGAGGATCGTCTCAAGTCGGTGAAACAAGACTTAGATGCGTCGGCAAAGGAGTTCAGCAGGTTTGCCAGCGACAACACGGCGATCGATATCAAGGAACAAGGCAAAGCAATGGTGGAGGCAGCGGCCTCATTGCAAGGTCACCTGATCGCCGCGCAATCGGAACTTGAGGGCCTGCGGCAGATTTACGCTGACAACAATGTGCGGGTGCGCGCCGTGCGGGCGCGAATCGCGGAGTTGGAAGCAAGACTCACGCAAATGGGGGGCGGGGACTTGTCCACGGATGGGACTGCTGGCAATAGCAGCCTCTATCCTTCTATTCGGAAGCTCCCCTTACTAGGCGTTACCTACGCAGAACTCTATCGCAACAACAAGATTCAGGAAACCGTTTTTGAGCTGCTGACGCAGCAATGTGAACTGGCCAAGGTGCAGGAAGCCAAGGAAACGCCCAGCGTAAAAATTCTGGATGGAGCGAAGCTTCCTGAGAAGAAATCCTTTCCGCCGCGGCTGGTAATCATGGTGTTAGGCGCATTTCTCTCGCTGATGATTGGCGCTATCTGGGTGCTTGGCCAAGCAGGGTGGGAAAGCCTCGATCGTGATCATCCAGGAAAACTACTGGCTCATGATACCTACAGAACAATTAAGGCGGACCTTGGACTTGCGTCCGCGAATGGGACGGGCCTGCATTCCGTGCGAGACAGGATTCTCTGGTTCAAGCGCACGTCAAAGAAACTTATCTGATTCCGATTCATCCACTCACCCCTGCAACATCGAGGACGACCATGAGGATTCTTGTTCTGGGCGGCGACGGATACTGCGGCTGGCCAACCGCGCTACACCTCTCCAACCGCGGCGATGAAGTCGCAATTGTTGATAGCTTTGTGCGCCGTTCCTGGGATCACGAACTGGGAGCACAGACGCTGACGCCGATTCGTCCTTTGACGGAACGGCTGCGAATTTGGCAGCGGCTGACGGGGAACGCGATCGAGAGTTTTGTGGGCGATATTCTCGATTATGGGTTTCTGGCTGGAGTCATGAAAGAGTTCGCGCCCGAGGCGATCGTTCATTTTGCGGAGCAGCGTTCTGCCCCATATTCGATGATCGACCGGCAACATGCCGTTTTTACCCAGATGAACAATGTCGTTGGGACCTTGAACGTCCTGTTTGCGATCAAGGAGTTCCAACCCGACTGCCATCTGGTGAAGCTGGGCACGATGGGAGAATACGGCACGCCGAATATCGACATCGAAGAAGGCTACATCCGCATTCAGCACAATGGCCGCGAAGATGTCTTGCCGTTTCCCAAACAGCCGGGATCTTTTTATCACCTCTCCAAAGTGCATGATAGTCACAATGTCCATTTCTGCTGCAAGATTTGGGGCCTACGCGCCACGGACCTGAACCAAGGAGTGGTCTACGGCACGGTCACGGACGAGACGGCTTTGGACGAAGCCCTGGTCAACCGGTTCGACTATGACGAGGTCTTCGGCACGGCTCTCAACCGTTTCTGTGTGCAGGCCGCGATGGAGCATCCGCTCACCGTATACGGCAAAGGAGGACAGACGCGCGGATTTCTGGACATTCGAGACACGGTCCGCTGCATTGATCTGGCGTGCCACAATCCCGCCGCAAGGGGTGAGTTCCGAGTGTTCAATCAGTTCACCGAACAGTTTGCGGTGCAGGAATTGGCTCACATGGTGCAGGTTGCCGGACAGAGACTGGGCTTGAAAGTGGTCGTGGATCACCTGCCTGATCCTCGCGTGGAAGCGGAGGAACACTACTACAACGCCAGGCACACCAAGCTAGCGCAGCTTGGCTTGAAGCCGCACCTGTTGTCCGAGTCGCTCGTCGATTCGCTGGTAAACATTGCCATGCAGCATCGAGATCGCGTGGATTTAACGCTCTTGATGCCCCGCGTGAACTGGCGGAACATCCACAACGACCGTCGTTCCAAACCGTCCTTCCTCGCCATTGCTGCGGACTAAGCAGAGGATTTCCCGCGCAAGGACCGTGCAACCGCGGGCCGTCAGAGTTGCGAAAAATTCCTAGACCCTTCAGTTTCCGGCAGTCGTGACGCATGAGTGACACCTTCCAAATTGCAGGCACCGAAGCATCGGTAGGACCTCCGCGCGAAGCCAGAGTGCTGAAGCCCGCTTTGTTGCGGGACTGGTTGAGTTATTTCGGCAGCAAAGTTGTGCCGGGATTCATGGGGCTCATTTCGGTCCCCGTTTTCATTCGCCTGATTGGGCTAGACGAGTATGGCCGATTCGCCGTAATCGTACCCGTGTTGATCGCGGTTGCGGGCGCAAGTTCGGGATGGCTCGCGCAGGGAATCCTGCGCTTCCACCCGGCGGCTGGCGATCCCCGCAGTCATCAAACTGCTTTTGACAGAGCAGTAACCGTAGGCACAGTCGCATCGGTCCTAATTACGTCCCTGGTACTCGGAGTGGTCCTCGTTGGGCTGGGCTTTCGACTTTCTACTTCTCTCGTGTCGTTAGGGTTTTGTGTCTCTCTCCTTGTGTACGCCGTCGCACTGTCGAGGTTCCAGGCGAAGTTGCAGCCGATGTCGGTGTTGCGTCGAGAGATCATACGGTCAACAGGCTGTTTCATTATTCCGATTGCTATCGTCACGATCACGGGCCGCAAGCGATTTGAGCTGATCGTATTGGGACAAGCCCTTGCCTATACGATTGCTTTGTTGCCCATCTTCGGGTCGCGAAGCCAGCCCGATCAGAGTGCTTCTGATACTGCGGGAGAACTTGACCCGGGCTCTTCCAGCCGTCGCATCGTTCGCCAACTTTGGGGGTTCGGCTGGGCGGTGGGCTTGTGGCTCTTGCTCTCGCAGGCCTTGCCGGTAATTGATCGCTGGACGATTCAGAGGTTCGCGAGTTTCACCAGTGCTGGTATTTACGCATCGCTCTACGAAATCGCGATCCGATCGTTTTCGTTCCTGGTCTTTCCTCTTACTCAGGCTGCCCATCCGCGAATTATGCGCGCTTGGAATGAAGGGCAGTTTGCCGAATCGCACCGAATCATCCGCTATTCAATTCTGTCCGAGTTTGCGATTTTTGGAGCTGTGTTCATCGGCGTCCTTCTTTTTGTGCACCCGATCACGAGACTTATTTTGGGTTTTGACGATCCGATCGCTGCGCGCATGTTCCCCATACTGTTGGTAGGTGGCTTCCTATGGCAGCTTGCATTGTTGATTCATAAGCCTCTGGAAATCGCGCAGCGGACCGGCGCCATGCTGGGTGCCATGGCTTCTGTTGTCGCGCTCAACGTTATGGCATGCCTCGTCTTCATACCACGTTTCGGCTACGAAGCCGCAAGCTACATTCTGGTATTTTCCGCGGGCTCCTATATTGCGTTCACGCTAGGCACGACTCGGTTTCGCGCTCTGCGCCGCTTTTCAAAAGCGGCTGAGATCTGCTGACACTTCCATGATCGACGCCCTCGGATCTTCGTGGCTGGCTTATGCGGTACTAGTCATCGTGACCGTGGCAGCCCGATTAATTTGCGGAAGCTGGTTTGCGCCCGCGGCTTTTGCAGGCCTGGTTTGGTCGTTTTTTACGGGGGCCTCCCTGTTGGTTGTCGACTACTCAGTGCCCGGCTGTGGATTGTGGATGCTGGTTGTCCTGATCGTTGCATTGCAACTTGGAGCGCTAATCGCTCATGAACTGCTGCCGCGGGGCAGGGACTTGACCCATTCCGACGGGCCGAACGCCTTAGATTCGTTGATCGTCCCATGCCGTCGTTATGCTCTGCTGTGCAGCGCAGTCGCCTTGGCAGGTTGTGTGTATTTATTGTTCAGCAGTCTTGACGAGTTCGGCCTGCCCTTTACGCCATTGGGGGTTCTAGAGGTGGGGGCGAGATGGACCATGCTGCGCTACGACGACGCCTTCGAGCCGTGGTCCATTCGGTTGCTCGTGACCTGGCTGCACCCCGCAGGCCTGCTCGGAGGCGTTCTCTTTGGCCTCAGCCGCAGGCGGCTCGATCGCGTCATCGGAGTCACAACTTTATTGCCTGCCCTTTTATACGGGGTGCTCATCGGTGCTCGCGCCGCAATTCTTCTCGGTTTAACGTGTTGGATCGGGGGCCTGGTTGCGACCTTGTGCGTTCGAGGTCATGGCAGGTTGGCCCTGTTCACCGCCAAGCGTCTCGGTCTTCTGATTGTCGCGGCGGCTGGCATGCTTGGCATGTTTGCTTCCATCAACGGAGTTAGGGATTCATCTTGGCAGCAATCATTTGTACTCCAGGCCCAGGAGACACAACTTAAAGACTATATGTTCGGATCTCCCGCAGCCTTCGCGGATTGGTATGCGCACTTCGAAGCGGCGGACGTCGAATGGGGAGCGCAAACATTTGCCAATGCGTATGATTTACTGCATCTCAAAACGAGGATTATCGGGAGATACACGGAAACATCGAACGTGATTGGTACCGAGCGTACAAACGTCTATACGCTCTTCCGCGGCCTCATCGAAGACTTCTCTGCCGTAGGAGCCGCGCTAATTTCCGCCTGCATCGGTGGAGGAGCTGGCTGGGTTTATGGCAGGAGCTCGGAGAGACCTCATTTGGCACTATTCTGGTCGTCGGCTTTTTACGCGACACTCCTGTTCAGTCCGATCACCTCACTCTTTAGTTTCAACGGCGCGCTGCTGGCCTGGATCGTGGCCTGGCTGGTGCTGATGAGGGAAACCGGGCTTGCCAGGGATCCTCTAGTTTCGCTCCGTGGTCAGAGGGCGGTTTCATGAACCACGTCGCGCGGGTGCTCATCATTACCGTAAATTTCCGCCATGCTGCGTGCACCCTTCAATTTCTGAGGAGCGCATCGCATCTGGAAGATTTCAGCAAGTGCGATCTCCTGATCGTCGATAACAACTCTGAGGATGGTTCGGTTGGCAGTATTCGGCAGTTTATCGTCGGATTCGGCGATGTGGAACTCTTGGAGTCTACGAAGAACCGTGGTTATTTCGGAGCCTGCAATTGGGCGCTCCGCCGCTACCTGGCAAGTCATGGCGCACCAGACTGGGTGATCGTTTGCAACAACGATATCCTTTTCCATGATCGGGAGTTCATATCGCAGCTTCTTGAGAAAGACCCGGATGCCGTGGGAGTAGTAGCCCCGGCGATTATTTCTGGTCTTACGGGGCACGACTCCAACCCGAGCATTCGCCGGCGCCCGCGAGACTTTCAAATGATGCGGTACCGCTTGTGGCTGTCGAGTTACCCTGCGATGTGGCTCAAGCAATGGTTGTCTCCTTTTGTGCGACGAGCGCGCTTCGCGTTGTCCCGGCGCACGTTGCCCCCGGGAAAAGGGTTGAGCCGCCCCATCTATGCACCGCATGGTTCGTTCCTCATCTTTAGTCGGAAGTTCTTCGAGGCCGGGGGCTTCATCGATGACGGCTTTTTCTTGTATGCCGAGGAATTTTGCGTTGCCGAGATGTGCCGCCACTTGGGCTTGCCCGTGATCCATGATCCAGAGCTGAGAGTCTGGCACGAGGAAAGCCAGTCAACCGGGCGCATGCTCAGCCGCAGTGTGTACGTACATCAAAAGGCAGGTTTCTCCTATGCGCGTTCCAGGTATGAGGGCTCCTACCCAGAGTTGGGGATGGCTGCGCGACCAGCCAGGATAGGCATCCCTGATCTCACACCCGAATCGCGGCCCGTGCGAGCCGCGGGAAACCGTGCTCGATGACAGTGGTGTCTTATCTTTTCTGGTTTTCCCTAGGCCTTGTTAGCTACGTCTGGGTCGGATATCCATTGCTCGTGCTCGCGCTGGCTTCGGTGTTTTCACGAAAGCGCACTTGTCCCGAGCAGTCGAGTCATCCTTTCGTCTCAATCATTGTTCCCGTTCATAACGAGGAACAAAAGATCGCTTCCAAGCTGCGGGACTGCCTGCAATTATTCTATCCCCATGACCGTTTGGAGATCCTGGTGGCGTCCGATGGTTCAACTGACAGTACCGAAGAAATCGTCCGTGACTTTGCCGCTCGAGATTCGCGCATCCGGTGGCTGCAGAGCGATCGTCGAGTGGGAAAAAGCGGCGTTCAGAATCTCGCCGCTCGCCTTGCGCATGGCGGCCTTCTCTTCTTCACCGATGCCAACACAACCGTGCCGCCCGGAGTCCTGCAAACCATGGTTGGTAATCTGAGCGACTCAAGAGTAGGGCTGTCCACGGCGACGGTGCTTTTTGGCCATGCCCAGGACGCAGTGGAAAAGGGACAAGGGTTCTATTGGCGTTACGAACTCTTCTTGCGTGCCGCGGAATCCGACTTGGGCTTCCTCGCAACTGGAAGCGGACAGGCGCTGCTGGTGCGGCGAGAGCTCTTCCGGCCGCTCCCTGAGTGCTATGGCGATGATTGCATTATGCCTCTGGATGTTCGCGCGCAAGGATACAGAGTGGTTCAGGAGCGCGCGGCCACTGTATTCGACGCGATGCCGCACAGCATTGATGGTGAACTGCGCGCCCGAGTCCGAATGACTGCCCGGAACTGGACTGGCACATTATCGCGCCCGGCGCTTCTGAATCCGCTGTCATTCCCCCTGACGGCGCTCGGCTTGATCTCGCACAAGCTGCTGCGTTGGCTGACGCCTTTCTTTTTGGCCCTCATCCTGGCATGCAACACTCTGCTTGCATTGCAGGGACAATTTATTTTGCTCTGGTGGCTGCAGGCCGCCTTCTATCTTTCTGCATTGGTCGGTTGGGAACTAGCCAGAAAGCAGCAGCCTGCCTGGGTGTTTGGCTATTCGTTTTCCTTCTGCCTGGCGAATGTCGGATTTTTGCTTGGGATGGTGAAAGCCTTCCGCAATCAAAAGATCGTGGCTTACTGAAGCGTTAGGAAATCATATTGTGCTTACGTCGATCCTCTGGACTCGATTGCCGTACCTGACCCGTGTCTGGATGGGCAGCCAATTCTCGCAAAGCCTGCTGCCTGCGCGGGCCAAGCCCTTGTCCGCCAGTATCAAGCTTACAGAGAATTGTCAGGCCAAATGTGTTACCTGCAACTACTGGCAGACTCGATGGGATGACGGTCTCAACACCGAAAAAGCTGCGGATGTTATCAACCGGCTGGGCGATTACGGGATCCGGTATCTGCGCTTCACCGGCGGGGAACCGCTGCTCCGGCGTGATCTGTTTCAGATCATGCAAAAAGCAAACATGGCGAGATTCAAACGGATCACACTGCAAACGAACGGTCTCTTGCTGAAGAAGCTGAGCAAAGAGATCAACGACTCTCCGATAACGAAAGTCGCGGTTTCAATTGATGGCCTGGAAGCTTCCAATGACCTGATTCGAGGTATCAAAGGTTACTTCAAACTGGCGATGGAAGGAATTCGCCTTCTGAAGGGAAAGCAGGTCCAGATCGTAGCGACACTGAACGGGCGCTCGGCGGGCGAACTGGAGGGATTGGCCGACGAGGCGAAACGGGAGGGTGCTGGGTTCGCCTTCAATCTTCTGGACGATCGCTCCTATTTCCTCCGTCATACCTCCACTTCCGACCTTTGGCCTGACAAGGCCGAGGTCGCCAGCATCATGCGATTCCTCCGCGACAAGATCAAACGGCCGGCTTACGAACTCGACTACATATTCAAATACTTCAGCCGGGAAACGCTGGATGAGCCCCCCTGCGTTCTCGGTTTCATTGAACTGTTTGTAGTTTCGAACGGAGACGTGCTGGCAGGATGCTATGTCCTCAAACCGGTGGGCAACGTGCTACGGGAAGATCTCGCGGAACTGGTTGGCTCAGAGCGTTATCGTCAGGCGTGCCTGGCGATGGTGCGTAGGGAATGCCCAGGATGTACCTGCGGCATCCATGTGTCTCTCGCTTTCAAGAATGCCGCTGGTACTTTTGCCTTTCGCCGCACTCCACCGGCGCGTGAAGCATTGCATCGCATCAAGTAAGGCACGCTCGGCGGCGCTTCCACGACGCTTTATACGTATATGTCTACTGCGATTGAAGAAAACGGAGTGAGAGATAAGGAGCGCCGCGAGTTGCAGCGTCTGCAAGACGCCTACGAGCACCGAACTCATGCCATTCCTACGGATCGATATTCGCGAACGAATCCTGGACACTTGTTCGCTGTCCACGAGAGGGAAGTGACGATGGCGGCTATGTTGCGTGCCGATGGCCTGCGGTCGCTGGCGGGGTTGCGGATTCTCGACGTCGGCTGCGGAAGGGGAGCGACGCTTCGTCAATACCTCGAGTACGAAGCTGATGCGTCACGGTTGTGGGGAATCGACTTGTTCCCGCCATTTGTTGATCAAGCCCGCTCGGCGTCTCCAGGTCTGCAAATTATTTGCGGCAGCGCTTCGAAACTGCCGTTTCCTGATGGCAGCTTCGATTTCGTCTCCCAATTCATGCTGTTCACTTCCGTGCTGGATGCCGATGTGAGGCAGCGCGCGGCGGAAGAAATTAGTCGTGTCCTTGTGTCAGGCGGCCGGTTCTTGTGGTATGACTTTGCCTTCAACAATCCCACGAATCCAGACGTTCGCGGCATTGGGCTCGCCGAGATTCGGCGCCTATTCCCCGGTTTCTCGATGGCGCACCGAAAGATTACTCTGGCGCCGCCGTTGGGCAGGGCAATCGGGCGCTTGGGGCCAACGATCTATTATCTTGCATCGAAACTTCGACCACTGTGTACGCACTATCTCTGTCTTCTAAACAAGCGTTGACCACGTCTCGCTCGATGTCTCCGGAATTCGTGAGGAGGACATACCATCCGACGCGATAAGTTACTGCCGTTTTCTCCCCCATTGATCGGAGAAGAAGAAATCAACGAAGTCATCGATACCCTGCGTTCGGATTGGATTACGACAGGTCCGAAGGTGAGCCGCTTTGAGGAGAACTTTGCCCAGTTCGTCCACGCTCCCGAGGCTCTCGCCGTGAGTTCGGGAACGGCGGCGTTGCATCTGTCGCTCCTGGCTCTCGGAATCGGCGCGGGAGATGCCGTCATTACAACGCCAATGACCTTCTGCTCCGCAGTGCATGTCATCGAGCATGTCGGCGCCACGCCTGTCTTTGCGGACTTAGAGCCCGACACTCTCAATCTGGATCCCGAAGGTGTTCGCAGATCAATTGAAAAGGCCGAAAAAGACAGGGGATTGCGGGTAAAGGCCATCATGCCCGTACATCTCTACGGTCATCCCTGCGACCGCGTCGCCATCCTGAAAATTGCGGCAGAGTACCATCTGGCGGTGATCGAAGATGCGGCTCATGCGCTGCCGGCTACTTACAAAGGGCACTTGATCGGATCGCTGTCAGCTACGGAGACGGTTCCGGTGCTCACATGCTTTTCGTTTTACGCCACAAAAAATCTGACAACCGCCGAGGGTGGAATGCTCACCGGGCATGGGGCATTGCTGGACGAGGCTCGCCGGTGGAGTTTGCACGGAATGAATCGAGATGCCTGGAAGCGTTATGGCGCAAATGGATCATGGTTCTACGATGTGGACTGCCCGGGCTACAAGTACAACATGACTGACATCCAAGCGGCGCTCGGACTCCATCAACTGAGAAAGTTATGGCAATTCCACTCCAGGAGAGCCGCAATTGTGCGTAAATACCAGGCAGCGTTCGGGGCTCGGGAGGAACTGGAGGTGCCCACGGAGCGACGCGATGTTCAACACGCCTGGCACCTTTACGCATTGCGCCTTAACTTGGACCGGCTGCGCATCACACGTGATCGCTTTATCGAAGAAATGCGGGACCGCAACATCGGTTGCTCGGTGCATTTCATCCCGGTTCACCTGCTTCGCTACTACCGGGAACGATACAGTTTCACGCCCGAACAGTTTCCGGTGGCGCTGCGTGAGTTCCAGCGCATTATTTCCTTACCGCTATCTGTCCGCATGACCGATCAGGATGTTGAAGACGTCATTGACGCGGTAACGAGTATTCTCGACGAGCACAGTGCCACAAGATCCGCGAGGCCGACGGATGTCGTCAGTGCCTAAAGCGCCAGAGTCGATTGCGGAATGGCAGCCTGCTTCTCTCCGCACAGGCCTACTCAATCGAACGTTCGACGTTGTCAGCGCGGCCTTGGGATTAATTTGTCTCTCACCCTTGTTTTGTGTCATCGCTGTGGCGATCAAGTTGGACGATGGCGGTCCTGCACTGTTTAAGCATGAGCGCATGGGTAAAGGGTTCCGGCGCTTTCTAGTCTGGAAGTTTCGCAGCATGGCTCCGGGCAGCGACCGCGGTGGGGCATTGACTGCACCCGCGGACCCCCGGCTCACTCGTGTTGGACGTATTTTGCGCCTGTACAAACTCGACGAACTACCGCAGCTGTTCAACGTGCTGACCGGCGATATGCAGCTTGTGGGCGCCCGTCCTGAGGTCGAATCGTACGTACAAATGTTTCGCCGTCAGTATGATGTGCTCTTGCAAGATCGCCCGGGCATAACGGATCCGGCCAGCTTAGTCTATCGACGCGAGGACCAGATGTTCGGCTCCGATCGAATGGAGCGGCAGTACATTGAAGAGATTCTCCCGGCGAAACTCAAACTCTCACTCGACTATCAGCGACGCCGCAATTTTCTCTCGGATCTCGGAATCCTTCTGCGAACCGTCTTTGGAGGGCTGTAGTAGTCCGGCTTGGCCTCGCGATGTACGATCCGCATCTGAATCGATCACTCCTGCTCGGATGAAAATTATCAATCTAGCGAAAGCGCTGTTGCGCAAGAACTCGTGGTTTGTCGGGGCATTTCAAGCCACGTTGATTGTCGTTGCGCTCATTCTGGCATGGTTCTTGAAGTTTGACTTCACTTTGCCTGAGCGGCGAATGCTGTTTTCGTCTGCAG
Organism: uncultured Acidobacteriaceae bacterium; assembly: GCA_963709025.1. GTDB lineage: Bacteria > Acidobacteriota > Terriglobia > Terriglobales > Acidobacteriaceae > Sulfotelmatobacter. The sequence goes on from CAVPVE010000001.1 coordinate 216,140, forward strand.
TCCTGCTGGTTGCAATTCGAATGATCTTGATCGCTCAGTTTGGCTTGCTGCACGGTTGGTGGCGTTACACCGGCCTGAGCGACGCACTGGATGTTGCAAAATGCGTATTTCTCGGTTCCGTATTATTTATTCTGACCACTCAGTATCTGACTAAGATGTCGGCGTTTCCGCGGGCCATCTACGTCCTGGAGCCCTTGCTCACGGCGGGAACTCTGATTGGCGTGCGGATCTTCTCTCGCGTCCTGGCGGAATCGGTCCGTCAGGACCTGGCTGCCTCAAAGAAAGTAATCCTGATTGGAGCGGGCGCTGGAGCGCAGACCGTAGTTCGAGAGATTGGCCGCCCTGGAACCGAATTTGCTCCGATCGGATATGTTGACGACGATCACTCCAAGGTCGGGTTGAAGATCGAAGACATCCCTGTTCTGGGGACTGTCGACCAGCTTCCTGACCTGGCGCTTATCTATCCGGTGGACGAGATATTGATCGCGGTACCCTCCGCCTCGTCCAAACAGATGCAACGCTTCGTCGAAGTGTGCGAACGCACGGGAGTGAAATTCAGAACTGTGCCCGCGCTACGCGATGTGATCTCGCAAAGGGTTAGCCTGAGCGATTTCCGGGACGTCGATGTGGAAGATTTGTTGGGGAGGGATCCCGTAGAGATCGATCCAGAATCCGTGAGGACCGCAATCTGTCAGCGCTCGGTTCTGGTAACTGGAGCCGCAGGATCCATTGGCTCGGAACTTTGCCGCCAGATCCTCGAATATGAACCGACCATCCTGCTATGTGTTGATCAGAGCGAGACGGGAGTGTTTTATCTGGAACGCGAGCTGTCGCAGCTCTCCACCAGAACGTCAATTCGATGCCACGTGGCCGATGCTGGCGATCGCAAGCGCATGGAGCACCTTTTTCAGCGGACCAGGCCGGAAATGGTTTTTCACGCTGCGGCCTACAAGCATGTACCGATGATGGAAGAGAATGTATCGGCGGCCCTCCAGAACAACATCTTCGGCTTAATGAGCCTGCTGGAAATGGCAAGCGAGTATCAGTGTCATGGTTTTGTGCTCGTCTCTTCCGATAAGGCCGTAAATCCGTGCAACGTAATGGGGGCAAGCAAGCGAATCGGGGAACTCATCATCGCTCACCGGCCGGTGAATGGCATGCGTTGCCTGTCGGTTCGATTCGGCAACGTTTTGGGTTCGAATGGAAGTGTTGTTCCCGTGCTCCAGCAACAGCTCCGGAATAACCATCCTCTGACCGTCACTCACCCTGAGATCAAGCGCTTCTTCATGACCATCCGTGAAGCGGTTTCCCTCGTCCTGCAAGCCTCGGTGATCGGCGAAAAGGGAGACACATTCGTTCTGGACATGGGGCAACCTCTGCTCGTCCTGGACTTGGTGAGAACATTGGTCAGACTCTCGGGCCGAAGTGAGGAGCAGGTGGATATCCAATTTACTGGTCTGCGGCAAGGCGAAAAACTTGTCGAGGAACTCTTTTACGAGAATGAAAGGGTCGATGAGACTTCTTTTCCCAAGATCAAGAGAGCACGCGGTGCGGTGCAAGACTGGGACAAGCTCCTGACAAAGCTCGAAGCTCTTGAAGCATTATTGTTCCTGGCCAATCCCGATGAAGTTCGCGCCAAAATTAAAGAGATTGTGCCCGAGTACTCGTATTTGCCAGAAGAGTCCAAAGAGAACAACGAACGGTCCTGGCTGGCGACCGTTCGGCGCAGCGTTGCTTGATTGTCCCCGTCAGAGTTGCTGTAGGTCGCTCGCCAGCTAGTGCGGTAACCTTCTAGCTCGCTTCCTTTCCGTCTTCTCCGTTCTCAATTCCTCGCAGCCCGTCCCGACACCGACACGTTCATCCAGAACGTTGGGGACTGCTCGGTTCATGGTCAGTTGGCGCGCGCCCGCGATGCTCTCGGAGCACGCCTGCTTCAGCGCTTCTGGTACGGGTGGAAGATATAGTCCTTCGCCTTCACAGCGGTGTGGCAAGCGTTTCCACAGTCTGACAGGCTCTTGGAGTCGGCCGTGAACGTGTCCGTTGCGGCTTCGTAGTTGAACACTGCGTATCCCCATCCGCCGCTCTTCGGAAATCTCTTACTGTCCTTTTCCATCACGAAAGCCTGTTTAAAGACGTCCGGCACATCCACAGCGAATTGGGCCTCGGTGCTCTTCTTTGGTTTCCACTGGAGCTTCACGATCATGGAGCCTTCCGGGAAAGGCTGGCCGTTGCCCGGAACGCCGGCCTTGTACGCCTGGATCATGGCCGGATTGGCGACGATCACCTTGAGCACTTCGTCGGTCCTGGCGGAGGAGACCACCGCCCAGTCTTCGTATCCCCTGAAGTCGGAGAACGCGATTCCGCCGGGCGACTTCAGCGAATACTTGTCCTGCGCGTAAAGGGCCACTGCGCTGAGGACGGCAAGCATCGTCGTGGCGATCGCAACGATGGTAAATCTGGCGCCACGTTTAACGGCGATGCTTGTTTCTATTTGCTGTTCTCGTTGCTCTCGCGTCACCGATTTTGTCACAAGGTCAGACATGCCGGTTCTCCTTCACAAGAACGTTTTCTAAGCCCGATCAACGCGCATCTCGAACGCATGCTATTAAGCCGGAGATGAGGGAGTAAAGCAATTAGACGATAGTATCGGGGATGCCTTGGTATCAGGTGTGGGGGAGGAGGTTTCCTTCGCTTTGGCGATTGTCCAGGACGCGCAGGATGGAGAAAGGCCTCGGGCATGACACACTGCAGTTTATGCAAAAGTAAGGGCAATACTATTGTCCAATTGTTTCGGCCTCAGACTTCTGATGTGATGCACGACGACTCATCTGATCGGGCGTTCGCAACCAGACGTCCGGACGTATGAAGAAGGAGAAGAATCATGTCGCACCATTACTCTGGTCCCGACTACGGGTTCCCCAACGGGGACGCTCGCCTTGACGTTACCGATCTATATGCCTTCCCCAAGCCGGGGGAAGTTAGCAAATCGATCCTGATCATGAACGTTCATCCCTCTATAGGTCTGAATCCGTCGGGACCAACCACGGACGAGCCTTTCGCTCCGGGTGCGATCTATGAGCTTAAGATCGACACGAACGGAGATGCCATCGCCGATATCGCATACCGAGTGCGATTTTCATCCTCCGAGAACGGTACGCAGACGGCAACCCTGCGGCGCATTGAAGGCGCCGGGGCAGCCGGAATAGGCGACGGTGGGCAGGTTATTATTGAGCGGGCTCCAGTTTCGACCGGGCGGGAGGCGCGGGTGACGGGGGCTGGTCCCTATCGTTTCTTCGCCGGCTGGCGCAGCGATTCCTTTTTCTTCGACACGATGGGCGCGCTGAACAATCTACAGTTCACCGGCGACGATTTCTTCGCCGAAAAAGACGTATGCAGCATTGTGCTGGAAATTCCCAACTCGGCCTTGGGTCCTGGAAAGATAGGTTTATGGCATCGCACGGTAGACAGTGCGAGCGGGAACTGGGTGCAGGCCGATCGCGGAGCACTGCCGTCGCAATCTGTATTCCTTACCGGCGAGAAGAAAGCTGCCTACCTCGCTGCGGAGCCGGCAGACGATGCCCATTTCATCCCCGTCTTTGCGCACTCGCTGGAGCATCTCGGTGGGTATTCGCCGGAAGAAGCAACGAAGGTTGCAGGCACGCTACTGCCAGACATCCTACTTTATGATTCCACGCGACCGGCGGCATACCCGGACAATGGCAGAAAACTTACCGATGATGTTATGGATCACTTCGTTTCCATCATCAGCAACGGAAAGGTGACGCGAGACGACGTAGGGCCCCACAATGATCTGCTCGTAGAGTTCCCGTACCTCGGGGTGCCGCACAAGGCCCGGTCGGCGGAACTGGTGGCCGCTTAAAGCATTCATCGAGCGCAGTCTGCGGCTTCCACAAGCGAGGGGATGTCGGAATCGACTCGATACTGCCTCGACCAAATCATACGCGTAGCGAGAAAGCCTTTTCGGCTTCGAAGCGCGATTGATCCCGCGCAGACCGTTTTTCATTACCTTCTTTCGTGTCCGCTGCTCGCAAAATGACGTCAAGCCACGAGCAAGATCTTTCCGGATCCACCTTTCTCTGCCGCTGCCTGAGCCTCGGCCGCTTCACTGAGTGGCAGTTTCTGGCTAATCGGAATTACTAGCTTGCCATCTCGCACAGCTTCAGCCATGAGTTCGAGCGTTTTCCTGTCGAATTTCGAAAATACTGGCACCACCTTGATGGACGGGTACTTCGCGGCGTTCTGTGGAGCTCCGACAACCGAGGCGAACACCCCTCCCGGCTTAACCTTGGCGATCAGCTTCTCGGCGGTTCTTCCGCCGACCGTATCTGCAACCGCATCGAGCGGCGGAAGACTCGCAATCGCGGTGTCGTCGTCGGTTGCGATCACCTGATCTGCGCCGATGGTCTTCGCTTGATCCATCTGGGTCTTTAACACCCCCGCAATCACCGTCGCTCCCCGTTCCTTCGCAGTGAATACCGCCGAACGCCCGACATTTCCAGCAGCACCTATGACGAGAACCGACTGGCCCCCTTTGACCTCGGTAGCGGAAAGAAGCTGGTTGCCGGTAGTCGTCACGAGCGGCAGCGCCGCCGCCTGGATCAAATCAAGCCCCTTGGGAACTTTCGCCAGAATCGCGGCTTTCACGACGCAAAGCTCGGCATAGGTATTGTCTGCCATAGCGAACACCTGGTCGCCGACGGAAAAGCCTTCCACTCCCGGACCAATCTTGACCACGGTCCCTGCCACATCGACTCCGATGAGGCCCGGAAACTGCAGCGGATAAAAATCCTTCGTTAATCCAGCACGTCGTTTATAGTCGATCGGATTCACGCTTGCGGCAGCGACCCGCACCAGTACTTCTCCGGGCCCCGGAACCGGGTCAGGATATTCCTCGAACTTGAGCACCTCAGGCCCGCCATATTGGTGGACAACAACTGCTTTCATATTTCATCTCCTTATTTCCCGTAGGGAAACAGTCACTCATAAAAAACTTAGATGAGAGAAGCTGGAATTGGTCGCCGATCCGATTGAATCCAGGAATCCGAAAGCGGAAGCCGCCGGGTTAGGCATGTGCGAAATCACCTAGTGACAAACTACACACCGATTCTGGCGCTCGGGGCTTGTCTTCTCAGAAGTTCGGTATTTTGCCCACTTCAGCACATCCCGGATCTCGCACTGCAAATAAAAGCCCGACGAGATCGAAGGCGCTATCACTCCTTCACTAACGGCATCGTGAATCAGTTCGTACGCTGCTTCGTAGCCCGGGATCTGCACTCGCTTGGCGAGTTCGATCAGTTCTTGCACCGGAAGTTCACGTTCAGCAATCATCCAAAGCAGCAGCATTAGGCCGTCGGGACCCGCGAATCGGTCAAGAGCTAATCCCTCTACGATGCCCCGGTTCTTTCCGAATTCTTCTTGCGGATTGTACTGACATCCGTATGCCTGTCGCGATTTTGGGCTCCTGCCTCTACGGTGCACTAATCGTAAGCCGCTCACCTTCGGTTCTCCGTTAGCGTCCTCTGCGGCAAGCCACTCTACCCAGCCTGCCTCCAGATTTGACACAAGTTCGCCGCAGCTATCACATCGCCAACCGGATCGAATGGATTTATCTCTTAGCATACCTCTCACCAACATTCTGTCGACCGACCTATGATCAGTGTAGTTCTCGCTCTACATTCGGCGCTCGCTCGTCACAGCGCCTTTGGCGGCCGTCTCTTTTCTAGTCTTTTGCGGATGAATGCCCAGGTCGTGCCATGACGTTTCCGCGAGGTTGACTTTGTAGTAGCTTGCAGCTTTCTCGATGTTCGCGAATGCCAAAGCACGGTCGTCATCGGAGACGTCGATGACTTGATCGAACCGCGCGACCGCGTTGCGCACATGTTGTGCGTCGGTCAGTGGTTCTTTACGCTGCTTCGGAAACGCGTAGACGCTGTCGGGCAGGTCGCTCTGCTTCGTCAGCCGTCCTTGTTTCTCGTGAGGCTTCCAAGTCGGTTCTGCCATGTCTTTGCCATCCTTTCTTTCCATAATGTGGCTAGAGGGCGAGCGCCTCGTCGCCCTGTGCACTCAAGCACTGAGCCACGGGCAGCAATTCACCGCGATGGAAAGATTACACTCCAGGACCTCCCGCGAATCAATTGGACGATGGTATTGGCGATACGTTGGTATCAGCGAGAATGAGATGTCGAATTAACCTTGCGGATCAACTTGACGTCGACTCCGAAAGACAAACCCACCCAGGCGCGCATCAGAGTGCCGATCTCTCAGTTCGCTCCGAGTGCGGCATTGAGAGCCTCAAGCAGCGCCGTGTCGCTGAATGGCTTGAACAGGCACTCCACTGCGCCCTGTTCGAGCAATCGCGGGCGGACTGTCTTATCTGTGCTGGCGGTGATGAATACGATCGGAATTTCCTGCTCGCGAAGCTTCAATTCCCGCTGAAGGTCGGGTCCGCTCATTCCCGGCATGGCGATGTCAAGAATGAGGCACTTGGTTTGGCCGACACAGTCGGACGCGAGGAACTCTTCGGGTGACGAGAATGCGCGGGCTGCAAAGCCGAATTCCATCAGCAAATCGGGCAGCGACTCACGCACAGATTCGTCGTCATCGACTATCGACACGAGCGAAGGCGTGACTGTCATACAGTTTTCATGCGCCCGCGCCAGCCAGCGGCATCGGCAGCGCCAAGACTGGTGGATTCACCCTGGCGTTTGCTCGAGAAGGTCGGTCTACTCCTCAGGAAGTCTCGTCCATGCCAATCCGGGCGGCGCATTGACGAGGAGGCTGAACTCGTTTTCGGAAGGGCTCTTTGCTGAAGGTACTGCACGACAAGAAGGTGCGCCATTCCGGCAGGCACTGTCTATTGCACCTTAGTATTGGTTTGGGAATCAGCTGCGAGGAACGGTTCACAGATCGGAACGCCTGCTGCGAAGCCGAAATCAGGTACTAAATCCGCTACGCGCTCGTACAGGGTACAGAGCCTTCACGCCGCATCCGACACGTCAGGAGTCCGCACGTCGCGATTACAGTCGGCTTTCGCCGCAGCCTCGGATGCGCGAGGAATCGAGAATGAAAACGTTGTCCCGGGTCCAGGATTCAGCGTTGCCCACAGCCGACCATGATGACTCTCGATGATGGACCGGCTGACAGAAAGTCCGATTCCCATGCCGTCATTTTTCGTAGTGTAGAACGAGTCGAAGAGTCGGTCCGCAGCCTGCGGGGCAAACCCGACTCCCGCATCCTTTACCATGAGGCGCACATGATCGTCTTCATCTAATTCGGTTCTTATCAGCAACTGTCGCGGACGGTCGTCGACCGCGCTCATTGCGTCGGAAGCATTCCGGAGCAGATTCAAGATGACCTGCTGCAACTGCACACGATTTCCCGCGACAAGAGGCAGCCCGTCGGCGAGTTCCGTTTGTACGAGAGCGCGATTTCTCTGAAGATCGCTCAAGGACAGTACCAGTACCTCTCGCGCAGCTTCGTTCAGGTCCACCGATTCGATCGTGAAGTCCTTTTTGCCGTAGAGAGCGCGCAATCGAGTGATCACCTCGGAAGCACGGTTGCCATCGCGAATCGTGCGCCGGGCAGTCTCGCGAGCGCCTTCCACGTTGGGAGGATCGGCGGCCAACATTCGCAGACAGGTGCTGGCATTGGTGACAATGCCCGAAAGCGGCTGGTTGACCTCGTGCGCGATGGACGCCGTCAATACTCCAAGGCTTGTAACCCTCGCCACGTGAGCGAGTTGCGATCGTGCCTTGCTGAGGGCCTCTTCCGACGATCGCCGTTCTGTTACGTCCTGAACTGCGCCGATATACTCCAGTTGGCCGTGATCGCCACGGATGTGAGCGGCGACGTGTACGTACTTGACCGCGCCGTCCGCCATCTGAAGGCGGAACTCGAGTTGCATATCGCTGCGCTCTCGGCGATATTGCTCGATATGTTCCTGGAATACTGATAGATCTTCAGGGTGGATTCGAGTACCCATGAGTGCAAAGGTCACCTGCGCATCCCGGTCAATCTGGAAAATGCGATAAAGCTGGTCTGACCAGGTGATTTCGTCCGTCGCTACGTTCCAGGAAAAACTGCCGATTCGACTAAGATGCTGGGCCTCGGCGAGAAACTCTTCGCTGCGCCGTAGTTCCTGCTCCGCCCGTTGGCGTTCAGCGAGTTCCTTCTTGAGCTCTTCATTGGCGGTGGCAAGTTCAGCCGTTCGCTGGACGACCCGTTGATCCAGTTCGATGGCGACCCGCTTCTGATGGCTCAGCAGGCGTGCTTCCTGCAGTCCGATCGATGCCTGATTCGCCGCGACGCTCAGAAGAAGTGCCTCCGTTTGTCGCGGAAAATCCATCCGCTCAGCGGCTGCCACGATGACGCCGAGTTCACCTTGTAACCCCAGTGGCAGAGGCACGATTGAAACGTCTCCCTCACCCATAAGGTTCCGAAGCGGTGGAGGCCATTTCCGGGAGTCGCTCTTGAAACACTGGCTGAGCGCTTCGCAGATCTCGTGGGCCGGAGGCATCGGCCTTCGCAGATCGGCGAGCCGGACGATCTCGACGGGCGCCCCGCCAACGGGATCTGTCAGCCTCACGGAGACCAGGTCCAAACGCAGCATGCGCATGAGCGCATCGAGCAACGTATGGAGAACCTGGGATGGATCGCCACCACTCCATATGGCGGGAAGCGCAAGCAGGCTGACGAGATCGTTGATGCACCTTTGAAGATGCTTGACTTCGCCGGAAGCAAGTTCGGGTCGGTCTTCCATATCAGGCGGCCGTTGAAGACGAGGAGGACCGCGAGGCTCGACGCTGGCGGACCTCGCGCAGAAATTCCGCGGGCGGCAGGTAGAACGGATTCCGATGCAGGAGGCCGCCGATGATGATCATCGGATGCGTCCGCATGATGTCGATTACCGTGTCGCCTCCAAATTTGCCGAGATGGTAGGTGCAGATCACCGCATCGTCGTGACTACGCCACACATCATTCACGCGCGATTCGAATTCAACGAGATCGTCAATGTAGGATCGATCTTCAATGGCCCAATCCATCCGGCAGCAAATGCGGCTTAGCGGGAATCCACCCTTAGCGTTGCCGCTGGCGATCTGCTCGAACGCTGCCAGCATTCGATCCTGATCGAAACGGCCGTCCCGAATGTAAGTTTCCGTGTTGATGCGAACTTCGAGTTGCCCACTCTGCTCGGTCGTCGCTGGGTCGATTCCGACTGTGGCCAAGCGTTGCAGATGGTTGCGACGTTGATCCGGATTCACGACGTGAACCGCCTTATCGCCACACTCGAACCCGTCCTTAATGAATGGAAGCAGCACGCGATACTCTTCGTCGTCGCTATTGAAAAATGCGCAGACGTGGCGTACTTCGCCGAGTTGTGAGCCAGCCAGGGAAATCGGTGCAGTGGTCTTCTTCATGGTTTCTCCTCCCACAGGGTTGCCCGCAACGCACGCGTCTACGCTGGCGTGGCTCGCCAGTCCGTTCATCTTATCTGCTCGCTTTCAGGACCCCACTCGCCAATTACTCCGGCGAAGTACTTGAAGGACTATGACCGCTACGCTGCCGTGATCGCTGGGGGTGCGAGGCGGAGTTTCGCGGCTATTTTCACTAGGTCTGCAAGAGAGTCGGCCTTCATCTTATGCATTACCTTGCCTCGGTGCGCCTTCACTGTGATCTCGCTGATCTCAAGCTCCCCAGCGACTTGCTTATTCAACAAGCCAGAAACCACCAATACCATAACCTGCCGTTCTCGCTGCGACAGTGACGCGTAACGATCCCGGAGTATTTGCATCTCCGCCTCCAGGCTAAGAGCAGCTCGGCTCCGTTCGAGGGCTCCTCGGATGGCGGTCAACAGTACCTCATCATTGAAGGGCTTCGTCAGGAACTCGACCGCCCCTGCCTTCATGGCTTGGACGGTCATGGGCACATCGCCATGGCCCGTGATGAAGATGATTGGCATATCTGTCCGTTCGTCGGCAACAATCCTCTGGAGTTCCAGCCCGTTAAGACCTGGAAGGGAAACGTCAAGTACGAGGCAGTTCGGAATACGGGCTCGTGGGTAGGCGAGGAACTCTTGGGCGGAAGCGAATGTCTCGGGATGCCAGCCTTCGCAGCGGATCAACGACTCCAGCGATTCGCGTACCGAGACGTCGTCGTCGACGACGAAAACGATAGGTGTGATTTGCAACATGTGCGGCCACCTCGTTCACGGCCACGTGAGTGCAGCCCAACTCGTACCTCACTGCGCACAATTGGCTGATAACGCCCCACCGTTCGGGAAATTCTACCAGAGAGCTTCTCATTTGTGCGGGGGATAACCTGCAACCGTTATCTTCGAATCGGAGTCGGGCGGCCATAGCCCCAAGGAGAGCAATACCAAAGTATCGGCGATACCATCGTCCAATTGTTCATCGGCTGGTCTCTCGGTGTAAGTTATGCTAGGTCTCTGACCGCATAATCTGTTTCTTCTGTAACCGAACTTCAAGCGTGCCTTTTTGCGGGTGAAGCGCCAGTCGATGGTGACCCGATTACGATTCATTCTCCGACCCCAGGCCCTGGCTTCCCGCCTCAGATCGCCCAGCGATGGGATTCTTCGCCGTCCCAGGCACTGTCGGGAGAACAGGCTGATTTCGATTTCCGCCTGGTTCAGCCAGCTTCCGTGCTTCGGTGTGTAGTGTACCCTGAACCGGTCCCACAGCCAGCCTCCCGCCTTCTCGCCGTACCGCTCCACCACTGCCTTGCGGGTGTGCGAACTCAGATTGTCCATGACCAGATGAATGGCGTCGGCGGCCGGATAATGTTCCGCGATCTCCAGCAGATAATCGGCAAACTCGGGCGAGGAACGGTCCGGAGTCACGCGAAGATAATGCCGTCCCGCCTTGGGCTCCACTCCGCAAAATGCGTTGGCCGTGCCGCGGCGTTCGTACTCGCAGTCGCGCCGCAGAACTTGTCCCGGATGCAGCGGCCGGGAGGGGCGGAGATCGGCATGCAGGACCACCGGCTTCTCATCGATACAAACCACCGGTTCCGCCTCTGAGAGCGGCTTCTCATACAAGGCCAGCACGTCTTCCATGCGTCCGAGATAGTCCCGGTCCAGTTCCGCCACACACCACATTTTTTTCCCGCCACGGCTTCAGGTCATGACTCTGGAGCAAGATGCGGATCGTTTCCCGGCCCACCCGCCGTGCCAACTTCCGCTTCACCGCTTCCTGGGCGAGGAGCCGCACACTCCACCGCGCCCTGCCTTCCGGCGGCGGGCCGCACACCAGGGCGATGATGCGCTGACTCTGGCCCGCGTCCAGCACCCGCCGCTGGCCCGGACGCGGCTTCTCGTACCATGCCGACTCCAGCCCTTCCTCCTCGTAGCGCCGGGCAATGGCCCGCACCGTCTTGGAGGCTACACCCACATTGCGGGCTACCTGCCCGGCCGTCTGCCCCTGGCCGAGTTCCCGCAGGATCACAGCCCGCCGCAGCACCCGCGCCGATTCCCACCCCTTGTTCAACATGGCGGCGATCTGTTTACGATCCTTCTTGGTCAGCTGGACATGCACCCGATGATAGGCTCGCATGCCTGCACTATGCCGCTCTTTTGCTCCTTCCACGAGTATCTATAGATATACATCTCCATACGGTCGTAGACCTAGCGAACGCTTTTGATCAACGTTGGGATTTGTCGCCGCAGCCGGTGGAGAAACAGTAGAGGCGGATTTCGTGAACTCCCAAGAACACCTTTGCAATTCAAACTACGCCGCCGAAATCGACATTGCCGAGCGTGAATTATTCGCGTTCATCGGAGCTGTAACTCAACTGTATGGTCGTGAGGAGGCCAAACTCTCGGCCGAGGACTGGCTCGACGAGTCAGAGTTAATGGACAGTCCCCCTCGATCGACAAGGCGAAATTGGAGAGCGGTCACGATCGCGGCTTCGGCAAGGCTGGCGAACCGGCTAGCCATCGCGCAGCATCATCGAACGTTGCACGCTCGCCGCATCGGCTGATCTGAAGGTGCTGGCAATACTATCGTCCAATTGCTTTCGTGCCCACGCTTCTGGTGTGATGCCAGATCGCAGCCCATGCAATCGGAAATGCGTAGCAAAAAGGGACGGGAATGACCTTCAGAAGAGTTCAGATCAAGTGACGCATGTGCCGTGCCATTGGGCTAGTCGCGATTTAAGTTATGACTGCTGATATCGATTTACTGAGGCATATTGAATGGAGGACCCTTGATGAGACACTTAACATTCTTGTTGGCTGCAGTCGCAACAATGGCGGGACTTGTAACCCTCATTGCCCCTGCCTCAGGCCACGCGGATGGGCAAATCGCCGCACCCTTCGTTACCGAAGTCCCTCACGGATACCGGGATTGGATGTGGATTTCCTCAGCCCACGAAGCAGGCAACCTCAACAGTTTAGGCGCGGTCTTGGGCAATGATGTAGCGATCAAGGCCTACTGTGAAGGGAAGTTTCCGTTCCCGGACGGCGCGATCATTGCTGCTTTGCATTACCGTAATGTCCCGTCAGAGGAAAACAACAAAGTCTTTGGCCAGGCTCAATCTTTTGTTCCCGGTCCACCCACGAACGTTCAATTTATGGTGAAGGACTCAGTCAAGTACGCCGCAACCGGCGGCTGGGGGTTTGGTCACTTCGCGGACGGCAAACCTGGCGACGCGGCGTTTATGAAAAGCTGCTTCCCCTGCCATGAGAAGGCCAACGGGAGCGACCTTGTCTTTACTCGCTATGCACCCTGATGCAGAGAGAACAGAGAGGGAAGGATCGAACCTTTAAAAGCGAAAGGTCATTTATGTCGGGCAAGAAAACAGCAATCATAACCGGAGCATCGGGGGGAATTGGCGCAGGTTTAGTCGAAGGGTTTCTAAGAGAAGGTCATAACGTCGTCGCAACCTCTCGTGATGCCAATCGAAAGTTGACCACCTCAGGTAGCCTGGTTCTGCTCGATGGCGATATCGGCAAGCAGCAAACTGCTGCCTCGGCTGTCGAGGCAGCAGTCAACAACTTTGGAACCATCGATGTTTTGGTGAACAACGCTGGCATTTTCCTAAACAAGCCGTTCACGGACTTCACTGCCGAGGACTTCGACGCCCTTGTCGCGACTAATCTGCTCGGATTTTTCTACATCACTCAGCGCACTGTGAAAGAGATGTTGAAACAGAAATCGGGATGCGTTGTGACCATTACTGCCGCGCTGGCGGATCGGCCAATCGCCGGAGAAAATGGCTCCGTTTCAATGATTACGAAGGGTGGATTGAATTCAGCAACCCAGAATCTCGCAATCGAGTATGCAAAAGATGGCATCCGCTTCAATGCTGTAGCCCCTGGCGTTGTGGATACACCAATGCACCGCAATGATCCCAACGACTCGACGTCGCAGCCGGCTATGAAAAAGGCGACGGTAAAGGATATTGTCGATGCCGTTCTTTACCTGGCACAGGCAGATCATGTGAGTGGAGAGATACTGCACGTGGATGGTGCCGCTCCGGCCCGTCGCTGGTAGCAGCGAGACGATTCAATATCGTTCCGGCTGCCTATCTCCGAGTTGTTTGCAAAGCCGTCGCCGAACGGGTGGGCACATAATCGCGGGGCGCGAAAGTTTGCTTAACGACACCGCCATTTGCGGTTTGCAATATGCGATGGAGGGACAGGAGATGGATTGGAAACGCTTGGTCCAGTTTGCATTGCTGGGCAGCAATGATTTGGAGCAATATGCCATCCTGCTGGTACGCGTTTTGATCGGGCTGTTTTTCGCGATCTCCGGGGCAAACAAATTGTTTGTCGCTGGGGGCACAAAACCTGTTTACGAAACGCTCGTTTAAGGCCAAAGTCCCCTTTCCCCAGCAGACGGCTTACTTCGTGTCGGGCGTCGAGTTCATTGGCGGATCCCTGGTGACCGTGGGGTTTCTTTCGAGCCCGGCCTGCTTGGCTTTATTGATCGATATGATTGTCGCTACCCTGACTAGCGCAGTTTCAACCCTGCCTAAAGGACTTTCGCCTCTTAGCTGGCTCGACGATTTCCTCTACCTTCCGGAAGTCCTGTACGTGCTCTTCTTTATCTGGTTGATCTGCTCTGGGCCGGGAAAGTTCAGTGTCGATTACTGGCTCGCGGGCAAGTTACTGGGGTGATCGCTCGACGTTCTCGCAGAGGCTGGCTCGCTGCACCGAAATAAAAGCACCGCACTTCAACGAGGTACGCATGCCCCGATTGCTTGCAGTAAATGTAGGCCTTCCGCGCGACGTGACATGGAACGGCAAAACGGTCCGAACGTCAGTCTGGAAATCTCCAGTGGATGGCCGGCGAATGGTGCGCAAGCTCAATATCGACGGTGATGCGCAAGCCGATCTGGAAGGTCACGGAGGGGAGCAGCGCGCCGTATTTGTCTATCAGATGGATTCTTACCATTACTGGGAGCGCTTTTTGGGCCGCAACGATTTTACCTTCGGCCAGTTCGGAGAAAACTTCACGGTCGAGGGACTTCCTGATGGCGAGGTCTGCATCGGCGATCGATACCGCATCGGTGGTGCGGTGTTTGAAGTGACACAGCCGCGCGTGACGTGTTACCGCGTCGGCATCCGCTTGAATGAACCTCGTATGGCAGCCCTGCTCGTGGAACATCACAGGCCAGGGTTTTACTTTCGCGTTTTGCAAGAAGGAGAAGTCGGGGCAGGCGATGACATTGTGCAAACTGTTGACGGTCCAGAGCGAATCAGTGTGGCCGACGTTGGCGCCCTTCTGTATTTGCCAGGACAGTCCAGCGAGCAACTGCAACGAGCACTACGCATCCCTGCCCTTAGCAGCCCGTGGTGGAAGTCTGGGTACGTGCGATGGAAAGATGATGTGATCCACAGGGCAGATGGATAGACTGCAGGCATGGCGATGAGCAAGCGGATTGGCGGGGAGAAGCAGGAAGACATTTGGATTGCGCACAGGGAGTTGGCGCGAGCGCCGGGGCATCCGTTTTATGAGCGGTTGAACGAGTTGTTGGAGGGCGCGGGGTTCGACGAGTTTGTGGAAGGGTTGTGCGCGCGGTTTTATCATGCGCGGCTGGGGCGTCCGTCGCTGCAGCCGGGAGTGTATTTTCGGGCGCTGTTGATCGGGTATTTCGAGGGCATCGGAGCGGAGCGGGGGATTGCGTGGCGGGTGGCGGATTCGCTGGGGTTGCGGCGGTTTTTGCGGATCGGGTTGGAGGAATACACGCCGGATCATTCGACGATTTCGCGGACGCGACGATTGATCGACATTGATACGCATCGCGCGGTGTTCACGTGGGTGTTGGGGCTTTTGGCGGATCGCGGATTGTTGCAGGGACAGCGACTGGGGATCGACGCGACGACGCTGGAGGCCAACGCGGCGATGCGTTCGATTGTGCGGCGCGATACGGGCGAGAGTTACGAAGAGTTTCTACGGGGGCTGGCGAAGGCCTCGGGCATCGCGACGCCGACGCGGGAAGACTTGGCGCGGCTGGATCGAAAGCGCAAGAAACGCACGTCGAATAAGGAGTGGAAGAGTCCGGTGGACGCCGACGCACGCATTGCGAAGATGAAAGATAAGCGCACGCACTTGGCGCACAAGGCCGAGCACGCGGTCGATCTGGACACGGGCGCAGTGATAGCGGTGACCCTGCAAGGCGCCGACCAGGGCGACACGAGCACGCTCGATGAAACGTTGTGCGAAGCCGGGATGGCGGTGGCGGAGCAGGTCGGGCGCGAGGCGGAGTTACGGCCCCATGACCCACCGAAGGTGAACCTGGCCGGGATCGAAGAGACCGTGACGGACAAGGGCTACCACAGTGGCGCGGTGGTGAAGCGAATGAAGGCCTACGGGGTGCGCAGTTACATGCCGGAGAAGAAACCGAAGGGGCAGCGGAATTGGGCGGGCAAGGCGGCGGAGCAGCAAGCGGTGTACGCGAACCGGCGGCGAGTGCGGGGCGAGTACGGCAAGAGCTTATTGCGGCGGCGCGGCGAGTTGGTCGAGCGCAGCTTCGCGCATTGTTACGAAACGGGCGGGCTGCGGCGCTGCCATCTGCGCGGACGCGAAAATATTCTGAAGCGGCAACTGATCCACGTGGGCGGGTTCAACCTGAGCCTGATTCTGAGAAAGATGCTGGGAGCAGGTACGCCGCGGGAGCTGAAAAACCGGGCAGGGCAGTTGTTTTTGCAACTCTTGCGCTTTCTGCTGGGCCCGCGGAAGGCGGTTCCGCGCATCCGACCGCTTCTGCCCGCCACTGAACCGCAGAGGAATCCATCGCGGACTTGCCACACCTCAGTCACTCTTCGCAATCTTTCAGCAGTTCTGCCACGGGCTGTTAGCAAGGGTTGGCAGAGTTCGTTTCAGGCAATGCTCCAACAAGACTTGAGTTCCAAGACTACGGCGGGGAATCCGGGACTCGCCTATGAGGAACAAGCACCGGCCTGGCCCGGCTTTCGACAAATGCGAGTCTCGCGTATCCATAAGGAAAGTGATAACGTAACTTCTTTCGTTCTGGAGCCCATCGATGGGCAGCCCCTTCCTCTCTTCCAGTCGGGTCAATTTGTTGTCTTGCGCTTGCATCTCGACCCGGACAAACCGCCGGTTCTTCGCGGCTATTCGCTGTCTGATCTGCCGGCAGCCGATCATTTCCGCATCAGCGTCAAGAGCGAATTGAACGGGATCGGAAGTTCATTTCTGTGCAACCGTGCGCGAGAAGGCGATCTGTTGGATGTGAGTGCACCCCGAGGAAGCTTTACTCTGCGTCCAAGCCAGAATCCGGTGGTTTTGCTGAGTGCTGGAGTAGGCGCAACGCCCGTGATGTCGATGCTGCACTCACTCGCCGCTGAAAGATCGCAACGAGAGATCTGGTGGATCTATGGAGCGCGCAACCGCGTTGACCATCCATTTGCAGAAGAATCGCGTTCGTTACTCAAACAGCTCTCCCGCGGACGAGGTTACATCGTGTACAGCAGGCCCGCCGCAGCTGACCAAGTCGGGGAAGACTTCGATGCTTCCGGGCACATTGACGCAGCTTTGCTGGAAAGAATTGCCGTGTCACGGGGTAGTGACTTCTATCTGTGTCGCCCTTCTTCATTCTTGCAGAACATGCGCGATGGGCTGCGGAAATGGGGCGTGCTCGCCGAGAGTGTGCACACGGAAATCTTTGGTGCTCTCGACGGCATTACACCTGGTATCGCGCAGTTTGATCACACTCCCCACCTGCCACAAGGGACGCCCGGATCGGGCCCCCCAGTCTCATTCGCGCGTAGTGGGATTACCGCCGCTTGGGATTCGAGATTTGCGAGCTTGCTTGAATTGGCGGAAGCGTGCGACGTTCCGGTGAGATGGTCGTGTCGGACTGGAGTCTGTCATACCTGCATGACTGGTCTGATCGGCGGATCGATTACTTATAACCCTGAGCCGCTGGAGAGGCCCGCTCCCGGCAACGTGCTCGTTTGCTGCTCGCAACCAACCGCTGGTGTCATCCTGGATCTTTGAGGGGAAACTGGGGGACTCCAATCAAGCGTTCTGATATCGTGCTCAGAGACATTTTCCTTCGTGGCAGAATGCAGGGCGACTTCTATCGTAGAGAAGGAAATATGGTCATGCGCATCTGTATCGCATACTGCAACCACTCGCTGTCGGAACGCGCCTGGCGCCCTTCTCGTTGGATTCGCATATTTTGGAACGCTCGTAGTTGTATAGGGTCGCGTTCAGTTGGAATCGAGGGTCTCACGGGAAAGGCCGCCCGCGAGGGCGGCTCTGCTTGTGCGATCGCCTCTTGAAATCAGAAAGATCGGGGCGGGATGTCGTGACTGACATTGACTTCACTGTGACCGGAACCAAGGCTGTCTGTAGGATCGTCTTGAATGTGGTGCATGGAGGTCTGGTCATGAACTCGAGCAGACTGGTTCGATGTAGTGCTTTGGTCGTGTTGCTGACGGTTGGCGTGGTGCTGAGTGCTGTTTCACAAGTCCAGCAGTCCCCCTCCCAGCCCGGTGATGGAATCAAAGCAGACACGGCGAAGGTCTATGCGGATGCCCATCCGTATATGGACGAACCGTTCCCAGCAATCAAAAAGACAATCCGCGAATTGGGAGGACTGAAACCTGCCGCCGGCCAAGAGCAACCCTCCGACCTTCTCATCAAGGTTGGGGCAAAGGCTGACGAGTCGCTCCAGAAGATTCCGGATTTGATTTCTGACGAGGCGGTGAGTCAGGCGCAATACGCGGTATCTCAAGGCATGGTTCCCACTTGCAGCGGGATGGATTGTCTCGCTGCAGGACGTAGTTCGGTCTGGGACGACGGTTTCAGCTATTTAATCCTGACGCATACGGCTCCAGGCGGCCGGCTAGCATTGCAGGAGTACCGCACCGGCCGCAACGGCAAACCAGTCGCGGGAGCGAGGACACCAAAATTTCAAGGCTTCTTTGCAGCCTGGATCATTTTCTCTTCCGTGAATCAAGTGGAATCACGCTTCCGATATTTGGGAGAGCAGCAAACTGATGGTCACAGTACGTTTGTGATTGGGTTTGCCCAAATTCCTAATTTGGTTGAGTCCCCCGGGCTCATTCTGAGTGAGGGGGAATCAGTCCCCATGCTTTTGCAGGGCATCGCCTGGGTCGATCAATCGGATTTTCGTATCGTTCGTCTGCGGACCGATCTTTTGGCGCCTCGGCCCGAGATTCTGTTCCAAAGGCAGACGGTGAACATCCTGTTTGGCCCGGTGCAAGTGCCGACCCTTGGCTTGACCTTGTGGCTGCCTCAAGCCGTACACGCCGAAATGGAGGCCAAGGGGCAGATCGTCCAAGAGGAACACAAGTATTCCAAGTACCGGTTGTATCAGACGAAGAGCAAAATTATCCCGGTCCCGAGTCAAGGAAACTAGAGATGTCTGGTTTCAACATCCTCTTGAGCTCGCGAAGATATCTTTTGCCGGAGGCTCGATGACCGGCACCGAAAGAGCGTGGTTTGAGATGAATCTGAAAACCGAACCCGTCTCTTTGGTCTGCAACGAGAAAGAGGTACGATCAAAAAGAGAATCAGTCTATATTGAGGTTTAGAACGTGCAAAACTTCCGCTTTGCAAGAGCTGCCCCGATCGTCCGAACCTGTGGCCTTGTTCTGAGCCTTCTCGCTATCTCCCTGGTGCCAGTTACTGCTCAAGATGGAAAGAAGAAAGAGGCGCCAACTCCGGGTCCGATGCTCAGCCAAGGGACCATCGATCTCGAGACACCGGAATTTACGCTCACTTTAGTGCGCTCTTCGCAAACCGTTGCGGCTCTGAAGCCGAAGGGTGCTGGCGATTTCGATTTCACGCCGGGTGATCTGCTGATCAGCCGCTCCCAGGATGGCTATTTTCATCTGGGCGATATTACGCTTCGTTTGCGAAATGGAAGTTCCGGGGACTGGAGAAACTATTCGACAGCCGCGGCGCGCGCTCCGGTCGCAGTTTTGCAAGGATCAAAGGGGGTTCTGGCGGCAGCGGATTTGGCACCCACTCTGCCCGCCGACCTTCCGCTGCAGGTTACGCGCAGCTGGGCGCTCGAGTCAGGAAAGCTGGTCCTCCGATTCGAGTTGAAGAATAAATCATCGGCCAACGTCGAGATTGGGGCCCTGGGCATCCCGATGATTTTCAATAATGTGCTCAATGACCGCTCACTGGAGGACGCTCATGCGAAGTGTTCCTTCTACGATCCGTACGTTGGAGAAGATGCGGGATATCTACAGGTAACGCGGCTCAGTGGGCATGGCCCGGCGCTGCTGGTCGTGCCCGATGGCAAGACGCCCTTCGAGGCTTACAATCCCATCCTCGATCGGGCCAACCCATGGGGGGCAGCGCCGGTATTCACCGACCCCACACCGAGGGGAATCACGTTCGAAGGTTTTTACGAGTGGATGGTTCATAGTCAGGCCTATGCCGACAATGAGTGGAAGGCGGCACAACCTTGGAATCCTGCCACGATGCTCATTCTGGCTCCGGGAGAATCCAAGATTTACGGGCTAAGATTTCTGTTGTCCGGCTCGATTCGCGAGATCGAAAACACGCTTGCACAAAATGATCAGCCCGTGGCTGTGGGCATTCCTGGATATGTCGTTCCGATGGACATGGACGCTCGCTTATTTCTGAAGTATCCCAAGAAGGTTGCATCGATGAAGGTGGAACCCGAAGGGGCACTCTCCATCAGTGCGGACGCTCAGCTCAGTTCCGGTTGGAGAGCTTATAGCGTCAAAGGCAAGGCCTGGGGCCGTTCGCGTCTCTCGGTCACCTACCAAGATGGCTCATGGCAGACGATTCAGTATTTTGTGACCAAGTCTGAATCGCAGGCGGTCGCGGACATGGGGCACTTCCTCACCAACAAGCAGTGGTACGTGGATCCGACGGATCCCTTTCATCGGGGGCCTTCCGTCATGACATATGACCGCGAGGCTGACCAGGTGGTGATACAGGACAGCCGCGCATGGATTGCCGGCCTTGGTGATGAGGGGGGCGGAGGCGCTTGGCTCTCAGCCATCCTGAAAGAACTGGTCAAGCCGGACAAGCAGGAATTAGAAAAGCTGCAGCAGTTCGTCGACGAGGTTCTCTGGGGTAGGTTGCAATACAGAGATGGCCCGCATCAATACGGTGTGCGCAAGAGTCTCTTCTATTACCAGCCTGACGCAATGCCACCGGGCTATTACCGCAAGGACTTCGATTGGTCCACATGGACGAGTTGGGACAAGAAAGCGTCAGAGCGGGTGGACCGCTCGTATGACTATCCGCACGTGGCGGCGGCGTACTGGGTCCTCTATCGCCTGGCACGCAATCATGAAGGACTAGTCACGAACCATCCGTGGGATTGGTACTTGAATCAGGCCTACGAAACGTCCATCGCCATGACCAAGTTTGCGGCGGAGTTGGCAGTTTTTGGGCAGATGGAGGGAGATATCTTTCTGCAGATACTGAGCGATCTCAAGCGTGAAGGCTGGAACGAACAAGCCGCCAACCTTGAAGCGACAATGCGAAGCCGCACGGAACGCTGGAGAAGGGAAGCCTACCCCTTCGGAAGCGAGATGCCGTGGGACTCGACTGGCCAGGAGGAAGTCTATGCCTGGACAAAGTTTTTCGGGTACGAGGACAAGGCACAGGTGACGCTGGAGGCGATCCTTGGCTATGATCCGGCAATCCCACACTGGGGATACAACGGCAGCGCGCGACGTTACTGGGATTTTATTTTCGCTGCCAAAGACCGGCGGCTGGAGAGGCAACTGCATCACTACGGTTCGGGACTCAACGCGATTCCCCTGCTGGCCGAGTATCGCGAACATCCCGACGACTTCTACCTGCTCCGCGTGGGTTATGGTGGAACCATGGGCGCACTCACCGATATCGATCAAGAAGGATTCGCCTCGGCAGCGTTCCACGGATTCCCGGATATGCTGAAGCCCGATCCGTTGTCGGGCGACTACGGCCCGAACTTCTTCGGATACGCGTGGAATACCGCGACGTATATCGTGGATCACCCGCAGTTCGGATGGCTGGCATTTGGCGGCAACATTGCGAAAGACGGTGACATAGTTCGAGTCAGTCCGCTTGACTCTTTTCGTTCGCGAGTTTACGTGGCATCGTCGGGCCTGTGGCTCACGCTCGATGCAGGGAACTTTGAACGCATTGAGATGAACTCGAAAACCGGCGTAGTCCGCGTGGGTCTTGCTGCCGCCACTCCTTTTACACCGATAGCACGGTTGCATGTGGATCAACCGGCGAAAGTGCAGGCCCGAATTTATAGTCCGATGACGCCTCTCAACGCCGAACGAGGCGCTTTCGTTGTGCCGCTTGGCAAAGAAATAACATGGATCGAATTGGGACCGAACTCAAAGTAGGGTTGGTTCTGCCTTAGTCGAGGGAAAAGACATCACTCCAAGTTCTGTCAGGGCTTTCTGGCTAATGCTCATCGCGAGTTTTTTCTGTCTTCGCAGTGGGTTTCAGGAATTTTTCATCGTCGATCGGAATGTTCTGACGAATCTCGTGGATCCGGATCGTTGACGTGCTTCCGGGTCGAGAGATCGTCCAGGAGAATGGAGTTTTTACACCGTCAATTGCGCGATAGTCTCGGTAATCGATTTGTGTAGGATCGAGTCCCAGAGGAGATTCGGTATAGCGTATGAGCCGCACGAGTAGCCCGGACTCGGCGTCAAAGAAAAACTTCGATGAGGGCCTCGCTTCCCGAGGGCCCACGACCACATAGGTTTCGCGACCATCGACTTCTTCCGGGTATTCCACTTGCAGCTCCGGGAAGATTTGTTTGATGTGCAAGGCGAATTGCAGGTCCGCATCCGCGTGGGCCGCATCGAGATCGGAGCCGCTGAGCTCGCGTAGCGGATGGTTTGGAACGCTAATCCAACCCGAGTTGCCGTCCACAGCGGTAACGCTATCACCAGCCGAAGTGTGCTGGACGAACAGCCATTTGTCGGTACCTTTGTTGAAAAGATCGACGTCAACGGTTTTCCCATCGACCTGTGCACTTCCCGTTTCCACTCGCGTTGTGATTCTCTCAACCGCCGCTGCCCCGCCGAGTGCACGAATGAACTTGTCGATGATCTGATCGGAAGACGGCAACTCGCCCGGTAACCGTTGGGCGACGGCATCGGCCGGGTGCGATGGGATTTCACCCATCACTGCGGGAACATCCACCGGCCGTGGCGTTCCGCGGTGACACGAATAGCAAGTTACCTCGCGAACTCCTTCGAAATGGTTCTGATTGATTGCGAACATCATCCGCATCATCTGGCGAGCGGTAATCTTTTCCTTCTTGGCATCATCGTCGAAATGACCCTCCACGTGGCAGTAACTACATTGCACGCCGAGGGACGAAGTAATGAACCGCATGCTGGGAATGACCTGATCAGCGGGGATTCGATTGAGGACTTTGAGGTTTTTGAAAACAGCTTCCGCCACGGGCGGCGCATTCTCGGGCGCATGTTGACCCGGCCCCTGTTGTTCATCGAGGATGCTTCGAACTTTTCCGGAAAGATCAGCAGCCTTCGCTGAATCTCCCTGCTGCTGGTAAAGGTTGATCAGAGCGCTGGTAGCCGGCAGATGCATGGGATCGAGGGCGACAGCGCGTTCCAGATGGGCAATCGTGCCTTCGATATCCCCCGCCTGCTGGTGGGCCGCGGCGACATTTGTCTCCGCCACAGCCGAGTTTGGGCGAAGCGATAGGGCACGTTCAAACGCAAATTCTGCTTCGGAATGCTGCTTCCCGATGAGAAGCGCCGTTCCCATGGAGGTAAAGACTTCAGGGTCTGAGGAGAATTGCTCCTGCACCTCGGTCAACAGCCGATATCCGCGAACCAGAGAATTTGCCGATCGACGTTGCAGGCCCGCACTGATATATGCGATGCCCAGGTTGCGCTTCTGCAGATCAGGAGCGGGTTCTCGCCAAGCGGCGATATCTCCAGCCGGAGAGTCGCCAGTCTGGGCCTCGGGGCGTCGTTGAATCCTATGATCGGTAAAGGCTGTATGGCCTCCATCTTGAGCATCTCGCCGCGGCATGTGACAACCGATGCAGTTGCTCTCAGTGCTGGGATGCGCGGCGGGAAGTTTGGCCGTGTGGCAGGTCAGGCATCGTGAACGGTAGTATTCCACCGGCTGAGTTGGCTTGTTGTGCGGATCGTGGCAGGTTCCGCACCACAAACGGCCCTGGCTGTTTCGGGCGCAGGCGCTCATTGCCAGCTGCTCGACGTGGCTGATGACTTTGAATGCGCCTGCGGGTGTATCCGAGGGCGACACGTTGTGATACGTGGTGAACGTGCTTTCCAATCTTTGCCCAGGTTGAAAGTCACGGAACTCCCGCCCGGGATTCAGAACCCGAGTAACTCCCATCAGATGGCACTGCTCACAAATGCTGTCGCGGGCGCCAGGTTCAAGCTTCGCCGGATTCACAATCGTACCGGCTCTGGGGTCTGCAAGATGCTTTCCGGTGGGTCCGTGGCACCGTTCACAAGAGATGCCTTCAGCCGGGAACACGGGCGAGCGATATTGGTTATCGGTGCCGGAAACGTGCAGCGCAGATCCTGCATGGCAGAAGACGCAACCCTCGGCGACAGGACGTGTGAAGTCGGGATCCTGCGTTTTCTCATAACCAGGGGCCAAGTCGTACGAATTGCGACTCTTATAAAAAGCGACAGGAGACTGGAAGAGATGCCCCGCGATGTCGACCAAGTAGCCGCTTGCGTGGTTGCCAGAGCCGATCACGTAATCGATGTGATAGTTGGTGACGCTGCCTTCAGACTCCAAACGCTGCCAGGAGCCGGTCGGCGAGGAGTACATCGTAATCTTGCCGCTTGGAGTCGCGACTGTGCCGGTTGGTTCCTGGCCGGCTCGGCGCAAAGCGTGGGCCATCGCGGAATGAGCGTACCCTTCGACTTCGGCGAAATGGCAGACCTTGCAGCGGTTCGCGCCCGCGGGTTCGGCAGCCACGGGGGTGGCCCTGGTTTGCGCGTCCGAGGGAGCGGGGCTGTTGATTGGGGACTGTGTCTGTCCTCGAGAAACAAGGGGTAGCAGGATGAGCAGCACCACAGGTAAGGTTCGTCGTCCGCTCATAAATGCTTAGTGATCAGTAGGAATTTCTTTATCGAATCATCGGAGTTGGGCACGCATCTTCAAGGTAGAACTGTGCCGATCGCGATCATTTTCAAGGTGTCCGAATCTCTATCGGCCTTCCCCGTTTTTCCATCGTCCTATTCAGTTGCCCGGAGCGCTGCACCTTCTGCGACGGTGATCAGCGTGGGTAAAACATCGCCGAGGCCGTCTGCGCTCTTCTGGCCCAGACTGAAATAGACCTTGTTAAACAGCGGATAGAGTTCTGCATAAGTGAGTTCCGCCGACTTCTCGGGCATGAACGTTCTGTGCGCAGGACAAATCTTATCCTGCGCGTCCTCAATGGATTTAAAGACACCCGCGGCCAGAAAAGCAAAAATTGCGGAGCCAAGGCTCGTTACACTCTTGGCCGGAACCAGCACCGGGCGTCCCAAGACGTTGGCATAAACCTGATTCAACACGTCATTCTTCTGCGGAATCCCCCCGGCATTGATAACCCGACGAATGGCTACGCCATTTTCCGCCATCCTGTCAAGGATGACGCGCGTGTGAAAGGCGGTGCCTTCGATGGCGGCAAAGAGTTCATCCTGGGCGGTGCTTTGCAGGTTCCAGCCGAGGGTTACTCCTCGCAGGTTGGGGTTCACCAACACGGTACGGTCGCCGTTGTCCCACGTCATGCGCAACAAGCCGGTCTGTCCGGCTCGATACTTTTCCAGCCCGGAGCTCAATGTCTTTACGTCCGTAGCGGCTCGCGAGGCAATTGCACTGAAGATGTCGCCCACGGCGGAGAGCCCCGCTTCGATTCCCGTTCGCTGCGGATGAACGCTGCCCTGAACGACTCCGCAAACCCCGGGCACCAGGTTCGCTGAAGGAGTGATCCCAATGATGCAAGTCGACGTACCGATCACATTGACCATGTCATCGGTGCGGCAGCCCGCTCCTATCGCGTCCCAATGAGCATCGAATGCTCCCACCGGAATCGGAATCCCGGGTCTGACTCCTAGCTTCTCAGCCCAAAAAGGGGATAGCGTACCGGCGATCTGATCGGAGGTGACGTACTCGCCATCAAGCTTCTCGCGGACTCCTTTAAACAGGGGGTCAACTTTCACCAGAAAGCTCTCCGGCGGAAGGCCTCCCAATTGGGCATTCCAGAGCCACTTGTGTCCCATCGCGCAAATGCTGCGTTTGACTTTCATGGGATCTGAGATGCCACAGAGTGTCGCGGCTACCATGTCGCAATGCTCGAATGCGGAGACGAACTGTGCGCGCTCAGCCGCATTGTGACGAAGCCAGTGCAAAAGCTTGGAGAAGCCCCACTCTGATGAGTACACGCCGCCGCACCATTGGATCGCTTCGAGACCGTCGCGACGGGCGGCCTCTGTGATCTCAGCCGCCTCACCTTTGGCGCGGTGATCGCACCACAAGTAGTATTCGCCAAGCGGTTGCATGTTCTTGCCGACGGGAATGACCGACGAGCCGGTAGTGTCGAGTGCAATGGCCTCAACCTGATCGCCTCGTATCGCAGCCTTGGCAATAGCCTCGCGCATGGCCGCCGCCAGAGCGCGCATATGATCCTCGTGCGATTGCGTGGCGTATTCCGGATCTTCGCGTTTACGATGTAGCGGGTATTCCTGCAGAGCGGACGCCAGCAGACCGCGCTCACTGTCGACCAGCGAAACGCGCACGCTGAGGGTACCAAAATCAACTCCCGCCACAATAGCCACTAGAGGCCTCCTTGGTTGCGTGTCGCGCGCGTGCCAGTTGTGATCGGCTCGGCTTGATAAACGGACCCCAGTTCCCGCGAGATACTGCTGACCTTGCTGAATGTGTACAGGACAAGACCTCTTCGTACCAGTTCGAGGTTGGCTTCAAGGAATTGTTTCCGCGAACGCTCCAGCATAGTGAATCAAGCACTCCTTCGAGAGGGATCTAGAGTAATCGTTTACTGAGATTCAAGACCATCTGGGGAGCGTTGTCAATTATCCACCGCGCCTTCACCGACATTTTACTAATCGCTTCGACTTGCGAGCTTCCAGATCCAGGTTCCGGGCTTAGAACGCTACTTCAAGCGGCGCTCCGTCGAAATGTAGGGCCCGCACTGACTGTTCGAACTTCACTTCGAAGTGCCGGCGGAGCGGCCGGAGAATCTTTGACCTTGGAGCGAGCCGCAGAGTGAGTGCCCGTCGCGCGTTGTTCCAGCGTAATTCGATTCCCATCCACTCACCCTTCCTGTAGTTGAACGAGCAGCCATCATCCTCATACAGCAAGAAGGAAACATCGGCTCCGGGGTAGATGGAAATGGAGAGCGGTTGCTCTATCTGCTCCCCAGTGTGTTGTTTGACAGGACCAAGGGGCAGGATCGTTCCGGCGCGCACGTAGAGCGGAACAGTCGCGAGATCCACTGGTCGCACAAGCTCGCTACCTCCTTCCATTCGCTCGTTCGTCCAGAAATCGTACCAACCGCCGGGTGGCAGATACACTCTGCGCGAAGTTGCGCCTTGTTCCACCACGGGTGCCACCAGTATGTCGCGCCCCCACAAATACTCATCAGGCCGCGAGACCGACTTGGGATCGTCTGGATAATGCAGCCACAAGGCGCGCATAACTGGCATGCCGGTCACGGTGCACTCACGCACCGCACTGTAGAGATAGGGAAGAAGTCGGTAGCGCAGTTCCAGGTACTTTCGACAGATCGGTTCGACGTGCTCATTGTGCAGTTGGCTCGAATCAGGAATCGCAGCTCCGTCATAGTTGCGAATCTCGACCAGGCCTGGGTCCCCTGTGTTCCATCCCCAAGGGAGGCGCAACTTCCAAGCACGACCGTGGGAGCGGAACAGCGTGCAGAATGCTCCAAACTGAAACCAGCGCAAGTACAGTTCTGCAGTGAACTCTTTGGTCGGAACGAAGCCCCCGATATCTGTGCCCCAGTATGGAATGCCGGTGAGTGATGTGTTGATCGCGATGGAAATCTGGGTCCTTAGAGTCTCCCAGGTAGAGTAGACATCGCCCGACCACAAGAAGGAACCGTAGCGCTGCATGCCCGCGTATCCGTTGCGATGAAGGGCATAGGGTCGCTCGTTGGGGCGGTCAATCTGCGGTCCCTCCCAGTGCATCCGATTTCGCACGAGTCGAGAAGCAATGTCTAACGGGTCGCCTTCATCAGGCCACCAGCCGTCGATACCCATCGCGAAATCCTTACGGTGAGCATCCCAGTAGCAACTCGCTTTCTCGGCATCGAACTCCGATAACTTGCACACATCGTGGGCTGATCCATGCAGTTTGTCGGCCAAGATTACGTCATGCAACACGACGCGGAAATTGTCTTTATGAAGTTGCTCAATCATCTCCTCGGGATCTGGAAATACGCGGGAGTTCCAGGAGAAGGAGCCGTTCTCGGTATTCCAGCCAGACGGGCAGAAGCCGGTCCCCAGGTAAATCAGAGCATCGCAGGGAAGTTTCTTCTCGCGGAACGTTTTCGCTTCCGTAAGCACCTCTTCACGGCTGGCTAGGGTGCGGTGCGACTGTTGATATCCCAGACTCCACAGGGGAGGCAATTCGGCGTGCCCTGTCAGACGCGCGTATTCGGACATGATCGTTAGTGGATCAGGCGATACGACTATGAAAATGTCGAGGGGAAACGCGGCGCGCGAATCTGCCGGTTTGAACTTGCTCTCCGGGCCGCTGAAGTCGAAAGTTCCAAAAGGCTGATGAAAAAACAACGCCCAACCGGCGGTACCGATCAGCCAGGGTACGGGTAGGCGTCCACCGTGCGTTTCAAGTTGATAGCCGCCTTGTCCGCTCACCATTGTGTCAATTGAACCCCGGCGGTCGAATTGGGGCCCGCCCTCTCCGAGTCCAAGCAGAGGTGAGTCGCCGGTCGAGAAGGAGACGATACCGGAGGAGTCGTCAACACCTAGTTTTTGGATCCTTTCTCCGCCGGCCGTTGAGATCTGAAAGGCGAGAGGATTGAGAGATACGTGAATCCTCGACTTGCCAGCTCGGATCGTTTGATCAACCGCGTCGTCACGTAGCTTCGCGGCAGGTGCGCCCCAAAATTCGCGTACGAGAGAGCCATTGCTTGGTATCGTCGCGACTTTGCCGTCCTTGATGGGTAGAACTGACAGTCGCACCGTGTACGCGCTGACGGGAACGATCTGAATCTCGCGGTCCTGTCCAATGATGCGAGAGGTTGACGTTGCGGCGTGGTTCTTATCTGGCAGAACGAGCGTCGCCGAGAGTGCGGCGAATTGTTTCAGAAGCTGTCGGCGGCTCCATTGTTCGTTCATGCCATTGTCACGGACGGTCGTCGGGTCAGTGCGAATCGCGGGCCACTTGCGCCCCGCTGTGGCCGACTAGAAAATCGAGATCAGCTCCAAGGTGCGCTTGCTGTACGTGTTGGACGAAGAGTCTCTCCCAACCTCGCTCGGGCAGCGGTGGATGGGTCCATTGCGCCCGACGAGCACTCAATGTCGTGTCGTCGACCTCCACTTGAACGACGCGCCGCGGGACATCAAGAACAACCATATCGCCGGTCTGGACCAGAGCAAGCGTTCCGCCGGCAGCGGCTTCCGGCGAAGCATGCAGCACGACCGTTCCGTAAGCGGTACCACTCATGCGGGCATCGGAGACTCGGACCATATCGGTTACACCTTTGCGCAGCAATTTAGGAGGGAGAGGCATGTTGCCTACCTCCGCCATGCCCGGATACCCACGAGGCCCGCAGTTCTTGAGTACCATTACGCAGTTTTCATCGATGTCCAGGTTCTCGTCATTGATGCGAGAATGAAACTCCTCGATCGATTCGAAGGCCACGGCGCGCCCACGATGCTGCAGGAGGTGCGGGCTCGCTGCCGATGGCTTGATCACAGCCCCGTCGGGTGCAAGATTGCCGTGCAGGACGGCAATCCCCGCGCTGGCCTTGAACGGAGTGGCGAAGGAATGGATCACGTCAGAATTCCAGCAAGGGGCATCGGCGACATTTTCCCAGATAGATTTTCCATTGACGGTCAGAGCGTCACGATGGAGCGCGTCCGATTCTCCAAGCTCACGAAGAACACGAGGCAGTCCGCCAGCGTAGTAAAAGTCTTCCATCAAGTATTTCCCGGAAGGCTGAATACTAACGAGGCAGGGCAGGTTCGAGCCGATTTGGTCAAAGTCATCGAGACAGAGCGGCACCCCGGCACGCCCGGCGATTGCGATCAAATGAATTACCGCGTTCGTGGACCCGCCGATGGCGGCGTTTGCACGAATCGCGTTTTCGAACGCCTGGCGGGTCAGAATGCGCGACATGCGAAGGTCTTCGCGCACCATCTCGACGATACGCCGGCCAGTCATCTGGGCGAGAGTGTTGCGGCGAGCGTCAACCGCAGGAATCGCCGCGTTTCCAGGGAGGCTCATACCGAGCGCCTCAACCATACTCGCCATGGTCGAAGCGGTGCCCATCGTCATGCAGTGACCCTTGGAGCGGTGCATGCAGCTTTCGGCTGCGAAGAAATCCTCGGCTCTCATGGCACCGGCGCGAACTTGTTCGTGCATTTGCCAGAGCCCCGTCCCGGAACCGAGGTCGTGGCCCTGAAACTTGCCGGAGAGCATGGGACCGCCCGAGAGTCCGATCGTCGGCAAGTCGCAGGAAGCGGCGCCCATCAGCAGCGAGGGTGTGGTCTTGTCGCAACCCATGAGCAGGACAACGCCGTCCATCGGGTTTCCACGGATGGACTCTTCCACATCCATGCTTGCCAGGTTGCGAAAAAACATTGCGGTGGGACGCAATTGCGTCTCGCCCAGCGACATGACGGGAAACTCGAGCGGAAAGCCGCCCGCCTCCCACACCCCGCGCTTTACACACTCCGCGAGCTCGCGAAAGTGAGCATTGCAGGGTGTGAGTTCCGACCAGGTGTTGCAGATTCCGATGACAGGGCGACCATCGAAGAGATCGTGCGGCCAGCCTTGGTTCTTCATCCAGCTGCGATGCATGAAACCTTCGCGATCCTGCCGCCCGAACCACGATTGACTGCGCAACTTGTTCATCGAGCCACCCTGATTTCGGCTTCCGGTCCCGATCCCGGTCAGACGTAATAAAACGCTCCGATGATACTGCAAAAAGAACAGGAGCGCGTGAGTAAACGATTACTGCAAGCCGCGCTATAATGCCGGGGGCGAGGACGACCCAAGACTGCGAGGAGGAAATTTATGGCTAACGAAAATGATATCTCGCGCCGGCAGTTTGTGACTTCGGCCGCAGCTTTAGCGGCGATTTCGTCCCTTCCCTTGAGGCGCACTCTGGCGGGCGTAGTGCCTTCGCCACAGACCGAGGTCGCACTAACTGACCATCCTTCCTGGAAAGACCAGGGGATCGAGAACCTTGCGAAATCCCCACATGCGAAACTCCGAAATATTCCGGTGCGCGCCGTAATCATCCAGGACGGATTCTGGGGACGGCGCCGTGAGATCAATGTCACCAAGAGCATCCCCACGATGCACGATCTGCTCGAGGCGAATGGGCGCATGAACAATTTCCGCCGGCTGGAAGGTAAGAGTGATGCTTCGCAGCGTGGCCCGGTCTATTCGGACTCCGACGTCTACAAGTGGACTGAAGCAACCGGTTTTGCTCTGCAGTCGGGCGATCGTCCGGAGCTTCGCGCGAGCGCGGAGAAGGCGATCAATGAAGTGGTTGCTGCGCAGGAGTCGAGTGGATACCTGAATACATATTATGTGGATGACCGAAGAACGCTGCGGATGCTGCCGCAAACGCAGACCACCGGACATGAACTCTACAACATCGGGCACATGTTGCAGGGCGCGATTGCCTATTATCGAGCGACTGGTGACCGCAAGCTTCTGGACGCGGGCGTCCGGTTCGTGAACGACTTTCTACTTCCCAATTACGGTCCGGCTCCGAAGAAGCCGATCGTTTCGGGCCATCCTGAGATCGAGATGGGGCTGATTGAGCTCTACAGGATCACAGGTGACAAGCGACAACTGGATCTCGCTGGCTACATTTTGCAGGGAGACAAGCGCATCGAACTGCCGGAGCGCCGAACCATCTACATGTTCAGCGGGACGCCATTCACCGACCGGACCAAACTCGAAGGTCATGCGGTTCGCGCCATGTATGCCTGCTGCGGGGCTACCGACTATTACCTGGAGACGGGGGATGACTCCTATTGGAAGACTCTGAATACGCTGTGGAACGATATGACGACAACCAAGATGTACGTCACGGGAGGAGTTGGCTCACGGTCTGACGGGGAAGCGTTTGGGGATGCCTACGAGCTGCCGAATTTCCGCGCATATGGAGAGAGTTGCGCCGCCATCGGCAACATGATGTGGAATTGGCGCATGCTGGCAGCGACTGGAGATGCGAAGTTTACGGATGTGATCGAGCGGGCACTCTACAACGGAATCAATTCCGGGATGTCACTGGATGGAACGATGTACTGCTATCGCAACCCGCTGGCATTCGATCCTTCGACGGGAGACAAGATCCGCAACCCGTGGTACGACACCACTTGTTGTCCGCCGAATCTGGAACGCACGTTTGGCTCCCTGCCGGGATATTTCTACAGCACCAGCAGTGACGGAATCTATGTGCACCTCTACGACAACTCAGAACTGAACTGGCAGTTGGAAAGTGGCACGGGCCTGAAGGTCACACAGAAGACGAACTATCCATGGGACGGCAACGTGGAGATCGCAGTAAGTCCGTCCCAGCCAGAGGATTTCGTTCTTTACTTACGAATTCCTGGATGGGCCGATCACGTTCATGTGACCGTGAACGGCAAGGATGTGGCGGGAGTAAAGCCAGGCGCTTATCTGCCCATACGCCGCCGCTGGGCGTCGGAAGATCGCATCACCCTGCGCGCCGAGATGACGCCGGAACTGCTGGAAGCGAATCCGCGGGTAGCCGATGATACAGGACGGGTCGCCGTCCAACGCGGGCCGCTCGTTTACTGTCTGGAAGAACTTGATCAGCCGGGCGGCGTGGAACTCAGCACCGTAGCACTGGAATTGGGGAAAGGGCCACAGGCGGAGTTTCAGAGCGAGATGAAAAGCGACTTGTTGGGAGGAGTTCTCCTGCTCCGGCACGAGGGAGTGTCTTATGAGCGAAGTGCATCCGGGAACATGCTTTACCCGCGGTACACCGGAACTGCCGCCCGGACCATGAAAGTGCCGCTCACATTCATTCCCTATTATGCATGGGCAAACCGGCAGGCAACGTCGATGCAAGTTTGGACTCCTCTGCTCAAGTCCTGAGGAGAGGACGAGCCATCCATAGAGTGGCGTTGATGTCGTCAAGAAAGAACTGAATCGAGGAGCCGACCTTGCCAAGGTGGAAGATCGCTGTCCTGGTCAGCGCCGCGATCGCGATTAGTTATCTGGATCGCCAGACTCTGCCGGTTGCGGTCAGCGCGATCGGGAAAGACATCCCGCTATCGAACGAGCAGTTCTCTGCGCTGCAATCCGCTTTTCTGTTTTCGTATGCCGTCATGTATGTCGGAGGGGGAAAGTTAGCCGACGCCATGGGGACGCGTGCTGGGTTTACGGCCATCATGGTTTTCTGGTCACTGGCATGCGCTAGTCATGCTCTCGCGATGAGTTTCGCGATGCTTGCGGTGAGCAGATTTCTACTGGGGATGGGGGAGGGGGGTGGCTTTCCGGCGGCAACCAGAGCGGTGGCAGAATGGTTTCCCACGGAAGAGCGCGCGACTGCCATGGGCATCATTAATGCGGGAACCGCGGTAGGAGCGGTTATCGCGCCGCCACTGATTGCAGTCATCCTCGGGTTTTTGAGCTGGCGGTGGATCTTCGTGATTTCCGGAGGGCTAGGCCTGTTGTGGACGGCATGGTGGCGATTATCGTACTTTTCCCCCGAACAAGAACCGAAAGCGGTCCTGGTCGCCCGGAGTGAAAGAGGAGGGGCACCTGCGGTACATGTGCGCTGGGTGGATTTGCTGCGGATCCGTGAGGTTTGGGGCCTGGTAGGCGCGAAATTTCTCAGCGACGCCGCCTGGTATTTCTATCTGTTCTGGTTGCCAAAATACTTGTACGATGCCCGCGGTTTCAACATTAAGGCGGTCGGCATGTTTGCCTGGATCCCATACGCCGCAGCTGGAGTTGGATGCTTGATCGGTGGATGGTTTTCGAGTTACCTGGTGCAGCGCGAATTCTCATTGGGAGTGGCAAGGAAACTGGCTTTGGGGCTGAGCGCCGGGGTCATGCCTATGATCATCTTGGTCCCGCATGTTGCTGTGTCGTGGGCAATCGCGATCTTCAGCCTGGCGTATTTCGGGCAGCAATCCTGGTCGACGCTGGTAATGGTCCTGCCCACTGATTTGCTGCCGAACAACGTGGTGGGCTCAGTGGCTGGATTGGTTGGCTTCGGGGGCGCGATGGGTGGAATCGCGTTTGGGCAATTGGTCGGCTATCTATTGGACCATGGTATCGGCTACGGAGTGGTCTTCACTTTGGCCGGTACGTTTCACGTGGCTGCCTTCCTGGTCATTCTGGCCGTGATCCCGAAAATCGCGCCTGACGACTTGGAGCGGAGATTGATTACCCTGGGGGCACGATGAAAATCAAAGAGATTCGCACCCGCGTGTTCCGCTGGCGCGGCAGAACGGCGCCGTTGCCGCCGCATTTTTGTACTAACCCGATGGACCTGCTGCAGCTTTCGGAGGGGTCCATGGGAGCGTTCACTTTCCACGGATGGCTGGTGGTCGAGGTATTTACCGACGATGGTTTGGTAGGGATTGGGAACGCCGCATTAGCGCCGCAAGTGACGAAGCAGACGATTGACCTGTATCTGAAACCATTGTTGCTGGAGCGAAATCCTTGGGACATCGAGTTCCTGTGGCAACACATGTATCGCAAGACCATGGCGTTTGGCCGAAAAGGGATCGGCATGGTCGCAATCAGTGCCGTCGATATCGCGTTGTGGGACATTCTGGGCAAATCGGCGAAGCAACCCGTGTACCGGTTATTGGGAGGCCGAACCAAGCCGCGTATCCCCGTTTATGCCAGCCGACTCTATGCCACAGAACTATCGGCGCTCGCGGCAGAGGCGCAGGGTTACAAAGCGCAAGGCTATCGGGCGATGAAGCTTCGATTTGGATGGGGCCCAGCGGACGGCGCCGACGGCATGCGGCGCAATCTTGAATTGGTGCGCACAGTGCGTGAAGCCGTGGGGGATGGCATTGATGTCATGGCGGATGCCTACATGGGATGGACACTCGATTACGCCAAGAGAATGCTACGGCTCCTGGAGCCGTTTCATCTCCGCTGGCTCGAAGAGCCAGTCATACCAGACGATGTCCAAGGGTATCGCGAGTTGAAGTCTTATGGGCGGATTCCGATTGCGGGAGGTGAGCACGAATTTACGCTGTATGGTTTCCGCGATTTGCTCGAAGCTCGCGCCGTTGACTACATTCAGTTTGACACCAACCGGGTGGGCGGCATTACGCAAGCTCGCAAGATTGCTGCTTTGGCCGAGGCCTACTCCGTTCCCGTCATTCCTCATGCTGGCCAAATGCACAACTATCATGTCGTCATGGCAAGTCTAAATTCGCCGATGGCTGAATATTTTCCGATGGTGGATGTCGAGGTTGGCAATGAACTTTTCTGGTATCTCTTCGATGGTGAACCCAGGGCAAAGGATGGTTTTGTCGATCTGGATGAAAATGTCCCCGGGTTGGGGCTGACCTTCAACGAGGCGAAGCTCAAGGATTTTGAAATCGTTGAGTAGACAATCGAAGTGGGAATCGAATCTATGACGCGCCTGGTTCAAATCAAGAAAGGCACGATTCGCCGTGTGGCGCTGGTCGAGGAGCCATACCTCCGGCTGTTAGATGGCTGTTCTTCGGTGTACGAACTGGCAAATATGGCCATCGAGGCCGGATCAAAGCTCAGCGATTTGGTGAAGAAGAGATTCACGACGGAACTCCTGAACTATGACCCGGTGTACAGTGGCCGGTCGGAATGGCGACTATTGCCGCCGGCCGACCATCCTGACGAGCCGTCTCGATGCATGGTTTCAGGGACCGGTCTGACTCATCTCGGCGGTGCGCGGGATCGTCAATCGATGCATGCCGTTGCTCGCGAAGAGATGACAGACAGCATGAAGATGTTCCAGTGGGGGAAGGAGAAGGGACGTCCAGCATTCGGCAAGATTGGCGTTCCTCCGGAGTGGTTCTACAAAGGCACAGGCACAACGTTGCGCGCACACGGCGAGGCGCTCGAGATTCCATGTTATGCAGAGGATGGTGGCGAGGAGGCAGAAATTGCCGGCGTCTACGTGGTTGGCCCTGCCGGATTACCGCACCGGGTCGGCATGTCCGGAGGCAACGAATTCTCGGACCATCGTTTCGAGAAGAAGAATTATCTCAATCTTGCCGGTTCAAAACTGCGAACTTGCGCGCTGGGACCGGAGTTGGTCGTCGATCCTGAATTTGTGTCGGTATCGGTAGAGGCAAGTGTTGATCGGGCGGGAAAGCCGCTCTGGTCGGCGAAGTTTCGAACTGGTGAGGCTGAGATGTGCCATAGTCTGCAAAATCTTGAACATCATCATTTCAAGTTCGAGGCCCATCGCCGGCCAGGAGACGTGCACATCCATTTCTTCGGGACCGACCGCCTGAGCTTTAGCGATGGCATCCGTCTCGAAAATGGAGATGTGATCCAGGTTGCCTTTGACGGTTTCGGGCGACCGTTGTGCAATCCGGTTCACGTGGCCGAGTCGGAGGCTACGCTGATCGCCGTCCGTTGTTTAGGGTGAAGAAATGTCAAAACCTCGTGTCGCAATTCTTGGTCTCGGCATCATGGGCAGCGGGATGGCCGGACGGCTGCTCTCCGCAGGTTTTCCGCTGTCGGTGTACAACCGTCATCGCGAGAAGACTGCAAAGTTCGCAGATGCAGGCGCTTTCGCTTCTGCCTCTCCATGTGAGGCTGCGGAGCGGGCCGACATCGTGATCAGCATGGTTGCAGACGATGCCGCCTCTCGCAATGTATGGCTTGGCGCAGACGGGGCGCTGGCGGGGACTACGAAAGGCTCCTTATTGTTGGAGTCAAGCACCCTATCGGTGGCCTGGGTGCGAGAGCTCGCCGCTGCTGCCAGCGACAAGGGCTGCGATTTTCTCGATGCCCCGGTGACTGGGACCAAACCTCACGCCGCGTCGGGCGAGCTCTTCTTCATGGTGGGCGGCTCGGTTGCAGGAGTCGCCAGAGCACAAGAGGTGCTAGCGGTGCTGGGCCGTGAGGTGCTGCACCTCGGCCCAAGCGGCAGTGGCGCTCTGGTGAAGTTGATCAACAATTTCGTCTGTGGTGTGCAGGCGGCTTCTTTTGCGGAAGCAATGGCCTTCGTGGATAGGAGCGGCCTCGATCGTGAGAAATGCGTGGCGGTTCTTGCCAACAGTGCGCTGGCAAGTCCATTGATCAAGAGGATGCTAACGAGCATGGCAACTGACGACTTCGTGCCAAATTTTCCACTCAAGCTGATGACCAAAGATATCGGGTACGCCATCCAGGAAGCGGCGAGACGCGGTCTCACGCTGCAAACGGCTGCTCCTGCTTTAGAGGTTTTCAAACAAGCAGTCAATCAAGATTTGGGTGAGCAGGATTTCTCCGCAGTCGTGAAGGCATTCGACAAAAAGTGAGTTCCGGCGTGGCGACCTACCACGCGAGACGCACTAGGGACAGCCCTTGCCGAGGCAAATCAAACTGCAAATGGGCCACGCCCTTCTCGATCGAAATCCATTCGGGAGAACTCAGAAGCTGCAACTGCCCCTCCTGTTGAAGTTGTTCGTGCTGACTGGGAGAAAGCGACTGCGGTGATCCCAATTCTTTCCATGCGGTAAACGCATTGCTGTGATCGGAGTCGACTCGAAAGTGCTCGAGCAATCCGCGTGTCGTTCCTGCGGGGAAACCATCGATCTTGAGATCAATGAGCGCAGCGGCGGCGAGGACATCATCGTCGTGATAGTTCCAGACCACAACATCCACTTCGCGATCCTTTCGAGTCGCAATCACATTGATGTCGGGACTCTGCCGCACGCCTGCGCGAACGACCGTATCTGCCGGCAAAGCTCCTGAACTTGTTGCCTTCACGCGCTCAGTTCCCAACAGGCCAAACATCCGGAAGGCATTCAGCACAGGTTTGTCGATGCCGTTGGTGGCCAACTCGCGAAATCCCTCAAATGGAGGCTGATTCTCGAATTCAAACGCCCACGTTACAGCACCCAGCAAATTGATGTGTTCCTCTTCGGCTAACGTGTAAATATTCTCCAGCACTTCGGCTGTGTAAGCCGCGTACAACGGACCATTGCGATACGAATTCTTAGGATCGTTCTTGGCAGAGCACGCGGCGCAGCCCTCCGGGTCGGACTCACCCAGCACAATCGGTGTGTGACGCCACTCCGGAAACGACGCCACGATCCTGAAACCTTCTTCGATGGAGGCCAACTGATGAGCAATGCCCATCTGCACGTGATCGCCTTGCCACGTGGGAGAACCCTTGGGATGAAAGGCAATAAAGTCCAGGTGCGAGCCCGTCTTTCCGTTTGCATAGTTTTTCTGGTGAGCGCAGTGATCCAAGAACCGGCGCAAGAACTCGATAGCCTTGGGCGACGAGGGGCCAGTGCTATCGGGACCGCCAACTCGCGCGGTGGGCAGCGCTCGCAAAATTGCATCTAAAGAGAAATCGTAGAGTTTGAAATATTCTTCCGGAGTGCCTTTCCAATAGCCAATGTCCGGCTCATTCCAGACTTCCCATAGCCAAGTCTTCACCTCGGCTTCGCCGTAGCGCTCACGCAAGTGGCCGACAAAATGAAAGACGAGGTCTGACCATTTCTGGTAATCCTTCGGGGGATAGGCCCATCCCGTGAAGATATCCCCTTGAGGAAAACTGTGGCGATAGGGTTCTGGATGGGCCGAAAGCGCTTGCGGCATGAAACCGATTTCAACGAGCGGCTTGATTCCAGCACTGTGAAATGTGTCGAAGATCTGATCCAGGATTGTCCATGTATAGACGGGCTTCCCGGCCGCATCTTCCGTGTAGACATTTGTCGATCCCCACTTCAAAGAAGCCGATCCGTCACCGGAGGTCAGCAGATTGTGCACGCGAACATAAACTGGCACCGGGCTTAGGGCTGCCAACTCCCCGAGAAGTTGTCTTCCATTTGGGGCGTATGTGTAGTTGGGCTCGTCGTATCCGAAGAAGCTCCAGATCGGAGCAATTGTCCCGTCGGACTGAGAAGCATCCACCCGAACGGTTACTTTTTCCAACGCTTGCTGCGACCACGAGAGCGTAGGCGCAATGAAAAGGAGCAGTAGTATGCCGGTGAGAGAAGCAAATCGAGCGGGCGAGATGCGGAAATCTCGAAAACTCCTGGAAATCATTGAACGCACCCAAACTACAAGCGGAACAATTCGCTGCGAGATTACTATGAGGTTCGTAATCGCATGAAGTATAAAGACAAGAGTTGAAAGCTATGCGACGATCCGCATGATATCAGCCTTCATCTCAAAAAAGTGTAGTTCGGCGCTGGTTGCGATCCTGCTCACTGCCATCGCGGTTGGGCAGACGACAACCGATCGCGTCGGCCGAATCACGTCTGCGTTGCGGAACAATGAATTCGACCAGGCCCTGCAATTGCTCGAACCCACATTGCGAGAGTTACCGAATAATCCGCAGCTGTGGATGCTGCAAGGCTTGGCATATTCGGGAAAGGGAGATCAGAAGGCGGCTCTTGCTTCGTTCCAAAAAGCGTTGAAGATTTCTCCCGACTATCTGCCGGCTCTCGAAGGCGCTTCTCAATTGGAGTACAACGCCGGCAGCGCAGAGGCGGTTCCGTTATTGCAGCGCGTGCTGCGGTTACAGCCGAACGACCCTACTACTCATGCGATGCTCGCTGTGCTTGCCTACAAGAAGGGTGACTGCGCGGGCGCAGTGCAGCACTTCGCCCGGAGTGGCTCTCTGCTCGATTCGCAGCCGGGCGCCCTACAAGAGTACGGTGTCTGTTTGATACGACTGAAGGAACCCGAGAAAGCGATTTCTGTCTTTCAACGGATATTGTCATCTCAGCCTGACGATCCTCGGGCGAGACGCGGACTGGCCGCCGTCGAACTTTCTGTTGGGCGGCCGCAAGATGCGCTCACGACGTTGCAGCCGCTGCTGGCGGCCAAGGATCCGGAGGTACCTACGATTCAACTGGCGGCCGCTGCCTACGAGGCTAATAACGACACACCCGCCGCCGTAAAGCTGCTGCACGACGCAATCGTCAAGGATCCACGCAACGTTGCCCTCTACGTTGATTTCGCCAACATCGCAATGACGCACCAGTCATTCCAGACCGGAATCGAGATGATCGATGCCGGCCTCAAGGTGCAGCCCAAAGCTGCCGAACTTTATCTGGCGCGCGGCGTGCTCTACGTGCAACTTGCCGACTACGACAAAGCAGAGGCAGACTTCCGACTTGCCGAACAGTTGGACCCGAATCAGGCTCTCAGCGCGGCGGCGCAGGGCATGGTCGCGGAGGAACGAAATCAGAATGATCCTGACCGGGCTCTCGCGACGGTGCGAACGAAACTGGCGAAGCAGCCCGGCGACGCATTTCTTTGGTACCTTCAGGCCGCCATTCTCGCCCAAAGAGCGCCGGCCCCAGGAAGTGCGGAATTTCAACAGGCCGTCCGATCAGCGAGTAAAGCTGTTGCTCTGCAACCCTCTCTCGCGGCCGCGCACGATGTTTTGGCAAAGCTTTATTTGCAGGCGGGGCAGACCGCACTTGCTGCCAAGGAATGCCGCCTGGCGCTGCAGTACGATCCAAAGGACCAGACCGCTTTGTACCACTTGATACTTGTGCTGCGAAAAACAAACGACAAGACCGAGATTCCGGATTTGTTGAAGCGGCTGGCGAAAGCTCGGCAGGATGCCACGAAAGAGGAAGCGGAGCATAACCGTTACAAACTGGTCATCGAACCAGGTTCTCAAGAAAACTAGTACAAAGTGTTTCTCGATGTTGATCTTGAGAAAACCTTTACGCACGCGCTGGCCGCCGCCATAATAGAAAGCGCTGGCGCGTACCCCAAAGTCATGACAATCACCCGCCGATCTTTTGTTTTGTGTTCTCTTTGTGCAACCGCCCAACAGGTGTTGGGGCAGAATCAGGGAATTGCCACGCGTGATGTGAAGGCCCAAGCTAAGCCAGCCGCTTCCGGACGGCCCTTCGATGCACATTTCACCGACATAGCAAAAGAGGCAGGCTTGCACGCGCCTGTCATTTATGGCGGCGTCGAATCCAAAAAGTACATCATGGAGGCCAACGGGTGTGGCTGCGCCTTCATCGATTACGACAATGACGGTTGGATGGACATCTTTCTCCTCTCCGGCACACGGTTGGAGGGCGATCCGCCCGAAGCGACCAACCGGCTCTACAAAAACAATCGAGACGGAACGTTTACCGATGTGACCGACAAGGCCGGCCTTCGAGCGGCGGGCTGGGCGAATGGTGTTTGTGTCGCTGACTACAACAACGACGGCTTTGACGACATTTTCTGTACCTACTTCGGACAAAACCGCCTCTATCGCAACAACGGCGACGGCACCTTTACGGAAGTGACGAAGCAGGCCGGGCTGTCGGATTCCTCGCCGGCGCGGTGGGGAGCCGGTTGCGCGTTCCTGGACTATAACCGGGACGGGCACCTCGATCTTTTTGTTTCGAATTACATCCGGTTCTCCTTTGAGCATGCTCCGGCCCCGGGCGAAAACTCCACCTGCAATTGGAAGGGCGTCCCGGTCAATTGCGGACCGCGCGGGTTGCCTACGGGCAGGCATTCCCTCTACAGAAATAATGGGGACGGGACCTTCACTGACGTCTCGAAGCAGGCAGGCATTGCGGCAGCAACGGAAAGTTACGGAATGACGGTGGTTGCCGCAGACTTCGATGAAGACGGATGGACTGACATCTTCGTAGCCTGCGATTCTACGCCCAGCTTGCTCTTTATGAACAATCATGACGGGACCTTCCGCGAGGAAGGGGTCATGAGGGGAGTGGCGTTGAGCGACGATGGCATGGAGCAGGCGGGGATGGGCGTCGGCATTGGCGATTACAACCTCGATGGTCACCTCGACCTATTCAAGACCCACTTCATCGGCGATACCTGTGGCTTTTATCGCAACGATGGAAAGGGGAACTTCGACGAGGTTACGCGCCTGGCAAAGGTCGGAGTCGAAACGCGGTTCACCAGTTGGGGAGCAGGCCTTGTCGACCTGGACAATGACGGTTACCCAGACGTGCTCTTCGTAACGGGTAGTGTGTACCCGGAAGTGGAGCGCAAGTTGCCACAATATCCGTACAAGACGCCACGCGTCTTGTTCCGCAACCTGGGTAACGGTGTGTTCGAAGAACTTGAGACGCAGGCGGGGGAGGGAATTATGACGCCGCACAGCAGTCGCGGCTGTGCCTTCGGAGATTTCGACAATGACGGAGACATGGATGTTTTGATCGTCAATATGAATGAGCCGCCCTCCCTCTTGCGAAATGACATGAGCGTCCGAAAAAACTGGCTCAAAGTGAAACTGGAGGGTGTCAAATCAAACCGCAGTGCCATTGGCGCCCGCGTGCTGGTGCATTACGGAAATAAAGTGCAGGCGCAGGCAGTGGTCAGCCAGTCCAGTTACTATTCCTGTGATGATCCGCGTTTGCATTTTGGTCTTGGCGCATTCCGATTGGCCGATATCGAGGTCTATTGGCCCAATGGCCTGCATGAACAATACAAAAAGATTGCCGCGAACCAACTCATTACCCTACGGGAAGGCTCGGGAATTGTGAGCAACAAGGGCTGGAATCGAAGTTAAAACACTGAACATCTTCCTGCGCCGATCGCAGGCCAACGAAAAAAGTTCTTGACATGGGCGGACGATAGTATTTATACATTAGCGGCTCAAGTAAACGTTTTCTCAGTGGGTAAACGTTTACTCAGACGGTGGTTTCCTGGGGCTCAGCGGTGCAAATCCATCTTGGAGGCAAGCATGCCAAGAAGCATGACGTCTCGCCGGTTGATCAGCTTACTCTTTCCTATCCTGGCCATCGCCAGTGCAACCGCATTCGGACAGTTCACTGCCAGCATCCAGGGCGTGATCCAAGACCAGAGAGGCGCGACGGTCGCAAAAGCCAAAATCCAGTTGGTCAATACCGCTACCTTGGTTACCACGGTTGCGACGAGCGACGATTCGGGCAACTACAGCTTTGTGAGTCTTGCGCCGGGCAACTATAAGATTACGGTTGAAGCGGGCGGTTTTGCGAAGTCGGAAGCAGACGTCACGCTGCTGACGTCGCAGAATCTGAACGTGCCGATTGCTCTCAAGGTCGGCTCGGCGACCGAGTCGATTGTGGTGAGTGCACAGGCACCAGTGGTGGACACTGCGGATAGCCGTACCCAGTTGACAATCGAGAATCGGGCCGTGGCGCAGTTGCCCATCATCGGCCGCAACCTCGTCACACTGGTCACAATGGCGCCCGGCGCCTCCGGACTCGGGACGAGCACATCCGGAAGCCCGGCATCCGGCGTCGACAATTACTCGACGGAAGAGCAGGTTGATGCCAGTGCCAACGGCCAAGGCCAAAACAACAATCAATACGTGGTAGACGGACTTGACGTGACCAGTGGTATTCGCCAGGGCGTCTTGAATTTGACCCCGCAGCCTGACGCCATCCAGGAAACCAGTGTTCAGGTCAATACATTCTCAAGCGAGTACAGCCGCGCCGCCGGTCTACAGACAATGTTTACGACAAGATCTGGGACCGATCAGTTCCACGGATCGGCTTCGGACTGGTTCAACTATCAGGGCATGTTTGCGAATCAGCACTTCGTGAGTTCATCAGAGAGTCCTTACAAACCTTTCCACTCGAACAATATGGACTTTGCGATCGGGGGACCGATTATTCCCCATCACAACAGCTTCTTTTACTTCGCGGTCGAGCCGCTGCGCTCATCCTCGAGCGCCGGCGGGTCCGTCACGTTCGCGGCCCCAGAATTCATTTCCTTCTCGCAAGCGAGTTACCCAAACACGGTCGGGACCCACGTGCTGAGTTCGTATTTGCCTACGGGGGTTGGGGGTACGACTGTCCTGCAGACCGCACAAGGATTATTCGGGGCCGGTCCAGGTGGCTGCGGAACAACGGCCGGACAGAACGGAGTGCCTTGCACTTTGCCAGTGATTGATCAGGGATCGTTCGGCGCGACGTCAGTTCGTAACGGCACGCAATACTTTGGCCGCATCGACCAGGGCTTCAAGAACGACAGGATTTATGTCAGCATCTTCCGGACCCTCCTACTTACCGGAGCTCCGTCGTCAATGCCGCAGTTCTCGGC
Source organism: uncultured Acidobacteriaceae bacterium (assembly GCA_963709025.1). GTDB lineage: Bacteria > Acidobacteriota > Terriglobia > Terriglobales > Acidobacteriaceae > Sulfotelmatobacter. The sequence goes on from CAVPVE010000001.1 coordinate 260,080, forward strand.
TTTGAACAATACTTGGCAGGTCGCGGGGCAAGCATCCTGGACTCACACTTTTTCGCCCAATACGCTGAATGACTTCACTGCTGGCCTGAGCAGAGTCGAGGGTGTTCTCGGGACCGGTGCTAAGGACTACACCGTGCCATCGATCTCGGTAAACGGGATTAACGCGGATTCAGGGCAAGCCTACGGTGTCGGCTTCGCGCAGGGAGACTTCATTCAGCACAATTATCACTGGCGCGACGTTCTCACCCATGTAAAAGGCGCGCACACTTTGAAGTTTGGTTATGAAGGCTGGTACGGAGACGACGTCGAACCCTTTCAGGGGCCATGGTCGCAGCCGAAATTCTCGTTCAACAATTTGTTGACCCTGGCGCAGGATGCTCCCGCTAATGAGAACGGCGTGATGTACAACCCGGCAACCGGTCAGCAGCAATTGTGGAACTGGGACGCCGCTTCCAGGACCTTTGGACTGTTTGTACAAGACACCTGGAAGGCGAGAAAGAATCTGACTCTGACTCTGGGACTTCGCTATGACGACAGCGGTAACCCTTGGTCCAAGAGTGCGGCAACGGTGTTCGGGAACTTCTACCTGGGTACTGGCGATACCGAGCAACAGCAGATCGCGAATGGCTATGCAAAAGCCACTCACAATGCCCTCCTGCACTCGGTTAACAATCTGTTTAGTCCTCGCGTCGGTGTCGCATGGGATCCCACAGGTAGCGGCAATTGGGTGGTGCGCGGTGGCTTCGGCATCTACAACAATTGGCTGACTTCCGCGAACATTCAGGAAGAATTCAGAGGGAGCCCCCCGGGTTTGGTCTTGCCTACTTTTTTTGCGGGCGGGACAGCCAGCGCGCAAGCTCCGATCTTTGTTCTGGGAACCAGCAGCAAGCCACCGTTCGGGTTCGTATATCCGACCTTCGGGCCGGGGACAGGCCCGACTCCACAGTCCGGGGGTGGACTCGACTCCCAGGGAGGAGTGGTTGGGGCAGGCTTCGCGATCGGAGGCATCAATCCTCTAGTGAAGTCCCCGAAGGCAGCCGTCTGGTCGGCCAGTGTAGAACGCAAGATCGGGAACTACTTCGCGGCCACCGCGGGGTATAGCGGATCTCACTCCTACGATATCGTCGGCAATGGCAACTCGATCGGGAATGTCGCCTATGGAGTGGATATCAATGTTTTGCCGAATGATCTGATACTCCACAACAGCACTACTCCGACCCGGCTCAATCCGAGCTTTGGGTCGATCACATACGCCGATAACAACCGCTACGGCAACTACAATGCCGTTTATGTTGAGTTCAAGGGACGCTTTCCGCGTGGCTACGTGGATGTTTCCTACACTCGTTCCAAATCCAATGATGACGCGCTCGCCTATCCTACTCCGCAGAATCCCGCTCAATATTACGGACCGTCAATCTTCGACGTGCCAAACCGCGTCTCCATCAGTTTCAACTACTCCATTAAGGGGCTAAACGGCGGCAAGGGAGTTGTGGGGTATGTGACCGGTGGTTGGGGAATCAGCGGCACGAGCATCTACCAGTCTGGTTATCCTTTGACGGCCTCGAATTTCAATGCGTATAGCCCTGTTTGTGGAGACACCTCGCCGACCGCTCCTCCGTGCCCATCGGCTGCAAATCCAGCCGTAGGCTATGCACCGGGCAGTGGAGACTACAACGCTGACGGGAACAATCTGGATTATCCCGACGCAAGCAGTTACAGCCAGGTAAAGAACAACAAGGCCTGGCTCACGGGAGCGATTCCGAAGAGTAATTTTGCGGTTCCCGCATTCGGCACGGGCGGCGGAAACGAGAAACCGATGCAGTTCCGGCAGCCGAATTTTATTGAGACCAATGTCAACTTCTACAAAGATACGAAGATTACGGAACGGGTCAATTTCCAGTTCCGATTTGAGATCTTCAATCTGTTCAACCGGGCAAACTATGCCAACGTCGACACCAATTTCCCGGATGGAAATTTTGGTGCGGCGACGGCATCGCATGAGCCCCGATTCTGGCAACTAGCAGGCAAGCTGTCCTTCTAGATTGCAGCAAGCAAACACGGTGGCTGGCACGCTTCTCCCGAGGCGTGCCGCCTGTCTTTGGTCAGGGACTCAAATGCCTCAGCGAGGACTCCCACGGAGCCGTCGGCTCTGACACGGTACAGCAGGCCGAGCGCCCCACGAGCGGGCCCGGCCACCTTTCCACGAGTAGCCGACTGCTCTAGTCATGTTTGAGGCTGTGGCGTTTGGTGGAAGGAAGAGCGGATCAAGGTTCAGGCAGAGCGCGTGAGAGGACAGAATGATCGATCTCGCCAATCTGGAAGTCTGGTTTCTTACCGGCAGCCAGCACCTCTACGGACCGGAAACGCTAAAGAAGGTGGAGGCGCACGCTGCTGCAATCGCGAGCGCGTTCGCAGCGTCGCCACTAATGCCCGTAAAGGTCATTCTTAAACCGGTAATGACGAGCGGCGATTCGATTCGCCAGTTGTGCCTGGATGCTAACCGCTCAAAGAATTGCGTTGGCCTCATTACCTGGATGCACACGTTTTCACCGGCACGAATGTGGATCGCGGGCCTCCGGTCTCTGGATAGGCCCTTGCTGCATCTGCATACGCAATTCAATCAGGAATTGCCGTGGTCAACCATCGACATGGACTTCATGAATCTCAACCAGTCTGCCCATGGGGACCGGGAGTTCGGATTCATCGGGGCCAGGATGCGGCTCAAGCGCAAGATCGTCGTCGGCTTCTGGCAGGATCCCGCCGTTCATGCGGAATTGATCACCTGGATACACGCGGCCTGTGCTTGGAACGATGCCCGGCAACTGAAAGTGGCACGCTTCGGCGACAACATGCGGAATGTTGCCGTGACCGAAGGAAACAAGGTCAATGCCGAGATCAAGCTGGGCTACTCCGTGAATGGATATGGCGTAGGGGACTTGGTAAAACACGTTCAGCGAGTGGGCGACGCAGACATCGAACGGCTCACGGCAGAATACGACGACACCTATTCGGTCGCAGAGCCGCTGCGGTCGGGGGGAATCCGACGCCAGTCGATGTGCGATGCGGCCCGAATCGAATTGGGCCTGCGTGATTTTCTGGAAGAGACTGGCTCCCATGCATTTACCGATACTTTCGAGGACTTGCATGGCCTTAAGCAACTCCCGGGCATTGCGGTGCAAAGGCTGATGTCGCAGGGTTACGGTTTCGGCGCAGAAGGGGATTGGAAGACTTCCGCCCTGGTCCGGGCAGTGAAGGTCATGAGCCAAGGCCTTGAGGGTGGTGCATCCTTTATGGAGGACTACACCTATCACCTCGCTGATGGCGGCCAAGTACTCGGCGCCCACATGCTGGAAGTGTGTCCCTCGATCGCAGAAGACCGGCCGTCAGCGGAAATCCATCCGCTCGCGATCGGCGGGAAAGAAGATCCTGTCAGGCTGGTATTCACGGCTGCTCCAGGAAAGGCCGTAAATGCTTCCGTAGTTGACATCGGGAACCGCTTCCGCCTGATCGTCAACCAGGTGAACATCGTCCGTCCCGAGCAGCCGCTGCCCAAGCTTCCCGTGGCGCGTGCGCTCTGGATACCCGAGCCCAACCTGAAAGTGTGCGCGACGGCCTGGATATTGGCCGGCGGAGCCCACCACACTGCGCTGAGCCGCGCACTCACTCCTGCGCACCTGGAGAACTTTGCGGATATGGCGGGCATAGAGTGCTTGTTGATCGATCAAGACACGAGCATTCGAAGTTTTGAAAAAGAACTGCATTGGAATGACATGTATTACCATCTGGCATACGGGCTCTGAAGGCTAGCGGTAGCATCAGACTCTCGTCTTCGATCCCTGTGTCGCTGGGGAACCAGAAATAGAAGGCAACGATGGAAGACATCGTCCCCCAATAATGGCAATGCATTCACTCCGCAAGCCCTGCCTCGCCCTGCTCCCGATCCTCATTCTTTCTTGCGCCCTTGCTCAGACGGCTGGAGACCGAATTTCCCTCATCGTCACGGCATTGCGTGAGCAGGAATTTGCGAGAGCACTCGAACTGCTTCGTCCAGCGCTGCAAGAATCGCCCGAGAATGCCCAGTTGTGGACGATGCAAGGCTTTGCCAGTGCAGGGCAGGGACAAAAGAAGGAAGCTCTAGCGTCATACCGGCACGCGCTGAAAATTTCGCCCGACTATATCCCGGCTCTCCAGGGGGCTGCTCAAATTGAATATGATGCGGGTAGCGCGGCGGGGGTGCCGCTTCTCCAGCATCTCGTGCGTCTACGGCCAGGCGATGTAACCAGTCATGGCATGCTGGCTGTTCTCGAATACCAGCAGGGCAACTGCGTTGATGCCGTCGTTCATTTCGAAAAGGCCTCTTCGTTATTTGACGATCGCGTGGAGGCACTGCATGCATACGCCACCTGTCTGGTGAGGCTGAAACGGTTCGAACAGGCGTCCCAAGTCTTTGCGCGTGCCTTGGCGCTCAATCCTGGCAATCGGCGGGAACGTAAACTGCTAGCCTCCATTCAGTTGATGGCTCACAGTCCTGAAGAGGCCCTATCAACCTTGAGGCCTCTCCTCGAAGACGACAGCGTGGACGCCGAGACTCTCGAGCTCGCGTCGACCGCCTACGAAGACCTCCACGATACGACAAAGGCGGTAGATTCACTTCGGAAGGCCATATTGCGGGATCCGCTCAATGTCAATCTCTACTTGGATTTCGCAACCATCTCGGCGGCACACCAATCTTTCCAGGTCGGCATCAACGTCGTCGGTGAAGGGATCAGCCAGCAACCAAAGGCCGCATCGCTTTACTTTGCCCGCGGTGTTCTTTATGTCCAGCTGGCGGAATACGATAAAGCGCAGGCTGACTTCGAAACGGCCTATGAATTGGATCCCAACCAATCCTTGAGCGCGGCTGCGCAGGGGTTAGCCTCCGTTCAGCAAAATGACCTTGACCATGCCCTGGCAACGGTTCAAGAGAAACTGGCGCGGAAACCCACCGACCCGATTCTGCTGTACCTGCAGGCGGATATTCTTACTCAAAAAGGTGCGGAGCCCGGCACTTCGGAGTTTCAAACAGCCATGCGTTCGGCCAAAAAGGCCGTTGCGTTGCGGCCCACACTGGGGCCAGCTCGGGATGTGCTCGGGAAGCTCTATCTACAAGCGGGACAATATTCGGAGGCCGCCACGCAATGCCGAAAAGCACTGGACAGCGATCCCAAAGACCAGGCTGCGCTCTATCACCTAATTCAGGCATTGAGAAAGAGCGGAAGAAACAGTGAGATTCCGGAGTTGCTCAAGCGGCTTGCCCTTCTCCGCCAGCAAGCAACGAAAGAAGAACGAGAGCAGTACCGGTACAAGCTCGTAGAAGATGACACGCCACGGAACTAGCTGCTGCTGCCGCGACGCTTCGATTCTCCGCTCTACCTAGGCCTTGAGCAAGACATACGTGCTGTAGGTTTCCTTATCAATATTCATGAACGGACGCATCGTCACACTGCTTCCGTCCGCTGAATTTGCGAGCCAGTCTCCAGTGGCATTATTTGCGGACTTGGCTTGCAGCAACGCCTTGGTCTCGAAGCTGGGCTGCGAATCGGCGACCGCGAATAGGACGAGCGGGCCTCGCATCAACGCCACCAATTTCGGATGATTCGCGTCCACTGACTCCAGTCGCAACGGCATCGAGAGCTCGAGTTCGACCCGATCGCCGTCTTGCCAAGTCCGCCGGATTCCAGCGAAACTACCGGGCTGGACCGAGTCGGAGACTCGCTTGCCATTGACGGAGATTACGGGGTCCGGCACTGCCCAGGCAGGAATTCGGAGGTGCAGCGTGTAGTCCTTGGGTTGTGAAGCGGATACAACGATCTGGATTTTATTGTCGAAGGGATATTTGGTTTCCTGTTTCAAACCACAACGCGTTCCGCCATCATTCCATTGCACGCTCGAAGGAGTGAAGAGGTTTACGTACACACCATCCTCTGAACGAAGGTAGGTGCTGATGTGGTAGTCGGCGGCAAGTTGAGGAAAAGTACCGGAGCAGCAAGGCCATTTGTCTCTGTACCAGACCTTCTTTCCGCTCGATGCGTAATCTGAGTAGTAGAACGACGTACCGTTAGGTTGAATCGGCCACGCTCCGAGGATCGTGTTGTAGAGCACGCGCTCCATGCTATCGCCGTATCGCGATTCTTTCGTTACACGCAGCAGATAGCGGGTAATTTTGAAATGGCCATACGCGCCGCAAGGTGTTTCAAAGCTGGCGTGGGTGAGTCCCAGACTGTCGCCTAACAGCCCCGTGCCCGGCTCTCCGAATCCTTCATTCGGCCCCCAGCCGCCAGTGGCGAAGCTTTGCGTCGTCAGCAGCATTTCGAACCCATTTTTAGCGGCCCGCAAATGCTTTTCGCTCCCCAATGTAATGTAGGCCTGCATGGCGGAACTGAAGGCGTTGACGTGACTGTAGGCGTGCTCGAAAGGAAGCACATTGTTGCCTTCGGATAACGGTCCGAAATAAGTGTCATCCTCGAGGTACTGTTTCGCCATGTCACGGTACAAGGACTTGCCGCTGCGCTGGTACGCGAGGAAAAGGTTTTCAGGCAGAGTGTACGTCTCGTCCCAGGTATAGGGCGTGCTTTTGTGTGGACGAGAGCGTTGTTCGGCTCGCGACAGCGCCTTCTCCGGTAAATACGCGACAATAGCGCGAGTGAGCTTCTCATGAATCTGCATGGCCATCGGATCATGAGCGAACTCGTGGGCGTCGATCAAGCCGCAAGACAATTTATCGTAGGTGTAAGCGGGGAGGCGGTAATCCACAAAAAACTTGGCCTTTGCGTCTAACGTCTCGCCATAGCCTTTGACCAGGCGATTGATCTTGGTGCGAGTCGGCTCCGATCCAGTGACTGCATAGGCTCGAGCCAAACCGGAAACGTACTGTCCAAAGGAATGGCCTGCGATGAAGCCGTGAAAGTCCCCTCTTTCCAGGCTGAAGCCAGTGAGGTCATACCAGCCGCCCATGTCTTCTCCTGGAGCGGGCATCCCTGCGACTTGCCGGTAGACCTTCAGCATCCGATCGTCGTCGAGATTCAGGAAGAGCGCGTGGTTCTCTTCAAACTGCCGCTTCATCGGTCCGCCAAGCAACTGGACATCAGCGTATGGAAAGGTTGTTAGCGGGGTCGACACAGCGATCAGGCTCTTGTCTGAGGCTGCCCAGGCTGGAATCGCACGCGCGGCATAAGCGCCCGCAGTGGCAGTACCCGTCGCTTTGAGGAACGTTCTACGATTGATACCAGTCGCCATGATTCTGCCCTCTCGGTAAATCTCAGTAAGCGTTTACTATAAGCCTTGACCCAACGGCTTGTACATCGGCTTTTCTTCCTAGCGCTGCCACGCCTGTGGTCTATGGCACGGCAGGTGGCTCAAGCGGCCGTCTCTGTTTTCAGGATGTCTTCGATCTCGGCGATTTCGCTCTGACTCAGCCGGAACTCCGCCGCACCGATGATTCCGGCAACCTGTTGCGGATTGCGGAACCCAACAATGGCACCGGTGACCACGGGATTATTCAGGGTCCATGCGATGGCCACCTCACCGGGGGTACGGCCATAACGCCGCCCGATTTCTCGTAGACGTTCCGCTACGCGCAGATTTCGAGAGAGCGCGGGCTCTTTGAAACCCGGGAGATTTCGCCGCCAGTCTTCGTCCAGGAAATTCGCCACTCGGTCCCGGGTCATCGATCCTGTGAGCAACCCAGCGTACATGGGTGAATAAACAATCACGCCGATGTTCTGCATTCGACAGTAGGGCAAGATCTCTTGCTCGATCTCTCGACGTATAACAGCATAGGGCGGCTGCAACGAAGTGATCGGCGCAATAGCCTGGGCGCGCCTCATTTGTGCAACATTGAAATTGGAAACTCCAATGTAGCGGACTTTACCTTCTTCCCTCAGTCGTGCCAATTCCGTCCAGCCTTCTTCGATGTCTTGATCCGGTTCAGGCCAGTGAATCTGATAAAGATCGATGACGTCGCTCTTTAAGCGACGAAGACTGTCTTCACATTCTCGGCGAACTGATTCCGATCTCAGGCATGCTCCAACTTTCCCCTGGTTGTCCCACACGCGTTCGCACTTGGTGAACAAATAAGGGCGCGGCGTCCGCCCATGGACCGCGCGGCCGACCATGTCTTCAGAATGGCCAAGGCCGTACAGGGCGGCCGTGTCGATCCAATTGATGCCGTGATCAAGAGCAGCGTGAATCGCCGGAATGGAGTCACGGTCATTTTGCGGACCCATACTGCCGTGCCAGCCCCCGCCCCCAATGGCCCATGCACCAACTCCGATGGGAGTGATGCGAAGATCGCTCGCGCCCAGGCATCGGGTTTCCATGTCTCTCCTTCTTAGCGTCACCGATCATTGCAATGTCAGCGTAATCTTGGTCACTGGAGCGGGCGGAAAGAGATGACTAAGAACTCCACCATCATTCCCACCTGAACTCCCACTAGTTCGCCCACTGCAATACCGTGTACGAACCGGCCGGAACCTCGAACTTTGTGCGGCCACCATTCGTGGACGGCTTGTCCAGCGCCTGCGGCTGTACCCGCCGAGGCGACTCGAAACTGTTGACAGCTTTCAAATCATTGCCGGTCAACACCCAGGATGCGAGCACTTGCTTCCCCGGGTTATCCTCCCAGACAATTTCGACCTCGCGCGCCTTCGATAGATCGCGGTTCAGAACAAAGAGAGATGTCTGGCCATTTTCCGGATTGAGAGTTCCTGCAGCATCGAGATAAGGAACGGGATCCATGTGTGAGACTTCGTAGGTTGGCGATTGCACCAGCACATTCAGCACGTTTCCGCGCGCAAACTGCAGAGCCCAGCTATACGGATAATAGATGGTCTGCCGGAACAAGCCGGTTGGACCGGTCATGATCGGAGCAATGACGTTAATCAACTGTGCCAGACAGGCAATCTTGACGCGGTCGGCATTTCTCAGCAGCGTGATCAGGAGCCCGCCGACGAGCAGCGCATCCTCGAGGTTGTAAATTTCTTCCAGCAGATGGGGCGCTTCCTGGCGGTTTCCATTCACTGCCGGTCCGGTCCGTTCGCGATACCAAACGTTCCATTCATCGAAAGAAAGCCAAAGTTTCTTGGGCGATCGCTTGTGCCCGCGCACCAGATCGCACACCGCCAGGGTTTCCGCGATTTGACGGTCCATGGTCAGATTCAGAGCCAGGAACTTCTCGCTATTGCCGCCGGTCTCCTCCGGCGTATTTCCGAAGTACCGGTGCAGAGACAGCGCATCCACATAGTCGTAGCACTGCTCGAGCACCTCGCGGTCCCATTCCAGATAGGTGGGCATGAGCGGACCGCTTGAACCACACGCAATCAATTGCAATGATGGATCGACAGCGCGCATCTGGCGCGCCGCGTCTTGTGCTTTCAACCCGTACTCCGTCGCCGTCATGTGCCCGATCTGCCATGGACCATCCATCTCATTGCCCAGGCACCAGCGGCGGACATTGTAGGCGGAGGCGAATCCGTGCTTGCGCCGCAATTCGCTCCACTGCGTTCCTCTCTCAACGTTGCAGTACTCCACTAGCGCGGCAGCCCGCTCCGGTGTCCCTGTGCCCAGGTTGAGGCCCATCAAAGGCTCAGTGCCGACGGCCTTGCACCATGCCATGAACTCATTGGTCCCGAATTGGTTCGATTCCAGAGAGTTCCACGCCTTGTCGAGCACACGGGGACGGTCTTGCTTCGGGCCTACTCCGTCGAGCCAGTTGTAGCCCGATACGAAATTGCCACCGGGATATCGAATGATGGGAACCCCGAGTTGCTTGACCTCATCCAGCACGTCTTTGCGAAAACCGTTCGAGTTCGAAAGCTTCGAGGCCGGATCATAGATCCCTTCATGAATCGCGCGACCGAGATGTTCGAGAAACGAGCCGAAGAGATTGCGATCGAGTGGCGCTATCGCTCGCCGAGAATCAATAAAGATGCGGCTGGGATCGCTGGAACTCGAGGAGTTCGTCTGGGCCGACAGAAAACGGCCGAACGCAAAGTTGGCGGAGCAAGCGAGTCCTGCTGCTCCCGCCTGGCGCAAGAAGGAACGCCGATCGCCGGAAAACATGATTGCAGCCTCCCAAGTGAAGAGAAATTCAGGCGATGCGAACGATACCAAAGTGCCGGGGCAAATGCCAGTGGTAAACGTTTACCGGAGCCGTCGCAGAGCCGAAGGCTATTTGGATTTGTCAGGATTGTAGGCCGGCGCCAGGGCCGTGGACCGTCTTAGCACTAGATTGGTCACCAGCGCGTACTCAGTCCCGCCCCGTGCGGAAGCTACTTGCTCTACCTCGTTGATCAAGGCGCGAAAAGCAAGCTTGGCTAGTTCTGCCTGCGACATCTGTACCGTGGTCAGCGGCGGCGTCGTAAATTGGGCCAGTCGAATATCGTCAAAACCTACAACCGACAGGTCGGCTGGTATCTTGATGTTGCGATCGTAAGCTTGTCGAATCACGCCAATCGCGGTCATGTCATTCGAGCACAAAACGGCCGACGGCCGCTTTCGGCGCGAGTTCATCAGGTCAGTCAGGGCGCGCATCCCACCCTCTAGGGTGTGGTCCCCGTCCATGATCAGATCAGTAGGCAGTCCGATCTCAGCCATCGCGTGTTGGAATGCGCTTTTTCTCGCCAACGCCGACTTGAGGTGTGCTGGGCCGGCAATAAATGCAATCCGAGTGTGCCTCAATGCAGCCAGATGCTGGACGGCTTGCCGGATTCCGTTCTGATAGTCGATTCGAATGTTGGCCACCCGCGGAGCGTCTGGCCCGACGTCCACGAAGACGAGTGGCACTTTCCGAAAACGAAGGTGTTCAAGCAACGACTCTTCCATGCCGAACGTGAGGATTGCCACGCCATCAACCCGACGTTCCATCATGCGCCGCACCGATGACTCCATCCGCTTGGGATCGTGCACGGTCGAAGTCAGAAGAATCTCGTAGTTATTTTCTACAGCGAGGTTTTCGAACGTCTGAACGATTTCCGGGAAAAAAGGATTGGTAATCTCGGAGACGATCAATCCGAAGATGCGACTTCGTCCTGAGACCAGAGCCCGCGCCTGAGTATTGGGGAAATAGCCTAGTTCATCAACTACCTTCCACACGCGGCGTGAAAGCTGAGGATCTACCGTGGGAAGGTGGTTGATTGCGCGTGAAACAGTGGCGGTGGAAACCTTTGCCCGCCGCGCAATCTCTCGGATGTCCATTAGAATCTCTGAAATTAACCGGGGGCCTTTCAGTATACGTTTGTGCGACAAGTAATGTCCAGATCGGGGCCAACTCTCCATGCGTTGCGGTAAACGCTTGCTGTAAGGCTCGACGAGCGCCGGTTTATCCTGCAGACCAGGCTGGCGGTGAATGAGCCTTCGGCAGGCTGAGCAGGGGAGCAGATCCTGGAGTCGCCGCTGGCGAAATCAACGAAAACGCTGGCCAATGTGGGTAGTGAGCGAGGGAGCCAGTCGCTCCAAGAGACGTTGTTGTCTTGCTAGAATCTGGTTCATCAACTCAGAAAGGAACCCTCACCATGCTCTCTGCTGGCAATCCATTCCCGAATTTTTCGCTTCCCAATCAAGAAGGCAAGACCGCCAAGCTTTCCGATTTTTCCGGCCAGTGGCTGGTCGTCTACTTTTATCCGAAGGACGACACGCCCGGCTGCACGATCCAAGGCAAGTCGTTTACGGCTGCCAAGGCCGATTTCGATGCCGCCGGAATTAAAGTTGTCGGGGTTAGCGCCGACGATGTCACTTCGCACAGGAATTTCTCCCACAAGTTCGCCTTTGCGATCGATCTGTTCTCCGACACCGACTCCACGCTCATGAAGACGCTCGGGATCGGCCAGGCGGAATGGAAAGGGATAAAGTTCTGGGAGCGCACCACCTTCGTCGTTGATCCTAAGGGTGTGATTTGCAAGGTATACGAAAAAGTGAACCCGGAAGGGCACGAGAAAGTGCTACTCGCCGACATCCAAGGGATGAAGGCGGATGCCGTCTGAGTGATCGCCCTCGGCGGCTGAAGAGGCTAAACAAGCGGCGTCGCAATACACTTCAGGATATAAATCAAATGCCGATGCAGCCCTTCGTGAACCACCCGGGAAGCGGGGCTGAGACTTCTTGCGGTCCTAGCAGCCCGTGGTGCAAGTTCGGATTCGTGAGCAGAAAGTGTTGAGGTATCCACAGGCTTGGTTTGTAGAATCGGCACATGGCGATGGGGACGCGCAAGCAGCGGGAAAAACAAGAAGATTTGTGGATCGCGCATGCGGAGTTGGCATCGGCTCCGGGACATCCGTTCTATCAGCGTTTGAATGAGTTGCTGGAGGCCGAAGGCTTCGACGAGTTTGTCGAGACCCGGTGCGCGAAGTTTTATGCCGAGAAGAACGGGCGTCCGTCGCTGACGCCGGGGATTTACTTTCGGGCGCTGCTGATCGGGTATTTCGAGGGCATCGGGGCGGAGCGCGGCATTGCCTGGCGGCTGGCGGACTCGCTGGCCCTGCGGCGTTTCGTGGGGATCGCGCTGGACGAGTACACGCCGGATCACTCGACGATTTCGCGCACGCGGCGGCTGATCGATGTGGACACGCATCGCGAAGTATTCGGCTGGGTGTTGGGCGTGCTGGCCGATCGTGGGTTGCTGAAAGGCCAGCGGATCGCGATAGATGCGACGACGCTGGAGGCGAACGCGGCGATGCGCTCAATTGTGCGGCGGGACACGGGCGAGAGTTACGAAGAGTATCTGCGGGGGCTGGCGAAGGCCTCAGGTATCGCGACACCGACGCGCGAAGACTTGGCGCGGTTGGATCGCAAGCGCAAGAAGCGGACGTCGAATAAGGAGTGGAAGAGCCCCACGGATGGCGATGCGCGGATCGCGAAGATGAAGGATGGGCGCACGCATCTGGCGCACAAAGCCGAGCACGCCGTCGATCTGGACACGGGCGCGGTGTTGGCGGTCACGCTGCAAGGCGCCGACCGAGGCGACACGGCCACGCTGGATGAGACGTTGTGCGAAGCCGGAATGGCAGTGGCGGAGCAGGTTGGGCGGGAGGCGGAGTTGCGGCCCAACGAAACGCCAAAGGTGAACGTGGCCGGGATCGAAGAGACGGTGACCGACAAGGGTTATCACAGCGGCGCGGTGGTGAAGCGGATGAAGGTGTACGGCGTGCGCAGTTACATTCCGGAGAAGAAACAAAAGGGACGGCGGAACTGGGCGGGCAAACAGGCCGAGCAGCAAGCGGTGTATGCGAACCGGCGGCGGGTGCGGGGTGCGTATGGCAAGAGTTTACTGCGGCGGCGCGGCGAGTTAGTGGAGCGCAGCTTCGCGCACTGCTACGAGACGGGCGCGATGCGGCGCTGCCATCTGCGCGGACAGGAAAACATTTGGAAGCGGCAACTGATCCACGTGGGTGCGTTCAATCTAAGCCTGATCCTGCGCCAACTGCTGGGCGCGGGCACGCCGCGGGAGTGGAAGAACCGCTTCGGCAGACTTGTTTTGACTCTCTACTTACTCTTCACGTGTCGGATGAGTCAGAAGCGGTTTGCAGAAGCCGAATCTCCGCGTCCGTTGCCAAGTGCTTCGTGAGATCGCGTAGCCGACTACATCGCCCGACTTGCGGGAAATCCGCTACTTGCACCCCGGGCTGCTAAACTCTACGGTGGCAGCAGTCTTGAGATCTCTACGCCTGACGGGTAGGGATGTATATCGAGGGAGAAGACTGATGCAATGAGGACGTTGCTTCGCCTCGATGCGCACCCGGACGGAGTATCCTGCTGCAACGATAACATCGCTATGGGAGCGATGCGCGCCATCTTGGAAGCCGGCTTGCGCATTCCACAAGATATTGCTGTCGTGGGATGCGGAAATGTTTATTACGCCGATTGTCTGCGCGTGCCCCTCACGAGTATTGACCAAGACAGTAATGGCCTAGGCCAAATCGCGGGGAGAATGGCCTTGAGTACGCTCAAGCGCAGAAATAAATCAGACCCTCGCAGCATACTGATCCCTGCCCGCCTCGTCATCCGCGCCTCCAGCCAAAGATAAGAAGTTCGTCTGTTAAAAACCTCAACTGAACAGGAACGAGGCGCGATCTAATGCGTAACCAAAAAACCGCTGTTGTGAAGCTGTGCAGCCTTCAGTCGCTCACGCGGCTGCGCAAGTTCATCGTCTGTGATTTTCCCTCATCGTCACGCTTCTAGATTCTTCTAAGGCAATTCGGCGTGCGTTAACTCTTCGCGCACTCTGACCAAGAGGGACACCGAGAGCGTGCGGAACCACTTCGCAGCCATCGCGGCGGGCAAAGTGCAGGTGACGGGGTAAGTATTTTCCCAGGCCGACTTGGGATTTACCCGAAGGTCGGGCCGACGAAGATCGCCGCCCGGAAGCGCCCGGAACGATCCCAGACCGTGTTTTATTGTTATCATCTCGCCCAGCACTTAGCCGGACTCGTGGCATACCACCTGTAGGGGTCGGGCTATGAATCAAGCCCTCGTGGCCCTGAATGCTCGCGCACTGAGCGCAGCTTAACACTTCTTTTTATGCGTTGGGCAGCCTCTGCCGTGGGCGGACCGAGCCAGTCTGTGGTCGTGAGGCCAGCGACCGCTGAAGTTGCAGGGAGCAGGGCCGGCCCTGCTTTATCTTGTGATGAAAGGCCTCTTAACTAGGTGTCGCTGCTTTCAGCAGGGTTGAGGCTACGGCCGAGACTTCCATCGCGACGAAGACGCTGGCCTGCTTATCGCCAAAGTTGATTTCGGTGGTACCGCTTCCGTAATCGCTAACGTGGTTCACTCGGTCTGGGTTGACGAACGTTTCCCTGCCGTTGATGTCCTCAAACCTAACCAGCTTCATGTGAGCCTCCTCGATTGCACCGTGTGCGTGTATTCCCATCTGCCATTCCTGTCTGACTCAGATCTTGAGACATCCGGGAATGCCGCCTTCATTTCCGTTTGCCGTTCAAGAAGTCAGGACATAAATTCCAAGCCCAACGAAAACCGTCGGCACGACCCAATGGCCCCACCGTTCCACGGAGCGCAAGACGACCGAGTGGCTTCCGAGCCATCGGCCAATGAAACACCAAACCGCAACCAGCGTGGCGTATACGATCAGGATGAGCCAGAGGTTCGCTCGACCCATGACGAAGAACGGCATATACACGCTGATGTTGTCGGCCCCATTCGACAGCGTCAAGAGCGCGATGGAGGGGACGCTCTCCGTAATAACGCGAGGCCGGCTCGCGTCCGTTCGGCGCACCTGCAACAGGCGCCTGATTCCTAATGCGAGCGGCAGCACTCCCAGAAAGTGAATCCAGCGATGCGGGATTGCCAAAGCACACCAGACGCCGATCAGGCTTATGCCGATAATGGCCGAAAAACCGACGTACTGGCCAGCCACAATTCGTCGGGTCGGAATCCGCCGCGCAAAAAACAGAGTCAGGAGAAAAGCATCATCAATATTGGTAGCAGCGAAAGTTGCGATGCTCGCAGACAGTACGCCGGGATATACATTCACCTAGGGCTCCGTCTCTCCTTAGATCTTTTCCACCAGACCGCTCAGCGGTCACGAGCGTTGCTCACCGACTCCAGGAACCTGCGCGCGAGTTCGGCAATTCGATCAGGCTGGCGTCGCCGGATCGCCTCTCTCGGGATCAACTCTCCGCCGACGCCCAGTGCAATTGCCCCGGCGGCAATGAAGCTGAATGCAGTTCGCTGATTGACGCCCCCCGCAGCGATCATCGGAACGTAAGGGAACATCGCCTTGAGGTCCTTGATATAACTGTCACCTCCGATGTGCCCACACGGCACGATCTTCACGAAATCCGGACCTAGTTTCCACGCGGCGATCACTCCGGTTGGGGTGAGGGTGCCGGGGATCGCAACGACGTTCTGCTCGACCGCGAACTTTACGGTCTCGGGATCAAGGCCGTCACTCGAAAGAAACTTGGCCCCGGCATCCAGGCAGCGGCGCGCTGTCTCGACGTCGTGGACACTGCCCGCGCCGACAATTACCTCGGGTGCGTGTTGTACGACATGAGAAATGACCTTGATCGCTTCGGGCACGGTCAGCGTGACTTCGAGAATAGGGATCCCGCCACGGGCGATGGCCTCGGCAGCGAAAAGCGCGTCCTCCGTCGTCGACACGCGAATGGAGGGAATAATCCCAAGTTGTTCGATCCGGCTCCCTACGTCTTGCTTGTTCAACGCTCCAGCTCCTTAGTAAGAAAACCCACGCAACTCTTGCGGTCGAATCAAGGAAGGGCTCTGGTGCCTACCGCCTGCCGCAACTGCTCAAGAGCGAGCAAGTATGAGGCCATGGCTTGCCGGTAGGCAAGTTGCGTAGCCCGATAGCTGCGCTCGGCATCCAGAAAATTGAGCAGGCTAAGGCCTCCGTGCCGGTAAGCATATTCACTGATGTCGCGCGACCGCGTGGCCGCTTCTAGATACCTCGAAATGTACAGTAGTACAACCTTGTCATTGGTTCGCAGGCCTTGATAGGCATCGTACACGTCGGTGAGGGCCTGACCGTTTGTTGCCTTCTCCAGTTCCTGCTCCTGGGTAATGGCAAAACGCGCCCGAGCGATTTCGCCCTGGTTGCGATTAAAAATCGGCAGCGGGATGCTTCCAGAGATCGTTGCGGCATTGATTCCGTTGACGTGCGAGTAGTTTCCTTGAACGGTCACATCTTGTTTGCCATTGGCCTTTTGCAACGTCAACTGGCTGTTGGCAGCGATCACGCCTTGTTGGGCTGCGCGCAGGTCTGGGCGATTCTGTAAGGCTTTCAACTGCAAGTCCTCGAGATTGCCCTTCACCGGTTGGTATTCGAAGGGGCCGGCGACGTCGTAATTCTGAGACACGGAATCGTATCCCAATAGCTGCCGCAGATCCGAGAGCGCCTGGACCTTGGCCAACTGCGCTTGTTCGAGGTCGCTTTCGAATTGCAGCGACTGCAGTTTGATCATTAGGTAGTCGTTCTCGCTAATGCCGCCTGCCTTGTACTGGTGCTCGCTGATGTCGACGGTCTCTTGAAAGCTCTTTAAGTCCTTCTCGGCCAGTTCGAGTGTCGATTCCGCGAGTTGGACGTCGTAAAACAACGTAGCCACCTGAAACGTAAGGCCGCGCCCGTTATCCGCCACCAGCGATCGCGTCTGCGCCGTGATATCTTTCTGGGCCTGTAAGCGGGCATGGCGCTTTCCGCCACGTTCAATCAAGTAGCCGAGGCCGATGTCGGCTTCGGTGTTGTTCCTCAAATAGTCGTTGGTAGATACACCCGGATACAGGTCCGGGTTTTGTTTCGATGGCGAGCCGAGCGGCAAATACTCCCAGTCGGCAAAGAGAGTGGGATTGGGGCGCAGACCTTGCGTGATCTCTTCGGCCTGGCTTTGCTGGATCGTAGTCGCCAGCGCCAGCATGGTGTGGTTGTGCTGCAGTGCCATTTGGATGGCTTCGTCGAGCGTGATGCTGGTTGGTCCAGTGCTTTGGGCGAATGACGGGCCGGCCAGCGCATACACCAACAGAGCAGCCCGCACGGCATTGCCGCGGACCTTCCGAAAGAGGCCAAAACTATTCAAGGGCTGCCTCCGGTTCTGGAAGTTGATCGCCATCTCGTGCGATCCATACATAAAACGTCGGCAACAGAACGATGCTAAGGAGCAGGTCAGAAATCAGTCCGCCCACAATCACAATTGCGAAGGGCCGCTGTGAATCCGATCCGATGTCGTGCGACAAGGCAGCGGGAAGCAGTCCGAGGGTAGCCACCAGCATGGTCATCATGATGGGGCGAAGCCGGAGGACCGCACCTTCGACCGCCGCGTCCTGAATCGAGTAACCTCGAGCGCGCAACTGGTTGATGTATTCGAGCATGATCACGCCGGTTTGTACCGAGACTCCAAATAGCGCGAGCATTCCCACGCCCGAGGAGACGCTGAGATACGTTCCGGTGACGAGCAAAGCCAGGAAGCCGCCGACGCGAGCCAGTCCGACGTTCAGCAGAATGAGCAACGCCCATTTGTATGAGCGAAACATGGTGTAGAGGATGATGAAGATGACAAGGATTGTCAGCGGGACGATCAGAGCCAGCCGCGCCTCCGCACGTTTTTCGCTTTCGTACTCGCCCGACCAGCCAAGGCTGTAGCCCGATGGTAGTTTCACCTTTTGGCCGATCTGCTTGATCGCGTCCTCGACAGTGGTTCCGAGATCGCGTCCCCTCACGTTGAAGGTGACTGCCACGCAACGGATGTTGCCTTCGCGGAAAATGTCGTACGCGCCGTCCTTGACTTCGACGCTAGTCAATTGCGCCAGAGACACGCGTTCGCCCGTAGGAGAGAGCAGACGAACTCTTTCGATTGCCTGTTGCGTATTACGGTACGGAGCCTGGTATCGAACGACTACGTCGTAGCGCTGCTCACCGATCAGTACCTGGCTAACGGCATTGCCTCCCACGGCGGTCTGAACCGCGTCTTGTATGTCGGTGACGTTGATTCCGAAACGCGCCGCCTGACGGCGGTCGATGGTCAGGTCGAGATTGGGTTGGCCGAAATCGCGCAACAGCTTAACGTCATGCATGCCAGGGATCGCGGACATGACAGCGGTGACTTCCTCGCCCTTTTGCTCGAGAGTTTTCAGGTCGTCACCAAAAATCTTGAGCGCCAGCGAACCTTTGGTGCCTGTCATGGTTTCTCCGACGTTGTCTTCGATGGGCTGGGAGAAGTTCCAGATCGCTCCCGGATATCTTTCCACCGCGCGGTTCATAGCGGCGACCAGTTCTTCCTTGTTTCGATGGAAGACGCGCCTCCACTGCTCTTTCGGCTTCAAGTCGATAAAGTACTCCGTGTTACCGAATCCTCCGGTGTCGGTTCCGTCGTCGGGGCGGCCCACTTCCGACACCACTGTTTTCACTTCCGGAAAAGAAGCGAAGACGTAACGCTCATTGGTGGTGAATTTCTCGCCTTCAGAGAGACTTGTGCTATTTGCCAACGTGCCACGGGCCCAAATGGCGCCTTCGTCGAGGTGAGGCAGGAATTCCGCGCCAATGACTCCCCCGAACCCCAAGTAAAGGGTACCGGCCAAGGCAGCGATGCCAACGGCAGCCACCACCCAGCGATGCTCAACTGCCCAGCGGAGTCGTAGGCGGTAACGCTCCGTAAGATAGTCCATCACGCGGTTGCGGCGTTCATGGACGCCGTTGCGAAAAAATATGCCGGCCAACACGGGCGCGACTAGAACCGAAAACGTCATGGCGCCTAGCAGCGCGAGAGCCACGGTCCACGCCATGGGCCGGAAAAGCCGTCCCTCCACGCGTTGTAGCGTGAAGATTGGCAAATAGGCGGTGATGATGATGGCGATCGCATAGAACACAGGCCGCTGCACCTCGTGCGCGGCTTCGCGAATCGCTTCCGCGGGTGTCTTCTTGCTCGCCGATCCGTGGCCGTTGTTCAGGCGGCTCATGTGTCGAACAATGTTTTCGACCATGACCACCGCGCCGTCCACTACCATTCCGAAGTCAAGCGCTCCCAGAGAAAGAAGATTCGCCGGAATGTGGCTCAAGTCCAGCCAGATCGACGCAAAGAGCAGCGAGAATGGAATCGTCAACGCAACGATGAGAGCGGCACGAACGTTCAGTAGGAACAAGAACAGGATCACGCTGACCAAAATCATGCCTTCCGCCAGGTTGTGCATGACCGTGTGGAGAGTGAAATGGAGGAGATCGCTGCGGTCGAGCATGGGAACGATCTTGACGCCGGGGGGCAGAAGGCCGTTGTTGAGGTCGTCGACTTTCTTGTGAATGGCATCGAGCGTGGGCTGTTCTTCGGCACCCTTGCGCATCAGCACCGCTCCCTGAATGATGTCGGGCTCGTCGATGATGCGTCCGTCCTCCATGTGATTCGCTCGTGCCATGTGCCCCAAGCGGATTTTGGGACCCTGGGTGACTTCGGCGATGTCCTTCACCCGCAGTGCAGTTCCGGTTTGGGTCTTTAGAACGGTGTCCTCGATGTCGCGCACGCGGGTAACCAGGCCAAGCGCGCGGACATTCATCTGCTGCATGCCGACTTCAACGAAGCTGCCGCCGGCATTGATGTTGTTATTGGCGAGTTGCTGCTCTACCTGGCCGATACTTAATCCGTAGGAAACGAGCTTGTTGGGATCGATGCGCACCTGGTACTCGCGCACCGTGCCACCGAAGTCGGAAACATCCACCACATTCGGAATCGATTTGAACTGCTTAAGCAGAACCCAGTCTTCGATCGACCTAAGCTCCATCAGGTCATAACGGGGATTCGTGCTGCGCAGTGTGTACCAATAGATTTGTCCGGTGGTGCTCCAGTCGGTGCCGATTTGTGGCTGAAGGTTCTGCCCGGGTGGAAGGTTAACCTGAGTTAATCTCTCCAGCACTTTCTGGCGATTCCAGTCGTTCACCGAGCTGTCATCGAAGATCATGATCACGAACGACAGTCCGAAAATTGACTCGGACCGCAGAAAGCTCATGTGCGGCATTCCCGACATTTGAATCTCGATCGGGATCGTGACCTGCTGCTCCACTTCCTCCGCAGACCGGCCCGGCCATTGCGTAATGACGGTTACATAGTTGTCGGCGATATCGGGATAGGCTTCGACGGGCAGGTTGTGGAACGAGATGGCTCCCCAGCCGGCCAGCAGGACGGCAATGGCCAGCACCACAAACTTGTTGTTCAGCGCAAAGTCTACGAGAGCCCGAATCATTCCTTGTCCTGTCCTGTCTGCCGATGCGCCAGCTCAAGCGCTTCGTGACGGCCGCTGATCTGGAATGTCCGCCATGAGCCGTACTCGCGAGGCTGGATACGCTAGCTTCATCCGTTATTGAGCGAGCACGTGGTCCAACACCAGCGCGTTCGTAACTACCTGCTGCCCTGGCTTGAGCCCAGACTTGATTTCCTGCAGATTCGTGTTCTCGCTGAGCACGTCTCCACTGACGACCTCCACGCGGCGAAACTTTCTGTCGGGCGCCGGGACGAAAACAAAATCGCGATCATGCATGCGTAGCACAGCGGATGCCGGGACGACCGTGTGCTTCTCGACGGCTTGACCACGGAACGTCGCTTTCGCGAACATACCGAGCCGCAAAATTCCCGGATTGTCCACTTCGATGCGTACTTTCGCGGTGCGAATACTGGGATCGAGAACGGCGCCGATGTTGCTGACCTTGCCTTTGAAAACCCGATCGGGATAGGCGTTTAGGGTGATCTCCGCAGTATCCCCGTGCCGGACGTTCGGCAGGTCATTCTCATAGACGTCGCAGACAACCCAGACTGACGAGATATCAGAAATCGTAAACGGGCTGGGCGATGAGTAGGCTTGCACGGTCGCAGCGTTGGTCACTTGCTGATCGGTGATCACGCCCGCGGTGGGTGCAACGATATCCACGATGCCCATGGGCTTGTCGGGATCGTTGCCCAGCAGGCGCAGATGTTCGTTCGCGGTGTCGAGGGTGACCTTGGCGTCATCCGCAGCGTCTTGCGCGACTTCGAGGTCTTGCTGTGCCATGGCGCCGTGGGCGTACAAATCGAGAGCTCGGTTCAGCTGCTTTCGGGCCAGAAGTTCGTCTGACACCGCCTTGCGGTAGGCGTCGAAGCCACCAGCCACGTCGTCGCTGCGAATCGTCAGCAATAGCTGGCCTTTCTTGACGGTGTCGCCAAGCCGAGCGTGAATCGCGACGATGCGTCCCGAGGCGAGCGAAACCACTGGCACATTGCGGGCAATATCAGGCGCAACTGTCCCTGTAACCACCAACTCAGAAGTCGCGGCGCGGTCGACGGCTGCGGTGAGTGGAAACTGCTCGGGATGATCCACCGTGAACAGGCCGGGATCCGCTCCCGGCACAATGTTTGCGGGCGGAGGCGCCTCGGCCGCCGGATCAGCGTGAGCGGTGCAGCCTGCGGTCGCCAGCAATGCAGGCAAAGAAAGAATAAAGAGGAAACGGAGCAACGCTGACAGCTGTCGATCGCTGCTCCGGTTCATGTCGCGCATGGTCGTCTCGTCTCCTTTGTCGTCCGACTAGAACTTCACCATGATCGCGTACCTCATGCTGGGTTCATCTTTCCGCAGATCGGGGCACCAACCCGTGGCTCCTGCAACGCAGGTGAATCCGGGTGTGGCCGAGAGGAATGGACCTGGTGCGAACGTGGTGTTTCCCACCACCGACCCGGCACCTGGGTTCGGAACCGTGCTGGGGAAGCCGTTGACGCCGGGCGTGACTCCGCCCCGGCCAGTCCAGTAAGGCACGTTCGCGTGGCGATACCCGTACTCCGTTCGGAAGGTGATGTACTGCTTGGGCATCCAGTCGAAGGTGATTGAGCCGTCCCAGGCCTTGTACGGATCACCGGGATTCTGCGTGAAGTAGGGCGAGCCGCTGATGGCATCAGCACCATTGATCGGCGGAAGCAGAGTAAGGTAGCGGCCAGGGTTATCCATCGCGCCGCCGCCAATGGTGAGGCCGTACGTGTCCTTCTTGAACCACCACCGGTTGTAGAGCATCCAGCCAGCGAACGTCTGCTTGCTGCTGGTAGCCGTGTTGTGGTGGCAATTCACGTTGTTATTGATGGTTCGACCTTGTGCGCTGACGAACGATCCGCTTGCGCCGTACTCGCAGCCCAGATCGCCAGTGAGAGAGAAGGCCATCTTGTCTAACGCCCTCTCGGGATGGTCACGCAATAAGGACGCAGTCTGGCCTGAGCAGGAGGGTGAGCGTGCGTCTGCGCATAACAGCGCGAAGCCTTACCAACACCGAGAGTCAAGAGAAGCATCGTGAGGAGTGCAGAAACCGCCACGCCCTTCCGCGACAGAGCTATCATGATTGCCAAGTGTGGGTCCTTTCTGGTTCCGAAGTCCGGTATTCTTCTTGCGAAGAGCGTTTATCCAATCCGACTAACTGCCCACAAGCGTTGCCCCACTGTGGTGGTCAGGTCACCATCACATCCGAAAACTCATAAAGGTCGAGTAAACGATTCATAAAGAACAAATAAGTCTCCCTTTGCGGAACGCCTTGTTCCGCAACATGGGGCGCTGGGTTGTTTTCTTAACAACCGAGGAGTTTGAACTAAGAATCATGACCGCGAAAGCGAACCGAAGAGATAGATGGGTCGGATAGAGTTCCAGCCCTGACACTGATTGCGAGCGAGCCTTGGTTGGATCGTCACATTTTCAACGAGAGCGAAATGGCGCACTCTTCCGCATGCATGCTGCAGTGTGCTCAAGACACTTGTGCGGTTCGCATCGACAGGCCCCGGATTAGGCTGTTCAAGCCAGCAATTGTGAGCGCGGGCTCACAGCCGTGGCAGCAAACAACTCGGAAAGCCTATGCATGCTGGGCGCGGATGATTTTTGCCCGTTTACGGTCGCGGACTTGCTCCGTAGTGAACCCACCTCCGCAAACGCTGCAACGCCATCCAGGAGACGCGGCCTGTGCGATTCCTGGGAGTGGTTGCTGATCGGTGCGCCGAGCTCGCACGAGTTCACTGTCGCACTGAGGACACTGTCGTTGAATCATAGGGCCCATACAAGAAAGTTATCGTTTGCACTCTTGAGGGTTAATCTCCAGAGTGGAGAGTACGAGTCTCATCGGTCGTGAGTTGAGAGGGATCGCAATAGCCGTACCCTTTCAAGCAAGAGTGTAGTTCCGTTTATGTTCGGCGTCAGCCAGCGTCTTGGCTTCGCTGAGAGTCAACTTTGCGTAGTCACAAGTTTCCTGTCCGTCCTTACAGGCTGCGAAGTTGCGCCGCTGCTCCGAGAGGGCCGTTCGTTTAGCTTCCGCGGCGGTCAGTTTGGAGTGGTCGCACTCCTCCCATCCGCTCTCGCAATTCTGCACGTTGCGCTGGTGTTCTGCGGAGGCCGCGGCTTTCGTTTCCGAAGGACTTAGCCGGGAACGATCGCAGGATCCGTCGCCGTTCATGCAGTCGGATGTGTTGAGTTGTTGCCTGGCAGTGTGCACTGCCGCGGCTTCCGAGGGAGTCAGGTTCGAGTGGTCGCAGGCCCCCATTCCATTCTGGCAGTTGGCAACGTTACGCTGGCGTTCCGTCGAAGACAAGTCGCGCGCCTCGGCCGTGGTTAGTTTGGAGCGGTCACAGGAAGTGAGCCCATCCTCGCAAGTTGACACATTGCGCTGATGATCCGCGACAGCAAGAGCCGTAGCTTCCGGTTCGGAAAGATTCAAACGGTCACAGGAATCGTAACCGTTCCTGCAATTGGAAACATTGCGCGCATGGGCCGCAAGATTCACCCTCGCCAATTCCGTCGAGCTCAAGCTTGCGCGATTGCAATTTTCGTGGCCAGCCTTGCAGTCTGCGAGGTTCTGCGCGAGATCCGATGACTGGGTGAATGCCAGCATCGGCCAGAGGCTGAGACATGCTGCCCAAAGACATTTCCGTAGACTAACTTTCATCTTGGTCCGCCCTTTTGGACGTCAACTACATCGATGGCAAAGCTCGTTATCTAAAGATCGTGCGGTGCTGACCGGAGACCCGATTACCGGGTGCCGGTCAGCCGCTCCATCAGGCCTCATTGAGACTCCTGGTGCAATTACTTCGCGTCTTCTTTCGCTTCCGCGATGTGTGCCTGCTCGCGTGCTTCGGCGACGGCCTTCATGAATGCTTCCGCACTCTTCGGTGTGGCGACCTTTCCCGAGAGGATGTTGCGAAATTCCATGTGCTTGCCGTAAATTGCGTGGGTGGAGTCGTTATCTTGCTCGACAACCGCACCTTCAAGCGTCAGCCCAGCGAACACGCCCTTCGAGCGGGAGTACGTGAGCACCTGAGTATTCATCTTCCAGTCTGTGCCCGCGGAGGCATGACGGCCGACTGGGCCCGCCGCCACCGATCCCTCACCTGTTAGTTCGAACTTGCTGGAGAGCAAATGTTGGAAACCCTGATCGTTCATAACCAGCATGACCAGGTCCACGCCTTCGAGGCCGATCTGAAATCCCGCACTACCGCCGCCAACTGAGACAAACGCCGGTGCGCTCCAACCTTCCGCAGTACGGCAAGACGCTACCCCACGTCCGTGCTTGCCACCAAACACGAATCCACCTTTGATCATGTTCGGCACCACGACGATGCACTTGGCATCGTTCAGCACTTCTTCCGGGATCCCTTTGTCAGGGGTCGCCATAATGGCGTGAATCACATCGACCGACAATTGCAGACGTGTCACCGAGTCTTCGCGCGCTGAGCCTGCCCACGCAACCGTTCCAGCCATCCCAACGACGCTCATCAGCAACAGTGACAGAATTGTTTTCATTGAAAGTTTTCCTTTAGGTGCGACCGAACTAAGAGGAGACAACTTCAGATAGCTGACTTAGCTCAGAAGACCTGAAAGAGAGAGAGGAAGTGCTCGTCTCAAGAATCATGATGAGCGCGTCCCGCCGGAATAGATGGTCTGTATTGCTCACCTGAGGCCCCGGACGCTGAAGCTTCAATTCCATGCGGCGAGTCACATCCTGCGAAAGCGAGCAATTGTGCACAGTAAAGACGGGCCGAGATGTGCCACGATTAAATTTGCCAGAGAGTCAGGAGCCTCATCCATGGCCGCCATTCCTCATCCGCTTCTCTCTCGCGTTCGCCGTCTGAGCGCGTTTGTGGCCGCTTCGCTCAGGAGCTTCCTCAAGATGGAACCACACGATGGCGACTTCACGTCGCAGCGGATGTGCCCATTTTGTGGGCTTGTCACACCTCGCCACGAGACATGTTGTTTGGAATGCGGCAGGGCATTCAAAGCAGCGTAAGGGTTTTGGCCGGCGCAGGCTCTACGCGCACGCTTCGCGCGGCTGTTGACTGGATGGTTCAATAATGTATCTGTTCTTGCTCGGACAGAATCGGCACGGCACTTCAAGAACCTTTCCTGTCATCTCCTCGACTACTGCCAACTGAAATATTCGCAGGCATTCTTCACAGGTCACCATCACATAGGGAACGCCGTTCGAGCCATAGCCATTGCGCGGAACCCAGGCTGGAGCGATCTCACGCATATGGGCGCTGCTGCGGGCCAGAACAGAATCCATCAACCGCTCGATCGCTCGAAACAAGTTCTTGGGTTGTCCACCTTTGGCGTAGAATCCATCCGCCACGACGCCCACTGGGACAGCATCATTGGAATACCCGCCGCTCATAGCTACCGTCAAGATCTGCGGGAAACGACGTCGAACGACGGAAAGCAGTTCGAATCCCGTCATACGAGGCATCTCCAGGTCAGAGACGATCACATCAGGGAGCGTCTTTTTCAACTGGGAAAGGGCCGCGAAACCATCCTCGGCGACGATTACGTCATAGCCAGCGTTAATCAACGACAGAGAAATGGTCTCCCGAACGCCCGCATTGTCATCGACCACGAGGATCTGACGTTTTGAAGGGTTCGACATAGTGAGTTCCTTAGTGCGGAAGCACGGACCGTCCGACCTTCCACTACTGTGCTGGACCGGAGTCGGCCTTGGTACTCAGCAGGAAATGGACGGCAGCCCACAGAAAGTGCGGTCCGTCGGATGTGTCTACCAAGGCGTCGACCGACTTTAGGGCGCCCTGTGGTAATTCCTGCGGGTCTGCCACCATCACAATAGGAATCTGCGGCCTGACATGACGGATTTCGTCCGCAACCACTGTCCCGTCCAACAGGCCCAGGTAGTATTCGAGAACGACTGCATCCACCGGACGCGACATCAGGAGCCGCAAGCCGTCGCTTCCATTGGTTGCGGTAACCATGCCGTAACCTTTCTCCCTCAATAGGCTTAATTTGTCGGGATCGCGGTGTATGCACAGAACTGTCCTGATCGCAGCCATGTTTTAGATATAGTCGAGAGTCATTCGCTCGTCTGTTCAAAATTGCTCAGGCTTAAGAAAGCCACTGAAACTGAGCAATTCTGATCGGACAGAACGAGCGCTGAACGCCTAGCCTGTTCTTCAGAGCAACTCTTCCTCGGGTAGGATGCCTATGAGAAAACACTATCTCCATCTCTCGGTTCATCGGTGTGACACGTGTCAGGGGCCGGTGGTGACCGGTTCGCTTGCGGTGCGCGAAAACGAAATATCCAAAGAAACGGAGAAGCACGGGATCGGAGCGATCTGCCTTTCGTGCGGCGACCGCCAAAACGCAGCGACGGTTCCGTCGCGTGCCCGCCATTTGATGCCGATGGAATGGGCGCCGGCGATGCAAGTGAGCGTTCTCTCCTGATCACAGCACCGGTGGAGCACTCAACGCGCCGGAAAATCGGTCAACTGAGCTTTCTTGCTCAGACTCCGACCCTTCAAAAGTGAGAACGTTCTACTGAATCATTTGCGTATAGAGACAAAGCCTTCAGTGAGTCTCATTCGTAAAAATGGTGGCTCTTGATTCGCGCAGCCCGCAGCAGCAGAGCTTTACCGGGCACGCGAAGGGTCACCCGACAAAAGGAATCACAAATGCGTATCGCACGCTCTATTCGTTCGCCGCTGTTTGCAGTCGTATTGCTCGCATTGTCAGCGGCAGCCTACGGGCAAATCAGTGTTTCTGTCTCATTCGCCCCGCCGGAATTGCCGGTCTACGAGCAACCTCTTTGTCCCGGCAATGGTTATCTTTGGACACCCGGGTATTGGGCCTATGCCGGTGACGACGACGGTTATTACTGGGTGCCAGGCACGTGGGTCATGGCACCGGAACCTGGACTGCTCTGGACTCCAGCTTATTGGGGTTGGGGCGGCAACGGATTTGTTTTCTACAACGGATATTGGGGCCAGCAAGTTGGCTTCTATGGCGGAGTCAGTTACGGCTATGGATATAACGGTAACGGCTACGAGGGCGGACGCTGGCAGAACGGGCAATTCTATTACAACCGCTCGGTGAACAATGTGAATGTCACCAACATTCACAACGTCTACAACACGACGGTCATCAACAACACAACGATCAACCGCGTTAGCTACAACGGCGGCAACGGAGGAATCAGCGCCCGTCCCACGCCGCAGCAAGAGTCTGTGGCTCATGAGCGACATATCCCTCCGGTGGCCGCACAGACGCAACATGAGCAGGCTGCCCGCACAAACCCGGAGCAGCGTGCTGCATTGAACCACGGTACGCCAGCAGTTGCGGCTACTCCTAAGCCCGGGGCATTCAGAGACCAGGCGGTTGTTCACGCGAAACCAACGGGGACGCCGTACAACGCTCCGGTGAATCGGGCCGCAGTTCAACCTCCGGCGAATACGCCGGCCGCGCATCCAGAGAACAACGCAGCCCGCACCGATCGGCCTTCGCCGAAGAATCCACCGGAGTCGAACGTTGCGCCGTCAGCACGACCGAACCAGCCGGAACCAAAAAAGCCGGAACCGAATCGGCCGCCCACAGCCCAGCCGGATCGACAGCCCGAGCCGAATCATGCGCCGGTAGCACAGCCGAACAATCGGCCGGAGCCCAGCCGGAATGAGCCCGCGCCGCGACCGCAAACTCCTCCGCAGAACGAGCGTTCGCAGCCTCAACACGCTTCTCCGCCGTCGGAACAACAGCCGTCAGCGCAACAGCAACAGCAGCAGCACCCGCAGCCTGCGCCCAACAAGCCTGAACAGAAGAAGTCCCAGGAAGAAAGATCGAACCAGAACGAAAAACCGCCACAGTAACCGCAGGTCTAGGCGTATTACTCAAAGGAATAGAGATGAGTGAGAATCCGAGCGCGACACTAGCTGGAACTGTAGAGAAGATCATCAAATCTCGCGTTTCGAGTGAACCAGAAAGGGCGCAGATTGCTATCGAAGGAGCCGACCACCTTTATAAGGAACTCCGTATCGAAAATACCCTGACCGACGCCGACGGCAATGAGGTTCACTTGCAACCCGGAGCCAAGGTGGAAGTCACAGTCGAAGCTGAACCGCAGGGAGTAAATACGAAAAGCGATCCCAAAGTTGAGGACGGGAATTTAATCCTCGGGGCATCCTGAGTTTGAACGGGTGCCCTTTTTTCTTTGGCTGGAAGTTCTAGTCGTGGAGAACGACATTAAGCAGCGAACTGTGGACCTGCAGAGCGCCCTCCGAGCCGCCGGCGTAGTGAATGAAACCCAGCTTCCTGAACCGGTTCATGAAGAAGCTTACGCGCGAACGGGTGGTCCCTACCATCTCAGCCAGCGTCTCCTGACTGATCTTGGGGACTACGGTTTCGGGAATGCCATCCTTGCCAAAGTGGGCGAGCAATAACAGGACGCGCGCCAAACGCTTCTCACTGGAGTTGAACAGCTGATCGACAAGATCCTCTTCATAGCGGATATTCCGCGCCAGCAAATAGGCGACGAACATCTCAGAAAGTGCGGGTTCGCGATGAAGAGCTTCCATCATCGTTTTCTTCTCCACGCGGAGAATTTCGCAATCCGTCATTGCGGCCGCGGAGCCCATACGTAAGAGTTGACCCGCCAGCGCACCCTCCCCAAAAAAATTCCCGAAACTTACGATGGCGATCGTTGCCTCTTTACCGATCTTGGACACAACGGTGAGCCTCACCTTGCCCTTTTGCACATAGAAGACCGCGTCGGCGTTGTCGCCTTGCGAGAATATCGTCTGCTTTTTCGGGATCGTCTGGATCTTACGGCCGTCGCCAATGGTCGCGAGGAAAGTATCGGGGTTGAATGTACCGTTTTTCTTGATTGCTACCGTGGGGTGCTCCTTCGAGTATGGCCCGCAAGGAACGGGCGAAGGCACGAAGATTATGCCGGCTCAATATCATTGTACTCCAGCGTACTCTTGTACTCCAGCGTACTTAGTACCCGTAAAGTGATCATTTTTGCTCAGATTCCCCGACTACACTCCAAGCTATCCATGCCAAGTCGGATCGCGGTGATCGGGAATTACCTTCCTCGACATTGCGGAATTGCCACCTTCACCACGGATCTGTGCAGCGCCATTTCCGCAGAGTATCGGACGCTGATTGATGATATCGGCACCCCGCTCGGGGTGCAGCAACGCCTCATGCGGCACGCCGACATCAAGACGACCATGAATACCTACGGCTCAGCATTTGAGAAGACCAAGCGCCGAGCCAATAGCCGGGTAGCAGATCTTGTTTTGCCGCCCGCGATCAAGAGCCAGCTGAAGGATAGGGCGAAGGAAGTTTCCCTGAAGAATTTGAGGCCCGAAACAGCCACGATCCAGTGATTTGGGAATTGAGGACTACGCCGGTAGTTCCTCAAATCCGTAAATGGTTGCGGGGGGTGGATTTGGCCTCTGCAGCCCTCAATGGAATGTGTAAGTTGTCTGGAATCAATAAGGCCAGAAACCGCAGAAAGGCTAAATGGGCCGCGTTTGTGTCCATCTTGTGTCCAAGATTTTGGTAATTATTCGCGTCGATGTTTCTGGCGTGGAACACGTCTCAGAACAAGGAATTTTCAACCTCGGCGAACGACACATTTTGGCTCACCCCTATCACCTGCGCCGCATTCCTCAGTCGCTGCTGGAGAAGCACCTCGACGAGTTAATTAACGGGTAGATCAGCCGACTAGTCAATGTCGGTCCGCATCGCAGTAAAATGAAGCCCTGAGTATGGCGATCACGAAGCAACAGCCACTTTGGGATATTTATGACTTTGAGGAGGATATGTTCAGGCGGACGTTCCTTCTCGCAACAACCGATTGCAACAAGTATCCGCACCCGATCCCGAACGCTATCGTCGAGTCGATGCTGCTTCACCTCCGCATTCTTGTGGAAATATTGCTTTCTTGTGGGTCTGGCGATGATGACATCAAACTGAAGGAGTTGCTACCGGGCTTCAAGTCGCCACTGGTTGGGCAGTTGAAAACTACGTATGGCAACAGCAAGCAGGTTGGCAGTCCGCGCTGGAATTTGAATAAGAGGCTGGCACACCCGACACAAGTTCGATCCAGCAGTTACACCTACGATCATTTAGTGCAGGCTTTGGTGCCCCTTGTTGAGCCGTTGCTCGGCGAGGTCGCAGAGGCTCGACAAGTCAGCACACTGGAGAAGGCGGAACAATGAAGACTCTGGTCATCCTCGCTATGTTCTTTGTGTCGGTGGGCGCTCAGGGCCAGAAGGCCACACCACGCAAGGCAACGGTTGCTGAGCAAAAGGCGTGCTCGGAGCAGGCGGCCAAGGTCTTCCATGAGCACTTTCCAGATTCAAGCGATGCCACGTACACGAGCCATTACGACCCCGAGGCAAACGTCTGCTATGCGCATATAGACCAAGTGAAGAAACACAATGGTGATACTGCGCTTCAGGTCATAATCTTGGACGCCTTCGAGAATTTTGGATACGCCGTGTTCTACGCGCCTTCGTCCTCTAAAGCACCCACCACATGCACTATCGTGCCGCTGGGCAAAAAAGAGGGTGTCGAGTGCACAAGCAAAGCTGAGTTCGATGCTCTGGTTCGCCAGTATTACAACCTTGACAACTAGGCAAAAAGGGCGCGGCTTGCGGCGGTTGAGCCTGCAGAAATTCCTTGCGGCGGAATGCGTGCGTTTGCGGCAAAAAATAAGTTTGGTTGCGGGGGGTGAAGCCGAACCACCGACCTTTGAGAACTACGGCGAACACGAAAGGCCACCTTTCGGTGGCCTTATAGGAAATTCGTCTGTCTGGTATAAGTCATTTTTTTTCAATTGGTTGCTGTGGGGGTGGATTTAGCCTCTGTGGGCGTACCCTTTGCTCATTGGTTGTTCTCTGGCGGGAACGCAGAAGAATTTGTGTCCATCTTGTGTCCAAACAAATCCGCTAAATACGAAACCCCGCTGTTTATGCGGGGTTCGTGAAGGTTGCGGGGGGTGGATTTGAACCACCGACCTTTGGGTTATGAGCCGTTCAAACTTTCGTTGATCTGGCGCAACTTACCCCTCATTGTGGGCTGAAAATGACCTGTTAGTTGGACCCAACTTTGGACCCAAGTTCCAGGAAGAGAAGCGCACCCGAGAGGTGTCACGTAGATGACTTTGTGCAGGGAAGAGTGAGTGGACTGCGTGACAATCGCTCGTCCGGCTTGTAATTACCGGCGTATTTTGAGTTCCACAGTCAATTCTGAACCGTTAGGAAAATTCTCTACTCTACTTGATTCTTCAACCCCTTACCAGCACGCCGATTCTTCCCGTCATGATCCGATTTGCAGCGTTTTTGAACATGGAACTACTACAGTCTTACTACAGCCACATCGTCTCCCCTTGCCAGGTCTTGACAATAACAGCACCTGGGAAAAGAGAAGACCTCACACCCGGCAACCCGAAGTCTCACACCGTTGCTTGCCATCAAGAAGAAACCCATCCGAGGCATATCAAGTGAGCTAGCCGCATTCGGAAATGTCATTGGGCATGGACTCCCGCGCCACGTCATTAAGGCGGACGCCGCCATTGCGTGCGTCTGTTTCTTCTAATCGAAAGGGGCTGAACGTTACAATGAACCAGCGTCCAACGACAACGTGCAAAGCGCTTTTTGACACCCGCTTATTTCGCACACTTTGCCCCGATCACCGCCCGGCTCTTTCCAAGTTTAAGGATTTCTGAGGAGAGAGTGACAAACGCGTGAGGGGAGAAGGGAAAGGGATGGTCTCATAGCCCTCTGTTAAAATCGTGTTGGACGGGTTCTACTCAGCTCTGCTCAGCCTCAGATCAGCTCATCGCAGCTCGGTTGCTCATGCCCAGGGCCGGCACACCCTGGGCGTGGCTGGCGCGGGATGCATGGAGTTGTTCTATTTGACAGGACCCAGGTAACGATCGAGCCAATTGAGCGATTCCTTGATCATCTCGATGCGAGGTACATCATGCCCAGTGTCGTAGACAACTCTACGCTTTTTGTCGCTGGGCGTGCCCAGCAGACGGAACATGGGTTCCTGGGAGGAAACGGTCGGATAGTAGAAATCGTATCGGCCGTTCAATGCCAACACAGGAGCCTTTACGCGTGAAGCAAAGTTGATCTGATCGGCTTCCGGATAGACCTTCTGCAAGCTAAAGCCCGCCGAGAGCAGAACCAACGCCTTGAGGCGAGGCTCTACTGCGGGAAGAATGGCGCCCATAGCCGCTCCCCAACTTGCGCCTTCGTAAGCCAACCGGTTGTGATCGATGTCGGCGCGGCTATCGAGATAATCGATGGAACGGCCGAGATCTTTCGACCATGCGATGACATGATCCCGGTAAGCGTTCGAATGTCTATTTCCGCGATCGTAACCGTCCCCCCTTTCGTAGGTAGACTTGTAAACCGGTACAAGCACGGCCCTCCCGCTCTTAATGATGAAATCAAATAAATCGAGTTGGGGATCGTTAATGCTTGATCGCTCATAGAGCGCGTCAGCCCCGGGAAAGTACACAACGGTCTGGAAGGGCGGAGTTGATCTCTTGGGAAGGTAGAGATACGCAATGATGCGCTCGTTTCCATACGCAGCATCGTAAGTGATCTTCTCGCGCTTCCAGTCGTCCTTATCCTGGGTGGACTCGATAGCGGCATGCAATGGTGTCTTGTCGTAAGAATAAAGTCTCTTGTATGCCTGGAAAATTTGATCGGAAACGGGGTGCTCCGAGGAGTAATCCCGGACTTCCCGTGGTACGGGGTCGAGCGCCTTAGCAGATTCTCCAGTTAAGACGTACTTGGCGCAGCGAAAACCAAAATTGCCGGAACGATCTAAGGGAGAGCGAGTATCGGGATCGAAGAACATGTAGACCGGCTCGTTCCAAGCGCCGCCCATAATGTAGCGGTCGCCTGAAGGTAACTCGTTCCAGACCCATTCCTTGACATTGCCTGCCATGTCGAAAGCCCCGGACCAACTCATACCCCTGTAGGTTCCTACCTTGGCAGGTCCCGCACCACTGAAGTTGCTTAGGGGAATGATGTTGGCACTCTGCCAGGGGGAAGCTGCTTCTCTCCAGTGATAGATCGTGGGAAGGGACTTGCTGGCGAATTCCGCATATGCCGCCGCTTCGAACCAGCTCACTCCTGTTACTGGAAATTGAGCCTGGCCAGGGGAATAGTCGCCTTGAATCCATGAGGCCGGCCCGGGCTGGCCTGTCTTGTCCTGAAATAACCTCATAGCTGCATCCCATGAAAGCACGCGGCCGTCCTTACGAAATTCATGTTTCCAGAATTCCTGTTTCCGGTACCCTCCCTGGTCGACGAAGCGCTTGAATTCGGCATTGCTAACCTCAAATTTATCGATCCAGAAGTTACCGAGGACAACTGGTGGGAGGAACTCGAAACCAGGCAGACCTACGAGTCCCACCGGCCTGGTCCCTGCAACTGAGTCGGATAACTGGACGTGAATCATGCCAGCAGGGGCTTGTATATCTTGATCCATCGTTACCGTCATGGAGTCGGAAGGAAACGTGGCACGCTCGACGGTGTGATAGCCCTTCAGGACAAATTTCCATACGGAATTGGTTAAAGGAAATCGTCGATCTTTGATGGGAGTCATTCCAACGAATTCCCATGACGGGTCCGAAGAATTGTAGTTCCTCCGGAAGACCGAGACGTTAGGAGGCGTCGTGGTAATCGTTCCTGACCAGGAGATGTTAGGCCACAACTTTACAAGCACTCGGTCATCAGGGACATATCGCTCGGCCTGCGCGGCAAGTGCGTAGGCTTGACCAAATTCTTCGCGCTCGATGAGCTTGCTGATTTCCGGTAACGCCTCGTTCCTGGCCCACATGACCTTGGAATTGTGGTGAATCCACCAGATACCGAGGCTTGCCAGTACAAAGAGGAAAACGAGTGCAGGGATCGCAACACGTGGACGCTTGGATTGGCGAACCAGGGCCCTAAGATTGACCCCGCTGACAGGTTCCGAAGTCAGTTGGTAGCAATCTATGAGTTCCTGTTCGATCTCTGCCATTCCGGAATAGCGGTCTTCAGGGCGCTTTCGCAAACAGCGCCGAATGATTGAATCCAGCCCGTTAGGCACATCCCGGAGGAATTCATGGAGAGGGCTTGGCTCTTCATGGTCCAGTGCAAGTAACGTCTCACTATCGGACTTACGCTGGAAAGCCCTTTTCCCAGTGATCATTTCATACAGAACGGCACCAAACGCGAAAATGTCGCCACGGGCGTCAACCTGTTGACCGTGCAACTGCTCGGGAGACATGTACGGCAGCGTGCCAATTATCTGCGCGTCACCCGTCAGCATGGTCTGGGCCTCTTCTTCAGACACGAGGGGCCGTTCGTACTTCGCCAGCCCGAAGTCGAGCAGCATTGGTCCGCTTTCGGTAAGCATGATATTGCCCGGTTTGAAGTCGCGATGAACGATCCCTTTGCGATGCGCTTTGCCGAGCGCCCCGGCAACCGCTATGGCGATCTTCAAAGCTTCGACAACTGGAAGCGGCCCCCTTCGGATTCGCGCCGAAAGCGTCTCGCCCTCCAAGTACTCCATCGCGATGAAGGCTCTCCCCGCATCTTCCCCAAAGTCATACACGGTGCAGATGTTTGGATGATTCAAAACGGAAGCGGCTTTCGCTTCGCGCAGAAATCGCTCCAGAGATTCCGGATCTTGGGCCAGTTCTTTCGGCAAGAATTTCAGCGCAACAATTCGATCAAGCTTTAGGTCTTCGGCTTTGTAGACTTCCCCCATGCCTCCGGCGGCGATGAAATTCACCAGGCGAAACCGCCCAGCCAACAGTTCACCTGATGTCAATCGTTCTGGAGGATTTGTACCAGGCTGCCCAGGGTCAACAAATGGCGGATTTGATAGAAAGCTCCCCACACGATCATGCACGAGAAGAAGCCGGTGGACCTCGGTGCGAACTATTTCGTCGTCCTCGTTTTGCAGAAAAGCACTTCGCCGTGCCGGAGTACATTCCAGCGTTGTCTGGTATAGCTGCTTAACGCGTCCCCATTGTTTTGGCGTCATCACCATTACGGAGCCTCAATTCGCCATATAGCCAGACTTTTGCTACGGCCCAATCTCGCTTTACCGTTATCGGGGAGATGCCGAGAAACTTCGAGGTTTCCTCGACGGTAAGACCCCCAAAGAAACGCAACTCGACGATGCGGCTTTGCCGCGAATCGAGCTTCGAGAGGCGATCGAGAGCTTCGTCCAACTTCATTAGGTCTTCTGAGTATTTCGGGGAAAAAGCAAGCACCTCACTCAAGGGCAGAACCACCCGAGATCCAGCACGTTTCTGTCGTAAGTGCTGGCGTGCATGATCGATCAGAATACGCCTCATCAGTTGGGCAGCAATTCCAAAGAAATGAGCGCGGCCCTGCCAGTGAGGGGATCGCTGACGGACCAGTTTGAGATAAGCTTCATGAACCAGAGCTGTAGTCTGCAAGGTATGATCGCCGCGTTCACGCCGCATGTATCGACGAGCCAGCTCTTTTAACTGGTCATAGATCAATGGGACCAGCTTCTCCTCAGCGGCTTGGTTTCCCTTTGCCACTTCGGCAAGTAGGTCTGTCACATCTGCTTCAGGGGATACCAAATAGCCACTCCTCGGCTGTATCCGCTACAGAAATTGGTACTCATCTTATCCCAAGTGTCAAGGTTATTTCTTGTCATCTAGCGAGGCTTGTATCTTATCTCTCTTCGTCATGATCCCTTTTTTCCCTAGATGTCGCGTTTGTTGATAAAGGCCGATTTCGCAGTAAAGGAGTAAAGGAGATGGTGGATCACGCGAATGTCGACGGAACTCACGCATATGCAGTCGACCTCCTTGGTTGATTACTGACGCTTTGATCATCTGTATCAGCGCAGCGATTGTCCGAAGCAGCAAGTGATCTCTTCAAAATATTTAAGGATTCATGCTGGACCAATGAAAAGGAGAAAACGATAATGGCAAACAAAAGAGCTTCTCGAATCGACAATCGAATGCTTTCCAAACTCTTGGAGACCACATCCGTAGTTCTCTGCGCATTGTTTCTGACTACGCTCATCAGCGCGCAAGAGGCGCACATCATCAATTTCGAGGCTCCCGGTGCGGACACCAAGCCGGGAGACAACGACGGGACATACCCCAGCGGGATCAATGGTTGGGGAGCAGTTGTGGGGGCCTACCAAGACGCGAACAATGTATTCCATGGGTTCCTGCGCAGCCAGGAGGGCAAATTCACGACATTCGAGGTTCCAGGCGCGGATATGAGCCCCTACAATGGAACCAGCCCGTCGAGTATCAACGACTTGGGGGCGGTCACAGGAAGCTACTATGACGCGAACGGCTTCAGCCATGGGTTCGTGCGGAGTCCAAACGGGAAGTTCACGAAGTTTGACGTTCCAAGTTCAGGGGGATACGGCTCGACTCCCCTGGCGATCAATCTGGAAGGGACAGTAATCGGTATTTACACGGATTCGAACTATTCGTTCCACGCTTTCCTGCGCAGCCCCGATGGCAAATTCACGACCTGGATTGGTCCAGACGCGTGCACCGGAAACGGCTCGGATGGATGTTTCGGGTCGGGAGCTTCCAACATCAATGCCTTCGGGACAATCGCAGGAGGCTATGAAGACAACAGCGGCAACTTCGTTCATCACAGTTACGTCCGCAACGCCGAGGGCAAGTTGGAATCCTTCGACGTTCCCGGCGCAGGCACTGGCAGCTACCAAGGCACGGGTTGCCCTGGTTGTGTTCTAGGTCTAAATCAATGGGGATCAATCGCCGGCATTTACAGCGATGTGAACAGTGTGAATCACGGCTTCCTGAGGAGTCCTGACGGCAAGTTCACGACATTCGACGCTCCGGGAGCGGGTACTGATAGCTTTGAAGGCACCGGATGTTTCTCTGATTGTCCCGTTAGTCTCAATGACTGGGGCCAAGTCACGGGAGTTTACATTGACACGAACTTTGTGTACCACGGCTATCTGTGGAGCCCGCAAGGCAACATTGTGACGGTGGATCCCTCTGGGACAATCTTCACTTTTCCAGTTGGCATTAACTTCTTGGGAACGGTTGTTGGCTACTATATCGACGCCAACGGCGTCTATCACGGCTTCCTGAGAATTCCGGGCAACGAGTGAGTAGAGAATCGGGAATTGGCGCATTCCGACGGACTCGCAACGTGGTCGCCAGACTGGTGCTCTCGCTCAGCTCGGGTGCCAGTCTGGCCGCTGCTCAATCTAACTTAGCACTTCCGAGACCACATAACTCTAATCATATCTTAAACTTACATAAGTTTCGCTTATAATTACGTTTTGCTGGCTTGTGGTTTTCATCCTAAAGCCCGAACTAGACATTTCCGCGCCCTGGCCGAGAAGTACGGGATTTCGGTGTGGAAAACCACCGGGTGTGCACGCTACTCAAGCCAACGTCGTCCGCCCGTCATTTCTCAGACTGTTAAGCAACCCCGAGTACCGCCGCTGCGGTCGGTCGTTGCGGACCGCGATGCCCAACGCCTTTTTCTGCCCGATTAGCGCGAGCAGCCGCTTGCCCCGCGTGATCCCCGTGTAGATCAGGTTGCGCTGGAGCAGCATGTAGTGCTGCGTGGCAAGTGGGATCACCACTGCCGGGAACTCGGAGCCCTGCGACTTGTGGATCGTAATCGCATAAGCCAGCGAAATCTCGTCCAATTCCCCAAAGTCGTACTTCACCAGCCGCTCGTCGAAGCGCACTTCGACCTGCTGCTCGACCGTGTCGATCCGTTCGACGATGCCCACGTCGCCGTTGAACACGTCCTTGTCGTAGTCGTTCTCCGTCTGGATGACCTTGTCGCCTGTCTGGAAACGCCAGCCGAAGCGTTCCACGGCAGGCTGACCGGGTCGGGCTGGGTTCAATACCTTCTGTAAGGCTGTGTTCAGTTCGCGCACGCCCAGCGATCCACGGTTCATCGGGCAGAGAACCTGCACGTCACGGATCGGGTCTAAGCCGAATCGGTCTGGAATCCTTTCCTGCACGAGCTTGACCAGCGTTGCCGCGATCTTTTCCGGGTCATCCCGTTCGACGAAATGGAAATCGGAACTCGGGTCTGCCCCCCGCATGTCCGGCATCTGCCCTCGGCGGACGCGGTGCGCGTTCATGATGATGTGGCTGTCCGCTGCCTGCCTGAACACTTCGGTGAGCCGCACAACTCGTACAACACCGCTCTCGATCAAGTCTTGAAGCACCGTGCCCGGTCCGACCGAAGGAAGCTGGTCTACGTCCCCGACCAGAACCAATCCGGCGCGGTTCGGAAGAGCCCTCACTAGCGAGTGCATCAGCGGCACGTCCACCATCGAGGTCTCGTCCACGACCAGAAGTCCGCAGGCGAGCGTGTTCGACTCGTTTCTGCTGAACCGCCCTGTTGCCGGGTCAATTTCCAGCAGGCGATGGATCGTCTTCGCTTCCAAGCCCGTGGTCTCCGTGAGCCGCTTCGCCGCCCGTCCGGTTGGGGCGCACAGCAAGCACTTCACGCCCTTGGCACCCAGGATCATCAGGATCGAGTTCACCAGTGTCGTCTTACCGACGCCCGGTCCGCCGGTGATGACGACGACACGGTTGGCGAGAACCGTCTTCAGCGCCTCGCGCTGGCTGGGGGCGAGAGTTTTCCGTGTCCGCCCCTCGCACCACGCGATCGCCTTCTCGAAATCAATCGGCGGATAGATCAGCTCTGCTTCAGCTAGGCTCTTGATCCTCGCCGCAATGCCTTCCTCCGCTCTCCTGAGGTGCGGCAAGAAAATCAGAGGTTCGCCGTCGATCTCCTCCAGCAGTAGGGAGCCACTCGTGAGCATCTGCGACAACGCTTGCTCGACCGTCCCTTCCGGTACCTCCAGCAACTTCACCGCCGCCAGCTTGAGTTTCTCCAGAGGCAGGGCACAGTGTCCGTCCGAAGTCGCTTCCAGCAGCACGTGGTCGATACCTGCCCTTGCCCGATTGAGCGAATCCCGAGGAATCCCGACCTTCTGCGCGATCTTGTCGGCGGTCGCGAAGCCGATCCCGTAGATGTCTTTCGCCAGCATGTAGGGATTGCTCCGCACCTTCTCGATCGCCTGCTCGCCATAGCTCTTGAAGATTCGCACCGCCCGGCTGGTGCTCACGCCGTGGCTGTGCAGGAACAGCATGATTTCGCGGACTTGCTTTGCCTCCTGCCATGCGTGCGTAATCCGCTCCCGGCGCTTGGGGCCGATGCCATCGACCGTTTGCAGTTCGGCGGCTCGGTTCTCGATCACAGTGAGAACCTCGGCTCCGAACCGCCCGACCAGCTTCTTCGCGAGAATCGGCCCGATGCCCTTGACCAAGCCGCTGCCGAGATACCGCTCAATTCCCTCGGCGGTAGTGGGCGGCACGGTCTTCATGGTCGTTGCCTTGAATTGCAGCCCGTGCTCCTTGTCCCTGACCCACCCGCCCTCCGCGCTCAGCCATTCCCCTGCCGTCACCGAAGGCAGCGAGCCTATGACCGTTGTTTCTTCCCGCTGCCCGCGTGCTTTGACGCGCAGGACACAGAAGCCGCTTTCTTCGTTGTGGAAGGTGACGCGCTCGATCAGTCCGGAGATTTCTTCGGTCGCGGTCCTCCGTTCTGGAATTGCTGCGTGCATCGGGGATTCATTTTCGCATGGGCGGTCTCCAGTATGCCGACGAGAGCCGCCGGCTCTGATTACGGGTGTTTGGCCCGCATGGGTCGAATCGAGGGGAAGCAAGCCAAATTGGAGTACGCACAGACTGCAATAGCCAAGCCGAGTCCGAGGACTGAGTCCTTGGTCGCCGCTGCCGTTCAT
Source organism: uncultured Acidobacteriaceae bacterium (assembly GCA_963709025.1). Classification (GTDB taxonomy): domain Bacteria; phylum Acidobacteriota; class Terriglobia; order Terriglobales; family Acidobacteriaceae; genus Sulfotelmatobacter. The sequence continues at coordinate 300,655 of CAVPVE010000001.1, forward strand.
GGACTACCCAGACATTACTTCCGTTACTCGGTACTCGTCCACAAGTCTGAATACAATCTAATCGCCACGACGACAAAAACTCCCACCCCGAGGAGGATGACCGTGTCCAACACTGTAGGCGACGAACCCATCACCTGCCCTTCGTGTGAATATCGCTATCCCCCGAGTGCGGCAATTTGCGGGATGTGCGGGACGGCCGCACCAGCGGTTGAACCCCTTCGGCCGCTTTCATCTGTTCCTGACGAATTCAGCGGAGCCGATCTCCAAGCCGGCCCGTCGAGTTCCGATTGTCAACAAAGACCTCCCCATCCGGAGTTGAGGAGATTGATCGCCGTCGTCGTTGTCTTGATAGCATTGATGGTGGTTACGTCGTTTGTCTACCAGGTCCGCAAAGGCAACCTGCCAAAAGAATCCGGATCAGCATCTGAACTTACGGCCGCATCAGCGCAGCCCAAACTAGAAAACGCTGGTCAACGACACGTCGTCCACAAACCAGTAAGAGGAGTTCAGCACGTCGTCGCAGCAAAGCTGGGAACCGCCCAAACAACCGACCCAGCGAAAGAAAATGATCCTGTCGAGTTGTGGAAGGCAGTCAGGCGAGGAAGCGTGAGCGCGGAAGTCGCACTCGCCAACCTCTACTTGGAGGGAGAAGCTGTCCCCCAGAACTGTGAACAGGCGCACACGCTTCTATACGCGGCATCGATGAAAGGTAGCAAAGCTGCCGATACTCTTCTCAGGAGCAGCTACGCAGAACGATGCGAGTGATTGGCTCCGCTGACTCTACGCCGTCTTCTTCGCTTGCGCCTTCACCTGTGTCCACCTTGCCCGCTGCGCCGCGGCGATCCGTCTGCGTCCTGCCGCCGAGATCGTGCGCTTCGGCATCGCTGTCCTCGTCTTCGCCCATAGCGCTTTCTGCGCCAGGCTGATCTTCTTGCGGGCTGCTGCGCTCATGGTCTGTCTGCCACGTTTCAAGCCGTTAGCGGTAAAACTTGCCAATGCTGCCCTCCGCACCGACCGGCGTCATCGAGGCCACCTGCGCGCGATCAGCGAAGACGAGAACGACCTGGATGAGATGGAGGCGCGGACCGGCAGGATCGCGGGACTGGCGGCTCAATCAAAGAAACGAATCTTACGTCGATTAGTCAGAATGCTCGGCAAGTCCGGCTCTTGTTGAGCCTCAACCTTTGTCTCCGCAGAGATGCGGGCAAATTCACCCCTGAAATACTCCGCGTCAGATTGTGACAGCGGTGACGTGAGCAAGTATCTGTCCTGCGGGTTGTTGGGGTTGACAATGAACACTCCCCAGTACTCCCCCGCCATTTTCAGGGCTCGGAAGTTCATCTTGACATTCTACGGGGTTGGGCCGGAATCGTCCGACTTGTCCCGGTTGACGAACGAATGGCCTGCGAGGAGAGACACTGGAGTCGGGCCGTTCCTACACCCCTCAACGGCTCCAGCGTGTCTCGCCCGGTGATTCTAATCCAGCACTCGCGCTAACGCCACCAACGTGCCGGAGCAGTTCAACCAACGGGCCACAGACACTCAGTCTGGGCGAGGATAACATTCACTCGACAGGCGCGCGGGTCGGAGACTTTCCCAGGATTAATTCGTTAGTTCGAGAGGAATAAAGAAGCTTCGCGCTATGTACCGACTGCTACAGTTACTTTGGCTCCTCGGAGTCGTAGTCCTATTCTTGATGGGCTATCTGGCCTACGGTCTTGCCGCGATGCTGGTTCTTCTCTGGTTCCGCATTCTCAACATGGAAAAGCTACTGTACGAGCAGAGCGACATCTCCAATGCGCTCCTTCAAGTTCTCTCTTCCAATGTTTCTCCAAAAGTTAAGGAGCAAGAGTCCTACGCCTTAATCAAGCGTGTCGAAACGCTCGCGCAGAACGACTCAAGAAGGACTGGATGCACCGGATGAGAAACTTCGGACTAAAAAAGGGTGACGCGGGATGGGTCGATTGACAGCCAGTACCGCCCCTACTGCAGTCTTGCGCGGGGATAACATTCAGTGGCCGCAAGGGCCGAATACTTCCAAGGAATCAATCAGGAGGACGAGTGATGAAAAAACGATTGACAGCGACCATTACAGCTATTCTGCTTACGGTGTCAGTGTCTCCGGGCAAAGACAAACCCGCGATTGAAAAAGAGAACTTAGCGAAGCTCCAGGCGGTCAAGATCATCTTTGTCGATGGCAATAGTGAATCGGCAGACAAAGTTCGTCAGCATCTTGAATCTTGGACGTGCTTGAAATTAACAAACAACAAGGCTACTGCCAATGCAGTCATAGGTGTGCAGGAACGCGAAAAACCCAGCGATATTCACGAGGTGGCAACTTCGTTGACGATAATCCTGCCGAATGGAGATTTAATTTGGTCGAGAACAAAGACCGGATCTGGCTTTGTCCATTCCGGCGCTGGTGAAGCTGTGGAAAAGGTTCTGCATGATCTTTCTAAGGACGCTTGCCCTGGGCAATACTTCCGCAGGCACATGGGATGAGAAGGGCGGCGAATGAAACCATTCGCGTTGATAGCGCTTGTGCTGGTGTGCGCCGCGCAGATTCATCGAAGCTGCCCATCTCCGTCTTTGGTTTACGCCGCCTTCTTCACCTTCGCCCACCTTGCCCTCTGCGCCACCGCAATCCGCCTACGCCCTGCCGCTGAGATCGTCCTCTTCGGTTTGGCCTTGTGCTTCGCCCAGCGTGCTTTCTGGGCCACGCTGATCCTCCGGCGACCGGCTGCCGACATGGTGTGTGATGCGCCGTTCGAGCTGACACTGCCCAGCGCTGCGAGCGCTGCGTCGAGGCGCTGGAGCTGATTCTGTGTGTGTTCCCGCTTTTCTTTAGCTGCTGGACTACTACGTTCATATTCTTCATTGGGCCCCCCGGTGAATAATAGCGGGCACATCGTTGCAAGTGGATGTTACCGCCGTGAAGCGAGGAGTACAATTCTGACAGGTTCGTATCAGGATCGAACGTCCAACTGGGTCAGTACGGTAGGCCCCATAGCTCAGTTGGATAGAGCGGCAGATTCGTATCTGTTGGTCGGGAGTTCGATCCTCTCTGGGGCCGCCACCTTTTTGGGAACGGCGCGGGACGCCAATATGACCTTCGTACCCGAGCCGTGGTTGGACAGCTTTTCGGGCGAAATATAAACTCTAACCGCTAGACCAACCGATACGAATCCGCCTGCTCTCATTAAGGGCGGAAGAGGGCGACTCCACGAGGGTCGCCCTCGCGGTTTCTACTGGTCTTTAGCTTCCTCTGTACTTCGATGTCGATCATGATGTCATCATCGTCTGGGTTAACGGATGACTGGTCGTTCGGGAATGAGATGACTTGCTGGGCGTTTGGCAGCGGTCCCGGTTCCTGTGCCGCTACATCGGCGCTACTGCTCTGCTCTGGCGACTCAGGGACTATATTTTCTTCTCTTGGCTTAGGTCCGCCACTGCCCGTATATCGCTCGGACGAGACGTGATTCGTAGCGTGCTTGTCAACGTCTACACAGAATGCTCCGTTGTTGTACTCCGCGAGCCGCGCCAGCTTGCGCCTACCAACGATGATCGCAGCGGCCCACTCTTCTGCCTTGCTATTTGTGTCGGCAGTTATGAAGACCTTCGCCGCTGAGTCTGCGACGACCTTGGCATTGATTGGGTCAGTCTCGATTGCTTTGTCACCCGTGATGATGACCCAGCCATTGGCCACACACTGAGGAATCCATTCGTCATCTGGTGCTTCCGGGGCGAAATGTTTGTAGTGAACCTCTACTTTCATTCCCACTTTTTGCAAAAGGCTGGGAAGTTTCTTGCGCCCGTGAGTCCGATCAACGAAATAGGTCGGCTCGTCAGGCAGCGGCTTTGATGTGTTCGATGTACTCAATCGCTTTCTTCACTTTCGATACGTCAATCTCGTAATCATCTGCGATTTCCTCTATATCTTCCCCCGCTTGGCTACGCTGCCAGAGCATCATCACAGGGACCCCTGTTCCGTCTACGGTCGGTCGCCCCGCTGAGACGCCAAACACCATTGATACAATCTTTTCGCTTTCCGATTGGCCCTTTACCAAAGGCCAGACTTTCTTCGGACGAAACTTCTCGTCAAACTCGATCCGATGCAGAAATAAATCCAGGACAGGTTTTAATCCCAGTTGACCTTGCCTGCTCAGGTTCTCAACCTCGGTGATTCCCTTTATGAACAGATCGAGGCCGTCTGTATGAAACTCTCTAGACAGCAATGGATGCGGCGATGGATAAGCCTTCTGTAGATAGAAAATTGCGTTGCGGATGCTGCGGAGCGGAACGTGGTGTTTGTATCTGCTCGCCGCCAGAATGTGTGCTTCTGCGAGATTATAAAAAGACATGAGTCCAGCCGCCGCGTCCGCAGCCGGAATCAACGGATCAATCCATTGTGTCTTTCCAGTTCTCGTGGGAACTGTTCTACCGATGACCCATGTCCGGAGTTTCCCCTTGTGGACGCCAAGGTAATAAGCGGCCTCGGAATACGTGTAAATAGGGACGTCCCATTTGTCCGCGTAGCTGGCAACTCGGACTGTCTTTAGCTTGTCCATTTCCCGACTGACGACAATAACATGGGTTTGAGCCGGGTGGGTGGGCTCTCGCCACCATCCCGGTCCCTTCCTCCAACATCTCCGATGAACGATTCGCTATCGCTTGCGCTATTTTCCGCCATACTAATCGTCCGGCATAGTGTATCTCTGAACTACCTTGCAGCTTTTAAACACGTCGTCCCGTGAAACGGTGTGTTGATGTATATCTCCGCAAATGGTAGATCAGCCTCACAGAACGTATGCCGAAAAGCCGCAACCTGCTCATCGTCAACGAAGCCTGCAGCGCCGATGATGAGCGTAAGACCTCGGACGGCTTCCTCACCGCCGTATCTTGCCAACTTGTGCCGGATGCCTTCTTCTATCCACCTACCGTCTAGCGGGACCGCGCCTCCAGCAGGAATATCAACCTCTATTCCGCAAACTAAGCCGGGCCGCCCAATGACGATTGTGTGAACCAGTTCGACGAGGTCCGGGAACGATTCGTAGATCTCGTCGTACCTTAGAGTCACGTCTCGGTCTCCCCGCTTCTGAACTATAAGGTCAGCAAGCTGTTCAGTCTGTGGTCGAGTCATCCCATACATTTCTGCTTTTCCACTGAGAGACAAGCCCACATAAACCTCCTCGATCCCCTGTGCCTTCATAAGCAGCGCCAACCTAGTCTGTACTCTGGCCACCGTTTGCTTGTCATCGCGGCTTCGAAAGTCCAAGGGTATGCTCACCACCTGAGCACTACGGGCTCGAAATCTACGACTCGGGGAAAAAATGATCACATCGGCGGGTTCGGCGTCCGCTGCACGTGCCTGGTAGTCTGTCCCCTGCCTTCCATTCAAGTACTCCGCTACGCGTCTTCCTTGTTTCACTTCCCACGCCGTCTTCTGCGCCTCTCGGTCGCCGATGTTACCTATGGCGACAAACGGCAACATAATGCTACGCTGGGGGGATGAAACCCGAACGTACGGTCGTCCTCAGTTTCCGCCTCCCAGAGCGCCTAGTGAAGCGTGTGGACATTCATGCTGAAAGGAGACACGAACTCGGGCCGACATGGTGCAAGTGCTATTGCAGGAAGCGTTAGACGAGCGGGACAAACAGAAGAAATAACAGATTGAAAGCCCGTAAGCCCCTGGGCTCTCCCAGAGGGTTTTTCTCTGTCGGTTCTCAGTCAGCAGTCGGCGTCATATTTCCTTTGGAAACGATTTCTGGTGGCTGGAACGGCGTGTGTTAAGACTTAGACAGCCCATGAAGTTTGCGAGAGGGGTGTAGCCCTCATTTCAAACGGATAGGAGGTTCGGTGGAATGCAATTCAAAAAATTCAACTCAAAACATCTCAGAAGAGCGGCCCCGACCCTCTTCCGTGGCACAGTTGTCCTATTCTCAGCGTAACGGCTGTGAC
>CAVPVE010000002.1:0-10853 GCA_963709025.1 uncultured Acidobacteriaceae bacterium
TCAATAATGTTAGTTGCCGAATCGGGAACTCGGGCTTTGTACGGGTCATTTCAGGGATCGACTTATGAAGAGACGTTTTCTGTCACCGCCAGCTGCCAAGCTTCACTGGGCAGGTAGTTTGGGACTGGTTCTTATTGGTCTGGCGACGATGATTGGCTGCCAAGGTTTCAGTTCCAGCAAGTCTTCGAGCCAACAGCAGACTGGCATGTTGGCTTTAAGCGGAGCCACCCTGGAGTTTGGCAGTGTCACGACCGGCCAGAGCAAAACCATGACGGTGACGGCATCGAATACCGGAACGGCCGCCGTGACGGTGAGCAGCGCCTCGATTTCCAACAAGTCTTTTTCGCTGACTGCGCCCACTCTTCCAGTAACGATTGAAGCCGGTCAGAGCTCCCCAGTCAGTGTTGTGTTCACTCCCAACGCGGCGGGAGCCGTTAGCGCCACGGTGACCATTGCAAGTTCTGCTTCCGACAGTTCCACGACACTCTCGCTCACCGGAACCGGGGTGGCAAGCAATCAGCTGGCGGTGAGCCCCACCACCGAAAACTTTGGCAACGTAACGATCGGGAGCCAGAGCAACCAGACGATCACGCTGACGAATAACACTGGAGCGACCGTCAATATTTCGCAAGCCTCGGTGAGCGGTACCGGATTCAAGCTGAGTGGCATCACGACACCCATTGCCCTCAGTGCCTCGCAAAGCACCACATTCACGGCCACGTTCGCACCGCAGTCCGCGGGAAGCGCTAGTGGCAGTGTCACGATCACATCGGATGCTCCAAACTCTTCGTTGTCCCTGCCCCTGTCTGGTACTGGAGTTACGCAGGGAGCGGTCGGGGCGAATCCCACCAGCCTGTCCTTTGGAACCGTGACGGTGGGCAATACACAAGCAATGTCAGAGACCGTGACGAATACGGGTGGATCGGCGGTGACCGTATCTCAAGTCGGCGTCAGCGGTGCCGGTTTCACGATCAGCGGAATTTCTACCCCCACGACCCTCACGGCGGGACAGAGTGCGACCTTCACTGTGACCTTTGTGCCAACCTCTGCGGGCAGCGCGAGCGGCACGGTGACCGTCACATCCAACGGCTCCAATCCAAGCTTGACCATTTCCTTGACGGGCACCGGGTCGACGACAGCTGGACAGCTGACGGCGACTCCGTCACCTATTGCAGTTGGCAGCGTTGTCGCCGGAACCAGCGGATCCGCTACAGGACGTTTGAATGCCACTGGAGCGAACGTAACCGTTACGGCGGCGACTTCGAACAATTCGCGCTTTGTGATCAGCGGATTGTCGCTGCCGGCGACCATTCTTGCCGGACAAAGCACCTCCTTCACTGTGACTTTCAGTCCGCTCGTCGCCGGGGCGGATGCCGCGACTCTGGCATTCACCAGCAATGCGCAGCCTTCCACTACGACCGATACCGCTAATGGGACTGGCACCGCGGCTCCAACGCATTCTGTCAACCTGTCGTGGAATGCCAGCAGCTCGTCGGGAGTCACGGGATATAACGTTTACCGTGCGGTGTACACATCTTCTTGCGGCTCTTATTCGAAAATCAACGGCGCCACCCTGGTTACTGTGACTTCGTACACCGATTCTTCTGTGACTGACGGGACGAACTACTGCTACGCCACGACTGCCATGAATTCCAGCAATGAGGAAAGCGGCTACTCGAACATCGTCTCGGATGTGCAGATTCCTCCGCCGTGATGAGGCGGGTTCGGGGATCGAGTCTGGGCAAACACCGTTATTGACTGAACAAGCCTGACCATCCGGTCGGGCTTATTCATTTCCCGATCCTGAGTTTTCCTGCCCCGAAATGGTGAGAAGTCGGGAACCTAAGATTCCACAATGGGAATACTTCCGCCCAGGAGTCGACTGACCTTTCAGCCTCTTACTCGAAAGTTTTAAAGCTTCCGCGATTGGCCTAATGGTCGCTGAAAGGCATGCCCAATCGAGATCTACACAAAACACCTGAGGGGATTCAAACTGAATCGCATGAGACTCCCCCAGTCCATTTCTCAGTCCTTTTCTACCCGTGTCTTCATAACCCTCATCATCACAGTTGCGCTCTTCGCTTCATCAGCGTTTGCAAGTGCGTCGAAGCAACAATTGACCTGCGCACCCTGCTCGGTGCGCTTTGGCGGCGTTCCCATCGGGCAAACCGAGACTGAAATCGTGGTCTTGACCAATGGCGGACAGACCAGCACTACCGTGACTGCAGCCAACATCGGCATAACCGGCTTCAGCCTGTCCAACTTGAAATTGCCATTGGTCCTCTCGGCGGGGCAGAGCGTTTCCCTGAATGTAACCTTTTCTCCGACGGCGACCGGATGGGCCGGAGGAAAAGCCACACTTACCAGCAATGCTTCAAACCCGCAACTGGCGCTGACGCTCCAAGGTTCGGGAACAACGAGCGACAGTCTGGTCGCGAGTCCCGCGAGCATCTCATTCGGCCAAGTGGCCGTAGGATCGAAATCCACGGTGCCAGTCGTAGTGAGCAATACCCGCTCTTGGAGCGTCAAGATAACGTCCTGGCAGACGACGGGAAGTGGATTCTCGATCAGCGCCCCAGGTGTGCCGTTCACTTTGAATGGAGGTCAGAGTGTCACGTTGAATCTGACCTTCGCGCCACCGGCATCAGGAACAAGTGGAGGGAGTTTGTTCATCTCCGGTCCCGCTCTGAATGTGCCTCTGGCCGGCACCGGAACGACAACGAGCGCAGGCCAGCTGACGATTACTCCCTCTTCAGTCAATTTTGGAGATGTAACCGTAGGCACGACGGGAACGCAACCGATCACGATGAGCGCGGCTAATGCCATCGTGACCGTGACCTCTGACGCCAGCAGCAGTTCTCAGTTTGTCCTGAATGGAGCGTCTTTGCCCTTGACGATTTCCGCAGGCCAGAGCATGTCGTTCAATGTCGCTTTCACGCCCGCTGCGAGTGGCACGGTTTCTGGTTCGCTTTCCTTTGTCAGCAATGCGTCGAACTCGAATACCCTGGAATCGCTTAGCGGCACGGGCACATCGAAGCAGTACACCGTCGACCTCTACTGGAATGCCAGTTCGAATGTTGTGGGCTACAACGTTTATCGCAGCACGAGCTCCAACGGCTCATACGCGAAGATCAATTCCTCCGTAGACCCGAACACCGCCTACACCGACAGTACGGTTGCGTCCGGGGCCACCTATTATTACGAAGCGACGGCAGTGAATTCCAGCGGCCAGGAGAGTGTGCCCTCGACACCGCCTGTTGTTGCGAACATTCCGTAACCTGGTTCATCCAAGAGGTTGAACTGGCGTCGCGAGCTCGCGAACCTTGGTGACTGCAGCCAAGAACTTCTCGCTATTGACAGGAACGGCAAAAACGATGGCGAGGGGCTCATGAATTCGCTGAGCCGCGAGTTCTCCGGCGCGTGAAAATGCGGCCGCCTGGCCGATTTCGAGGTTCCTGCAATGTTTGACTTCGGAGCGGTCCAGGGCTACGCTCTCTACCCAAAGGGCGGCGCGCGCCGTTCAGCGTGCATTGGGGGATTCTTTGGGGGCACTCGATGCTCGGGATGGAGTCACCGAGTTACTTGTCCGTTGGAACGAAGGAGATCTAGCGGCTCGAGACGCGCTCATCCCTCTCGTCTACGACGAGTTGCGCCGGGTTGCGAAGAAAAATCTTGCGGGACAGCGCAGCGACCATACCCTGCAGGCGACCGCTCTTGTCCACGAAGCCTACCTCCGTTTGGTGAACCGCAAAGCGGCCAACTGGCAAGGCCGCGTTCATTTCTTTGCGCTCGCTGCGCAAATGATGAGACAAATCCTCGTGGATCATGCGCGCATGCGCAATGCCGCGAAGCGAGGAGGCGGTGCGTTCACCGTGTTACTCGAAGAGGGTACCGCAGGCGAAGAGGGAATCAATCTGGACCTGATTGGTCTGGACAGGGCCATGAAGCGCCTGGCTTCCCTGGACGCGCGGCAATCGCAAATCGTCGAATTGCGTTTCTTTGGCGGACTCTCGATTGAAGAAGCCGCGCGTGTGGTCGATGTCTCGCCGGCAACAGCAAAGAGGGAGTGGGCTACTGCGCGGGTGTGGCTCCATCATGCCATGGAAAGTGACGCGGGGCATGACTCCTGAACGATGGCAACAGGTGAAGCTGGTGCTGGCGACCGCGTTGGAACTTGGCCCCGCGGAACGGGCGAGCTATCTCGATCGCACCTATGCCGCCGATGCATCCCTGCGAAGCGACATCGCACCTTTGCTGGCATCAGAAGAGCGCCTGAAGGATCAGTTTCTCGAAGGTGCTGGCCTGGCCGCAGTGGCCGCCGCCGTGATTTCGCCTGATGAAAACTTCTGGGTCGGGCGCCGAGTCGGTCCTTACCAGGTCGTCGAGCAAATCGGGATGGGCGGAATGGGAGAGGTATATCGCGCATTCCGCGCCGATGATCAGTACAAGAAGGTGGTCGCGCTCAAGTTTGTACGGGCAGGGCAGTATTCCAATGAGGTTCTCACCCGATTCAAGAACGAGCGCCAGATCCTGGCCGGTCTCGATCATCCCAATCTGGCGAAGCTTCTCGATGGTGGCACCAGCGAAGAGGGCATGCCGTACTTCGTGATGGAGTTGATTGACGGTCAACCGATCACTAGGTACTGCAACCAGCATGATCTCTCGATTCGCGAGCGCCTGAAGTTGTTCATGCAGGTTTGCTCAGGCGTGCACTATGCGCATCAACATCTCATTATTCATCGCGACATTAAGCCGGGAAACATCCTGGTTACAGCCGATGGCATCCCGAAGCTGCTCGATTTTGGGATTGCGAAGATTGTTGACTCTGGCCAGAGCGCAGGCCGGTCTGATGCAACCCTGACCAGCTTTCGGATCCTGACCCCACGCTACGCCAGCCCGGAACAGATCAAAGGCGAGGCCATGACGATCGCCACCGACGTGTATTCGCTGGGTGTCGTGCTGTTTGAGTTATTGACTGGGAGGAGTCCGTACGAGTGCTTGAATGGAAACACGCAGGAAGTTGCTCGGGACGTTTGCGAAAAGGAGCCGCCGAGGCCGAGCCTGGCAGTACTTCGCCCGCCGCAGCCGGGGGATGAAAAACGATCCGGCGCGTTTCGCGAGATTTCTCACGAAAAGGTGAGCAAACAACTCCGTGGTGATATCGACAACATTGTCCTGATGGGTTTGCGGAAGGAACCGGTTCGCCGCTATGCATCGGCGAACGATCTACATGAGGACATCCAGCGGCATCTGGAGAACATTCCGGTACATGCGCGCAACGACAGCGTCTGGTACCGCACAACGAAGTTCGTAGCCCGGCACAAGGCTGGGGTTGCGGCTTCCGTCCTGGTGATGATCGCCATGCTGACTGGGTTGATCGTTACCCTGCACGAAGCTCGGGTAGCTCGCATGGAGCGCGCCCGCGCGGAGCGGCGCTTCAACGACGTCCGCAAGCTGGCAAACTCGTTGATGTTCGAAGTGCACGACTCCATCGTGGACTTGCCCGGCACTCTGCCGGCGAGAAAGCTGCTGGTCAATCGCGCGCTGGAATACCTGGATAGCCTGTCTCAGGAAGCAAGCGGCGATGCCGGGCTGCAGCGCGAGTTGGCAGCCGCGTATGACCGGGTCGGAGACCTGCTGGGGTATTCGGGTGCGGCGAATCTTGGGGACTACGCGGGCGCACTCCGAAGCTATGAGAAAGCACTATCGATTCGCGAGGCATCTGCCGCCGCCCGTCCCGAAGATCGGCAGATGCAACTTGAGTTGCTCAATGACTACTTCCGTTTGAGTTTCGCGCTACAGGGTACCGGAGACTACGCCAAGGCGTTGCAGCACGTCCAAAACGGCACAACCTTGGCTCAGCGGATCGCAGAGAACCACTCCGAGCCCGAATTCAGGGACTTTCTGGCGGGATTCTATTGGCAAGCCGGGAACATCTCGACGCAAACCGGAGATTATGCGCATGCCGCGGAGAGCTACCGGAAGGGGGCATCGATTCGAGAGACTATTGCGAAAGATGTGAGCGCGAGTCCCTTGGTCCGCTCGCATATGGCCGCGGACTACATGTGTTTGGCTAGGGCGTTGGCAGGGATCGGTGATCTGCCCCAGGCTTCAGAGGTCTCACAAAGAGGGAAGGAGATTCTGGAGCAACTGGCTCGATCCGATCCGAACAACGCAACGCTTCAGGAATACTTGGGGGAGGCGTACGACGTAATCGCTGCCATTTTCCAGAAGCAGGGTAAATTTGAACAATCTCTGGATTCCTTCACCAAAGCCCGCGACGTTTTTGCCAAGTTGAGCAGTGCTGATCCCACGAATTCCATGGCTCGGGATAACGTCGCTCTCACGGAGATCAGTATTGGAGACGTGCTGCTGGGCCAAGGAAAGATTGGCGCGTCGATGGCGCAGATTCGCGCCGCGATCTCTGCTTTCGAAAAGAACGAACATAAGAACCGCTATCAAATTGCAGGCCAAGCGAATGGATATGCGTCATTGGCAAGGGCATTTTCTAGCCTGGCTGCGCAGAGCTCCCCTCGCAGGAAAGCCGGGCTTTTGCAGGAATCGCAGTCGTGGTACGAGAAAAGTCTTGCTACATTGCAACAGGAATCTGGCGAGATCTTAGCAGACCCTCTTGGCGGTGATGTCACCGAGGAATCCGTCAAGCAGGAGCTAAGCAAGTGCCAGGAGTCGCTCGCCAAGCTAACCGTGCGCTGACAAGATTTGATCCGTGCGATCGGACATTCAGAGTTCGGCTCTGTCTCTCATTTGAATCCCGCACAGCACAGTCATCGGCACATCGGTGTTTATGAAATTGCCTTTGCGCTGCCATTTCTGGCTTCGAATGATCCAGAAATCAACGGCAGATTATCACGACGGTTTTTTGGGGTGCTTCGCGCGCGGATCTATTTCTTGCGTTCGGACTTGATCCTAAAAATCTGCAGTTCACCGTGGCTGGCGACGAAGACTTCGCCATTGACGACAAGCGGAACCAGGTTGGAATGCCCCGCGCCAGCTTGGATCTTGAGAATTTGTCGCATGGAACCGCTGACCACCGATTCGGGATCGAATGCATAGAGATAAATCGGAGACCCCTTCGTACTGGTGGCGTGCGCCGCAGCCCAGATGATGGGGCTGGCGGTGCCGTTGGAAGAGATGCTGGTGAAGAACCCTGCATTTCCCGTTCCGCCAATGGTGGGAGAGGAGGACACTTTTTTCAACGCAGGCTTGGGCGAGGTCAGGATTTTGTAGACTCCCACTTTGTAGCCTCCGCTGGTAACTACCCGGCCGAGTCCGTCCAATGGGTCGACAAAGTAGGACGGGCCGCACCAGCAACCGCCGATGGGATAAGTGCCGAGCACCTTGTTCTTTGTGGTCGAGAATCCGCCCAGGTGATCTTCGTTCATCAGGAAAAGGCTTCCGACCTTGCCGGCGGCGACGGCCAGATGTGGCAAGGAGCCGGACTGATCGGGCAGCATTAGAACTCCACCGGAGCCGAAGTCATTGTCGACTTGATCGAGGCTCGGCTGGTTGGAGGGGGTGAACACACCGAGCACGGTCGACAGGTTCGACGACACTTTCACCACGCTCTCCTGAATATCGGTTACGCCGTCATAGGTGGTGCCGGAGCGATCCGAGTTTCCAGTGACGAACAGAATGTTGCCGGAGTCGTCGGTACTGGGGCCGTAGCCGGACATCCAGATCGAAGAGAGGAAGGAGTCGTTCGGCGCGGTGGCCTGGGTGTCGAGAACCTGATTGGCCGGGAGCGGGGTCAGCGAGCCGGCCGACCAGCCCAGAAGCGTTCCGCGGGAAAGGTTCCGGGAAGAGTCGCAGAAGCTGCCGAAGGCCGCGTAGATGTTGCCATTGGACAGCAACAGAGCGGGTCGCTGGCGCTGGTAGGTGGCATTGAAATTGAAAGTGGTACCGTCGATCAGGGTGTGCGATGCCACTACAAGCTGCGGAGTGACTTTGTCCGTCAGGCTGCCCAGATCGAGGGCATGAATGCGATAGGCCGGTCCGGTTGAATCCTGCGTGTACGTCACGACATAGAGAGTATTACTGGTCAAGTCGATAACCGGTGTGGAGGTGATGCCGATCGTCGTCCCCTTATTGTTACAAACCAACGGAGAGGGAACCGGTGTTCCGAAGTTCGGGTTAAGGAGTACCGTACCGGCTTCTGCGTCGATGGCGTAGATGGTGTTACCTTCGGTGACTACGTAGACCACATCATGCAGGCCGGGACTAGTTCCGGCAGTGATAGTCACGCCGGGAACGAATAACGGCTGAGCGTCGACCTGATTGTCGAGCGTGATGGTCTTCAATAGCCCGAACGACGAACTGCCCACGTTGGCTGGCGTCAGCACCGTCTCGTGAGAGTTCCAACCGGAGCGATTGTTGTCGACGTGATACGTGGTAATGGCAGTCTGACTGGTCGCCAGAGATGCTGTGAAAAGAATCACAATCGAGAACGCAAAGATGAGGCGGACAAAGACATGCTGCTGACGAAGTGGCATGGCAAGCATCTCCTCAGGGAAGAAGATATTTTTGGGGGATCTTATTGCTCCGCCGATTGGGGGACCAGCGTTAAACCCGTAGAGCTTACGCCCTAAGGTTGGGCGTGTAAACCGGAAAATGTTCTCCGTGTCCGATTCATAGTCGACCTGGGAGAGGTAGCCATGGTCGATTCCAGCGGCATCGGACTGCTGGTTCGTTGCCTCACCGCCGCGAAACAGAGCGGAGGGTCACTCAAGCTCTTGAATCCCTCCAAGTTCGCCATCCAGACCTTAAGAATGACCGGACTGCTCAACCTGTTTCCAGTTTTCGATGACTTAGATCGAGCGGTCGCATCTTTTGACTAGCCTGACGTACGAGTGGTACGCGCCGCGAATTCCGTCGTTAATAAAGTAGGAACCTCACCGGGTTGCAGCGCGCCTGAATAGAACAGCACCGCATTGCCGTTGCCTCCTCATGTGCATCTCCGAGCCGATATCTTGTTGGCTCGCACCTCCGCATAGGCGGATCGATGAGCCAATTTCTCCGGCTTTTGCGTTCTATAAGGTAAGACCGAATTTCGATGCCCGAATGAGTTCACGCGGCGATCAGTCTAAATGCTTCCAGGGAGGAACCATGATGTGTCTCGCAGATCAGCCCACGAGTCCAACGACGCTTGTACAAGGAACCTGCTATCCGAGGAAGCCTCAGCATAGGAGCGGCGAATTGCCCAATTGTGACTCTGTCGGAAAGTCTCTTGGACTTCTTCTGTGTCTGCTCGTTCTGTGCGCGGCTACCGCCAGCGCACAAGGGTACCAAGAGCTCGTTGACTTTGTGGGCGCAAACGGATGCTGTCCGCAGTATCCAGCGATGATGGCCCAAGGACGGGATGGCAACCTCTATGGCACCGCCCCCACCGGAGGCGTAAACAACGTAGGCATCGTTTTCAAAATCACACCTGCGGGTACTCAAACGATTCTGTACCAGTTCGATACTACGCACGGGAGCACTCCCAACGGAGGGTTGGTGCTCGGTGCCGACGGCAATTTGTATGGAACTACCGAATTCGGCGGTGCGAACAGTTACGGCACGATCTTCAAGATCACCCCCTCGGGGGTATTGACGATCCTCTATAACTTTACGGGAAATGCCGACGGAGGGTATCCAGTAGCGCCTCTGGTGCTTGCTACAGACGGAAGCTTTTACGGCACGTCATATCCCGGCTCGGCTTTCAAATTTTCATCCCAGGGCGTGTTCACAATCATCAACACGATTCCCACCGTGTCGTACGGGCCATTGCTGCAGGCGAGCGACGGGAATTTTTATGGTGTGACGGAATTCGGAGGCACGTTTTCCGCAGGCACAATTTACAAGATCGCCGGGTCCTCCGTGACGACGCTCTACAGCTTCGACGGCCCTCATGGCTCTTACCCGATTGGCGGATTGGTTCAGGGCGTAGACGGGAACCTCTACGGCACCACGACCGCTGGAGGAGCGACGAATGCTGGCGTCATCTTCAGGATCACTACCGGAGGAAGCCTCGCGGTGATGGTCGACTTCGACAATGTTCACACTCTCGATGGTTATCAGGCTTTTGCCGGCCTCATTGCTGGCAGCGATGGCAATCTGTACGGCGCGACGATTTGGGGCGGCAACAGCGGCTATGGCGTGATCTTCCAGATGACTACGGCCGGAGCATTTACGCCGCTCTATAACTTCGTCTCCGACTTCGGCGATGGAGCCTATTCCACACCCATGCAGCATACCAGCGGCAAGCTCTTCGGTATGACGAAGCGAGGAGGCGTGGACGGAAAGGGTGGCATCTATGGTTTTGACGGCAGTATCAGCCCGTTTGCTCTGTTGGTTACCACCATGGGCACCGTTGGTACGTCCGTGGGCATCCTGGGCAACGGATTTTCCACCGCCTCAGTAGTTCAGTTCAATGGTACCCCGGCCAGCTTCCATGTGGTCTCCAATACTTATCTCACAGCCACAGTTCCGTCGGGAGAGACGGGGCTCGTCACCGTAACCACCGCATCGGGGAGGCTAATCAGCACGAAGATATATCGCGTCCCTCCTCAGATAAAGACCATGGCTCCGACCAGTGGAGCCGTCGGCACCTCAGTAGTCCTTACCGGAACCGGCTTCATCCAAGCCTCGACGATCACCGTTGGCGGAGTGCGAGTGAGCAGCTTCACTGTGAACTCCGATCTGCAGGTGACCTTCCGGGTGCCGACAGGCGCCAAAACTGGGAAAGTGGTTTTCACGACTCCAGGCGGCAAAGCGACCAGCAGTTCTGCGTTCACGGTTACGCGCTAGGGGAGAGTCTGAGAAAGCAGAGCGATCGGAGGTCCGGCGTTGGGTTA
>CAVPVE010000003.1:0-43823 GCA_963709025.1 uncultured Acidobacteriaceae bacterium
ATCATACTTAAAGGCCCCGTTCTTCAAGCCGCAGGGATTTCCCGGCGGCGTGTATCGCGTAGGAGCACTGGGACGACTTAACATTGCCGACCAGTGTGGGACCCCGAATGCCGATCGCGAATTCCGCGAATTTCACGAGCGTTTCGGAGCTGTGGCCCACAGTGCTTTTCTTTATCACTATGCCCGCCTCATCGAGATTGTTTACGCTCTGGAGCGGATCGAGGGATTGCTGGCCGATCCCCAAATTCTGGAAGCCCACGTACGCGCCACGGCCGGCGTCAATGCCCTCGAGGGGGTAGGCATGATCGAAGCGCCCCGCGGAACCTTGATTCACCATTACAAAGTGAACGAGGAGGGCGCCATTACCTGGGCGAACCTGATCGTTGCCACCGGCCACAATAATCTTGCTATCGGTCGGGCCGTGCAACAGGTCAGCGAGCACTTTGTCGACGGAGCCCGCCTGAACGAGGGCATGCTGAACCGTGTATCTGCCGTAGTGCGGGCCTATGATCCTTGTCTGAGCTGCTCAACCCACGCCTCGGGTCTGCTCGCGATGACGGTACGCCTCGTTGATGCCGATGGAACCATCCTCGATCAGTTAGCGACGGACTGAGGTTTCGTCAGGGCTCACGCGCATTTTCCCTCCTGGAAACCAAGCAATTTCGCTCCCAGAGAATTGCCGGGGCAAGGGAATTCAGCAGCGTTGCGACTTAAGCCCCAGAACTGCTTAATCGCGGGCTCTGCTTCGTTGGGGTTAGCCTTTCGGTCTCGTTCGTCGTCCTGCAGTGAGCATTCCTGATAGCTGGCGTACACTCTCCCTCAAGGTTTCGAACGCCGTGTCGATGGGTGTATGTTTCTGTCCAACGTCCGAGAGGTCTGACGTCTCCATCTGTTCCACAGCTGTTTTGAAGCGATTGCTGCTTACGGCATCCATGGCAAGGAAGGCGAATGCCTGCGCGAGTGGTACACCATCCGCTCCAGTATGCAGAAATTCAATGTGTGCGACCACTTTTCCGAAGACGGTACCCAAAGCCATCTCACCCAAAGTTCCCTGAGGGATGGGCCCTTTTACAAGCAGCACCGATCCTCCGGTCAACGAGAGGCGTTGAACGATACCAACAAACTTCTGGTTCTCAACCGTGAAGAGCGCTTTTTGTTGGTGGGGTACACGGATTCGAGGTGGTCGAGGTTTGCGCGGCTTGTCGATCTTACGCGGCATCGTAAGCAGGATTACAACAGGCTCGGAAGCAGTCAATGTTACCGAAGTGCTTTCGGCAAAGGCGCTGGCCCTGCGACGCTCTCAGTTCACCTACCGAGGCTTGCGTGCTAATGGGCGGAGTCTTGCCTGCGGCAGCAGTGCAGGAGTCCTTTCTTGGAGCCAGCCTTCATGGACGCCCGCTGTCAGCAGCGCTCGCCCAATTCTCATATACTAGTTCTATTCGCGCTGCACTAGGTTGAGTCTCGCGCGCATGACGACAGGTACGCCTTTCACCCTTCCTGGGCTGGAGAGCACTTAGAACAATGTGGATTGTTGCGTTAGCCCTTAGACGCCCTTATACGTTTACCGTCATGGCGTTGGTACTGATCCTCCTGACGCCGCTGGTGATTGTGAGAATGCCGGTTGACGTCTTGCCGGACATCAACATCCCCGTGATTAGCGTGGTGTGGAACTATGCCGGCATGGCCCCTGACGAAATGGCCGACCGCATCGTTACCAACGCCGAGCGCGGTCTGACGATCACCGTGAATGACATTGAGCACATCGAGTCCCAGTCGCTCAATGGCATTGGGGTGATCAAGATCTTCTTTCAGCCCACGGCGAACATCCAGACGGCGCTGGCGCAAACTACGGCGATGTCGCAGACCATCCTCCGGGGCTTGCCACCTGGAACCGTGCCGCCCCTGATCGTCACCTATTCCGCCTCCTCGACACCGATCGTCCAACTGGGTTTGAGCAGCAAGACGTTGCCCGAGCAGCAACTATTCGACCTGGGCAATAACTTTCTGCGCACGCAGCTCGCGACGGTGCCGGGTGCCGCGACCCCGTACCCCTACGGCGGCAAGATACGCCAGATCCAAGTCGATCTGGACCTCCCGCGACTTCAGGCCAACGGACTTTCCCCCAACGACATCGTGAATTCGCTCAGCGCGCAGAACCTGATTCTTCCCGCGGGGACCACCAAGATTGGACCGCTGGAATACCAGGTCGAGATGAACGGCAATCCGCAAACCATCGCGGAGTTGAACGATCTTCCCGTCAAGACCGTGAATGGGTCGACCATTTACATGCGCGACGTCGCCCACATCCGCGACGGATTCGCGCCGCAAACCAACATCGTGCACATGAATGGAGAACGGGGCGCGTTGATGTCGATGTTGAAGGTGGGTAGCGCATCGACGATCACGATCGTCGAGGGGGTTAAACGCATGGCCGAGCGTGCGTCTCAGTCCCTCCCGCCCGAGATGAAGATTACCGCGCTGTTCGATCAATCGCTGTTCGTGCGCGCGTCCATTCGGGGCGTGGTACTCGAAGCGCTGACCGCCGCTCTTCTGACCGCGGCCATGATTCTGCTTTTCCTTGGGGACTGGCGGCCCACGATTGTCATCTCCATCTCGATCCCGCTTTCCATCTTCGTATCCATTCTTGTGCTGAGTGCCCTCGGGCAGACGATCAACATCATGACCCTGGGCGGTCTGGCGCTGGCTGTGGGAATCCTGGTCGACGACGCCACCGTGGAAATCGAAAATATCGAGCGAAACCTGGCCCAGGGCAAGGAAATGAAGCAGGCGATTCTCGATGGCGCGGCACAGATCGCGGTCCCGGCCTTCGTGTCCACGATTTGTATTTGCATCGTGTTCGTTCCCATGTTTTTCCTGACGGGTGTGGCGAAGTTTCTGTTCGTGCCGCTTGCCGAGGCTGTAGTCTTCGCCATGTTGGCCTCCTATTTCCTTTCGCGAACGCTCATTCCCACCCTGGTCATGTACATCATGCGCGGGCACGAGCATAAAGCCGCGGGACCAAAAACGTTCATGGGACGCTTTCAGCGCGGATTTGAGAAGCGCTTCGACCAATTCCGCGCTGGCTACTATCAGCTTCTGGAAACCACAATTCAGCACCGCAAGCTTTTCGCCAGCTTCTTTCTCGCGTTCTGCCTGCTGTCGCTGGGCTGGGTATTCTTCCTGGGTGAGGACTTCTTCCCATCGGTGGACGCCGGCCTCATCCGGCTGCACCTGCGCGGCCGGGCCGGTCTGCGGGTCGAGGAGACCGCTCGCCTTTGTGACCTGGTCGAGCAGTTCCTGCATCAAGATCTGCCGAAGGGCGAGATTGCCACCGTGCTCGATAACATCGGATTGCCCAACTCCAGCATCAATTTGTCGTACAGCAATTCGGGAGTGATCGGCACCAGCGATGCTGAAATCTTGCTTGGCCTGAACACCGAGCACCATCGTCCAACCGAGGAGATCGTGCAACACTTGCGCCAGGAACTGCCTCGACGCTTCCCCGGAGTCGAGTTCTTCTTCCAGCCGGCCGACATCGTCACGCAGATCCTGAACTTCGGTCTGCCCGCACCGATCGACATTCAGGTGATTGGCGCGGATATGCAGACAAATTACGGGATTGCCCAGCAGATTGCTAACCAACTGCGTCGAGTTCCCGGCACCGCCGATGTGCACGTGCAGCAGATGCTGGGCCTGCCCACCTTGCATCTCAATATCGATCGCGACCTCGTGACCCAGATTGGCATGAGTCCGCTGGACGTCGCCCAGAGCGTGTTGGTTTCCCTCAGCGGCAGCTTCCAGACTGCGCCCAGCTTCTGGCTGAATCCCAAGAACGGGGTCACTTATCAAATGGTGGTGCAGGCGCCGCAATACCGGATGACGTCGCTGCAAGACCTGATGAACTTGCCGATCAACGATCGTTCGGTAGCGAACTCGCAGGTGCTGGGAAATCTGGTCCAGTTGTCCCCAACGTCAAGGCCCGCGGTCGTATCCCACTACGGTATCGAGCCGGTCATCGACGTCTACGCCAGCACCCAAGGTCGCGATCTGGGAGCCGTGGCCCGGGCCACCCAGAAACTTCTGCAGCCCGTCATGGAACATTTGCCGCGAGGCACGCGCATAGTCGTCCGCGGACAAGTCGAAACCATGCAGTCCTCGTTCGTCGGCTTGGGAATCGGCCTGCTGGGCGCGATCCTCTTAGTCTACTTTCTGATTGTGGTGAACTTCCAATCGTGGCTTGATCCGTTCGTCATCATCACGGCTCTTCCGGGAGCCCTGGCGGGAATCGCGTGGATCCTGCTGCTGACGCATACCACGCTGAGCGTACCGTCGCTGACCGGAGCGGTCATGTGCATGGGCGTCGCGACGGCCAACTCCATCCTGATGGTATCGTTTTCCCGCGACCGGATGCAGGTGGGCGTGCCCGCCGTGCGGGCGGCGCTGGAAGCGGGTTACACTCGAGTTCGTCCCGTCCTCATGACCGCGCTGGCCATGATCATCGGCATGTTCCCCATGTCTCTGGGCCTGGGTGAAGGCGGTGAGCAGAACGCGCCCCTGGGCCGGGCAGTCATCGGCGGCCTGTTGTTCGCGACGGTGGCAACATTATTCTTTGTGCCCTGCGTTTTCGCCATGGTTCATAGCCGTCGAGAAGCTGCGGCGGCCAGTGTAAAGCAACCTGATTAAGGTACAGAATTCTTAAGGACGCATCATCCAGAGTTGAGCGAATAATTATGCAGAACGAGCCAGAAAATAGTCAGTCAATCTTGGAACCACACCACACTCCGCCAGAGGTGACGCCACCTCCGGATCTTCCGGCAGCACCACCTCGCAAGGCGGTGATCATTGTTGTGTTGGTGGTCGTAGTGCTCGTGCTGAGCGGTGCCGCCAGCATGTTCAGCCGCTTTCGCGCCGGGCGCGCGCTGGCCAACGAGACAGAAATCGACTCCGTTGCCACGGTCGCGGTTGTTCACCCCATTGCCGAAAAACCCGACGAAGAGCTCGTACTGCCCGCATCCTTGCAAGCCTATGAAGAGTCCCCGATCTTCGCTCGCACCAACGGATACTTACTGCGCTGGTATAAGGACATTGGCAGCCACGTGAAGCAGGGCGAACTGCTCGCAGACATCGATACACCGGAAGTCGATCAGGAATTGTCGCAGGCTCGCGCCAATCGTCAGCAATCTGCCGCCCAGTTGGACATTGCGAAAATTTCCGCTGACCGCTGGCAAAATCTGCGCAAGACGGACTCCGTCTCTGAGCAGGAAAACGACATGCAGACCAACGCATACCAGCAGGCCGTCGCCAACCTGGCCGCGGCCGACGCCAACGTTCGCCGCCTCGAGCAGTTGGAGTCGTTCAAGCACGTTTACGCTCCCTTCTCCGGTGTGCTGGTCAAGCGCAATGTTGATCCTGGAGCCCTCATCAATGCCGGCTCAGTCGGCATGGAACTGTTCATCCTAGCCAAGGTTGATCCCATTCGCGTCTTTACCAATGTTCCCCAAGCCTACTCACCCGCCATTAAGAATGGAATGCCAGCCTACGTTACGCTGCAGGAAATTCCCGGGCAGAAGTTTCGAGGAACGGTGGCCCGCACCGCCGAGGCGATCGATCCCACGACGCGCACGCTATTGACTGAAGTGGATGTTCCCAATAAGGACGGTCGTCTGTTGCGCGGATCTTTCGGCGAAGTGCATTTTTCCCCAAGGATCAACACCGAAAAAGTTACCGTGCCCGTGAATGCCATGCTCTTCCGCCGCGAGGGCGCACAATTAGCGATTGTGGGATCCGATAATAAAGTCCAATTGCGCCCCATCACGATTGGTCGCGACTATGGCACGACCCTGGAGATTCTCGGTGGAGTCAGCGTCGAGGACCGCATCATCATTAATCCCGCCGATTCTCTGGAAGATGGCCAGACGGTGAATGTCGCCGCTGACAACCAGCAAGGGAAACATTCATGAAGTGTTTGGCAGCGCTGCTCGGCTCCAGTCTCTGCCTGGCGGGATGCGCCGTTGGGCCCAAATATCAGCGCCCGCCCATCCAGAGTCCGCCTGCATGGAAAACCGAAGGCCCGTGGCGCGAAGCCACTCCGAAAGACGCCATTCCTAAGGGAGCCTGGTGGGAGATTTTCCACGATGCGGAACTGAACGGCTACGAGCAACAACTGCTGCACGCCAACCAGTCCCTCGCCGCTGCCCGGGACCGCCTCGATCAGGCTCGTTCGCTGGCGCGAGTCGCATCCGCCGGACTCTTCCCAACCCTCAGCACCGATCCCGTAGCATCGCGCAACCGGTACTCCGGCAATCGTCCCGAGAGTACGACTCCTCAGGCCCCGCTGACTCAAAGTTTGTACGAGGTTCCCTTCGCTCTGAACTACGAAGTCGATCTGTTCGGTCGAGCCCGTAAGACTCTGCAGGCCGCCAACGCCAGCCTGCAGGGGACCGCCGCCGATCTGCAAAATGTTCAACTGGTCCTGACTGCGGAGCTCGCCGCTGACTATTTCAGCCTGCGCGAGCTCGATTCCGAATACCAGGTGGTGCAGGAGTCGGTCAAGATTCAGCAAGAAGGACTAGCTCTGGTCAATCATCGCCACGAAGGCGGCATCGCCTCCGGTCTGGACGTGGCGCAACAGCAAACCCTTCTGGATTCCACCGTCACTCAGCTTTACTTGCTCCAGCAGCAGCGCGCACAGTTCGAACATGCCATCGCGGTGCTCACGGGAAACGCCGCATCCACATTTAGCGTTCGGGTCGCGCCGTTGCTCACCGTTCCCCCGCCGATTCCGCTGGGAATTCCGTCGGATCTGCTGGAACGGAGGCCGGATGTAGCCACTGCGGAACGAGCCATGGCCCAGCAGAACGCCCTCGTGGGAGTTGCCAAAACCGCGTTTTACCCGCAATTCACTATCTCCGGAAGCGGTGGCTTTCAAAGTGTCAGCCTGGGCTCGCTGATTAGCGCTCCCAGCGCGGTATGGTCGCTGGGCGGTGATCTTTTACAACCTATCCTCAATGGAGGACGCAACCGCGCGACTCTCGCTGCCACAAAATCCGCCTACGACGAATCGGTCGCCAATTACCGCGGGTCCGCCCTCACCGCGTTCCAACAAGTCGAAGACGGCTTGTCCGGATTGAACTCTTTATCCCGTGCCGCGGAAAGCCAGAATGCTGCGGTCGCCGACGCCCACCGGGCGCTCGATATTGCCAATGATCGCTATGTCGGCGGGCTGACAACCTTCCTCGATGTCATCACTGCGCAATCCGTATTGTTAACCAATCAGCGCCTCTCGACTCAGTTGCTTGGCCAGCAGATGGTCACCTCGGTCTTCCTTGTCAAAGCATTGGGTGGCGGCTGGGATGCATCAACCATTCAGAACGAGGAAGTGCATCCCACGGCGAGCCAAGCGCTTCAGCCGTAAAGCCGCGCGTTCTCACAGAACCAAGGGCAATGCCAGAACGTACGCTTCAGGTCAATGGGAACTAACGTCAAAAATAGCCTCAAGCCTCTTCAGTCATGCAAGCTGAACTGCGATTTCTGACTTGTCTTGAGCTCTCTCGGAAATCAAAGCGTTCAGCTTCGCCAATACTTCAAATGCGTCAGCCACATAAAGCACGTCCGCTTTTCCACGGGCCCATCCGCAGTTTGGGTCGAGATTGACCGCGCGGCGCTCGTTGATGAACCGCCAGCCGACGACATGTGGCTCTTCGCCATGGCAGCATGTGGACAAACCCTTGGGATGTCGCGGCGTCGATCCAGTTTGTCCAACCTGGTTCAGATGGGTCATGAAGCCTAACACGGCCTGACTTTCACCCGATTGATCGACGAGGGATTTGCTACCACCCAACGATGCACCCGAGGTGCGAAGGAAGTCGAGAATCAGGGCCTCGGCTCGATCGACATGTGGCTTGCCATCAACTTGTTTCTTGGTCCAACCGGCGCCCGCGACGAACAATAAACTGGCTTCGGGCCTTATCGTTTGCGCATCGCTCTTGGGGGAGCGAACGCCCGTCACGGTGGTTCTCGGGGCAGCTTTCGGGAATGTCAGCGGGATCTCTTCGATCTGGGCTTTCGTCGGTGCTCCATTCCAGGGCTCGCTGCAGCCCGATTCGAGCAATAGGATCCAGGGTCGCGCGTCCCGTCGAATGACCCCCTCGATGCGCTGACGATAGTACCAGCGCTTCGTACAGAGTTCGCCATTCACGGTTTCCAGAGAAGCAACATGCGTGTCCACGCATCCACTTAGGCGATGAGCCACACCCGCAAGGACGCGCATGAAGCGGGAAGTTGCCGGCGCGAGAATCAGGTCTGCTCCCGCCGCACGGCAGAGAGCCTCCGCTGCCGCTGCATCGCTCGCATAGCGCGCCGTGGCGAAGTCAGACCCCGAGACTGCAATTATGCGGTCCGCTCCGGCCGCTGCGATCGTCTCAGCCGCCGCATCCACATTCGCGCCGATCAGTCCGATGGTCAGAGCGGCACCGCTTTGGTGACGCAGCTTCAAAGCCGCTCCCAGAACCTCATACGACACCTTCGGAAGTGTGTCCCCAGACTCCGACACATGCGTCAGAAATAAAATGTTTTGTGACATCCGTCTCTCAGCCTCCACGACCTACTTGCCCATCCATTCCGCTATCTCTTGCGCGATCTGCTCCGGCGAGAGGTCTTTAACGACCCGAGTCTGACGATGTTGCTTGGGCTGGCTTGCACTCATGTAATGCAAGCCGCCACTCGCGAGCGGCACCGATTTTGCTCTTTGCAGCGCGGGCATCACGGTGCGCAAGTTGGCCATGCCAACTTGAGGATTATTGCGAGGTTCTGGCAGATGACCCGTCGCCCAGCCGAATACTGCCGGTGGGCCCGCGCAGACGGAAACCTGATGACGCCCACCTTCGATTCGTTCCAGAACTTCGAAAGAGCCATCGGCTTGAACATTGAGCTGGTCAACCCCTTGAAACTGGTCGAGAATCGCAAGCCTCTCGCCCACCAATTGCATCGTGACGCCTGCGCCACGCGACGCCGATTCCCATCCACCGAAGAGCAGAAGACGTGAACGATCAAGCCCGGGGATCCCCAGAATCGTCTCGGCTAGAAGCGCAGCCGTGGCTTGCGCATCGGCAAAGCCACTGGCGCTGGAATCGATCGGGACAAGTTCAAAGCTCACTCTCTGCGCAATCGTCATCATCACTTGTTGGAGTTTTGCCTTTGGTCCAACGCTGACCAGCCAGATCTTGCTGTCCGCCACTTTGGAGGCAAGGTCGGCAGCTTCATAAAGGGCATGTGCCGCCCATGGATCCAGAATCGCGGGAAGCATCATCTCGTTCTTCAGCGCGGGGCCGGTTGCGGTTTGAATGGGCTCCAGCGTCTGGAGCGGGTCTGGCACGATGCTGCCGCACACCACAATCTGATATCCGTTTGTCATTCAGATCCTGTCAATTCAGAGTCGAGTGCAGGCCTCCGGCGCCGGCACGAAATTCAATGTTTCCCCGTTCACCGTCTGCATCGGCCGCGCAATTCCAAAGGCAAGCCCCACAGTGAACGCATTTCTCGCGATCAAAATCAGGCACGTCATTTTCGCTGCGCGTGATCGCCTGCCCGGAGCACATCTCCACGCACAGCTTCGTCTCGCAGGCGCGGCACACTTCGGGGCGGACGAAAACCACGTGATCGGCGAAGCCCGGTGGCGCCTGGACGCCGCCGCCCATGAGCAGTGCATCCTGGTGGGAGATGAGCAGTTTGCCATCCATCGGAATCGGCGACCAGCCACAGCGGTCCATGATGCGGTCGTGCAGCGCTGTACCTTGAGCAGCGCACTCTTGCTGCATCTGCTTAAGTTCCGCCGGAGGAATCCTCGAACCATATGCGTCGGCTAGCGAAGGGCTGTTGCCGGGCCTTGGCCACGAACGCATCCCTAGACGGCCGCCGGTCAAACCCGCGACCGCCATGCCGATCATTCCGGTAACGACGCCGGCCTGGAATCCATCGCGCGATCCCGCCGCGATCTTTGATTCATGGTCGACCCAACTTTCACGGCGGCGGCGCACATAGGTGCTTTCAAGATTTGCGTGAGTGAATGGCCGCTTCTGCTCGGCCAGTTCAATGACCGCCTCAGCTAGCTGCACGCCGGTTGTCCACGCTTCGTCCACCCCGGATCCAGCCAGGATGTTGGTGCTGCCCGAGCCTTCACCAATGCGGGCGTAGCCGTTGCCCGCAAGAAAAGGCTCGCCACGACGTCCCGACTCTTGCAGTGATTTGGCGCCCCATGATTTCAGAACTCCGCCCTCGAGATGGCGCCATAGATAGGGATGCAGCAAGTAGTGCTGCAAGTAGCGATAGGCAGTGCGGACCGGGCTCCGGAACCACGATGGGATGAAGATGCCAACCGAAGCCAGCCTGTCCGGGTGAACATACAGGAACCCGAAAATTTCTGGCTCCGGAAAGCCGATCGTATGCAGAACCGTGCCGGGCTCGAGTCCGCTGTCCGCGCGGAGTTCGATCACCATCTTCATGCCCAGAGCCCATTCGCGCGAGTCATGTTCGGCCGGCACTCCGATGTGTGCATCGATCTCGCGGCCGACTGCACCCACGCAACCGTCGCCAACAACAGTCAGAGCTGCCCGCAGGTCCATGCCCGGCGCGAAGCCTGCCTCCGGACGTCCCTGAAGGTCGGTGCCTTGGTCGGCGAGCCGCACGCCCACAACGGCATCTTTTTCAAACAATGGTTCCGCGACTGGCATACCCGGCCAGACCTGCACCACCCCCGATGCTGCGACTTGATCGCTGACCCATTGGTTGAATTGACCAAGCGATAGGATGATGCCATCGTGTTTCCGCATGAATGCAGGGGTAAATGGCATCTCGAACGCCTCATGCTTCAGCCTTAAGCTCAGCAAGCGAAGCATGGAATCGGCGGCCCTGAATCCCAGAGAACGATGACTGGCTCGACCCGGATCAAGCAAATAGACGAGCTTTTCTTTCTTGACCGCAGCTGACAGAGGAATCTGCGTCAGATCCACGCCGGGAAAACTGTCCCGAATGCCGCGAGCCCGTGTGACCGCTCCGGAAACTCCGAAGCCCAATCCATCGGCGCGCTCGCAGCAGATTACCTGTAGAGGCAGACCGGGCGCCGCTGTGCTCTGCAACCGCACCGAGCCGTCCGGGTTCATCAAGGCACGGCCCAACGTCGTTAGAAAGCCGCCCGTTGCGGGCCCGAAACCCACGCAGGCAATATCCACGGCCATCTGTGGCCGCTCGATTTCGTTGGTTTCAATCGGCGCGGCTTGTTCTGAGGCAGGGAAGCTCATGCGGGATAATCCAACGCTTCCGGAATCATCACTTTGGAAATGGCTTCCGCAGCTCGATCCTTCGATAGCCGGCAGCCCGTAAGGCAAGTGGCGAGCTTGGTCTGGAGCGAAAGGAAGTCTTCGGCCCCGTTACATTTCGCGCAAGGGCCAGCCTTCTTAGGATGCGAACCATCACTGCTGATAATGTCCAGCCCGCACGAACCGATGCCGGGCATCACGTCTTCGAGAGAATCGAGTTCGTCCTGGCGGAAGCAGCCGCGGTATCCCGCCTCGTCCCACGCGGGATGCCGGTTGTATCCGAAGACCAGCTCGGCGCAGATGCGGGATACTTCTCCACTGGCCCGGGCCGACTGTACGTGGCAAAGATCATTCATGAAATTCACTAGCCCGGGTAGTCCTTCCGAAACTGCGGGGTCGCTGGCTCCACGCCGCTCAAGTTCGCTCACATCGAGGACCTGGCAGCGAGCCGCCAGCAGCCAGCAGAGAGCGTCGGCTAGCGGGAATGTCACACCCTGGCGGGCGCTCTGGTACAGGCGGTCTCCGTCGGCGTCGGTGCTGTGCTGCAGACGCTCAAGCGTCCACAACCACATGCTCATGGCGCTTGCCAGCATGCACGCGCCGGTCCCAGGCCGGTCGGAGGCAATGGCGCGCATCTCTCCGATCCACGCCTTGAACTGCGCAAGGAAGAGCGGATTCACCATCGTGACGGAGAGCTGGCGCCGTTGCACCGCTTCCGGCCCCTCGTAGGTTGCTTCCAGTTGTGCATCCATCCACTTGTTGCCCAGGAATCCGGGACAGTCTTCGGTGATGCCGTAACCGCCCATCAAACTCACCGCTTCGCGCATCATCTGCGCTCCCCAACCCGTGTTCCATAGCTTGGTTGCCGGACAAAGCACATCCGCTAGCGAATCCAGCAAAACGAAACGCAACAGGGGATCGGATTCGAGCGCTGTTCGTCCGGGATCTTCTGTCGGCAAGCGGAGCAGATCGACCGCCCGTTCGGAGGCTTCACGCCGCGCCTTCGCTCGCTCTCTCGCGCCCGTGACTTTTCTTGTATCGAGCAGCTTATCCGCCTCCCGCTCCAGCGGATCTAGTTCGTCAAACGCCCGTGCTGCCGCAAATCCGAGCGACGCACTGGCCTCGCCAGTTGCCCAAATGTCGACCAGCCGGTGCAGTGAGTCTTGCCGAGCCTGCAGCCCCAGTTCATAACGCACTGACCCGGGCGCAGTTGTTTCCGCGCCGCGGAACCGTCCCCTCTGGTAACGGATAATCGGTTCGACGGCAGAAAGTAGTTTCGCTGCGGTCATGACGCCCACGGTCACGCGTGTGCGCCGAAATACCGCTTCAATGACTTCGCTGTGCTTGTAGCGCGGCACAATGACGCCATCCTTGATGTCGTAACCGCCTACGATGCGACTGGCAGGAATTCGCAGACTGAAAATCGGATCGCCGGTGGAGGAAAGCTGGTGCACGAGCTTTCGAGTGGGGGTGCCGCGATCGAATGTGCCTGGATCCCCTTCTTCCAGGATCACCATGCAGCTACCTTTAATCCGCTCATCGCCCGAATCGACGGCCGCAGTTACAAAATTGGCGAACGCAATGTTGGTGATAAAGCGGCCCCGCTTTTCCACCTGTAGAACCGGAGCTTCTCCGGCCTTCCACTCGGCGATGCTGATTTTGCCGTTGAGCATGCCGGTATCTACACCGACGTATGGGATCGGTTCGGTCAGACAAAACGCACCTCGCCACGGTGTGCGATCTTCTCCAGCCTGTGCGGGTGCGGCCAACCGCATGTACTTTTCCTGTTGCTCTGGCGTGCCTCGTTCATGAATCGGCGCCAAAGCCAGACAGCCGGCGAGACTGGCCGTTGCTGCCCCACCGTCCACCCATGCGAGTTCAAACGCTACCAGTGCAAGAGCCAGGTTTTTCGGGCCAGCGATGAATCCACCCTGCTCGGGTTCCATGAACACAGCGGTGATTCCAGCCTTGTCGAACGCCTCCAGCAACTCGGCCTTGGCCGGCGTCCAATCATGCGAGTTACGTCCGCCGCTGGCCACCAGCCGCGCCACCGGACCTCTCGCCACCGATCGTGCCGATTGAACAAGCATCTGCAAGTCGTAGCGGTCAGCAAATCGCCATTGAATATGGCGTGCGGCATCGGAAGGAAGCGTTTGCAGCAGATCTGCGTTGACGGGAGTCGCGGTGGAGGCCATGTCCTAACTCCTTGGTTGAGTGGCGCCTTCCGATTCTGCCGTCCGATCACTGGAGGGTCTGTGATTTGAATCATGGGGACCTGTGATCAGAGCACGTCGCACGTCCCCGAAGGAAGCCGAGGGCTGTAACCAGCGATCTGAAACTATCCGCGATGCTTCTGGTGCTACTGACCGTCTACGGCCGAGATAGCAATCTCAAGCTTGGATTGAGGTCGAACGGCTGCCTCCCGGGAAAAGTATTTCCGGCTGCCTCGTTTTCTATCAATGGAAGACCGGCGGGCGTGATCGCGGGTGACTTCAGATGGCGATAGCAAACTCGATCTCGCAATCGGCGGCGATTCGCCACCTGGAGTCACACGCATGCTTCAACAATAACGCTAGAGCTGGCTCGAATATCCGGAGAGGGGCAACTACGGAGAGGGAATTTGGACGTTGGTAACGATGTTCGAGTAGCCGCTTTCTTCGTTACTACTATTCACCGCTGTGGAGGCGTAGCAATAAGCCGTGCCGTCGACTACTGAGGAGTCTGAATACAGCGTGCTCGTAACCAGCGCGGAATTAATCTTTCCATAAGAACCGCACGAGGTCGTAAACACCGCTCGATAGATGTTGTAGCCAGAGACATCTGACGACGTGCTTGCGTTCCAGGACAGGTTGACGGTGTGCGGTGGCGCGGCAGTGCCAGTCCCGGTCAGCGTTTCGAGCGTGGTAGAAGGCTGAGCATTGCTGGTAAACGTGAGTGTGGCACTCACCGCTCCAGATGTCTGCGGACTGAATGTCACGGTGAATGAAGCGCTCTGGCCTGCCGGAATTGTAACGGGCAGCGAAAGGCCGCTCACGCTGAATGCCGAGTTGTTCGAACTCACTGCCGTGACCGTGACACTCGCGGCGCTGGCGGTCAGGCTGCCAGACGCGTTTCCGCTCGTTCCTACGACCACGCTGCCAAGAGCCAGGGTGGTCGGAGTAACGGTAAGCTGTCCAGTTGCTGCAGTGCCCGTCCCCGACAACGGGATGGATAATGTCGGATTCGATGCGGTCGAGGTGATGGTAACGTTGCCGCTGGCGCTGGCTGCGGACGTCGGTGCAAATTTGACGCTGAAGGTCGTGCTCTGTCCGGCAGTGAGGGTCAGTGGAGTCGTGATGCCGCTCAGGCTGAATCCGGTTCCGCTGATCGTGGCCTGGGAAATCGTGACGCTCGATCCGCCAGTATTGGTGACGGTTTCGGACAGAGACTGGTTGCTGCCGACGGTCACGTTCCCAAAACTCAAACTCGTCGGATTCGGCCCCAGTGTGCCTTGAGTGACTCCCGTGCCCGTGAGTGGAATCGTCAGAGTCGGATTCGATGCCGTTGAGGTGATCGTAACGTTGCCGCTCGCGCTGGCTGCGGACGTTGGAGCAAATTTGACGCTGAAGGTCGTGCTCTGGCCGGCAGTCAGGGTCAACGGAGTGGTGATGCCGCTCAGGCTGAATCCGGTTCCGCTGATGGTGGCCTGAGAAATCGTGACGCTCGATCCGCCCGTATTCGTGACTGTCTCGGACAGAGACTGATTACTGCCCACTGTCACGCTGCCGAAGTTGAGACTGGTCGGATTCGATCCCAGCGTGCCTTGCGTGACTCCTGTGCCCGTCACTGGAATCGTCAGAGTTGGATTCGATGCGGTTGAGGTGATGGTAACGCTGCCGCTCGCACTCCCGGCGGATGTCGGTGCGAATTTGACGCTGAACGTGGTGCTCTGACCGGCCGTGAGGGTCAACGGAGTCGCGATACCGCTCACGCTGAATCCGGTTCCGGTGATGGCGGCCTGCGAGATCGTAACGCTCGATCCGCCTGTATTGGTCACGGTTTCTGACAGAGACTGGTTGCTGCCGACGGGCACGTTCCCAAAACTCAAACTCGTCGGATTCGATCCCAGCGTGCCTTGTGTAACTCCCGTACCCGTCACAGGAATCGTCAGAGTCG
This sequence comes from uncultured Acidobacteriaceae bacterium, assembly GCA_963709025.1. Taxonomy (GTDB): domain Bacteria; phylum Acidobacteriota; class Terriglobia; order Terriglobales; family Acidobacteriaceae; genus Sulfotelmatobacter. The sequence continues at coordinate 15,468 of CAVPVE010000003.1, forward strand.
GATTCGATGCGGTCGACGTGATGGTAACGTTGCCGCTCGCGCTCGTAGCGGACGTCGGTGCGAATTTGACGCTGAAGGTCGTGCTCTGGCCGGCTGTGAGGGTCAACGGAGTTGTGATGCCGCTCAGGCTGAATCCGGTTCCGCTGATCGTGGCCTGAGAAATCGTGACGCTCGATCCGCCCGTATTGGTGACGGTTTCTGACAGAGACTGGTTGCTGCCGACGGTCACGTTCCCAAAACTCAAACTCGTCGGATTCGATCCCAGCGTGCCTTGTGTAACTCCCGTGCCCGTCACTGGAATCGTTAGGGTTGGATTTGATGCGGTCGAAGTGAGAGTCACGCTGCCGCTCGCACTCCCGGCGGATGTCGGTGCAAACTTTACGCTGAAAGTCGTGCTCTGGCCGGCTGTGAGGGTCAACGGAGTGGTGATTCCACTCAGGCTGAATCCGGTTCCGCTGATGGTGGCCTGAGAGATCGTAACGCTCGAGCCGCCCGTATTGGTGACGGTTTCCGAGAGAATCTGATTGCTTCCTAGGATGATGTTCCCGAAGCTGAGACTGCTCGGATTCGATCCCAAGGCGCCCAGGGCAAGTCCCGTGCCCGCCAGCGGGATGGTCAGCGTCGGGTTGGACGCAGTCGAAGTGATGGTAACGTTGCCACTCGTATTCGTGGCGGACGTCGGCGCGAATTTGACGCTGAAGGTCGTGCTCTGACCGGCTGTGAGGGTCAGCGGAGTCGTGATGCCACTCAGGCTAAATCCGGTTCCGCTGATCGTGGCCTGGGAAATCGTGACGCTGGAGCCGCCCGTATTGGTGACCGTTTCCGACAGAGACTGATTACTGCCCACCGTTACGCTGCCGAAGTTGAGGCTGGCCGGATTCGATCCCAGCGCGCCCGGCGTGACTCCCGTGCCCGTGATTGGGATTATCAGGCTTGCATTCGATGCAGTCGAAGTGAGCGTCACGTTGCCACTCGCACCCACAGCGGAGGTCGGTGCGAATTTGACGCTGAACGTGGTGCTCTGACCGGCCGTGAGGGTCAACGGAGTCGTGATACCGCTCAGGCTGAATCCGGTTCCGGTGATGGCGGCCTGCGAGATCGTGACGCTGGAGCCGCCTGTATTGGTAATGGTTTCTGACAGAGACTGGTTGCTGCCGACGGTCACGTTCCCAAAACTCAGACTGGTCGGATTCGGCCCCAGTGTGCCTTGCGTGACTCCCGTGCCCGTGACTGGAATCGTTAGGGTGGGATTGGATGCGGTTGAGGTGATCGTGATATTGCCACTGGCACTTGCGGTAGATTGGGGAGCGAACGCGACGCTGAAGGTGGCGCTCTGCCCGGCCGACAGAGTCAGGGGAGTCGAGATTCCACTCAGGCTGAAGCCGGTCCCGCTGATGGAGGCCTGAGAAACCGTGACGCTCGATCCGCCTGTATTGGTGACCGTTTCCGAGAGAGACTGGCTGCTCCCGACAGTTACGTTTCCGAAACTCAGGCTGCTCGGATTTGCTCCCATCGAGCCTGCTGACACACCGGTACCGGAGAGAGACATCGACAGCGTGGGATTGGGAGCATCCGAGGTGATTGTCACAGTGCCGGTCGTGTTTCCGGTAGTGAGCGGAGCAAAGGTCACGGTAAACGTGGTGCTTTGAGAGGCGTTGAGAGCGAGAGGCGTGGTGATGCCACTCAGCTTGAACCCAGTGCCGCTCACCGTGGCTTGGGTGATGTTGACCGTCGATGCCGTATTGTTGGTCAGCGTAACCGTCTGATTGTTCTGCGTCCCAACGGCCAGGCTGCCAAAGCTTTCGGTGGTTTGACTCAAGCCGAGTTGACCGGTCGCCACTCCGGTTCCCGCTAGCGAAAGAGTAGCGGGGCTGTCGGAAGCGTCACTGGTAATGGAAGCCGTGCCGCTGAAAGCTCCCGGTACATTGGGACTGAATACCAGATTGATCGGGGAACTTTGCCCAGCACCGATTGTGATCGGAAGACTTGGCGCGCTCAGCGAGAAATATTGGCTCGAAACCGATACGCTGCTGACCGTAATGGAGGCCGTGCCGGTATTCGACGCGGTTACAGAAATCGTCTCGCTCGTTCCCACCGTGACACTGCCAAATTCGAGGGTGGCTCCGCTTAGCGATAGCGTGCCCGACAGCGGTTGTTGACTTGCAGCTTTGCCCGAGCTGAATCCCTGGCAGCCGACTAGAAAAGTGAGGCCGGCGACAATCAACAACGCGCCTGCCACGTTCCCAAGTTGCTTCGAGTAAATCGCCCTTACGGAAGTCTTCAGCATTGTCAGTCATGGAACCGCAGCCCCGGCTCCACAACTGCCTGCAACCCGGGGGAGGGCTCACGTTGAGTCTGGGGTCTCATTCAGGATTGGGGTAGATGCCCGAGGTACATCACGACGACGGCCAAAAGGCCAGTTGGAAAGAGTAGTAAGGACATCCAGCGAGGGGTTTGCAGGATAGGGCCCACTGGACCATCGGTGGACGCAGAACGGAGCAGAGTATTGCGGTAATCGCGGAGACCCCGCCAAGACCCTGCAACTAGGGCCGAGTGAGATCCAGCAGCACGACATCCGAGTGTTCCTGCACTCGTTCGAAGACGACTTCACGGCCGTCCGGCGAAATGTCAAAGGAGCCGATGTCGAAGTCGGGAGGGAGGTTGGTGAACTGCCGCTCGGCGCCCGTCTCCAAGTCGACGAGCCACAGATCCTTGTGCCGAATCTCGCCTCGCAGGAACGCGAGGGTTCGTCCCCCGTTCAGGAACCTCAGCTGTCGGGCCCCACGAGTCAAAGTGAGCGAAGGCAAGGATCGCGCCGTACCGTCGGCGGTGACGGCTTTCACCGAAAATGTTGTGCCGATGTCAGGTCCCGAGTAAACGACGAAACGGCCGTCGGGCGACCACGCCGGATCGATCGCGTACTCGCCTACGAGAAGAGCGGGCGAGCGACCGTCGAGTGGCACGCGGAACAGGTGTGGGACGCCCTGATCGTCCACCGCCGACGTAATCGATTTGCCGTCCGGTGCCCAGGCGGGGTTGCCCTGCAGATCCAGCGAATCGGACACAATCCGCGCGTTTGTGCCGTCGGCCTGCATGACGTACAAGAGCGCCTTCCCGTGTTGCTGGACTGAGAATGCGATCGATTGTCCATCCGGAGCAATCGCGGGGCCGCCAAAGATTCGCGCTCCGTCGCCCCGCCACAACTCGGTGCTCGACCCGTCGGCGAGCCTCTCGATGCTCTCACTGCTGCCGGTCGCAGAAACATACAGAAGATAATTCCGACCTAGTCGCGGGGAGAACCCCGTATTCGTGGTTAGCGAGATGCGCGCAGGCGGTTCCACCGTGGCAGGCGAATCGACGATCTGCAGACGCCACAGTGTTCGCTTCGGACTTGCCAGCGTGGCCACCACACGGCGACCGTCTGCGCTAGCCGCGAGCGACGTATAGCGGTCGAGCCCAGAGGTCAGCCGATGGGGAATTCGGCGCTCGACGTCCATGCTATAAAGGCGCGGCCCCGAATCGTCGGGATCGTTCGCGAGGTACATAAGCGTCCGCCGGTCCAGTAGGACGGGATAGGTCACACGTCCATTGTGCGATGTGATGCGTTCGGGAGTTCCGGCCGCAGGACGGATACGCCAGATGTCCAGCTTGTCGGGAAGAGAACCCTGGACGAAGTAGACGAATGCCTCGTCAGGCGCCCACAATGGAAAGTGAGAGTGGAGTCCGGCAGGCGAAGTGAAGATGTGCCGACTGTCGGATCGAATGTTGCCGTCCGACACGTACAGCGGGTCTCCCGGGCCGGGTGTGTGATACGCGAGGTGGGACCCGTCGTGCGACCAGTCGAACTCCGCCACGCCGTCAAGGTATGGCCTCGGCGTGCCGCCCAGAGTGGGCACCGCCCAGATTCCGATCTCTCGTCTCTGCGAACCGCCCGGTTTGCGGACCCAAAACGTGGCGAGAGATCCATCCGGCGAAAACCCCAAGGTTCGGACGGATGGATTACCCAGCGCCGGAACGCTCCCGTGCGTCAGGTTGTGGAACTCACCGGAACCGACCTGCGTAACCCATACATCCATCGGTCCGTCACGATCCGAGAGAAAGGCGACGAAATGACCGTCGCGGGACACGGCAGCGTCCTGTGCCACGCCCTCGAAGTCCGTAACCGGCTGAAATCGCGCGTCTGCGATCGGACTTCGCCAAAAGTATTCCGTTCTCTGAAGCCACAGGCTGATGACAACCCCAGCCGCAACTCCAGCGGCCAAGAGCCAGACCAGCCGCTTGAAAAAGGTCGGTGTCGCCGAGCGCGGCGGTGCCATGGCATCTGGCGAGACCAGATTGTTCCCGTTTCGCTGGGCCGGTGCAAGATTTCGACTGCGAGCCCACGCATCCAATTCCGCACGAGAGGCGTACACCGAGCCCATCCGGTCGTGCAGGTGCCGGTGAACCGGCATCTTCTCCCGCTTCTCCCAGCGCTGGACCGTGGTCACATCGCGGTTCAGATGTGCCGCGATTTCCTTCCACGAATCCAGGCGGTCTTCCAACTGTTTCTCGGATAGCGGTGTTCCAAGGGATGGTTCGCCCATCGCTCTCCTAAATAGTCCGCGGTCGACGACCGCGGAGCACAAATTGTAGTCTCCTCAACCGGCAAAGGCACACCAAAATGCTGCATTCGACGGCATGTTGCGGGAACCGCCGCCCTTCGGTGCCTTACCGCTTGTGGCCACCTACCTCTGTGTCCCATTGTGTCCGAGCGTCTCAAAGGATTCTCAAATACAAATGGGAGGGTTTTTCATGAAAAGCAAAGCGTTCGTTTGCACGGCGCTTACCATCACGGCACTGGTACTGGCGGCCAGTGTTGGCGCGGTGGCTCAGACCGCGACGCTCACAACATTCGCCGGGGAGATTAATGCCTATTCGCCCCAAGCCACTAGCTCAACCGGCGCTGTGACTGGTCCATACGAGATTCGGGGTCCATGGTCTCTGACGTTAAAGGGAGCGACCACGGCAAACTTCTCAACGGACCTAAACATGGAAGAATCGGATGGCTGGTGCATGACCCAAAACGGCTCGAACTTTGATCCGGCCGCCCGGGGAGCTCATACCCACCACATCTCTCTGGTCAATGCCGCTGTCACGACGATTACCAACGGATTTCAGGTCACCGGTTCGGCGACAATTATGGGCAACGGAAGCATCAACACCACACTGTCGCCATCGGTTTTGACGGTACAGGTTACGGGCGGTACGGACCGCACGTATTCCAACATCACCTTAACCTTTGCGTCCCCAGCCTCGGGCCACTTTGGAACCGAACCGGTGGCCGGAGTAGTGCGAAGCGTCACGGTATCCGGCAGCAAGGCGCGAAATAAGCGATAGGGTGGCTGGCGGTTTCGTGCCATCGGCAACGATTCTCGCAAGCCTCGTGCCCACGTGTTGAAACTCCACGCATGACGCGTTGGGCGCTGTAGAAATGAAGCTAGGAAATATTCGATTTCGAAAGCCGAGAGCGAACGGACAGGGCACCCACGCAAGTTAGACCAGCTGCGAGCAGATACCACGCAGCGGATCCTCCCTCAGGCACCGAATCCGAACAGTTGTCGTGAGGTTTGCATTTGCCGCGACCTCGACCAGGATCAGGATCTCGATCGAGCGCGAACGACAAAGGCATTAGACAAAGTAGAAGAGAAGCCCCAAGAACCCATTTCCGCGCAACCTTACTCATGGTTCCACTCCTGCGACACTTACGTCGTCAAATCAGGTTGTTGGCGGATTTTTGCAGGGGGGCTCGTAATCCGCGCACTCTCGCGATTAGAGACTCTGGCCTAAATCGATGTCAAGATGCTTCTTTTTGCAACAGTTGCAAAGACTTGCAACCTTGATGGGCGGCTGTCAAAACGAGGCTGAGAGCGGCGGTTCGACTAATGCAGCACGAATCCCGTAGCCGCCAGCACGATACCCACAACTCCAAGCACAATGCCCAGAGCCCAGAAGATGCGCCGCCCGGAGAGCAGGGTAATGGACGTAATCACCAATCCAATCTCCAGAAAGACCTCCGCCAGATCAAATCGATCTGCACGGTTCCTTTCGTGGGCAACCTCCGCTTCCATTTCGCGGGCCTTATCCTCGATCTCTTTCTGTTCGTCTTTGTAGCGCAACGCTTCGCCAGAATACTTCTCTCGCAGTTTTGCCAGTCCCGCAACATCGGTGGTTGCTTGAACCGAGGTCAAGTCCGTGAAGAGCTCGTCGGTATGCCTCCGGATATTCTTCGCCTGGTAGTAGGCCCACTGATCGGAAGCTTTGGCCTGCAGCACGACTTCTTCCGTATGGGCGCGATGCCCTAGCAAGCTCACGACCGCCACCAGCACCGCCAGAATCGCCATCGTCACCGAGATCGGCGCCAGCGAGGGATCGTGCTTGGCGTGTTCCGCGTGTTCCTGCAGTTCAGTCAGCTCTTCCGACATTTCGTCACTCTCCCATTACCTTCACGATTACCCGCTTGTCCCGCTGTCCGTCGAATTCCGCGTAGAAGATCCGCTGCCACGTGCCCACGTCGAGTTTGCCGGCAGTAATCGGCACGATGACTTCATGATGGATCAGAAGCGCCTTTAGGTGGGAGTCGCCATTGTCCTCGCCAGTCTCGTGATGCTTGTAGTTCTTGCGAAAGGGAGCCAGATGCTCCAGCCATTGGTCGATGTCTTCGATCAGGCCGCTTTCGTTATCGTTGACGTACACGCCGGCGGTGATGTGCATCGCGGACACCAGCACCATTCCTTCTTGCACCCCGCTCTTGACGACGATCTGCTCGACCTGCGGCGTGATGTGCACGTAAGCACGATGCGTTTTGGTGTGAAATTTCAGGTATTCGGTAAGAGTCTTCATAGCATGAAATCTTGCGGTCGAATGTTGACCCTAGCGCAGCGCCTCTGCCACTTTTCCGCTCGCAATCAGCGCCGCTAGTCGGACAAAGTCCCCATACATCACCCGATCTTTCTCCATCGTCAGACACACGGATCGGATCGCCGCATGCGCCGCTTGCCCGCGCTTCGATGTCTTGAGCGGCGCCAGAAAGTCCAGTGCCTGGGCCACGGCCATCGCCTCGATCGCCAGCACGTTCCGCGTATTGTCTACCACGCGCTTCAATTTGGTGGCAGCCGTCATCCCCATCGAGACGTAATCCTCCTTATTTCCGGATGTGGTGATCGAGTCAACAGAGGCAGGGTGTGCGAGCACCTTATTCTCGCTGACCAGAGCGGCGGCCGTAACCTGCGGCATCATGAAGCCCGAATTCAGTCCCGCGCCAGGTGCAAGGAACGGCGGCAGTCCTTCGCTGAGCGCTGGGTTGACCAGTCGTTCAATCCGCCGCTCGCTGATCCCCGCCAGCGCGCTCAGCGCGATCGCCAGAAAATCCAACGCAAATGCCAACGGCTCGCCGTGAAAGTTTCCGCCGGAGATCACGTCCCCTTCGGAGTTCTTCGCGTCGGTGATGAATACCAGCGGATTGTCGACTGCAGAGTTCGCCTCGGTCTCGAATACTCCTCGACAGTGTGCCAGCGTGTCGCGAACCGCGCCGTGGACTTGCGGGATGCAGCGCAGTGAATATGCGTCTTGCACGCGCCCGCATTCGCGATGGGATTCGCGGATCTGGCTGCCTTCCAGCATGCGTCGCAGGTTGGCCGCCGTCTTCATTTGCCCCGGATGCGGACGTGCCTTGTGAATGCGTTCATCAAAAGCCGCGTCGGTGCCCTTAAGCGCGTCGCAGCACAGTCCGCCCAGCACGTCCGCAGTGTCCACCAAAGTTTCGGCCGCCAGCAGCGCAATGCTTCCCACCGCCAGCATGGCCTGCGTGCCGTTGATCAACGAGATGGTTTCCTTGGACTCCAGCACCAGAGGCTTGATTTGCGCGCGTTTCAGCGCCTCGGCGCTCGGGATCCGCGTGCTTTTCTCGTCGAAACATTCACCCTCGCCGATCAGGGCCAGAGCCAGATGCGCCAGCGGAGCCAGATCGCCGCTCGCGCCCACGCTTCCCTGTGACGGCACAACCGGAGAGACGCCGCGGTTGAGCATCTCGCACAGAGTGTCGATGACTATGGCACGCACGCCCGAATGCCCTTTGGAGAGCGAATTTGCGCGCAACAGCATCATGGCGCGGGTTTCTGCGACCGCGAGCGGTTCACCCACGCCGACTGCATGCGAGCGCACCAGGTTGACCTGTAATTCACGAATCTGCTCCCCGGCGATGCGCACATCGCTCAGCTTGCCCACGCCGGTGGTGATCGCGTAGGCGAGCTTGTTGCTGGCGACAATCTCATCGACGACCGCGCGTGCCTGGTTGACTGCTTCCCGCGCGTCAGGCGATAGCAGGGCGGCGCGGCGTTCCGCCGCAACTTCGCGGACCGCTTCGAGCGTCAAATCGTTTCCGTTGATGTGCAGTGCGTTCAATAACGGCCCCCGTGGAATATGCCCATTCGGTTCTTGGCAAACAAATCCGGCGAATCCTACTTTGCCATCGCTGCGCGGAACGCCGTCAGATATTTTTTCGGCAGCGCAGCAACCTTCAACGTTGAGTCCGTAACGATGTGCGTGGTCTCGCCCTCCGCCAGCAACGTTCGGTTGTCGGCCCGCACCAGTTCGTAGCTGAATACGACGACTGATTCGCGCACGGCCTTCAGGCGGGTTCGCACGACGATCTCTTCGTCATAATAGGCCGGAGCGCGGTACCGGCATTGCACTTCGGCCACGGCGATGAAGCGTCCATCCTCGCGCTCCATGTCCCGGTAGGAGAAGCCCATCTCGCGCATCAGTTCCACCCGGCCTACTTCGAACCAGATAAGGTGGTTCGAATGGTACACGACGCCCATCTGGTCGGTTTCGGCATAACGCACGCGCAGCCGGGTCTCATGGAATGTGTAGTGATGATTGACGGTCATTTCCCCGTCCACACTGGTTTCCGCTTCTCCAGGAACGAAGAAATTCCTTCGCGGAAGTCCGCGGTTGTGCGAATCGCGGCATTTTCGCGCACCGCTGCATCGATCTGGAGATCGAGTTCTGCGCGGGCGTGATCGGTCAGCAACTGCTTGGTCGCACGCAGCGAGGCTGAACTATTCTCCATGAGCAGGGCAGCTAACTCGCGCGCTCGCGGCAACAGATTTTCTGCGGGCACGATTTCGCTGACCAGTCCCATGCGTGCTGCTTCCTCTGCACCGAAAATCCTTCCCGTCAGCAGGAGATCGCGAGCCTGCTTTTCGCCCACCTGTCGTAATAAGAAGGTCGACACGATCGCGGGCACAAATCCGATGCGCACTTCGGTATAGCCAAATTTCGCATCCGGGACTGCCAGCGTGAAGTCACACAGGAGCGCCAGTCCAGTCCCACCGGCGATTGCCGCGCCATTCACCGCCGCAACCGTGACTTTGGGGAATTCATAGAGCGAGCGGAACAACTGAACCATGGTCTGCGAATCCTGCAGATTCTGTTCCGGCGAACGGCCGAGCAGCGACTTTAAATTGTCCAGATCCATCCCGGACGAAAAAGCCTTACCCGCTCCGGTCACGATTAGGACGATTGCGTCTGACTTTGCGACGTCGTCTAGCGCGCGCAGTAAATCGTCAATCAACTCGAAGCTGATGGCATTGCGTTTCTCCGGGCGGTTGAGAGTGAGACTCGCCACACCTCCGTCGTACGCGAGTTGTATCGTCTTGTAGTCCATAGGTTGAAAACTAATCCGCAGCTTCCGAACTAGAGAACCTTGCTCCAATTCCCGCCGTCGCTTTCAGCAGAGAATCCAGCGGCTTCAGCGGCGGCAACGCGGCGCCCCGCTGGGCCAGTGCTTCGATCACTTTTTCAGTTGGGATGTTACCAACCAAAGCGTCTTGCGCCAAGGGACAACCGCCCAACCCTCCCAGTGCGGAATCAAACCGGCGACAGCCCGCATCGTACGCAGCCAGGACCTTTTCGCGGGCCTGATCGGGACGGCTGTGCAAATGCACGCCGATCTCCAGATAATCGTACTTCCCCATCACCGCTCCGACCACTTCGCCGATCTGCTGCGGTGTCGCCATGCCGACTGTGTCTGCCAGCGAGATCATCCGCAAATTGTCTACTTCCATGAGCCCGATCGCTTCGATTACTTCCTCCGGATTCCACAAGTCGCCATACGGGTTTCCGAACGCCATCGAGATATAAACCACAACCCCGAGTCGAGCGTCGTCGGCCTTGTTTTGAATCTTTTCCAGTTCTTCGAGAGCTTCCTCGGGAGACTGGTTTTGGTTCTTGCGCAGAAACGTCTCCGAAATCGAATAAGGAAACCCCAGCGTCGAAACTGCCTTGGTCTCGATAGCGCGCGCCGCCCCCTTTTCGTTGACGACAATGCCGATGATCTCAACGTCGTCCGGCGGATCGAGTTCTTTCAATACTTCTTCCGAGTCGGCCATCTGCGGTACAGCCTTTGGGGACACGAACGACACCGCGTCAATATGCTTGAATCCAACGCTGATCAAGGCCTTGAGATAATCCACTTTTAACTCAGCGGGGATCAGACCCTTCAGCCCTTGCCAGGCATCGCGTGGACATTCGATTAGTTTGACAGCGTTTGCCATAAGAACTTCAGCCACGGATCAAACACGGATTCTCACGGATCAATAATGCTTCTTGGTTAGTGGTTGATCCGTGTTTATCCGCGTAAATCCGTGGCAAAAGGAAGTTGATTTACGTCTGCAGCACACCTACCTTAAACTCCGCTACATCGGGATTCAGCGCAGCTGCCTCCAATGCCTGCGTGATGGCGTCCCGGGTCTCGATTGGATCGATGATTTTGTCGATCCACAGTCGCGCGGCGCCGTAGCGCGGATCGGTCTGCTCATCGTAGGTGCGCTTCACCGACTCGTACAGTTCCGTGCGCTCTTCCTCGCTCAGCTTCTTGCCGCCACGTTCCAGTTGCTTGACCTTAATTTCTACGAGCGTCCCCGCAGCCGAATCACCGCTCATCACCGCATAGCGCGCCGTCGGCCAGGCAAAGACAAAACGTGGATCGTAGGCCTTCCCGCACATTGCGTAGTGCCCCGCGCCGAACGATCCGCCGACAATCACCGTTATCTTCGGCACGACTGAATTCGAAACTGCGTTCACTAACTTCGCGCCCGCCTTGATGATGCCGCTCCACTCCGCGTCGCGGCCCACCATGAATCCGTTGACGTCGTGGAAGAAGACCAACGGGATCAGATTCTGGTTGCAGTCCATGATGAAGCGCGCGGCCTTCTCGGCGGACTCCGTATAGATCACGCCTCCGAACTCGACGCGCTTGTGACCCTCGTGATCGGTCTGCTGTGCGTGCAGTTTCTGATTGGCCACGATTCCCACGGCGAAGCCGCCGATGCGCCCGTATCCGCAGATGAGTGTTTTTCCGTACTCCGGCTTGTATTCGTCCAAGCGGCTGCCATCGAGTACGCGGGCCAGCACTTCTTTCATGTCGTAGGGTCGGGCCGGCGACGAATCATAGATTCCGTAAATTTCCTCTGCGGTCAGTTCCGGTTCGACCGGCTTCTTCCGGTCCCACGGTGAAAGCCGACGGTATCCCCACTTCGCGACAATCGAGCGAATCCGCGCGATGCAGGCCTCATCGTTCGGCTCGCGGAAGTCCACCGTCCCACTGATGGCCGAGTGCATCGCCGCGCCACCTAGCTCCTCCGCAGAGACCTTCTGTCCGATCGCCGCCTGCACCAGTGCCGGACCTGCAAGGAATAGCCCGCTTCCGTCGGTCATGAGCACGTGGTCGCACATCACCGGCAGGTACCCTCCGCCCGCCACGCACATTCCCATGATGGCCGCGATCTGCGGAATTCCCATCGCCGACATCACCGCATTGTTACGAAATACACGGCCGAAGTCGTCGGTGTCAGGAAAGACATCCTCCTGCAGGGGCAAAAACACGCCCGCCGAATCGACCAGATAGATCGTTGGAATGTGATTCTCGATGGCGATATTCTGCGCGCGAATGACTTTCTTCGCCGTCATCGGGAAGAACGCGCCGGCTTTTACTGTCGCGTCGTTTGCGATGATCATCACCATCCGAGTCTCGATCCGTGCCAATCCCGTGATTACGCCCGCGGCCGGTGCGCCGCCCCATTCTTCGTACATGCCGTAAGCGCTGTAAAGGCCTAGTTCGAAGAAAGTCTCGGGGTCGGCGAGTTGTGCGATGCGCTCGCGAGCCGTCAACCGCCCCTTGGCATGCTGGCTCTCAATCGCCTTCGCCCCACCGCCCTCGCAGATCTTCTCGCCCTCGTTCCGTACTTGCGACATCAAGTCCGCCAGAAAGCGCATGTTGGCTTCAAAGCGCGCGGACGTAGGGTCGATCTTGGTTGTCAGCACGTTGTCCGGTGCGGTCGAGTTCGGAGTAGGGGATTCGATGCGCTCAGCCATGGGTCGAGAAATCAAGAAGCGGACTGATTACGGTATACCACGCAGGCGGACCCGCGCAATGGAGCCTGGACCGTAACTGTTCGTACGCTCACGGACTAAGGCGACGCACCGCTTCGGCCACGGGATCGTCCGCAATCGCATCCACTAGTCCGATCCTTAGCGCGGTTGGAGCTATGATTTTCTCGGCCGCGACGAACATTTCTAAGGCGCGTCCTTTGCCCACCAGTCGCGGAAGCCTCTGAGTGCCTCCCCAGCCCGTGATCAACCCCAAGGCGGCGCCCCTGTGTCCAAATACAGCATGCGGAGACGCAATCCTGTGATGGCAAGCAAGCGCCAGGTCGAGGCCGCCGCCCATGCAGTATCCCGAGACGGCAGCATAGACCGGGGCAGGGAAGCAGTCGATCGCAGCCATTAATGCCTGACCCATTTTTGAGAAGTCATAAGCCATCGGACCGTCGAGGGCAGCAATCTCCTCTAACTCTGCACCCGCAGAAAAGAAGCGGTCATTCCCCGTGAAGACGATCGGGCACTTCTCGCGAGCTAAGTGTTCGACCGCACTCGTCAGCGAGAGCACACACGCCCGGGTAAGGCGGTTGGTTCCATCGTCCGATCGCAACCGCACGGTGCGTACGTTGCGGCTCTCCTCAATCTGGAAAAGAGTTGCAGACATCGATGATGAGGATTTCAACGGCGTTCGAATCTACGCTTTGCGCTCCACCCATTCCGCGAGCCGGCAGCCATCCTCTTCCAGCAGGAAGGTTCCCACCCCAAAGCACTCGCCCACGATGCGGTGAGACTCCGGATCGCGCGCTGCCCGTGTGATCCATTGCTGCCCTACGCGGTATTGCGCAGCGGTAAACCACTTCTGCGGCAGGACTTCCACTAACCCCGCTTGCGGGTAGAAGACGAAAAGCGCGAATGCCGGATCATCGTTCGACATGGCCTTATAGCTGGTCGGGACGATCAACTCATCCACCGTTGCCAGTTCCGAAGGCACATCGATCTTGTGCATACCGGGACCCAATGTGAGCGGCGCTTCGAGATCGGCAAGGGGCGCTGTCGCTGAATAAATGCGGTCAGCAGACGGTTTGAACCAGCCTGCGACCTCCGCCAGATCGAACGCCTTCAGTTGGTCGGGATCAAAGCATGCAAGCCGAAGATTGCGGCCCTCCGGGCACCAGATCCCGATGAAATGCGGTGGTACCGGGAAAGGCCGACAGTACGTATTGAGCGCAAGACGGGCCCGATCGGGCTCTTGTTCGAGACCGAAAGTCACGAGATGAGCGATCGGCCCTTGTTCCCCGTGATGACTCCAGACGAAACGCTGCCCAGCCAGCGACCGGAACGCGGGAAACGTCTTCCAGTACCAGGGTGCCGGGCCGACGGTTTGTGCGAGAATCTCCCGCGCGCGGGAGATGGTAATGCCAGCCATCAGCTGGCCGCCGGCACGCCGGGCCCTTTCACGTGCGTGCGGATGAACTGCACGATGTCGTCCATGGCTGTGCCGGGCTGGAAAATTGCGGCCACGCCAATCTTCTTGAGTCCCTCGATATCCTGGTTTGGGATGATGCCACCGACCACAACGATCACGTCGTCCATCTTGTTCTGCTTGAGCAGGTCCATCACGCGCGGGACAATTGCGTTGTGCGCGCCCGACAGAATCGATAACCCGATGACCTGCACATCTTCCTGCAGCGCCGCGGTGACGATCATCTCGGGCGTCTGCCGCAGCCCGGTATAAATCACTTCCATTCCAGCATCACGCAGCGCACGGGCAATCACCTTGGCCCCGCGATCATGCCCGTCGAGCCCGGGCTTTGCTACTAAGACGCGAATCTTGGTATCAGCCATCGCCACCATTTAAACACAAAGGAGCTGAGTTTTCCCTCTGTGCACCCGCATCCTCGATGGTCAAACGGTTTTGATATCGAGACTCCGCCACATATACCAGCAAGCCACGCTGCGGTAAGGTTCCCACGCTTGGGCGATCTTCTCCATATCTTTCGGCTTGGGCAGTTTGCGTTTCTTGTAGTGTTTCTTGATGGCCACCTGTACCCCGTAGTCGCCCGTAGGTAGAACATTCGGACGCTGCAAAGAAAACATCAGGAACATATGTGCCGTCCACACGCCGACGCCCTTCACTTGCGTCAGATGCTCGATCACCTCGTCATCGGTCATGTCAGGCAGGCGCGCAAAGTTGAGGAGCCCGTCCGCAGTCTTCTTTGCCAGATCCTTCAGATAGGACGATTTCTGCTTCGATAAGCCGACGCTGCGCAGTTGTTCGTCGCTCAGTTTGAGAATGCCCTCGGGAGTGAGGGGATCTCCTGCGAGATCGGCAAAACGCTGGAAGATCGTCGCCGCTGCCTTGCCGTTGAGTTGCTGGTAGACGATCGCTTCCGCAACGGTGCAGAACTCGGGCTCGCCAAACTCCATGCGGCACGGCCCCACGCGCTCAATGATGGCTCGCAGGACAGGGTCTGATTTCTTGAGATGGTTCACAGCCTTTCGCATGGCCTATACATTTATCACAAAACTGACACGAGGCGAATAAAAAACGAATCTGCGGCGCGTTCCGTCACTGCGTGCGTTTGATCGCGATTCCCATCACCTCGAACCTGCCGCCGCGAACCAATTGGTTTGCCCCGATGAATGCCCGCGCTGGATAGTTGCCATGAAAATAGGTTTTATAGACCGAGTTGAACGTTTCGTAGAGCTTCAAGTCGGTGCAGAAGATCTGAACAGACACCACGTCCTCCATGGTCAGGCCGGCAGATTCGACGGTACTTTTGACTCCCTCCATCACCAACCGCGCTTCATCCTCCGGGCTGGCGGGTGGCGTGCCAGTCTTCGGGTCTAAGCCGAGGTGGCCCGCGATATACAGCGTGTTACCGACAAGTACGGCGTCGCTGAACGGCAGAGCCTTCATATCACTGGCCCGCGATTTCACAATGTACTTGCGATCTGCCGCCCCGGCCGCAACACAAAATACCAAAAACAAGACTCCCACGACGATGCGTAATTTCATGATTTCTCCTCGTAAACACTTCGAAACATTTGGAACCGCAGATTATCACGCTTACTGGAGCGCCGCGAACACTAACCCAGCGATCCCGCCGCCCAGCACGACCCACGCGGGACTCACCTTCCACCGCAATAAGACCGCTAGTGACACGGCAGCGATGGCCCACGCTAGCCATCCGCGCAGGGCGTCGGCTGCCAATCGGAATGTGACGCCACCCATCAAGGCCACGGCACAAACGTTGATTGAATCGAGAAAAGCCGCCATCCACGTGGACTGTTTCAGCCGGAAGAGCGCGGGCGCCAGCAGCGCGACGTAGAAAAACGATGGCAGAAAGATTCCTAAGGTCGCGACCGCGGCTCCGGGAGCGCCGCCCAGAATGTATCCAATAAACGTCGCGGTCGAAAACACAGGCCCTGGCGTGAACTGACCGATCGCTACCGCGTCGAGCAGTTGCTGATGCGTCAACCAGGCGTGCTGCTGCACCAATCCCTGTTCCAGGAAGGCCAACAAAACGTATCCACCGCCGTACAGCACTGCGCCCAGTTTGAGGAAGTACAAGCCGATTCGATAGACGGATGGCCGGACGACGACTGCTCCGGCCGCCGCGGATGTCACGGCGGCCGCGGAGAGCAGCCTGATCCAATTCGTCCAGTTCTTTCCGGCCATGATCACGGCGAAACGCGGCGTCGGAAAGAACGAGAAAAATAGCAGAGTTCCCGTCGAGCGCAGGTTCGCGACTCGTCGCGCCAGCATGCCGATCAGCCCGCCGCCGAACAAAATCACAAGCGGACTCACGCCTAGAAAAAATGCTGCCAACGACAACCCTCCGAGCACCGCCAGTCCCACGCTCTTCAGTGCCGTCCTACCCAGACGCCAGATTGCGATCGCGATGACCGCAATTACCGCCGCCTTGACCCCTGCCAGCACCGTCACCGCCTGTGGCATGCCGCCAAAGCGTACATAGGCCCAGGCAAACGCTCCCGTGATAATTGCCGCTGGCAGAATGAAACTCGCTCCAGCGACGCACAGTCCCGTCCAGCCTGCACGAACGAATCCCACGTTGATCGCCATCTCCGTGGAAGTGGGGCCGGGAATGAGGTTCGCCGCGCCCAGCAGGTCGAGAAACTGCTGCTTCGTCAGCCACTCCCGCTTGCGGACAACCTCAGTCTCCATCATGGCGATGTGCGCCGCGGGTCCGCCGAAACTAATAGTGCCGAGTTTGAGGAAGAGGATCGCCAGTTCGCGCAAACGACCCGCGCTGGTTCCGGCATGCGCCGGAAGCTCTCCGGGCGGCGTGTGCGCGTCGCTCACGCGGCCTTATGCACCCCTTGGCGGAAGCTCTCGATCAGGTGTTCCGAAGTGCGCAAGGAGAACGCCAGAATGCTGATGGTGGTGGTCTTGTCAGTGCAGTTCAGAAATACGCTGGCATCGCATACGTATAGGTTGGGCACATCATGCGCCTGCCCAAAGCGGTTGGTCACAAATTTTTTCGGATCATTTCCCATGCGGCACGTGCCTGTCTCATGCAGGCTCCAGCCGGGAATCTCCGGAGCATCTCCGTAACCCTCAATTTCGCCCCCCGCCGCAATCAGCACCTCGGCGCACGCCCGCTTGGAGTGCTCCCACATCTTCAGTACGTTCTCGTCCCACTCGAAATGCATGCGTGCCACCGGAATGCCGAACGGGTCTTTCACCTCGGGATCCAGGTCCATGAAATTCGTGTCCGAGCGCAGCGATGGCGCCTGAACTTCGAAGTTTACAGGCGAAGGATACCGCCGCTTGATCTCGCGCTTGAACGACGATCCAAAGCCGTCGAGGTGATTAGCAAACCAGGGAAACTCCGAGCAACCGCCGTCCGGATAGACCGAGTACCCGCGAATGAAATTTTCCTCGTGCGGGTCGTTCAGGTTCTGCCACCGCGGCATCCAGGCAATCGTGCTGTCGGCTACGTGGTCTGGAAAGCTGGGCTTGCCCATCAACTGCGGCAAGTATCCGCGAACGGGTTCACCGTAAAGGTGATCGCACAGATTCCGCCCCAACTGCCCGCTGGAATTCGCAATGCCATTGGGCCACATCCGTGACTTCGAATTCAGCATGATGCGCGCCGACTCGATGCACGATGCCGCTACCACTACCGCCCGCCCGTATACTTCGACTTCCTGCTTCGTCTTGCGGTCGATGTAGGCGACTCCCGACGCGTGCCCGTTCTCATCCACCAGAATGTTCTTTGCCAGAGCGTTCGTGCGCAATTCCAGATTCTTCGTGGCTTCAGCCTTGGGCAGCAGGAAATAAGGCGTCGAGAAAAAAGCACCCACGTCGCAGCCGGTCGTGCATTCGCCGCAGAAATGACATGCCGGATGTCCTTCATGCGGCTGGGTCAGTTGCGCGCAGCGGTCGGGCAAGTATGGCACGCCTACCTTCTTGCAGCCCGCCTCCAGAATGTAGTCGAGGCAGCGGAAGTTGAATGGCGGCAAATACGATCCGTCCGGATTGCTGGGCCGGTTCTGCACCGTGCTCGCCACGCCAATCATCTTCTCCACCCGGGTGTAAAACGGACTGATCTCTTCATACGCGATCGGCCAGTCCACGTCGTATCCGTCGAGCGAGGCTGCCTTGAAGTCGATTTCACCAAAACGCGCCGAACTGCGTCCCCAGAAATTCGTCTTGCCTCCCACCGCGTTGCACCGCGGCCACATCCACTTCGTCCCGGGTGCAACGGTGAATGGAATCTCGTGGTCCCATGCTGCCTTGGTGTATTCGTTGTCCATGTAACCAAACGAGTCCGCGCGCAGTTTGGGATCGTCGAGACCGCGATACTTCATATCCCAGGGCATGCGGTGGTTGCGGAAATCCTTTTCCGGATCAAGCCGGCGACCTGCATTGAGAGCGCATACTTTCAATCCCGCCTCACACAGCGTCTTGATCGCCATGCCGCCGCCCGCCCCGGTTCCAATCACGATCACATCGTAAATTTGCTTGGCCATGGTTTTCTGAGTGTTACGAGGCTCGAACTCGTGCCACATGTGCGTGCTCAGGGTCCCCTTTATGAGGACATTCCGGCGACTCGGCATAGAACTTCAGCGCGGGATTGTCGAGCTCTTTATATCCGATTTCACTGGTATAGAAGCCGGTGACGGTGTACTCGCGCATCATGCCGAAAAAGCGAACTCCGTCTTCGTCGCCCGGTCGTGCTTTGTCCTTGAAGCCCAACGGTTCAAGCAGGGAAGTCTGTGGTTCGGGAGGTAGTTCGGTGAACCGCTTCCCATATGTCTTCTCAGCCTGCACGTTGAGCCAGGTGAGCCCGGTGCGAAAGCCGTACTGCACCTCAGGATCGCTCGCCACCATAAAATCAATAAACTCCGCGACGCCTGCGTCCTTCGCGCCGGGAGTGCCGTCGTTGGGAATAATGATGTCCGCCAGGCGCTCCACCATCGCATACTCCGCACCCGTAAAAAATTGCGGATGATATGCAGCCGGCTTGATCTGCAACCTTGCATTGCCAACATGCCCGCAGGCGAACGCCCACTTGCTGAATCCCGGAAATTGTGCCGCCGCCGCGGCCGTGCCCATGATGCGCAATATTTCGCGCCGCTGTACGCCTTGTCCCGCCATCACGTTCTCCCGCACACGTTGTGATTCCGAGCAGAGCAAGGAATCAGTTGTCCTCGCTACAAAAGGAACTTTATGGTCTCTTCGACCAATTGAGCCGTAGGCTTGTACGGATCGCCCGGCGCATCGTACTCGATCGAACAATATCCCTTGAACCCATGCTTCTTGAGGATCTCAAAGGCCTTCGCTAAGTCAACGTGAGATGCCTTGCCGTTCTCGTCCACCTCGCCATCCTTCACGTGGCAGATGCCGTAGGCGTGCGCGAACATCGCCTCCATCGCCCGGTTCTGAAATTCTTCGTCATGCACGGCCAACGAGTTGCCAAAGTCCGGTAAAGCCCGCAGCCACGGACTGTTCACCTTCTCAATGATCGTCACGATGAAAAAGGGATCTTCGCTCACGGGGTTGTCATTTTCCAGATGCACCACTACGTTCTTCTTCGCGGCGTAGTCCGCCACCCGCGCCAGCGTGTCGGCTGCGCGACCTACATCCGGCTTTGAATCTTTGGCGCCGTCGATGTGCGTACGAATACTCGGTGATCCCAGGGCCAAGCCAATATCAATCCATTCTTTGCTGCCTGTTACGGCCTGTTCCCGCTCCGCTTTGTCGATGGCATACTGGCTGTGTCCCTGATCGACCGCGATGTCCACTATCGACGAATGAGCTCGTTCCACCGCTGCCCGAAATTGCTCCAGATACTTCGGATCGGTCGACGGAAAAATCGGACTCCAGGGCTCGATGTGATGGACATTGAACCTCTCCGCGACGTGCGCCGCAAAATCCTTCAGTTCCATCTGCTGCGCGAGTGGCACGGTGCTAGGCGTCTTGCCATCCCAACCCTTCCAGCCGACGATGAATTCGCGAAAAGGATAGGACGCAACAGAAACCCGCTGTCGCGGATCGGCAGGGAACTGTACTGACGGCTCGGAATTCGCCATAGCCTGCGCAAATCCGGGCACGAACCATGCTCCCGCTGCCGCCCCGGCGCACTGCCCAAGAAATCGTCTCCGACTGGTTGCCTTCATGCGCGAAAGTGTAACAGAGAATTTCACCAATCGCTGTACGCACGGCATCCCCGAGAGCGATGCCCTATCCGGACATTGATTACGATTCCGTGCGGCATTCGCGCCGTGGTTTGAAGCGACCGATATGTTCTGCAAGAATGGACACGAGCGCTGCCGATTCGCGGGCGGATACAGTAAAGGGCTGGGGACCAGATTCTGAGGAGGATCTCGAGTGTGGCTTAATGTAATCGGTTGGACGGCAACGACCGTCTTCTCAAGTTCTTACTTCTTCAAAGAAGCAGCAACCCTGCGCAGGATTCAAGCGGCCGCAGCCACCCTGTGGGTGCTGTATGGCATATTGATTCACTCAGCGCCGGTGGTGGTCGCAAACCTGATCGTCGGTGTCGCGGCGGTCTACACTTCCTTGCGTTTAGCGTTGAATAAGACAGGCACTGGATGCGTTCCGAAATAGAACAAGCGGTTCTGCTCTTGCAGCGAGGCGACGATGAAGCGCTGGAACAGGCTCTCGCACTTCTGCAAAACACCGTCTTCTCCTTCAGCATGAGGGTTTGTGGCCAGCGCCAGGACGCTGAAGACACCATGCAGGAAGTCCTGCTGAAGTCGGTGCCGCATTTGCCTAAGTTTGATAGCCCGAAGGCGCTGGTGGTCTGGCTGTACAAGGTTGCGAAGAACCGTTGCTTGATGAGTCGCCGCCGAAGTAAGTTCGCTCCTAAGCAAGACCTTTCGCTGGAAGAACTAATGCCTGACCGGCGAGAACTGGAAAAAATGAGTTCCGAAAACGGAATCAACCCCGAGAGGTTCGCGATTCGAAGCGAAGAAGCAGGAATGTTGCGGGAGGCAGTTCAGAAACTGCCTGCCCAATATCGCATTGTCCTGGTGCTACGAGATATGGAGGGCCTGACCGACGAAGATGTTGCCGAAATCACAGGCCTGCGAGCAGGAACGGTTCGGGTTCGACTGCACCGCGCTAGGCTGTTTGTGCGAAAAGAATTGATGAAAGCGTGGAATCCGCGGCCGGCTCGCAACCCCGGCAGCCTCGTGCCACCGCGCACTTCTGCCGGCGAGCCCAAACCGGCACGCTGTAAGGCCATGTTTGCCGAACTCTCGAACTACCTCGATGAGCAACTGGACGACTCTCTGTGTGAGGAACTGGAAAGGCATCTCGACGGATGCGGGCCTTGCAAGGTGTTTCTGGCGAGTCTCGAAGCAACGATTGAACAATGCCGGAGGGCACCGGCCGAGAGTCCCTCAGGAAAGACAGCGATTAGGCTGCGTAAGGAACTGATGAAGAAATACAACCGGGCTGTGGCGACCGTCCGCCCCTAAGCTAAGTCCATCCTTTTTCGCCACCCTTCTTTTTTCGAATTTTTCCTGTAACAAAATCCTGCTTTCTGCATTTATTCGTGTTCCTGGTCGATAGGAATAACAGGAGGTCAATCATGATCAGCGCCAAAGTTGAACTGACGCAAGCCCTTAGACAGCAGAGGCAGTTCGTGGCACTCACCGGCAGCGGACACAATCTTCTGCTGGACGATGCGGCTGGTGGAACCGGTCCGAAACCGATCGAACTGGTTGCGGCGGGACTGGCCGGTTGCACCGCGTTCGATGTCATCACCGTTCTGCGCCAGAAGTATCACCAGAAAGTCACTGGGTACGAAGTTCGGGTCGAGGCGGATCAGGCGGAGCGTCCACCGCAAGTATTCACGGCGGTGCGAATTCACCACGTAGTTACGGGCAACGAGATTGATGTCGCGGCTTTGGAGGAGGCGATTCGTCTCTCTGAGGAGAAGTACTGCTCCGTAGGGGCGATGGTGCAAAAAACGGCGAGTTTCCACACGACCTACGAGATTGTCGAAGAGAAGATCGAGTGGATAAAAACGACCCAAACTGCCGGAGTCCAGAGTTGAAGATTCCCCTCAAATTCGTTGCAGCAGCCACAGTCACATTCTGGTTGTTGCTAGCGGCTCAGGCTCAACAGACCGCTGCTCCCTCGCCTCTCACGCTTCAGCAGGCGGTAAGGATCGCGTTGGAGAAAAACCCGCTCCGCAAGGCGGCTGTTGCCGACACGACAGTATCGTCCGCGGATGTTCGTGAAGCGCGATCGGTTTTCATGCCGCGAGTCACGTTCTCAGAGACAGCAACCCGCGGAAATGATCCCGTGTACGTGTTTGGCAGCAGATTGCGGCAACAACGATTCACGGCCGATGATTTCTCGCTGAATAACCTCAACACTCCCTTACCCTTTGGAAACTTCAGCACCCGTTTTGGCGGGACCTGGAGTCTGTTTGACTCCTTCGCCAGCTGGCACGGACTGAATCGGGCAAAGCAAATGAACGAGGCTGCCGGGCATCAGCTGGAGCGTACGGAGCAAGAGATCGTATTCCGAGTCGTCAATGCATATTACGGGGCATTGCTGGCAACGAAGCAAGTTGAGCTCGCGCAGCAGGCTTTAAAGACATCCCAGTCGATTTTGGATCGCAGTCAGTCACGATTCGACGCCGGCTTGGTCGTGGAATCCGACCTGCTGACTGCGAAGGTACACATGGCAGCGCGTCAGCAGGACTTCATTCGCGCCAGGAACAATCTCGACTTGGCTCGGGCCGAGTTGAATACGGCTCTCGGGGTGCCGATGGATTCCTCTTTCCAGACCATGGAGACTCTGATGGAATCCGCCCTTCCGATTCCGGTTCTGCAGGATGTCGAAAGGCTAGCTTTGACGAATCGACCAGACCTGAAGCGCATTCAATCCGAAGAATCGGCTCAACGTCAGAGCGTTGCAATCGCCAAATCATCCTTTGGCCCGCGAGTGAATGCCTTTGCCGGCTGGGAGATGGATAACCCAACGTTTGTGGCGGGCGGGGGAGGAAACAACTGGCTAGGCGGGATAGAGATGCAGATCGACCTATTCCAGGGTGGAGCAAAACGGGCGGAACTTTCTCGTGAGCACGCGCTGCAAGACAAAGTCACGGCGCTGAAACGAGTGGCGAGCGATGGTATTCGCCTTGAAGTCCGGCGCGCTTATTACAACCTGGACTCCGCTCGTCAGGAAGTCGAGGTAGCAAGGACTGTGATCGCGCAGGCACAGGATAGTTTGCGTATCAACCAGGATCGCTACGATGGCGGGCTCACCACCGTTACTGACCTTCTGGGTGCGGAAGAAGCGACGCGGCGCAGCCAGACGGATTATTGGGAGGCTGTCTATCGGTTTCATACCAGCTACGCCAATCTCGAGTTAGCAATCGGCACCTTAAATATTCAATCCCCGGTGGTGATGCCATGATTCGCGCAAATTCCATTCTCTTCCGTCTAGTTCCACTGGCGGCGACTATCGCCGGTGGGCTCAGCGCTTGTTCCAATGAGCGGACGGCACAGCCTTCGGTCCCGGAGACCGTGCGTAGTGTTGCCGTGATCCCAGTACAAAGGGCAGAGAGCCCCGATTTGTTGGAAGCAGTAGGAACCATACGCGCGGCGCAAACCAGCCAGCTGGCAAGCCAGACGATGGGGAACATTCTTGAACTGCGCGTACAGGAAGGGGACCGCGTCCAGCGCGGGCAGGTATTGGCAATCATCGACGATGCTCAGCCTCGGGCCGCGGTGGACCGCGCCACCGCGGGCGAAAGCGCAGCTCAGCGAGAAGTGGCCGCGTCAGATTCCGACTTGACACTCGCTCAATCGACCTTGACGCGTTATCAAACTCTCTATGACAGGAAATCAGTCAGTCCACAGGAATTCGATGAAGTAAAGGCGCGCTACCAGGCCGCGCTCGCGCATCGCGACATGACCCGTGCCGGCCGGGCACAAGCGACCGCAGCGTTGGCTCAGGCGCATACGTCGCTCTCATACACGCGAATTCTTGCGCCCTTCGATGGAGTCATCACCGAGAAGAAAGCCGATCCGGGCATGCTAGCCAGTCCTGGCCTGCCGGTCTTCACAATCGAAGGCCTGGGGCGCTATCGATTGGAAGCTGCAATCAATGAAAACGATCTGCGGTACGTCCGCATGGGCGAGCAGGTGCCGGTCATCGTGGACGCATTGGAAACCTCACAGCAAAAAGGAACGGTTGTACAAATCGTGCCTGCCGCCGACTCAGGCAGCCGCAGTTTCCTGGTGAAGATCGAACTACCTGCGGATCCGCGGTTGCGGTCCGGTCTGTTCGGTCGGGCACAGTTTTCCCGTGGTAGTCGGTCGGCATTGCTCATTCCACAGACGGCCGTCGTTGACCGCGGTCAACTGCAGGGAGTTTACGTACTCGACCAGAACGGTATCGCAAACCTCCGCTACATCACCCTGGGAAAGATGGCGGGCTCGGTGGTGGAAGTGCTCGCAGGCCTTCAGGAGGATGAGCGCCTGGTCACGAAGCCCGCCAACCTCGATCTAAATGGCAAGCGCATCGAGGCTCAGCGATGAAAGAGGCCAACTCATCAGGACAACCCGAGCACGGCCTGCGACTGGCAGGACGCATCGCTCACGGCTTCATCGATTCGAAGCTGACGCCGTTGGTGATTGTGGCCGCACTGCTTCTGGGTGCTTTCAGCATTCTTGAGACTCCCCGCGAGGAAGAACCGCAGATCGTAGTTCCGATGCTCGACGTGTTTGTACAAATGCCGGGCGCCTCGCCGGAAGAAATTTCGCAACGTGTCAGTCTTCCCATGGAAAAGCTGCTGCGCGAGGTTCCCGGCGTCGAATATGTGTATTCGATCAGCCAGCCGGGCATGAGCATGCTGATTGTGCGCTTCTATGTGGGGTCGAAAGAAGAAGATGCGATCATCCAGACGTATAACAAGTTGTTCTCCAACTTCGACCGTATCCCGCCGGGAGTTTCCCAACCGATCATCAAGGTGCGATCGATCAATGACGTCCCCATCATGGCGCTCACGCTGTGGGGCAAGAACTATGACTCGTATCACCTGCGACGGATTGCTGGCGAGTTAGAGAATTCTCTCAAACAGCTCGATGATGTTTCCGAAACGTCGATCATAGGAGGCCAATCCCGGCAGGTACGGGTGGTTTTGGATACGCAGCGTCTGGCAGCTTATGCCCTCACGCCGGCGGCGGTCGCAAGTCAACTTCAGAGTGCGAATCGCCGCGGCGATGTGGGCAGCTTTGCTCGCGATAACCGCGAATTCCAGGTTGAGGCCGGTAGGTTCTTCACCCGGGCCGAGGACTTGCAGCAGGTGGTGGTCGGAGTTCGCGCGGGCCGGCCCGTCTACTTGCGCGATGTGGTGGAGAAGCTGGAAGACGGCCCCGCCGAGCCGGATAGCTATGTGATGTTTGCCAATGCTCGCGGCGGTACGGGCCAGACAGTCGGCGCGGAATATCCCGCGGTTACGATCACGCTGGCCAAGCGGAAAGGCACCAACGCGACGGTTATTTCAGAACGCGTTCTGGAGAAGGTCGCCACTCTTCATGGCTATGTGTTGCCGAACGATCTAAACATCACCGTCACGAGAAACTACGGCGAGACAGCGAAAGACAAGTCGAATGAACTGCTGAAACATCTGCTGATCGCGACGCTGTCGGTGACTCTGCTGATCGCATTGGCACTTGGCTGGCGTGAATCCGGGGTCGTGCTGCTGGCCGTCCCTGTGACACTCGCACTGACGTTGGCCATATTTTATCTCTATGGATACACGCTCAACCGCGTCACTCTGTTTGCCCTGATCTTCTCCATCGGCATTCTGGTCGACGATGCCATCGTGGTGGTGGAGAACATCGTCCGCCACTTCCGATTGCCTGGCAGTCGCGGGCGTCCGCTTGCAGAAGTGGCTGTCGAGGCAGTGGATGAGGTCGGTAACCCCACGATCCTTGCCACGTTCGCCGTGATTGGCGCCATTCTGCCCATGGCTTTTGTTCGCGGCCTGATGGGCCCCTACATGCGACCGATTCCCGTGGGGGCATCCGCAGCCATGCTGTTTTCCCTGATGGTGGCCTTCGTGGTCTCGCCTTGGGCAGCTCTGCGGTTGCTTCGAAACTACGCAGCAGAGAGTGGCCACGACAAACATGAGACCGAAGGCTGGACGACCCGTTTGTATCGGCGCGTGATGAATCCACTGATTCTCGATGCGCGTCGCCGATGGATGTTTCTCGGCGGAGTTGTGGTGTTGTTGCTAGTTGCGGTTGCATTCGTGCCTTTGAAATGGGTGCGGGTGAAGATGCTTCCCTTCGACAACAAGAGCGAGTTCCAGGTCGTCATCGACATGCCGGACGGAACCCCGCTGGAGCAAACGACCCGCGTCGCGCAGGCGCTCGGGAGCTATCTTGGCCAGCAACCCGAAGTCACCAACTATCAGATTTATGCCGGTACATCCGGCCCCTACAACTTCAACGGATTGGTACGCCACTACTTTCTGCGCCGTAAGCCGAATCAGGCCGACATTCAGGTCAACCTGCTGTCACGCCATGATCGCAAAGCGCAGAGCCACGAGATTGCACGACGGCTTCGCCCCGAGCTGGACAAGATCGCCCAGCCCTTCGGGGCGCGCATCAAGGTTGCTGAAGTTCCTCCCGGCCCGCCGGTACTGCAGACCCTGGTGGCGGAAGTCTACGGGCCCGATTACAAGAGTCAAATCGATCTGGCGGCCAAGATTAAGAAGGTCTTTCAACAAACGCCTGGCGTCGTGGATGTGGACTGGTACGTTGAGGACCCGCAGACCAAGTACGACCTAAAAGTCGATCTTGATAAAGCCGCCCTCCACGGTATTTCTCCTGCCGAAGTGACGCGGACGCTCCAGGTGGGATTGAGCGGGACAAGCGCCGGACTCCTGCACGTTCCGAACTCGCGCGAAGACGTGCCGATCGAAGTGCGTTTAGCCCGCTCCGATCGCTCCGGAATCGAGAACCTCGAAAACCTGAAACTGCCCACTGCCTCCGGGGGGCAGATCGCTCTGCAAGAGGTCACCGATCTTCGGCAAACAACGATTGATACCAGCGTCTATCGCAAGAACCTGCAACCAGTCGTCTATGTGACTGGCGATGTCGCGGGTGGGGAAGAGAGCCCTGTTTACGCCATCATGAAGATGAGCGACGCCATCGACGAAATCAAATTGCCGGATGGCTACGCGATAAAGCAGTACAAAGGCACAACGATGCCCGACCGCACGGACCGCTTGTCGATAAAATGGGATGGCGAGTGGCACATCACCGTGGAAGTCTTCCGCGACTTGGGGCTAGCGTTTGCCGCCGTGCTGGTCCTTATCTATGTCTTGGTTGTCGGCTGGTTCCGATCGTTCGTCACGCCGCTCGTGATCATGGCACCGATCCCGCTCACACTGGTTGGTATTTTGCCCGCACACGCCTTGATGGGTGCCTTCTTCACAGCGACCTCGATGATTGGTTTTATCGCCGGCGCAGGAATCATTGTGCGCAACTCCATCATCCTTGTCGACTTCATTGAACTGCGCCGGTCGCAAGGCATGTCGCTGGAGGATGCGGTCGTCGACGCCGGAGCGGTTCGCTTTCGCCCCATGCTGCTGACAGCGGCGGCAGTCGTTGTGGGAGCGAGCGTGATTCTGTTCGATCCGATTTTTCAGGGGCTGGCGTTGTCCTTGATGGCTGGAGAGGTGGCATCGACAGTTCTGTCACGCATGGCAGTGCCGGTCCTCTATTACCTCTCTCAAAGGGGACACTCGCTTCCGCCCATGCATCCGCACTCGCCCGAGAACGTGGCGGAATGTGAGACACCGCAATGCGAAATTGCCTAGCACCTGGTTGTTTTCGAGGAGAACTACGATGACCGTGGAACGTACACTTCGTTTGATCGCTGGCAGCTTTATCCTGTTATCCTTGGCGCTCGGACACTACTTAAGCCCGTACTGGTATCTATTCACCGCGTTTGTTGGCTTAAATCTGTTTCAGTCCGGATTCACCAACTGGTGTCCGATGATGACTTTCCTGCGTAAACTTGGAGTTGGTAGATAGGAGAGAATGAGCATGCATTGGGTTTGGCTCGTGGTTTTCGTTGTCGCCTATTTGGCCCTGACGCAATGGCTGTTGCCAAAACTCGGTGTTTCCACCTGAAGAACGCAAGGTTGCGCCGAGTCTCGGCGCAAAATGGTTCCGAAGGACACTTCTTCGGGGAAGCCATGACAACGATAGTGAAGCTTGGCCATCTCTTGAGGCAGCGGCAGGCTTGTAATTAATGTCGTCGGAAGGGCAGGAGGGGTTGTGGCGAGACTAGGACGAGAGCATGGAATCAGCACCTTCACCGAATCCATTGGACGTTTATCTGCGATTCTCTCTGTCGCTAGATAAGTACCTGAGTGGTATCAGTTAGCTTGTATTGGTGGA
>CAVPVE010000004.1:0-203193 GCA_963709025.1 uncultured Acidobacteriaceae bacterium
TTGTTGGGACAGCGAGGTCGCGCTGTATCTCGTTCACCGCTTGAGAGCCAGGAGCGCCCCGCCATTGAATTCCTACGCTGTTGAAACTAAGATGAGTGCATCGTGCATGCGCTTGCATCCAAACAGGTTGGCGGTCGCATCTTACCGCCGACATCGATTCTTATAGGAGGTTCCTCTTGAGAAAGCTTGCCTACCTCGCGACCGTCATCGCTGTCTTGGCCCTGGCCAGCGTCGCTTCCGCCCAGCAGGGCGACGCCTATTTCGGCTTCGGAACACTCATGTCACCGGGCGCCGATCCGTGCCGCCTGTCATCGTCCAATGGTCTGTTTGTAGTTTGTCCCGAAAAAGGTGGCCTGTACACCAACATCGGTGGCGACGTGATCTTTCACAAGCGCATCGGCTTCGCATTTGATGCGGACTGGAGGGCCAGTCAGGGGAACTTTGGAGGCATTGGCCAGCCCTACCGCCCCATCCTTTTCTCCTTCGATGGCATGTATCAACCGCGCCTGGGCAAAAAGGTTGGACTGGACTTGATGGGGGGCATTGGCTGGCAGACCACCCGCTTCTATCTTCCCTACTGCACCAACGGTTTCACTTGCAACAATTATGTCAGCTCCAACCACTTCCAGATCAACGCTGGAGCCGGGATTCGGTACTACGTGTGGGGGCATGTATTCATCCGCCCCGAAGTGCGTTACTACAACGTAATCAACAACACGGACTACTACACATCGGGTAACCTCTTCCATGTTGGAGGCTCCATCGGCTACACCATTGGTCCAGACTAGGCTCTGATAGAGAGGCGGCCGCGGGTGTGACTCCGGCCGCCGCTTTTTTGTGCTCGCTCATTCACTCGTGGATGATTCCGCAGGGCGCTCGATCCATCCAGCGTATACACTTCAAGGTCGGGACGAAACACAAAGGGGGTTGTATTTGAGAGAGTTCGCGCGAATCACGTCCGTGTGTGCGCTTCTTCTGTTCGCCACGCTGGCTTCGGCTCAGCAACTGGACCTTGTGGCTGGCGGCAACACTTTGTTCTCCACCACCAACAATACTGCTTCTCTGGCCTACCTTCCTCCTCCAGAAAGAGGTGGTCTCTATCCCAGCGCCGGCTTCGATCGCATTTTTAAGAACGGGTTGGGCTACAGCGGAGAGGTTACGTTTCGCTACAAAGAGGCGTTCTACAACGACTATCAGAAATACCGCCCCATTCTGTACGACTTCAACGTGGTATTAGCACCGCACTTCAATCCGTTCCCAGCCCGCATCTCGAAGCGGACCAGCACGATCTTCACGGCGGGCGCGGGCGGTCAAACCGTGATTTACTACAACCCATACGGCAATTGCGCCAATGGGAACGGTTGCTCCACCCATCTGAACAGCAATCATTTTCTGCTTCACGTGAGCGGCGGGTTCAATTACCGGTTCTGGCGGAGTTTCTTTATCCGCCCCGAAGCGGATTATTACTACATCATCCATAATACCAACGACTTCCACTCCAACAGTGTTCTGCGCCTGGGCGCTTCGGTCGGCTACACCTTCCACACTGACTAAGCACCTGTCGGCGTACCTTCTGCACCGTGAAACGTAAAAGGCAGCGTCCGGGACGCTGCCTTCGTCATTTCTCTGACCGGCTTGATCTACTTCATTCCCATGCAAATCTCAGCTTCGTGGATCGCCTGGTTGAGATGCTCAATCGACTTGACACGGTGGCCGTCGAAATCGTGCTCTGCAATCTCCAATTGATGCTTGGCAGCCCGCATCGACTCGAGCGCTTCGTCAATGTGCGGGTGCCGGTCGGGGACTGGAGCCACCGCCGCGGCAACTGCCGGGGCAACGGCCGGCACGGGCGCCGCCGGCGCTTTGGGGCCGGCTGCTGCC
The DNA here is from genome assembly GCA_963709025.1 of uncultured Acidobacteriaceae bacterium. Taxonomy (GTDB): domain Bacteria; phylum Acidobacteriota; class Terriglobia; order Terriglobales; family Acidobacteriaceae; genus Sulfotelmatobacter. Next base: position 1,882 of record CAVPVE010000004.1, read on the forward strand.
GCCGGAAAAGCCAGGCCAAACACCAGTGTCGCTGTAATCAGCAGAGTCAAGAAACTGATCTTTTTCACGCGTTCCTCCTCGTCCGAATTTCGGCTCGGACGCAACCAGTGAGAGTCATTTCTGTCGCGGACATTGCCCCGCCTGCCCCGAAAAGCCCACGACACCCGCACAGTATAGCCGCTCGCACCGAGTCCGCCGCCCCGCAAAAGGTTACTCTGCAGATGCCCTCAATGCTCGCGACGACGACGCCACCAAAGAAACCATAGCCCTATCAGGACGAGGCTTGCAGCAATCAAGTCGACGCGTCTTATGTCGCGCTCGAGCCGGCCGAGATGTTGACCAAACAGATAGCCCGCGCCGGAAATTACGGTCACCCACACTCCCGCTCCGAGAAAGTTGAAAATCGTGAACCTGCGCCAAGGCATGCGCAGCACGCCTGCCAGTGGTCCCGCGATGATCCGCATTCCGAATATAAAGCGCGCGAAGAAAATTGTGACCGAACCGTAGCGGGCAAATAATTCTTCTCCCCGGGCCAGAGTCGCATCCTGGATCCTGAAAACAGTCCGGTAGCGTTCCAGCAAAGGACGCCCGCCGAAGCGACCAAGCGCAAACCCGATGTTGTCGCCCAGCGTGGCGGCAACGGTCGCCACTACGATGATCCACGGAAGCTGTAGCTCGTGCTGGGAATAGGCAAGGAAACTGGCCAACAATAGAATCGTTTCACCCGGCACCGGCACGCCGGCATTCTCGACTAGCAGGGCCACGCCCACGGCCCAATATCCATAATGCACCACCGCATTCCGCAGGAAGTCGAGAATGGAGTGGGTCATGTTTTGAGAGTTGTCTTCGGGTCAGACTGCGGATGCCCCATTGTTCGCGCTCTTTTCGAGAGGCGGGGATGTCTTCTCTGGAGAGGTGAGGAACTTTCTGAGAGCCCGACTAAACTCCTCGGGGCACTCCTCATACGGCAGATGCCCTATTCCTGGAAAGACAACAGTCTGCACGTCTGCAAAGTGCCGCGCCAAGGACACCATCGACGAAGCATATACTGCCGGATCTTTGCTACCCCACATCAACAGCGTCGGAACCGATGCCAAGGAAGGCAGCACCTTCTTCAGTTCCTGCAAATCAGTCGTCCATGTGCGGACAATGCTCAGCGCGTGCTCGAACAATCCCGGAATCGCGAGCGGCGCCTTGTAGCCGTCAAGACTTCCTGCCGGAATCTTGCCGCGGTCGCCATATAGCCGACCGTGCCAGTAAGGAAAGAAGAACGGTACGTGTTCCGCGCCAAAACGAAACAGCGCAGCGCCGGTGCCGGTACCGAAGAATGGCGCCAGCCATGTCCCATGCGAAGAGTACGGGTTCACCGGGCACACCAGCACCAAACGCCGCAACCCTCGCCTCGAAGCACCCGCCTTCACGCATTCCGCGGCAGCCGACATCGCCACCGCCCCGCCTCGCGATGTGCCCAGCAAATCGAACGACGCCAGTCCCAGTCTGTCCACAAACCGCAGCACGCGCAGAGCGGTCCCGCGCATCGAGTGATCGAGCCCCGGTGGCCGGTCCGAAAATCCTGCTCCCAACATATCGGGCGCGTAGACGGTTGCGTATGGGGCGAGGGCCGGCAGTGTGTATCGCCAGGAAAACGAATATCCCAGAAGCCCGTGCAGCAGGATCAGCGGCGGGCCAGCACCCGCGCGGAGATAACGCAAGCGAGAGCCGTCAAAATCCATCCAACACTCTTCTACGGCCCCGCTCGTGGCCGAAGCAGCGCCGGTCGCAATCTCCCGAATTTCATTCGTCACAAGAATCTTCTGACTCGGACAACCGTTTCACTCTCGCCCGACTCTAGGTAAGGGAACGCCTCTGTCGCTTCACTTGGGGAGCTTCGGCTCCCCGTTTTTGTCCGGCTTCCGGCTCTCGGCTTCCGGATCATGTTGGGTTACGCGTACCTCACTTCCCACGCTTTTGCGAGAAGGGGAATTTACGCCGCGGCTTTCCGTTTCTTCCCCAACAACTTCTTCAAAACCCGAATCCCCTTGTCGATGTGCTTCTCTTCCATCAGGAACGGCGGCAGGAATCGCACTACCGTATCCTGAGTACTGTTAAATAACACTCCCTCGGCGAGCGCGGCATCCACAATCGGACGCGCCGGAATCTCCAACTGAATCCCCTGAATGAATCCTCGCCCGCGCACACCGGTCGCGGCCGCCCTCTTCTCGACCAGTCCCTTCAACTCCTGCTGCAAGTACGCCCCAACTCTGTTGACGTTCTCCAGCAGTTTCTCTTCTTCTACGATTGCCAGAAACTCAAGCGCAACGCGGCAGGCCAATGGACCACCGCCAAATGTCGTACCGTGCTGCCCCGGTGAAATCGCCGTCGCAAATTCTTCCTTCGCAATGAATGCGCCCAAGGGCAAGCCGGCTGCGATGGGCTTCGCGATCGCGACAATGTCCGGCGTCACTCCAAAACTCTGAAACGCGAACATCGTTCCCGTGCGCCCGAGGCCGCACTGAATCTCATCAAAGATGAGGGCCACCTTGTGGCGATCGGCCAGGGCGCGGCACTCCCGCAAGAACTCCACGGAGCATTCGTAAATGCCGCCTTCCCCAAAAATAGGCTCCAGAACAATTGCGCAGGTATTGTCATTCACCGCAGCGCGCAGCCCTTCCAGATCGTTCTGCCTCACAAACGTTACGTCTTCGAGCAGCGGCTCAAATCCCTTGCGATGCTTGTCCTGCCCGGTCAGCGACAGTGCCCCGAATGTGCGCCCGTGATACGACCCTTCCAGCGCCACGAGCCGGCACTTCGCTTCGCCTCCCGCGCGATGTCCCGCCAGCCGCGCTAGCTTAATTGAACCCTCGATCGCCTCCGTGCCCGAGTTCGAGAAGAACGCCCGGTTCAGCCCGGAGAGCACACACAACTTCTCCGCCAGCGGGCCCTGATATTCGTGGTAGTAGAGGTTGGAAACATGGATCAGTTTTGCCGCTTGCTCGCGGATCGCCTTCACAATCCTCGGATGCGCGTGCCCCAGCGCATTCACGCCCAGCCCGGAAACGAAGTCCAAATAGCGCTTCTCCTCGATGTCGTAGAGAAAGACTCCCTTGCCCCGAGTGAGCACAACCGGATAGCGGTTATAAGTCTGCAGCAAGAATTGCCGCTCACGTTCAGCGATTTGTTCAAAGGTATTCATAGGAAGATCCAATTTTACCGGAAGGAGCGGCTCGAAACAGGCATGCCGGAGAAATCCATTTCCCCGCTCGATCGCGAGTGGACAGCCTTCAGTACGCTACCGTACAGTGTACGCTGTATGTCATTGCCCTGCGGGAAGACTATCGTGGAAACAGTTATATCCCGCCGGCAAACTCCCGACTGGTTGATGTGAAAAACGACGAGCATTAAGGCATGCAAAATGAATCGCCTCATTCCGAACTCGCCCGCCTGCGGCGAGAGCAATTCAAGACCCGCCAGGAGGAGGTCTTTGGCGGCCTGTCCCCAGCGGAACGGGCGGCGTACAAACAGAAAGAGCTCCGCATTCAGGAATTGGAGCAATCCTTATCCCCGCATCAAACACCTCAAGATCGAGCGTCTCGCCCTGATGAAGCCGAGATGCCCGACGGTTCCTGAGGAATACAGCAACTACAAAAACTAGCCCATCGACGCCGCAGTCGTCCGTCCGCCAGGAAATCCGCTTCGGCCCCTAGTACAGCCCCGGTTGCCCCTCGGGCCGCGTCTTCCATCTCCGGTGCACCCACAGCCACTGCTCGGGATATCTACGCACGTAGTCCTCAATCACTTTGGTAAACATCTGCGTGTTCGCGGTGATGTCAGCCTCGAGTTCTCCGGTGCGAATCAACTTCAAAGCCGGATCAAACCGCAACCGATATTTCTGGAGCGCCTCGTCCCAGAACGTAAAACCTGGCAAGACGGCAGCATCCGTGCGTAGAGCAATACGCGCCAGTCCGCTTGCCGTGCAGGCGGGAATGCCGAAGAAGTCCACAAAGATTCCCTGCGGTGGCGTCATGTTCGTATCCATCAGGATGCCGACTGTCTCTCCGGCCTTCATAGCCGCCAACAGACCGCGCACAAAATCGTCCTTCGCCACCGTCTTGTTGCCATACATAGTGCGATATCGCTGCAGCAGCCGATCGAGATACGGATTGTCCATGGGGCGCATCACCACGTGCAGCCAATGGCCATGCAATGAATGAGTAAACGCAGACAACTCCCACCCGCCGAAGTGTCCCGTCAGGAACAGAACGCCCTTGCCACGCGCGTAAGCCCGCTCGTAGTTTTCCAGTCCGTCATATACCACAACCTTGTCGATGTTCTGGGGCGTATAGCGGGGAAACTGGCACAACTCGGCAAGCTGCCGGCCGAGCGACGTAAACACTCCGCGCAAGATGCGCTTTCGTTCCGCGACACTCTTTTCGGGAAAAACCATCGCGAGATTGCGCATCCCGACCTGTCGCAAACGGAAGTGCAGCAGATAGACGATCTGAGCGAGTCCGATCGCCAGGGCGCGCGAAAGGGATCGCGGCAAAATACCCAGTATTTTGATGAACGGCCATGCCGCCGCGTATTCGAGTTTCCGCCGCATCAGGTGTGGGAACAGCCACCCTCGGCTGGCTTGCCCTCAGCGAAGCCGAAGGGTCGCGCAATGATCGACAGTTCGTGGCCCACTACTTCGCCGCTTCCTGCGCCCATTTCGCCAGCGTCGTCAGGAAGGAATACGCCGCCGGAGGGGGTTCCACTTCGCCCGTCAGCAAAGCTTTAAAAGTCACCATGTGGCCGTAGAACTCGCGCGTGCTGTCCTTGTCCTGGTTCATCACCGCCCCGTTCAGGCTCACTCCGGCAAACACTCCACGAGCTCGCGAATAGGTCAGGACCTGGGCACGCATCTTCCAATCGGTATTGCCTTCGGCGTGACGTCCCACCGGGCCCGCGGCCACCGAGGCGTCCGCGCCCAACGAGACTTTGCTCGACAGCAACCGCTGCATTCCATCGTTGTTCATGATCAGCATGACCAGGTCGACGGCCTGACCGCCGATCTGGAAGCCGAAGCTGCCTCCCGCAATGGTGAAAAATGCCGGAGCGCTCCAGCCCTTGGGATTCCGGCAACTCGCGAGGCCACGCCCATATTTTCCGGCTACGATGAATCCGCCCTTCAGCATCGACGGGACCACGGCAACGCACTCCGCTTTACTCAAAATGTCCTGGGGAATGCCGGAGTCGGGCGCCGACTGGATCTGATTCAGCACGTCCGCCGCCGCCTGCACGCGGTCAGACGCCTTCGATGCCTTCGCCTCGTCATCCGCGGCCCACCCAAGGCTGCCAAGGCACACAATTAGGGTCAGTAAAACAAATCTCTTCATCGTTCCTCACCACAGAAAAATTGAACTCGGATCACTTAATCTGATTGTAAATGAAGTCGGCGAGGAGACGGACGGGCCGGGTTGGCTGTGGATTTCGAAGGCTTCTTCAGGAAGGGAGACGCTGCGGACCCAAAAAAAATGCGGGGCTGAAAGCAGTGACCCTAATCGCCACTCTCAACCCCGTCTCCCAGGTTCTGTGGTAGGTGAGGCGAGTATGTCGTACGGCCTCAAACCCGACAAGATTACGAAGGTAAGTGCCCCGAAGTTACGATGAGCCACGAGCTTTCGAGCTACGAGCTACGAGCTACGAGTCTTGCCTTTGAGTTTGCTCGCGGCTGCAAGTTCGAAGCTAGAAGCTCCCTACTTCGTCGTCACCAGCGAATGCGTGATGGCATGCACCGACAGTGCGATCCGGTTCTGCACGCCCACCTTGCGCATTAGTTTTGCGACGTGCGCCTTCACCGTGCGTTCTTCGATGCCTAACTGACCGCCAATCTCTTTGTTGGAGCGGCCGGCCACGAGCATCTCCAGAACTTCTTTCTCGCGGTCGGTAAACGTCACTCGGCCCGCCGGGAAAATTCGGCCCGGAGCCGAGGACACTCGCTCGATGAACATCGAAAGCACTTTGCGCGGAGCCCAAACCGATCCCTGGTTCACGATGCGAATCGCCTGCGCAAACTCCGCCGGCGAAGCCGCCTCGTCGACATATCCCTTGGCCCCAGATGCAATCGCTTTCAAAATGGTCTCTTCGTCGATCCCAGACCCGGTCACGATAATGCGCAAATCCGGCCGCGTGGCCTTCAGGCTGGCCATCACGTCAAACAGGTTTTGTCCGGAACGGTTGCCGAGCAGGATGAGATCGATGCCTTGCAGCGTGCTGATCTCGGGCAGTGCCGCGGAGACGAGTTCGAACTCCGGCTCGGAGTCGAACAATGCGCGGAACCCAACAAAGCGCAATGGATCGCTTTCCACCACCGCGATTTTGATGACTGGTTTTCTAGCGACTGCTGCTTTCATAGTTTTCCCTGTAGGGTCTGATTTCTTGTATCCAGCATAGTGATAATTCATCGCGAAGCAAAGAGAACGTGACCGAAGGGAAATTACGGGAGTAACATGGAAAAACAAGGCCGAATTCAGCTTTGGCAGTCGAAGCTCAGGCTGCGTGGGCTAACGTTTTCAAATGCGTAACCCCAGGTAACGTCATCCGGAGAAAGCCGCACGCATGATTGATCTGATTAGAAGGCCGTCGTTACGATTCGCTATCATCACCGCAATTTTGCTGGCGGTCTGCACTCTGTACGCGCAAGACGCCCCGCCCGCCCCGCCCCCCCCCGAACAGAGCGCGCAGGCATACAAACCCAAGTTCCACGGCGATCCCGCCCGCTCCGATTCCGAAGCGGCCGCCCTCGCCTACATGCGAGTCGTCATGCGTGCACAAGTGCTTTTCAATAAGCAATACGGCCACTACGCCACATCCCTCTCTCAGTTAGTTCATACCGGGACGTTCACGCAGCGCCTGGTCAGCCCCGATCGCGGCGACTACACGGTCGGCTTCAAGTCAAAGACAGATAACTTCGTGCTCACCATGACGCCGAAGAATCTCGACGCCCAGCACCGATCTTTCTACGCCGAGAACGACGGCAAGATCCACGCCGACGAAAGTAAAGCCGCCGACAGCAGTTCACAAGTTGTTGAGACTCACCACTGGTAAAGAGCAGGACGAGCACCGTAGGGTGCCCCATCCTTGTCGCGTTCTTTGCGACAGGAGGGGGATTTTTGACTTTTGGATTTTGACTTCAGACTCTAGAACGACGGATCTATTGCGACTGCTCGTCGCTCTCCGGAATCACTTCGAGGCGCACGCTCTTCCGTTCCCCCTCGCCCACCCGCAGCACGCTTCCACGCCCCTCATAGTTCCTGACATATTCAGGGTTGTAATAAGCCTCTCCATCTACGGTCTCCCAAGCGAGCAGTGTATAGTCCCCCGGCGCAATCCCGCGCAGCGCAAACCGCCCGCTCTGATCGCTGACCGTCTTGCGATAGCGCTCCACCCGTCCACGCAACCGGATCTCCGGCACCGCGACGATCACCGCATTCGCAACCGGCTCGCCCTTGGGGTCGACGGCAATGCCTTCAACCACACCACCGTTCGCACTCGCCACCAGATCGAGCGACACCGCCCCGCCACTCACTGTGATCCCCGCGTCGCCCGCGTCTCGGGCGCCCGTCAGCGCAGATTTCAGAAACAGGTCGGCGCTCGTGCTTCCCTCGCCCGCGAGTTGCACGAAATAATTCCCCGGCGGAACGCTCTTCCATTCAAAGCTCCCGTCAGGCGCGACATGCGTTAAATGCGAAAATCCGTCGCCCATGCTGAACCCACTGAGCGCGTCGTCGTCGCCATCGGACGAGCGCAGCTGCAAGAAAATCTGGCTGGCATCGAATCGCCCGCCGCTCTTGCTCTCCAACCGCAGCCGCCCATGAATCCATCCTCCCGGCTGCGGCGCCAGTCGCACGTCGTCCACGTTGTTCGAAACGATTTGCAACGCCTGCCGCGCCATCATCGGCACTGAAGCGTTCTCAACCGTCGCCAGGATCGTATATGCGCCCGGCGCCACGTCACGAATCACGAAGCTTCCATCCTGATGGATCTCCGCACCATTCAGCACCAGGCTGAAATCGCGTGACTGCAGCATGATCACCGCCGACGACCGCGGCGGCAGATTCACCACCGACCCGCGAATACTCAGACTCGGACTCGGCGTCAGCGAAAAGTTCACCGGAAACTCATCGCCCGCGTGCAACTCGACCGGCGATGCCTGGCTGCGATCCGCAGTCCCGGGATAGTACGTCGTCTGATAGGACGTGGCAGGCTTATCCGGTGCGCCCGCATTTCGCGCGTCCGCGGCAGCCACGCCCGCCGCCTCGATCAAACTCTTGAAATCCGGTGGCGGACTCACTGACACGTAGTAGTTTCCCGTCGGCAGCCCCGCCACGCGGTATTCGCCTAAGTCGTTCGTTCGCTCCGCACCAGCTTGTTCCCATCGACTTCGCCCGGAAACATACGTTTGGCGCAGCACCGTCACCTGCGCGTTCGGCAAGGGATCTCCGTCTTCATCATTGACGCGCCCTCGCACCACTGCCGCCGCCTGCAGCCGGATCCGCAGATCTTTGAGCTCCTGCCCTGCGGCCAGGGTCAGAACGCTCCCATCGGCGCGCGTCCTATGCTTGTCGACCTCGAGCATTCCAGTGCGTTCGGCGAAAAGATGGTAGCGCCCGGGGACGATGCCTTCGATGCGAAACCCGCCGTCTGCACCGCTGACTGCCGTGTAGTCTCCGCCCTCCGTCTGATTCTCGGCGATGAGTTCGATCACCGCCTTCTTCACCGCCTCACTCCCCGGCTCCTTCGTAACCATGCCTTCAATCACGGCACGCCCCGCAGCTTTCGTCGCAGCATTGCCGGGGACCTGGGCCAACGAGCTCGCGCCGAGCAGCAGGATCAGGAACCATACAGAGGCTGGCCTGATCGCAAGTAGCTGGATGGAAGTTGTTTTCATGGACTCAAACTGGGAAAGCCAGGAACGATCATCCCGAACGGCCGCGAGGGTCGGCCAATGATTCCCCTCCATTCTACCCCGTAACCAACGCTCGCCCAAGCATTGTCTGGGTTGCATAATCGGCCGCACCTTTTCGCAAAGACGTCCTGCACGGAGCCGTTTTTCAGGCGAAGTGATGGATCTCTAGTATTAGACCCGTGCGCCCCCGCCCGGATCGATATAAGAGCCTTGACATTACATCGATCTCCGTTGTATTTAGATATTAATCTAATTACACGGCGATCTAACTATGGCCCCATCTTCCAATGAAGCCTTCAAGGCAATCGCGGATCCCACCCGCCGCGAGATCCTCCGCCTGCTGCGGCGTGGCGAGATGACGGCCGGAGACCTCGCCGAACGCTTCGACATGACCAAGCCCACCATGTCGCACCACTTCGCCGTCCTGAAAGACGCCGATTTACTTACCAGCCGCCGTGACGGCCAGCAGATCTGGTACAGCCTGAACACCACCGTGGTCCAGGACCTGATGGCCTGGGCCATGGATTTAATGCGCAAGGATAGACATTCGAAAGACGAGGCGTCCGAAACAAAGAAGTCCAGCGATGAAGGCGCTAAATAACGATGAAATCGATGACTCTCAATCAGAGGTACTATCTGGGCGCAGTCGCAGTCATTCTAGCCACGCTGGCCGGCACCCTCGTGGCGTACCCGTCGCTCCCCAACATCGTCCCCTTCCACTGGGATGCGCATGGACAAGTTAACGGTTGGGGACCGAAGTGGTCTCTATTGGTCTACGGTCCGGGCATGATGGCCTTTATGGTGCTGGTCACCGCCGCGCTTCCCTGGCTGTCTCCGAAGAAATTCGAGGTCGATTCCTTCCGCGCCACCTACCTCTACATCATGATTGTGATCGTTGCCACCCTCGCCTATATCCAGATCCTGATCCTGTTATCGAGTTTGGGGATGGCGCTCGATATAGGCCGCGCCATCGAAGGCGGAGTTTGCCTGCTAATTACGTTGCTGGGAAACGTCCTCGGAAAAGTCCGCCGCAATTTTTACGTAGGCATCCGCACCCCCTGGACGCTCGCGAGTGATTCTGTCTGGAACCACACGCACCGCCTTGGCGCTAAGACTTTCTTTGCCGGTGGTCTGCTGGGACTGCTCGCGGTGATCCTGAGGGCACCTTTCTGGATGCCTGTGATCGCAATCCTTGTCGCGGCATTCGTCCCCGTGATTTATTCACTCGTGTTCTACAAACAACTGGAGCGCCGTGGAGAACTGAATTAAAGAGGGTAGCTCTTAACAGACTTCCCTCGACGAACTGTACGCAGCGGACAGCCCAACAATGTGTGAAGTGAGACTTAACCCAACTCAGTTGAAGAATGAATTCATGGAGAGAAAATGAAGAGATTCCTGACGATCGCAGTCCTGACATTTCTCGCAACCACCTGCGCACGCGCACAAGACATCGCCGGCGATTGGCAAGGCACCATCAAAACCGCTATGGGCGAACTTCGCCTGGTCCTGCACGTGACCAAGAATGCTGACGGCACTCTCAAGGCCTCGGTGGACAGTCCCGATCAAAACGCCGCCGGCATTGCCATCGAGTCGATCGCGCTCGACGGAAACAAGCTGAAGTTCGCATCTGCTCCGCTCAAGGCGTCCTATGAAGGCACGCTGAAGGGTGCTGACTCCATTAACGGGAACTGGACACAGGGACAGAAGTTTCCTCTCGATTTCAAGAAGACGACAAACCCGGTCAAGACTGTGCACAAACCCGCACCTCCGTCCGACATTGACGGCAAGTGGGAAGGCACCCTCGATATGGGCCCAAGCAAGCTGCGCATCATCTTTCGTCTGACCAACACCGAAGACGGGCTCATGGCTGTTATGGACAGCCCGGATCAAAAGGTGACCGGAATGCCATCCACTTCCGTCTCGCGAAAAGGTTCATCGATCAAGATCGAAATGAAGCAGATCAGCGGCTATTTCCAGGGCAAGATCGACAAGAACATGGACAGCATGTCTGGCGACTGGAATCAGGGTGGCTCAGGTATTCCGTTGCAGCTCAAACGCGCCAAGGACGAACCGGCCGCCACCCACTAGAACCTTAGCGACACCAGACACGGAACGAAGAAGGTAAAGTGATGGAGGAAGTGATGAAAAGATTCATGGTTGTCCCAGCACTCATATTCCTGGCAGCGACCATCTCGCGAGCGCAAGACATTACCGGCGACTGGCAAGGCACCCTCAGCGCGGGCGGTCAGGAACTTCACCTCATCCTGCACATCACGAAAGCGTCCGACAACAGCCTTAAAGCCACACTAGACAGCCTCGACCAGCCAGGAGGCAATGGCATCCCTGTGAGTTCCATTTCTTTGAAGGATTCCAAGCTGAACATGGAGGTCGAAAAAGTTCACGGCACTTATGAAGGTAAACTTTCGACGGATGCGAAGACTATCACTGGTACATGGAGCCAGGGCACGTCCTTGCCCCTCGAATTCAAGCGCGCCACTGCTCCCATTAATACTGAACACAATCCCGTCAAGCCTTCAGACATCGACGGCGCATGGATGGGCGCTCTCGACACGGGAGCCGTCAAGCTGCGCGTCGTCTTCCACATCGTCAACGCGGAAAACGGCTTGACTGCCACGCTCGACAGCCTCGACCAGGGTGTCACCGGGATGGCGACAAGCTCTGTCACGCGCGATGGCTCCTCGCTGAAAATCGAAGTACCCATCGTCCACGGATCCTTCGACGGCAAAATCGCCGCCGACCTCTCCTCCATCGATGGCAAATGGTCTCAAGGCGGAGGAACACTTCCTCTGCTTCTGAAGCCGGTGAAAGATAAGGCCGAACTGGAATTGAAGCGTCCGCAGAATCCGGTCAGGCCCTATCCTTATCACGATGAAGACGTCTCGTACGAGAACAAAGCACAGAACGTGACGCTCGCCGCGACGCTCACGATTCCGCAGGGCAAGGGTCCGTTTCCGGGAGTCGTGCTGATCACCGGCTCCGGCCCGCAGGACCGCGACGAGAGCCTGCTTGGCCATAAACCATTCCTCGTTCTCTCGGACTATCTCACGCGCCACGGAATCGCCGTACTGCGCGCCGACGACCGCGGAGTCGACAAGTCGACCGGAGTTTTCGCGAAAGGGACGACCGCCGATTTCGCCACCGATGCAGAAGCTGGCGTCGCCTATCTGAAGACGCGTTCTGAGATCGATCCTCACAAGATCGGCCTCATCGGCCACAGCGAAGGCGGAGTGATCGCGCCCATGATCGCCGCCCGCAACAAAGACGTCGCCTTTATCGTCATGATGGCTGGCACCGGCGTCCCCGGAGATCAGATTCTTCCCGCACAACGCGAGGCCATCGAGGTTGCGATGGGCAAGAATCCCGAAGAGGCTGCTAAGAGCGCTACCAAGGAAAAAGAAATGCTCGCCCTGGTAGAGTCTGAAAAAGACGACGCCATCCTGCAAAAGGAATTGAAAGAGAAAATGGCGGGCGACGTCCCGGAAGCGCAAATCGGCTCAGAGATCGGCCAGATCACATCCGTGTGGTTCCGTTATTTCCTGACATACGATCCCGCCACGGCGCTGCGCAAAGTTACCTGCCCGGTCCTCGCCATCAACGGATCGCTCGACAAGCAAGTGCTGCCCAGCCAGAACCTGCCCGCCATTCGCAAAGCGCTCGCGGAGGCAGGCAACCACCACGCCGAGGTCGACGAACTCCCCGGCCTGAACCATTTATTCCAAACCGCCAAAACCGGCGCCCCCAGCGAGTATTCCACGATCGAAGAAACGATCTCCCCGGTGGCGCTGAACAAAATGGCAACCTGGATCCTGAAGCAGTAGGAGTTTGTTGATGTATGTGGGGACAGCCGCCTTCGGCTGTCCGCGGCGAGCAGCGTGGCTTTGGAATGGAATCCGAAGCGTCAGTCGACAAGCGAGCAAGAAAGAACCCTCTGACGCGGAGGAATGTGGAAAAGCTAGCTATCTTTGCGGTACAGGAGATCGCGCATCGCCTTTCGGCGAGCCTCGTTCGCCTCCGCTTGAGCCTTGCGCTCATCGGCGTCCATCGTTCGCTTCGTCCCAGGGTCCACCGATTCAGGTTCACTGCAGGCTGGACAGCGGTTGGCAAAACCAGGCTTACCCGGCTTCAATTCAAACTCATCCCCGCAGGCAGCGCACACTTTGATAGGAAATGCCATCTTGCTTCTATGATAACAATCCGAGCACAAGAATTCCGCTTCCGATTCGTGTTGTATAACTCGAACCTTGCCACATAGCGGCCAGAGCCAGCAGCGCGCATAAAACTACAGGCCACCGTGAGTGGCAGGTCTCACTGGGAAATGACATTGCCGAGAGAATTGATTGGTAGGCGACGAAGGTTAGCGAAGTCAGAGGATAGCTGGAGATGATGCGCACAACGCGGCCATCGAGCTCCTGGCTCGCCATACCTACAAGCTCGATCCAGTCCACCCGCCGCTCGCCCGCATTGCCATTGGACTCCCGCTCTACCTCGCGGGAGAACGCTATCCCAAACTGTCTCTACCCGACCAACAGATCACGTATCACGATGTAGGCAACGCGGTTCTCTACGACTCGGGGCACTATGCCCGCAACCTGGCCCTGGCGCGCATGGGTGTGCTGCCATTCTTCCTTCTGGCGACAGCGATCGTCTTTGTTTGGGCGCGACGCGAGTACGGGGACTTGGCTGCGGTGATGGCGGTCGCGCTGTTTACGACGCTGCCCAATGTGTTGGCGTTTTCGAGCATCGCGTACACCGACATCGTGGCCGCAGCTACACAAGTAGGATTGTTTTTCGCTTTCGTTCAGTGGCTCGGCGAACCAAACAGACGCTCCGTGCTATGGTTCGGCTTGGCCGCCGGGCTGGCGCTGGCCTCGAAAGCCACGACTGTAATTTTCTTTCCCGCGGCAGCCGTCGCCATCGTTTTCGGAAAGTGGATTTGCACCCGCACACTCTTTGGCGAAAATCTCGCACCAAAAAAGATCGTCCGTCAACTCGCGATCGTGGCCGCGATCGCCATCTTCACCCTGTGGGCTTCTTATGGCTTTGCAGTCGGGCACGTCAGAGAAGGCATGAACCTCTCTGCCGATTCCATCCCGTCCTTCCGTCAATTTCCCGCGCCGATCGCACGAGCCGGACGCTGGCTCGTCGCGAGCGATCCGCTTATCCCCGCTCCTGCCTTGATCAAGGGCGTTGCCGATGCCTGGGTTCTGAACAAAGAGAGGCCCGAAGCTTACCTGCTGGGGCACGTCAAAGAAGGAGGCTGGTGGTACTTCTTCCTCTTAGGCGTGGCCGTGAAGTCACCGCTCCCGTTTTTGATTCTCGCGGCGATTGGCGCGGTATCGTTAAAGACACTTGACGCCCAGAGACGTTGGCGTGCGATGACTCCGCTATTGGCAGCGCTGGCAGTTCTGCTGGTCACGCTGCCCGTGAAGTACAACGCGGGCGTTCGCCATGTGATGGTGGTCTTCCCCTTGCTCGCAATCGTCGCCGGCAGCGGATGTTCTTATCTCTGGCATCAGCGTGAGGCGCGGCGCATAGCTGCACGCGGGATTAATTGTGTTGCTGTCGTGGCAAATTGTTTCCACCGTGCGCGCGCAAGGTGACTTCCTGGCGTACTTCAATGAGTTGGCGGGAAGTGATCCCAGCAAAATCATGGTCGCTGGCTGCGATCTCGACTGCGGCCAGGATCTCGATCTTTTGTCGCACGAACTTCACGCCCGGAACATCTCCCATGCCACGATCGCGATCTGGACCAGCGCTGACCCGAAGCACACAGACTTGCCCAGCTTTGACGTTCCCCAAGCCTACCGTCCGGTAAGCGGATGGTTCGCCATCAGCTTGCGCGCGTTGCGATTCGGGAATTCATTTCACACTCAATATCCAGTTGGCGCGTTCGACTGGTTGCAGGCTTATCAACCCGTGAGTCGTGTGGGAAAGACAATCTTGCTGTATCACATCCCGGAAGATGGACTGCCGCACACGCAGGGACCCTAAGGGGTGAGGAATTCACCTACAGGGCCTGTCGCACCATCTCGACCAACACGTTCCGCGTCTCCGCTGAATTCGTCGCCTCGCGCAGGAACGCGATGCGGGCGCCCTTCATACCTTCTTGCGTCTTCAAGCGCACATGAAACCCCAGCCGATCGACCGCTGTCATCGTTGCTTCGAGCGCCTCGATGTGAGCAAATTTCCGCGCCAGCAACACCATCGCGTCTTTATGGTCGGCATTCATGTGCTGAATAATCTCGCCCATCGAGTCAGCGAGAGGATCAGGTTGGCTGCTGCCATACTCCGCGGCGGTGACCCATCCCATTACTCCGAATCCGCCAACGAAATAAATGTCCACGACCTCCAACCGGTAAAAAGAAAAGTCTTCAAAGTCAACCCAATACTTGCTGTTGGCATGACGAGCCAAATAGGCCTGGCGAGCCGCAGCCACATCCTCTTCCGGCACGAGCGCAACATTCCCGACCAGAGTGACTCTGGATGCTCCCAGCGGATCTCCGTCACCGCCCTCCTGCGTCACCAGCAAACTAGCGCGCGGGTCCGCCTTCAAATTCTGCGTATGCATCGCCATCGTGCTGATAAGGAAGATCGGACGCCCCTGCTCGTCCAACCCGTAGGGCATCACCGACCCAAACGGAAACCCCGGCTGCTTGCGCGAAAGCGTGGAAAGACTACCGAGCCGTCCTAGGTACACAAGCGTTCGCACCCTTTCGGCGAAAGAGGGTTCGGGAACCACCGGCTGGTCGCTCGGTCCAGGTCCAGCGTGTTTTCTGATCGATGATGAGGAAGAAGACATAGATGTTCTCTGTCTCTCAGTCTAAACGGAGCGCGTGGAAGAGTGGCCCTTCAGGGCCGCGTAGGACAGTTGAAATGAACGAGGGCTTTCGCCCTTGAGGTTTCAGTTCAGGAAATACTGCCGATAAAGAGTATCGCGTTGCGCCGGACGGAACCCCGCATCGCGAATAATCCGTCGCAACTCTTCTTCGGTCGTGCAGTTGGTCACGCCCGCGGCACGCACCACGTTTTCCTCAAGCATCACCGATCCTACATCGTTCCCGCCAAACCGCAGCCCCATCTGGCAGACCTTCAACCCCTGCGTCACCCAGCTCGACTGCACGTTCAGGAAGTTCGAGAGATACAGCCGCGAAATGGCCAGCACTTTCAAGTAATCGACCGCGGTCGCCTCGTCCCAATGGCGTCCGCCGAGCGCTGTATTCTGCGGCTGAAAGCTCCACGGGATAAACGCTGTGAACCCGCCTGTCTCCTCCTGCAATTCATACAGTCGCTGGAAGTGATTCACCAGATTTTCGTAATTCTCGCCTACGCCGAACATCATGGTCGCGGTCGTCCGCATCCCGATCTGGTGCGCCGTGCGATGCACGTTGAGCCAGTCGTCGGTCAGGCACTTCAGCCGCGCAATCTTGTACCGCACTTCATCATCGAGCACTTCCGCTCCGCCGCCAGGAATCGAATCGAGCCCCGCATCGCGCAATCGCAAAATTGTGTCGCGAATCGAGAGCGAGCTGTACTCTGCAATCGCAATAATCTCCGACGCCGAATAACAGTGCAGATGAATCTTCGGAAACCGCTCCTTGATCCCGCGCAGCATCTTTTCGTGCCAGTCAATCTTCAGGTCGGGATGCAGCCCGCCTTGCATCAACACGCCTGTTCCACCCAGTTCCACGGTCTCGCGGATCTTCTCGTAAATCGTGTCGAAATCGAGAATGTACCCTTCCTTCGCCGCAGGCCCTTTCAGCGGACGGTAAAACGCGCAGAAGGTACAGTACTCGGTACAGAAGTTGGTGTAGTTGATGTTGCGGTCGATGATGTAGGTCACGACGCCTTCGGGATGCAGCTTGCGACGCACCGCGTCGGCTTCCATCCCAATGCCGATCAGGTCATCGGACTCGAACATCTCCAGCGCTTGCTGTTTGGTCAGGGACATAGAGGCTCACAGAACCCTTTTTATTGTAACGAAAAAGTGCAAAACCGCGGATGGTCTCCTGAATTCCACCCTTTCGCAAACGGCGCGAAAGGATGGGTCGCCCTAGCCTTAAGCGTGATCAACTCCTATAGGGGGAATGTCTCCTCTCGGCTATCGAATTCGACGACTCTGCCCTATTTGATGAATAAGGCAAGTTTCAGCCAGGCAGCAACGTCCCTGAGGCCTCAGCCGGCGAGAGGAGGCGGCCGTTCTCGCAGGAAAGGGGGGTTTGACACCGATTCGCGCGTTACCTAGACTGCCTGTGTAGAGCTTCGCGAGGGCTATTCATGGCTTGGTTGCAAAACAAGTTTGAGAAGAACTTCCTGATCTCGACCGTCGATTACGTCTTCAACTGGGCGCGCAAGTCGGCGGTTTGGCCCATGACATTTGGCTTGGCCTGCTGCGCGATCGAGATGATCGCCTCGTCTACGTCGCGTTTCGATATCGCGCGCTTCGGCTCGGAGGTCTTCCGTCCCAGCCCGCGGCAGAGCGACCTGATGATCGTCGCCGGCACGGTCACGCTGAAAATGGCGCCGGTCGTGAAGCGGATCTACGATCAGATGCCCGATCCAAAGTGGGTGATCTCGATGGGCGCCTGCTCGTCGGTGGGTGGCCCGTTCAATACCTACGCCGTGCTGCAGGGTGTCGATAAAATCGTTCCCGTCGACGTCTACGTGACCGGATGCCCGCCGCGCCCCGAGAACCTTTTCTACGCCCTTCTCAAACTGCAGGACAAGATCGACACCATGACTCTGGCGAGGAAGCCCACTGAAGTCCGACTCGATCCGAACATGGTCGAGAACTTCAAGCGCCAGGTCATGATCGCGCAGACGCTGCAGCCCAAATAAGCTGTCAGCTTTTCATCTGCCAGCAAAATCAGATCCAGTGGGGGACAGCGGCCTTCGGCTGTCCGCCCAATCCAATATCATGGACGCCGGTGACATCATCGCCATTTCGGAAGGCGTTCTTCTGGTTGGCACGTGGGCATGGGTTCTTCGAGGCAAACGCGTCTGGGCCGGATGGCGGGAGAAGGCGGCTCTTTCAGGCTTTCTGTGCGCGACGATCTCTGTGGTGTGCGACCTTGTCCTCACCGTTGTGATGCACTTTCGCGGCGAGAACCCATTCGCTGCGACGCTCTTCGTGGTTGCAGTTGTGGCGGGACTCTTGTTAGGAACAGCCGGTATCGTGCTGGGGTTCTTAGGCCAAGGAACGCTTAAGATCCCGGCCCTCGTCTGGTCGTGCGTCGTCCTGCTGTCGGTCGCGATCACCGTGGTCGGGACTATGATGGCGGTGACCCAATAGTTGTAACCGGCGTCTTGACTGTGTGACATTGAATCCATCATGGCGAACTTCACCAAACTGACCACCCAATCCGAACTCCCCGCCGTCGACACCGCCAAGGAAATTCCCTGTGGCGACAAGATGATCTGCGTCGCCAACGTGAACGGAACTTTCAGCGCTATGGACAATGTCTGCCTGCACCGCGGCGGCCCGCTGGGTGAAGGCATGATCGAAAACGGCAAAGTTGTCTGCCCCTGGCACGGCTGGGCATGGAACCCAACGACCGGCGAAGCCGTGCACAACGCTAGCGCGAAGGTCGAGGTGTATCCGCTCAAGATTGAAACGGGCGATGTGCTGATCGAGATCTAGTCGCTACCCCAGCACCTTCAGGAACTTCGCGGGCTGATTATCGTAGCCCGGGAAGACGTTGGCCAAATTCTTATTCCCCATGTGGCGGGCGACTGCTTCTCCGATCACCTGGCGGAAGTCCGTGGTCAAGGCGAGGTCGCGGCCTTCGTAGAGTTGCGACTGGTCGAGGCCGGGCCAGCGACCGTAGACCCTGCCGCCCTTGACCGGACCGCCCATGACGAACATCACGTTGGCGTGGCCGTGGTCGGTGCCGCGGTTGCCGTTTTCGCGCGCCGTACGACCGAACTCCGACATGGTCACAACGACGGTGTCCTCCATCAGATCACCGAGATCGACCCAGAACGCCGCGAGCGATTGCGAGAACTCGGTCAACACGTTAGCGAGTTGGCCTTCCGTTGAGCCTTCGTTCACGTGGTGGTCCCAGCCGCTGATGTCGGCGAACGCGACCTGCACGCCCAAGTTTGCCTTGATCAATTGTGCAAGCTGGCGCAGGCTGTCGCCGAAGCGGCCCTTGGGATAGTCCGCGCCGGGAGCGGCCGCGTATTTTCCAGGATCGGCGGTCTTCAGCATCTTCACCGCATCGAAGGTTTCTTCACCGGTGCCATGCAGCACGCTGTCGGAAGAGTGATCGTACATCGCTTCAAACGCGCTGGCGGCGGGCGACGCCTTAGGATTTTTTCCGCCCACTGAAAAGTCGCTGATGTTGTTCATCGCGACCGCGGGCTCAGAGCCGCTCAAGATGCGCGGCATTGACGGCCCCAGAGCAATCGCGCGAAAGGGCGAGCTCTTCGGCGTCGAGGGCATGCTTTGAAGTGAACGATTGAGCCATCCGTCTTCGGTGATCTTGACGCCCGGCGTGCCGGTTTCCATGAAATCCTGCGCGTCGAAGTGGGAGCGCGTCGTGTCCGGCGATCCCGCGGCGTGAACGAGGGCGAGATGTCCCTGTTGCCAAAGCGGTTGAAATGCCGACATCGAAGGATGCAGGCCGAAAAATCCATTGAGATCGATTACCGACTTGCGCGGAATATTGATGCTGGGCCGCATGGCGTAATACTGCGGCTCGGCATATGGCACAACAATGTTCAATCCATCGGCGGCGCCGCGCTGGAAAATGACGACCAGCCGCTTGTTTCGCCCGGGCGTCTCGACAGCGCCGAATGCCGCGCGCGTGAGGAAACTCGGCACCGCCGCCGTCCCAACGACGGCGAGCGCGCTGTTGCGAAGAAAGATGCGACGCGTAATGGACATGAGAAACAGCTCCTAGCCTCTAGCTCCTAGCTACTAGCTCTTCGGCTGCTGCTGGTTGGCTAGCAGCTAGAAGCTAGGAGCTAGCAGCTATCTCTTCTGAAACTCCGGCGAACCCAACAACAGGCCCGCAATCGTGCTCGTATCGGGCGGTCCGGCTGGCTTTCCTTGGAAACCCTTTTGGTCTTGCGCATCCGACGTGGCATTCTTCGTCGGGGCTTCAATCTGCGCCATGATCGAGTCGTGCGTCTGTTTGGATACGTCGCCCACGAGCAACTTGGCTTCAAGCGCGGACAGTGCCATGGTCGCATCTGCCGGCGGAGGCGGACCGCCCGCTAGCTGCACGGCATCGACTTTCACGCCGCGAATCTTACCCGAGGTCATCCCTAAGGCAAAGTTCATCCGGCCCAACAGAGCGGACGAACTCACCCAAGTGTCGGCCTTCATCGAATACCCCGTGGGTGGCAGCGCCGAGTAGAGTGGCATGCCCAGGTTGGCGATCTGGCGAGTGAGGGGGAAAGCATCGTCCACGTTCGCGCCGGTGGCGCGGACCGCCGAGGCCACAAACTCGAGGGGCGTTTTGACCTTTGCGCGATACGTAGTGTCGGCCCAGAACTCGGGCGAATGGAACAGAGTGGTAAGTACTTCGCGAATGTCGCCCTTCGACTTCTCGAAAGTTTTCGCCATGCGGTCAACGAGCGCGGGCGGCGGATCATCGGTAACGAAGCGCTGTGCCAGTTTTAAGGAAATAAAGTGCGCCGTCTGCGGACTGGTTGCCAGGATGTGCAGCACTTCCTTGCCCTCGTCCTCCCCCTTGGGCTTGATGTGATGCCCCAGGACAAACTTAGGCCCCGGTTCATGCATGCGCGGCTCGTACTTGAAGCCTAGCCCTTCATAAGGCTTCTCGATCGTCCAGCCCGTGAAAACTTTGGCGACTTCAGTGACATCCCGCTGCGAGTAGCCGCCATTCACGCTCAGGGTGTGCAGCTCCAGCAACTCGCGGCCGTAGTTTTCGTTGAGACCGCTGGCCTGCTTGCGTTTTGCGTTTGGATTCGGCTGCTGCGGAAAGCGGCGCGGACGGCCGTAGGGTCCGTACGGATGCATCGGATGCGCAGGAACGCCTTGCGCCTGCGGAGAATTCGGCCCGACACTCATCCAGTTGTCGAGATAGAACATCATCGCAGGACTCTTCGCTGTCGCGACCAGCAAGTCTTCAAACTTGCCCAGGGCATGCGGGCGAATCACGCTCTGCTCGTAATTGGTGACGAGCACGCGCTCAGGACCTTTGCCGACGAAGACGTTGAAATGATTGAACCAGAAGTCGGTCATCACTTGCTCGAGCTGGCGGTCGCTGTAGATGGCCCGCAGCACCTTGGCCTGAACCAGTTCCGAGAGCACGGCGGCTTGCGGATTGCTCATGGCCATGAGCGTTTCTTTCTGTTTGGGCTCCATGCCATCAAGAAATTCCTGCCCCTTACCGCCGCGAAGCGAATCCGAGAAAGTGACTTGCTCTGCGGTCGTCATCGCCATGACTTTCTTGTAGCGCTGGTCGGGCGCGAGATCCATCAGTCCCTGAATCTTCAGGTCGGCATAGAGACGATCTTCGCGACGGCGGGCCTCGGCATCATCCGCGGGCGTCGTCTTCGCGTTCGCCGGCGCGATGGACATATCGTTCGCCGGTGCCATGGAATGTTCTTCGTTCGAGCCGTTCGCAGCACTCATGCCGCTCATCGAGTTACTATCGGCGGGCGTGGCGTCTGGACTGGCAGCGGCCGCGGCGGCGAGTTCTTCAGCGGTCTTGGCAGTATCGCTGGCGGCGGGTTCTGCCGAAACAGGCGAAGGCGCACTGGCTTCTCCTCTTGCGGCGTTCTGAGGCCGCCGGTTCTCCGTTTTTTCTGTCTTCTGCTGTTGCTTTTCCTCAAGCCGCGCGATTTGAACCTCAATCACTGCGCGCTTTGCAGGATCGGAAGGCATGGACTTTTTACCGTCCATGTACTGCTTGATCATCTGGTTGTCGGGGAATTCCTCGACGATCTCCTTAGAGCTCATGCGCAATGTGCGGAAGGGCGCCAGGCGAGCCTCGATGGCATCATCTGGAATCTTCTCGGGATGCAGCTGGAGATCGATCCAGCGATCCACACCCATGGCTGAAACCTGCTGAACATCGCCGGGCCGCGGGCCAAATGTGAGGCGATTGAGTGCCTGCACCGCGCGCTTCTGTTCGTTCTGGGTGGTGTCGGCCTTATCTTTTTTCTTCGCGACCAGCTGCGGAACGGCGCACGCCAGGCTTACACAAAACAGGAACAGCCCAAGCTTCCCAAGGCTGGAGCGCCCAAAACTGGATGTCATCGAGACTCCCCCACCGAGCAGGTCTTCACACTACGGTCTCTAGATTATGAACCCTCACGTGCGAAAAAGTTGCTATTCGGTGCTATTCAATCTGATTCCGGGAAGGCTTGAAAGTGATTGCAGGACAAGGGTTTCGAAGGGGCCACAGGCTGCAGGAGGGAGAACTAGGAGCCGCTTTCCTTGGTCAGATACATTCTGCCGCGCGAAACCTTGTGCTGCAGCGTGGCAGCCAGTTGATCGATGTCGGCCGCCGCAATGTTCACTTGCATGGAGTCGAGAAGCGGAGTTCGGTTGCTGCCCACGGCGTCGCGGCGCACTTGAATTAACAATGCTTGCACCACGTTGGGATCGAACTTATCGGGAGCCATGCGCACCAGATCGCTGAGGGCGCTTCCCACCGACAACGGAGCTCGATAGGGACGAGCACTGGTCATAGCATCGAAAGAATCGGCAACTCCGACGATGCGGACTGCCATCGGCAGATCGTCTTGGCCGAGCTTGTCAGGGTAGCCGGAGCCATCGCTGCGCTCGTGATGCCAGCGCACGGTCTCAGGAATCCGCGGCCAGGGGAATTGCACGCTGCTGACAATCTGGTGGCCCACGGTGGTGTGGTCCGCCATCTCGCGAATCTCTTCCGGATTAAGCGCTCCGGGCTTACCGAACAAGCGGCGGTCGACGGCGACCTTTCCAATGTCGTGCAGGTATCCGGCACTCCGCAGAGCGGCTACGTCGCTCGATTCCATTCCCATCGCTTCACCGATGGCGGCGGAATAGCGGCCAACACGCAGCGAGTGTCCGTGAATGTTGACGTGCTTCACGTCAATGGCGGTGGCAAAGGCTTCAAGGGCATTGTCGTAAAAGCCGTGCAGCGACGCCATGAGCCGCAGATTTTCAGAAACACGCTGCGCGATGGTTTGCGTCAGCGCGTGATTCTGTACAGCCAGAGCGATGTAGCTGCAGAGAAGTTCGAGGGCATCGAGTTCGCTGTCTTCGTAGAGCGCATCCCCCGGGCGGCGGCCGAGCGCGACGACCCCGGCCAGGCGACCTCCTGCTTTTAGGGGAGCGAGGCACTTGAACAGTTCCGGAGCGACGTTGCCGTTGGAACTCAGAAACACCGAGTAGGTGGACGAGTTGAGAACAATCGGACCACGCGCCGCCGTGAGCGCATGCACATGTTTCGGGAGGAGAGGAATGAAGGCGGGATCGGGCATCAAGGCAAATCCCTGTGCCGAGGCCGAGGTCAGCATGGCAGGCTTGTCATTGAAGAGAAGGAGCACACCTTCGCGCGCACCCGCTGCTTCCATGATGGCCGACAGCATCAGCTGCGACGTTTCCGAAAACTCGCGCTCCGCCGTTAGCGCGGGACCGAGCTCGGATAGCGCCTCAACCGTGTGCAACAGCCGCCGTAAATTGTGTGTCTGAATCGCCACGGACGAAGTGGGAGCCAGATCGCAGAGCAAGATGAGGGTAACACGCGGAAATGCTCCAAGCGAGATCGCGTGTTGGTTAGTTAGATGCGGTAGTGACGAAGATGAAAACACCGTGACGAGGCTGATTCCGCCACCAGCGGGCCATCGAGAGTTTCGGTAACGTTGCTTTTACGGCGTCAAGGCTTTCACCACAGAGGACACGGAGGACTCAGCGGCTTCAGTTTTCCTCTGTGTCCTCCGTGGTTGACTTAGAAGTGTTCGCGGAGTTCGGCGAAACGGCCGACGATGAGGAGTTTCTGCTGCGGAGGCGCCGGATTGACTTCTTCGTGCTCTAGGATCCAGGTGTTGCCGTGCGGCACAAAAACGGCATGCAGGCCGGCCGCCATCGCCGGATTGATATCGGACTTAGGGCTGTTCCCGACCATCCACGTTGTATCGGGCTCGAGATCGTGCTTCTCGACCACGCGCGCATACGCCGCCGGATCTTTCTCAGCCACGATCTCGACCGTGGCGAAATATTCCCGCAGACCGGAGCGCTCGACCTTTCCCGACTGCTCGGCGATCGCGCCCTTGGTCATCAGGATCAGGTCATGGCGCTGGGACAAGTACTGCAGAGTCTCCGGCACCTCGGGCAAAAGCTCGACGGGATGCGCAGCGATCGTGTGCGCGAAGCTGTGAATTTGGGCGTGCGACTCAGGTGTGATCGGCGCGACGCTCAGGCGCTCGAAGGTATCAACCAGCGCGTGCGCAAAACTGTGCAAGCCGTAACCGTGCTTGACGATGCATTCGCGCTCCACATCGTTGAGGACTTCCCGCACTTGCTCGGGAGAGAACTCGTGATGATTGAGGAACGAAATGAAGCGCGCGATAGCGCGCTCGAAGTAGATGTTGTTCTCCCAGAGCGTGTCGTCGGCGTCGATGAGGAGAGTTTGGGGGGACAAGCTTTTAGCTCCTAGCTAAACTGAACCGGCTCAGACAAACGCTGGGCTTCATCTCAACAGGTGGCCTTCCGTTACTAAGTCCTCATAAGGGATTGGAAAAAGGCAAGCAGCTTAAACCCGACATAGTCTTCCCGCTCTTCACTTCGATAATAGCAGTCCCAATAACTAGTAATCCGTTGTTCCGTCATCTGCAAGAAGTCCGGATTGTCGCGCATAAACTCGACATAAAGAGCCCTATCCAGTACCGCAAGGTTTCGATGAATCAGATGCAGTATCTCAATCACATATTCGCCAGCCAGTTGGATGACGAAAGGAGGAACCCAACTGTGACTTAAGCCGATAATCCTTGCCAGACATCTTTCACGCACGAACCCATCGCTGTGCCTCGTTAAGAGGTAGTTTACGAGCTCCTGCTGAAGGGCCGTCAGTGAATCAGCGTGGATTAGAGTGGAGTCGTTGTGTAAACGGTACGGAATTAGTACCTGTTCGTCCTGAATCAACACGAAAAAGCTCTCGCCTAAGACCCTGGTGGCGGGAAAGGCGGAGGCCGCAGCAAGAGCATCATGCCTGACAGTCGCAGGAAAAGCCCCAGCGACTTCCGTGTCGCTAAGGAATATCTTAGCCATCTGCAGATTAGCCTTCGGCCGGCGAGCACAAGCTAGCAGCTAGAAGCTTCCTCATACCCAATCCACTTTCGCTTCTGGCCCGATGATCCCTGCCTTATGTCCCATGTCGAGCAGGCGACGGACGGCTTCGCGGCCGTCGGGACCATAGTCGAGAGTGCGCTCGTTCACGTACATCCCAATGAATTTGTCGGCCGACGATGCGTCGAGATCGCGGGCAAACTGCATCGCATAAGACAAAGCCTCTTCGCGGTGATCGAGTCCGTACTGGATGCTTTCGCGCAGGGCTGCCGTGACTACAGGCATCAGTTCTGGGCCAAGGGCCCGGCGAATCGCATTGCCGCCCAGGGGCAACGGCAGACCGGTCACCTTCCCCCACCACTTGCCGAGATCCACGATGCGGTGCAGTCCCGACTTGTCGTACGTCAGCTGGCCTTCGTGAATGATCAGGCCGGCTTCGTACTTGCCTTCGAGCACCTGCGGAATAATCTGGTCGAATGGGACGACTTCGGTTTCGATGCCGGGCGCAAACAACTGCAACGCCAAGAACGCAGTGGTCAGCGTGCCCGGAACCGCGATGCGCTTAGTCTTGATTTCAGCAGCGGTGAACGGGCGTGGCGAAACGATCATCGGCCCGTAGCCCTCGCCCACGCTGCCGCCGCAGGTCATCAGCGCGTACTTGTCCTGCACATATGGATAAGCATGGAACGAAATCGCGCTGACGTCGTAGACGCCTTCGCGCGCTTTCTGGTTCAGCGTCTCGATGTCGCAGAGCGTGTGCGTGAAACGCAGGCCCGGAGTGCGAACCTTGTTCGTGGCCAGGCCGTAAAACATGAAGGCGTCGTCGGAATCCGGGCTATGGGCCACGGTAATCTCGCGCACCTGACCGGCGGAACTTCCGCCCGGCGCTTTGGTTGTTTCGGATACTACTGTCATCTTGTCTCCCAAGAATCTACTGCTTGACTGAGCTTCTTTGCGCGCCCCCACGCCAGCGAACGGCAATGCCGGCGGCCAACATCACTTTGATGACCTCCGCGGCCAGAAACCAATACAAGCCTAGATAGGCTGCCTTGGCCAGCGAATGCGTGAAGACGAAAAGCCAGGTCAGTCCTCCCGCGAAGAGCAGGATCTCAGCCAGGAAGCCAGCGGTGACTGCGCGCAAGAAGGTCTTCGTCCCGCGCTCAAAAACGTATCCAGCCAGAAACGCGACGAACGGGTACGCCATCAAGAATCCGCCGGTGGGACCGAGTAACTGGGCGATCCCGCCTGGACCTGTGGGATTGAACACAGGTAGTCCCACCGCGCCTTCCATCAAATAGAGCGCAAGCGCCGCGAAGCCGCGACGGCTGCCCAGCATTAATCCGACCAACAGCACGCCCATGTTCTGCACCGTGAGCGGTACGGGCGTCAGTGGCAGTAAGGGAATTGTAATGTGCGCGCCTAGAGCAACAACCAGGCTCGCCCCTACCACCAGAGCAACCTGGCGCGAGGCTTCAAGCGCCCGCTCTTGCGGAGTGCTTAGAATTTGGATTGCAGTTTTTGCCATAACAGAACCTCCAATCGCAGCCCACTTCCGCGTTCAATGCTGTTCAGGCTGACGCGGGCGCTCCACATCACTTAGCGGAGCGTCGTGCGACGCGTGCTCCTTCTGCAGATGCCGGCGCAAGCGGACATACAGGGCGATGGCCACGCACACGACCACTAGCGTGCTCACGCCCAGTATCAGAAACCACCAGATCATCCGCACAGCCAGTTAGGATAACAGATGCGGCGGCGTGGAAAGTGATTGGGCTCACAGGGAATGAGTCTTCCGATGGCTTGAGACTCGAACCGCGGAAAGCCTAGCTCGGCTTCCGTTCGGCGCGCTTCTGGCGCAAGATCTCTACGCGCTTGAGCATAAACTGCAGGCGGTCCCGGCCCCACTTGGTGTGGGTGATGACTTTCTCGATGTTGAGGAAGAAATGAGGATCGCCTATTTTTTCCCGCAGCTCTTTGATGTAGGGATGTATTTTCGCGTAGATCAGGAACATTTCGCCGCTCACCGACGGCTGCAAAAACAATTCTTCATTCAACGCGCCGAGCAGGACGAACGAAGCCGCCATATTCCAATAGCCTGCTACCTGGCGGAACCAGTTATTTTCCTGCGCTCCCACGCCAAAGACGACATTCATCACGTCGTCCGCGCTCTTGGGGAAAAAGTCGGCGCCCCACCAGTTGCGGGCCTTGCGCATTTCGGCCTCGCGGCGCAACTCGTAGAGTTCCAGGATCAGGTGGGCATCGGATAGAGTCGGTTTCTTAGCCATTCTTGTCTCCGTTTCGATAGGTACCGCTTGAAAAGGTTAGAGGATCTGACGCGCGCCCGATAATCCAACAATCTTTCGCAGAATCCCCTATGCCGTGGTTGCAGCCGCATCTGGCTGCGGTGCGGGCCGCTCGAAGTCGCACTCCTTGTTGGGACACGCGATCACCGGACCGGCCTTCAGATTCTTCTCGACCAGATATTCGCTCCCGCAACTTGGGCACTTTTCGGCGATCGGCTTGTGCGCCGAAGTGAACTTGCAGTTGGGGTAGTTTCCGCAACCGTAGAACGTGTTCCCCTTGCGCGCCCGTTTCTCGACCAGGTCGCCGTCTTTGCAGTCCGGACACTTTACGCCGATGAAGTTCTGCTTCACGTACTTGCACTCGGGATATCCACTGCACGTCGTGAATTCGCCGTAGCGCCCGTGACGGATCATCATGTTGCGTCCGCATTTCGGGCAAAGCTCGTCGAGCGGAATGTCGGGAACCTTCTTGCCCTGATCCAGACGCCGCGTGGTCTTGCAGTCGGGATATCCTGTGCAGGCCATGAACTGGCCGAAGCGCCCGCGCTTCAGCACCATTACGCGGCCGCAGTTTTCGCAGTATTCCTCTTGCGTGGTCTCCTGCACATCGGCCGAATCGAGGTCGGGCAGGTTGATGGGATTCTCTTTGGTGAAGGTGCAGGTGTTCTTATCTTCTTTATCGTAGGTGCTGCAGGCGTAGAACGATCCGTGCTTCCCCCACTTGATGACCAGCGGCGCGCCACAGCGCTCGCACTTCTCGTCTGTGGGCTTCTCCATCCGCTTGATGTTCTCCATATGCTTTTCGGCATATTTGAGATCTTTCAGGAACTTCTTGTAGAAGTCGCCGAGAGTGTCCTGCCACGTCTCTTTGCCTTCTTCAATCTGATCAAGTTCTTCTTCGAGATGCGCGGTGTATTGCACGTCGAAAATGTCCCGGAAGTTTTCCACCAGCAAATCGGTCACAACCAGGCCAATCTCGGTCGGGGAGAACTTTCCGCCTACCTTCTGCACATACTGGCGCTCTTGGATCGTCGTGAGAATCGCGGCGTAAGTTGAGGGCCGGCCGATGCCGCGCTCTTCGAGTTCCTTCACCAGCGACGCTTCGTTGTAGCGCGGAGGCGGTTCGGTGAAGTGCTGCTCTGGCTTCAGTTCCTTCAGCGTGAGTTTTTGTCCGGCTTCGAGCGCCGGCAGCTTGTGCTTCAGTTCCTCGTCTTCCTCGTCCTTACCTTCCTTCGACTCTTCGTAGACGCGGAGGAAGCCGTCGAACTTGAGCACCGATCCGGTCACGCGGAACCAGAAGACTTCGTTGCCGCTTTTCGCGTCGATGTCGACGGTGGTCTGATCGAATACTGCCGGGTTAATCTGCGAAGCCACGAAGCGCTGCCAGATCAACTTGTAGACCTTGAATTCGTCTTCTTTTAAGTACTGCTTGAGCTGGTCGGGATGGCGCATCGCCGACGTCGGGCGAATCGCCTCGTGCGCACCCTGCGAGTCCTTCTTCTCTTTGAAGGTATTGGGCGTTTCGGGAAGGTACGTCGGACCGTATTCCTTGCCAACGTATTCCCGCACTTCCTGAATCGCCTCCGGCGCGACCCGGGTGGAATCAGTACGCATGTAGGTGATGAGACCGACGAGGCCTTCTTCGCCGAGTTCCACGCCTTCGTACAGTCGTTGTGCAATCATCATTGTGCGCTTCACGCTGAAACGCAGCTTGCGCGAGGAGTCCTGCTGCAGTTTGCTGGTGGTGAACGGAGGCGCAGCATTGCGGCGGCGCTCCTTCTTGTCGACCGATCGGACGACCCAGTCCGCACTTTCCAGGGCAGCACGAATCTTTTCGGCGTCTTCGCCGTTGGTGACTTCGACCTTCTCTTCACCCTTGCCCACAAAGCGAGCATCAAACGCTGGCGGCTTGCTGGCTGCCAGATGCGCGTCGATGGTCCAGTACTCGACTTTTTGGAACGCTTTGATCTCGCGTTCGCGTTCGACAATCAGACGCAGAGCAACGGTTTGCACGCGGCCGGCAGAGAGACCGCGGCGGACTTTATCCCAAAGCAGCGGAGAGACCTGGTATCCCACGAGGCGGTCGAGCACCCGACGAGCCTGCTGCGCGTCAACCAGGTTCTGATCGATGGCGCGCGGATGTTCAAATGCTGCCTGCACGGCGCGCTTGGTGATTTCGTTGAAAGTGACGCGCTGAATGCGCGGAGGAGGCGCGTCCTCCCCCTTCTTCAGCTTCTTGGCTTTCTTCTTTCCCTTGCCGTTGTCGCCGAGTTCGAAAGCCAGATGAGCGGCGATCGCCTCGCCCTCGCGGTCCGGGTCAGGCGCCAGGTAGATGGAGTCGGCCGAGGCCGCCAGCTTTTTCAGCTTGGCGACAACCTTCTCTTTGCCGGGGATGACGACGTAATCCGTCTCGAAGCCGTTGGTGATATCGACGCCCAGAGTGCTCTTGGGCAGATCTTTCACGTGGCCGAGCGAGGCTTCCACCGTGAAGCCCTTGCCCAGATATTTCTGGATGGTCTTCGCCTTGGCCGGCGATTCGACAATGACTAAACCTTTTGACAATGGATCCTCAATTTTTCTGTAGTCCGTTTCGAAGCTAGCACGAATGTCAAGCTGGCAACAAGTTACGACGAAAGCTTTTAGCCCTTAGCCTTTAGCTTTTAGCTCCAAAACACTAGACCGCGCTGCGCTTCTAACCCGCGCCGACAGGGCGGACAACATCCTCATTACTTCTTCCAGATCCGATGACAGACTCGAAAATTCTGCGGCTCCAAGGATGCCAAGATCGCGGCAGAGTAGTAAGATGATAGGAAAGTTCAGCGCCTGACCCCATCGCAATCTGGACGAACCTGCCCATCTCACCATCCGATCGCCGGCCACAACCCTCCGCCAAGTTTGCTGGAATCGACGAAGACGCACGGCGCACCTGGCTTGTTAACCCAAAGCGCTCGTCCTTAGGAAATGCATTTGTCTCGTTGTAGATCGCCAAAGTGAGTTTGTGGGCCTTCTCCCAAACCATCAGGTCCCTGTAATTCCTCATCACGTCTCCCAAGGCTTGAGCTAAAGGCTAAGAGCTAACAGCTAAAAGCTCTTTACAAAATTCTTCCCCGGCATTTGCCGGACTTTGCCGGCCAGTTCCAGTTCGAACAGGGCGGCAAAGATTTCGGAAGACGACAAATCGTTCTCCAGCTTCTCGACAATTTCGTCGATGTGCGTGGCTTCGTCGGCTTTCAGCAGGCGCAGGATTCGCTTTTCGTGAGGAGGGAGCCCTTCGTCCGGAAATAGAGATGCGGAGGATGCGCCTGAGGATTCAGGCGAGGCGGGCGGAGTCAATGCAAGTCGTACTTCTGCCGGGAGATCTTCCCACACGTCTTCCCAGGTCGCAACCAGCTTTGCGCCCTGTTTGATCAGCGTGTTCGGTCCCCAGGAATTCTTGTTGGTGACATTGCCGGGCACGGCGAAAACGTCGCGATTCTGTTCGAGGGCACAGCGCGCCGTGATGCGGGTACCCGAGTATTCGGCAGCTTCGACGACCAGCACGCCAGTCGACATTCCGCTGATGATCCGGTTGCGGATCGGAAAATTCTGAGGCGCGGCGAACGTTCCCAAGGGAAATTCGGAAATCAGCGCGCCGCCGAACGCCAGAATCTGCTCCGCCAGTCGCGAGTTTTCTTTGGGATAAATGACGTCGACGCCCGTGCCAAACACCGCGACCGTCTTCCCTTTGGCAGTAATCGCGCCGCGATGGCTGGCCGTGTCGACCCCGCGCGCCATCCCACTAATAATGACCAGACCCTGCGCAGCGAGATCGCAGGCCAACCGCTCGGCCATTCCTGAACCATACGGCGTCGGATGGCGCGTCCCGACCATGGCGATGCCGGGCTTGGTCAGCACCTCGGCGTTGCCCCGGACGCGCAGGATCAGCGGAGGATCATAGATTTCCTTCAGGCGCGGTGGGTACGACGGATCGTCCATCGAGAGCAACGCGATGTCTGCCGCGGCGGCCTGCGCGATCTCTTCCCGAGCCAGTTCCGCCGACTTGCCCGTGGCCAGCGACTGGGCAGAAACAACCTGAATGCCGGTGCTCTCCAGTTCGGTCAACGAGGCGCGGAGAACCGCATCCGCGGAGCCGAAGTGCTCAACCAGTTTGCGCGACTTCGTCGGTCCAAGACCGGGGGTTAGCGAGATGGCCAGCCACTCGACAAGATGAGTGGCGGCGGGGGACACTGCGACATTCGACAAGTTACACTCCGAGCGGACTCCAATTAGACTCAGCGGCCAGAGCGGGCGTCAAGGTCACATGCCACAATGGGTTTGTTAAAATTGTGGAAAATGCGACGTTTACGTATTTCCGCCATTTCTTACCTCAATACAGCCCCCCTGATGTGGGATTTCGAGCATGGAGTCGCAGGCCGCGACTTCGATATCTCCTACACGTTGCCTTCGGCTTGCGCCCGCGCCTTGGCCGATGGGACGGCTGACATCGGAATTATTCCGGCTGCCGCGTACGCGGAGATTCCAGGATTGCAGGTACTTCCGGAAGTCGCCATCGCTTCACGGCGGGCCGTACGGTCGATTCTGCTCGTCAGCAAGGTCCCGATCGAGAAGGTACGCACGGTTGCGCTCGACACTTCGTCGATGACCTCGGTAGCACTAATGAAGGTTCTGTTCGAGAGGTGGCTGGGAGGTGGCAGAACATACACTGCCATGAAGCCGAATATCGAAGCCATGCTGGCTGGGCACGATGCAGGACTCGTCATCGGGGACCCAGCGCTGAAGGTCGATCGCGCCCGCTACCAGACAACCGACTTGGCGGAAGAATGGATCCGTCTCACGGGCAAGCCCTTCGTCTTCGCGTTCTGGGCGGTTCGAAGCGATGCGTTGAAGGAATCGTCTCCCTCTCTGGATTTGCCGGCGGTGTTTCAGAAGTCGCGCGATCGCGGGCTGGAGCCTGCCAACCTGAACCAGATCGCCAGCGAGTGGGCGCCGCGACTGGACATCGGCGAGGCCGAAGTGCGGAGTTATTTGACTCAAAATATCCACTACCAGCTCGACCCGGGGTGCCTGGAAGGCTTGCAGCTGTTTTATCAGTACGCGGCCGAGATCGGAGCCTTGCCCGCGGCGCCGGAGCTGCGTTTTGTGGAAATGGCGAACGTGCTTGCAAAGTGAGGGTGGCGCCTCAGTGCCAGTCTACCGACAGTGCGTAGACTTCTTCGGTGCCGATATCCCGAAGCACGAGGACAGAGTCGTCCGGGGTGATGTCGAGCTTGGGGCCGATATCGAAATCGCTGACCAGGCGTACGTTCTTGAGCTTCAGAACTTCCTCCACGGCATCATCGGACAATCTGAGCCGAAACACAGTGGGATCGCTGCCTCCGGTTGAATAATAGAAGTACTTGCCGTCCGGAGACGTCATCCAGTTCACAAACTTGTCAGGGATACTCAAGATATCGGACCATTTCTGAGTTTTGAAGTTGTAGCGCACAAGTTTGGACTGGTCATTCGCGGTTGCGATCAACGTGTCCTGCGTGGCATACCAGGGTCCGAGCGTGTCTTTGGAATCCGGGACCATCGTCACGTTTCCATTGCGCACGTCGATCATCCGCGAGCGATACGCCCCGTCCATGTAAACGGTAGTCGCCAGAAAATTGCCGTCCGGTGACCAGTCAGGAGCGACTCCATAGTCTGTCAGTTTCTGTGGCGTTCCTCCATTCATGCTGACAAGGTAAGGGACTCCGTTCGAATCGCTGAAGGCAACTTTGGTGCCGTCTGGCGAGATGCGCGGAAAAATAACCATCAACGGGGGATAGGTGAGCTGAAGGCGTTCGCTGCCGTCCGAACGACTCCGCCACAGCGTGTGCTCTGGGTACGACATATAAGCCATCCATTTTCCGTCGCGCGAAAAGGTCGGATCGGCTGCGGAGATGCCACCCAGGTAAGGCAGAAACTCCCGGGTCTTGGAGTCGTAGCGAACCAGTTCGCCGCGGCGCTGGGCGCCCACCGCAAAGAGCTGCTTTCCGTCGGGGCTGGCGGCAAACGAACTGTAAGAGATCGGCCCGTTGGTCAGCCGGACCGGGCTCGCGGCTGGGCGCAGGAAGTGCTTCTCCTCAGACAATGCCCAAAGGTCGGCTCGCCCGTTGGATGTGCCCAGGAAGAGCAGATACTTCCCATCCTCCGTCCACCTGACACAGCAGATATCGGTCGGCAATTCTGGTTTCCACTTCAACCCCTGGTGAATTCCAGTTCCATCGCTGGCCGCCTCATTGATCGTCCAGGAATTCCCGTTCTCGTCATAGGCGAGAAACACGAGTTTCGTCCCGTCTGGCGAAATTCGGGGAGACGAAAACCTCTTGGGAAGCCCTTCAAGCTTGCGGGAGTTCGACCCGTCCTTCCCCGCAAGGAATGTTCCTGTGTCCAGCCGGTAAAGGAGACGACCGTCTGGAAAGAGTGTCGCGCCACCGAAATCGGTGTCGCCCAATTGCCGCGCTTCACCCACTGGCAGAGGAACCAACCACATGGTCCGCCGCGTCGCTACAAATGCTCCGGTCAAGACCAGGAGATTGGAACCGTCGTGAGTGAGCCCGGCAATTTCCGGGTTGAGAAGGTTCGACGGAAGTTCACCCGTCTGTCCTCCGTGGACCGAAACCTGGGCAACGCGGTGGCTTCCTGCTGGCCCCTCGTTGAAGTAGATCCGTCCACCATCGGTCTCCATCGAACCGCTTTTCGATTGCCCGTCATTGGTAAGTTGGACGACGGATTCGACCACCGGATTCGCAGGCGAGCGGTTTAGCCACCACGCAACACTTGCGACGATCGTGACCACAACTCCCGCGGCGATCATCCAAAGCCCTCTTCCTCGAGATGCGGCAGCGGCGAACGTTCCCGTGGGAGCGCTGCCCGACTCTGACAGTGCTTCCAAGGCAAACGCCAAGTCGGACGCCGAATGAAAGCGCTGTTCCGGATTTTTTTCCAGGCAGCGTTGCACAACCTTCTGCAGCGCAGGGGGAGTGCCCGGGTTGATCTGCGAGGCAGACGGCGGCTCTTCTTTCAGAATCGCAGTCATCGTCTCGGCCGATGTGGGCTTGTGGAATGCTCGCTTCCCAGTTAGAAGTTCATAGAGAATCGCCCCCAGCGCGAACAGATCCGCACGGCCATCAGCCGTCTGACCTCGGACCTGTTCCGGCGACATATAGCCCACCGTTCCGAGGACAACGCCAGGTTCAGTGCCGTCGGTCATCGTGGGCGAACCCGGATCGGAAGCGCCAGGATTTTGGATCAGCTTGGCCAGACCAAAGTCCAGAATCTTGATTCGTCCGTCTTTGGTCAGGAACAGGTTCTCGGGCTTGAGGTCGCGATGGACAATGCCTTTCTCATGCGCCGCCGCCAGCCCACGTGCCGTTTGGATCGCGTAATCGACCGCCTTCCGAACGGGCACCGCGCCGCGTAATAGTTGCTCGCGCAGGGTGCTGCCCTCGAGCAACTCGGAGACGAGATAAGGCGCTCCGTCATGCGTTCCCATCTGGTAGACAGCGAGAATGTTGGGATGGTTCAACGCAGCCGCTGCACGAGCTTCCTGCTCGAAGCGGCGTAAGCGGTCAGGGTCGCGAGACAAAAATGATGGGAGAATCTTGATCGCGACCTCGCGCCCCAGCTGTGGGTCGCGCGCGCGGTAGACCTCTCCCATGCCACCGGCGCCGAGAGGCGCGATGATCTCATAGGGTCCGAGTTTGGCACCGGGAGCCAAAGCCATGGTGCGGGTCATTATAGGTCAGGGTGCATTGTGTGCGCTTGGACATTGGGCGCAGAGCAACCACGATAACGGCCATTGAGTTAAGCTGAAACCTGCACCCGTGAAGCGAAGCCTTCCATGAGCTTGTTTCAGCCCATTCCGAATGCTGGCAGCGCAGCGGATGCAACTCGTCCGCTGGCGGATCGCATGCGTCCGAGAACGCTCGACGAGTACGCCGGGCAGGAACACCTGATTGGGCCGGGGAAACCGCTGCGCGTGCAGATCGAGCGAGACGACTCCGGATCGCTAATCTTCTGGGGGCCTCCGGGCACGGGAAAAACCACTCTCGCGAAAATCATCGCGAACATGACCAAGGCGGAGTTCATCGAGTTCTCCGCCGTGCTGGCAGGAATCAAAGAGATCAAGCAGGTCATGGCCGATGCCGAACGGGCGCGGCAGTACGGCACGCGGACCATCGTTTTCATCGACGAGATTCACCGCTTCAACAAAGCGCAACAGGATGCCTTCCTGCCGCACGTGGAAAAAGGAAATATCCGGTTGATTGGGGCGACAACCGAAAATCCCTCGTTCGAGATCAACGCGGCGCTGCTTTCGCGCTGCCGCGTCTACGTGCTGAAGCCGCTCACCGAAGATCAGATCGTGCAGTTGCTGCGACGGGCTCTCTCCGATCAGCCGCGCGGGCTGGGCGACAAAAATCTGACAGCCTCAGACGACGTGCTGAAAAAAATCGCCAGCTACACCAGCGGCGATGCGCGCAGCGCCTACAACGTTTTGGAAGTGGCTGCCGGACTGGCGCAGAAAAACACGAAGGGCGAACTGGAAATCAACGACGACATCGTCCGCGACGCGCTGCAGAAGCGCATCCTGCTCTACGACAAGTCCGGCGAAGAACACTACAACCTGATTTCCGCGCTGCACAAGTCGGTGCGCAACAGCGATCCCGACGCGGCCCTGTACTGGCTGGGACGCATGCTCGAAGCCGGAGAGGATCCACTCTATGTCGCGCGGCGCGTAGTGCGCATGGCCGTGGAGGATATTGGCCTCGCCGATCCGAACGCGCTTTCACTGTGCATGGCCGCTCGCGATGCGGTTGACTTCATCGGCATGCCCGAGGGTAATCTGGCGCTGGCGCAAGCAGTGGTCTATCTGTCGGTCGCGCCCAAGTCGAATGCGCTCTACACCGCCTACGGCGAAGTGCAGCAGGATGTCGAGCAGACTGCGGCGGATTCCGTGCCGCTGCACCTGCGCAACGCACCCACCAAGCTTATGAAAGGGCTGGGCTACGGCGAAGGATACCAGTACGCCCACGACCTTGAAGGTAAAGTGGCCAACATGCAATGCCTGCCCGACAATTTGAGTGGCCGCGTCTACTATCATCCTACGAATGAGGGCATTGAGAAGCGTATTCGCGAGCGCATGGAAGACGTCAAGCGGCAGCGTTCACGGGCCAAGGAAGACGGCGCCCCGCCGCCAAAGAAAGAATCGTAGCCGCCCCGCGCGACATCTTACTTCCTATTAGTGAGTGTGTGGTTCTGCCGCCTTCCACCTGAGGATTGCTTTATGGCTACGATGCCCAGTCCCGCCGGCAACGAAATGATTCCGGTCCGTGCTCTGCCCACCGATCTTGTCGACGACCTCCAGCGCGTGCAAAAGGCCGCGCAGCGAATCACGTCCATTCTCGATCTCGATCAGCTCATTGACAGCGTCGTGAACGAAGTTGCTGAGTCCTTTGGATGTCTGGAAGCCAGTGTCTACCTGCACGATGAAGAGCACCGCGAGATGGTACTGGCCGGCGTCCGGGGATGCAGACTGCATCATAAAGGGCATCGGCTGAAGATCGGCCGCGAAGGCATGGTCGGCTACGTGGCCTCGACCGGGCAGATGCGCTACGCCCCCGACGTGCGCGAAGATCAGTACTACATTGGGTGCGAACCGGGAACGCTCTCGGAGGTCGCCATTCCACTCCGCGTAGGCGAGCAACTGGTAGGCGTATTCACGGCGTCACACCCTGAAGTGGACGGTTTTCCGCGCCAGCAATTGAGAATTCTGCAGGCGCTGTGCGACCACGTTGCGGTCGCCATTCATAACGCGCGGCGGTTTCAGTCAGAGCGGGCCGAGCGGGCGGCCATGGACCGTGAAGCCGAGGAAGCGCGGACCATTCAGCAGGCACTCTTGCCGAAGAGCTCTCCATACATTCCAGGCTTCATGGTTTCCGGCCTCAGCGTGCCCGCGCGTGCGGTGGGTGGCGACTGGTATGATTTCATTGCCTTTCCCGATGGACGTTGGGGCATCGTTCTGGCCGACGTTTCAGGCAAAGGC
Source organism: uncultured Acidobacteriaceae bacterium (assembly GCA_963709025.1). Lineage (GTDB taxonomy): Bacteria > Acidobacteriota > Terriglobia > Terriglobales > Acidobacteriaceae > Sulfotelmatobacter. The sequence continues at coordinate 39,465 of CAVPVE010000004.1, forward strand.
ACCGCAGCCGCGTTGCTGATGTCGGCAACGCGCGGCGTCCTGCGCTCCCTGGCCGAGGCCTGCTGCACACCGGGAGAGGTACTGACGAAGCTGAATCAGTTACTGGTGGATGATTTTCCCGCAGGAAAATTCGTGACCATGGTATACGCTGTGCTCGATCCTTCACACCGCACCGTAGTCTTCGCCAACGCCGGCCATCTGCGCCCGCTGTTCATCGACAAAGATGGCGAGCACTTCCTCGATACCGAGCGCGGGCTGCCTCTGGGCCTTGGCTGCGGAGACTATTCCGAGACCGAGATCACGTTGTCCCTGGGGTCGAAGCTCATTTTTTACAGTGACGGCATTACAGAAGCGGAAAATGCAAACGCGGAAGAATACGGAGTTTGCCGTCTTGCGGAGCATGCGGTGAAGCCGGAGGCTTCCGCCGTAAGCATCGTGGAGGACGTGCGCTCGTTCGTCAATGGATCAAGCTTCCGTGACGATGCCAGCGTGGTGTTTGTAGGCGTAGGCGCCAGTTCGTCTCACGCTGGACGACAATAGCTCTCGTGTCCCAGCTTTGCCCCTAGCGCGACGTTCCCCAGTTGTCTTGACTATGTGGCCGGCGTTATTTCGCCATATTGAGCCCGTGGTAGCGTGAACAGGATGATAAGAATAGCAACTGCCAACACGGCAATAATGAAGATGCTGCCCTCAGGCCCGGTTGCTCCGCCGCTCAGGATAGGCTTGCCAACAGGATGCGTGGCGAGAAGGTGGTGTTGCGCCATCAATCCGCTGTCGGCGACGCCGTAGAGAAAGGATTGCCCCCAGTCCCACGAGGTGTGGAAGCCGATCGCCCACCAGAGCGAACCCGTGCGCCAGAGGCTGAGGCAGAAGACGAACCCAGCTAGACCGGCAGAGAGCAAGCCGATGGGTGACTCCCCCGGGTTGCCGCTGTGGCCCAGTCCAAAAAGGAGAGAAAACATCATCGCAGCGGTCCAAAAACCCAAGGCTGCACTATGTCGGGTCTTGAAGACCCAATGGTAAACGCCAGCAAGGCCCCGAGTGAGTGTGTACTGAAGATAGCCGCGGACCAGGTATTCTTCGAGCAAGCCCACCAAGAGAAAACCTAACAACCAGATGGCTCCGTACCGGAAAACATCGCTGCCGAAGAGCAAGCGGCCATCGATGGCAAGGAGTCCGGTCTTCACCAGGATCAAAATCAGAAATGACAGGCACAGTACCCCCCAGACGAGACCTGCGAGGAATTGTGGCACTTTGCGCTTGCCGCCCAGGCCATAGACCGAGTTGGGCCGGCGCTCGATCTTCGACATAATCCACGTCACAAGGAAGATCAGGAGAAATGGAATCCCCTCGCCGATACAGGTCGAAACCGGAGACATCTCCGAGCTTGGCTTCGAATTTGCCGCCGCAGGATGGATTCTGTGGCTAATGCGATTTGCGCAGAAAGCAAGAGCAGCAAAAAGGAGGATGAAGATGAGCAGACCCCAGCCCGCGCGGAGACCGTCTTTGCCCACGAAGACCTTGCGGAGAGTGGAGGGTTGAGGGCCGGGTATGAGTTGGGCGGGAGGAATGGGAGCGACGGCTGGCAAGGTTGCTTCGTGATCCACGGGATCTCCTGGTTTAAAGGGCAATCTTAAAATGCGCTCTCGGTTCACCGGAATCGCGCCCGGTGCTCTTTCAGGATGCAGCGGTCCATCACGACGAAGATCCCTGCCTGGCGGGCCTTTTCGGCTGCCCTCTCGTGGATCACGTCTTCCTGCATCCAGATGGCCGGAATCTTCAAGCGGATCGCTTCATCGACAATCTCGGGCACAAACTCCGGACGCCGGAAGATATTCACAACATCAATCTTCTCGGGAACGTCGCTCAAAGACGCATACGCCTTCTCGCCAAGGCATTCCTCGATACGCGGATTGACCGGGATGATGCGATATCCGTGGCTCTGCATGTAGGCCGTCACGCCATGACTGGGCCGCAGCGGATTTTGCGAGAGGCCGACGACGGCAATGGTCTTGGCGCGCTGCAGAAGTTCGGCGATCGGATCTGGCTGAGTCATGGAGAGGGTCGACCCGCCTTACTTCTTGTTGGCTTGCTCTTCTTTCTGTTTGTACATTTTCAGCGCCAGTTTGCGGATGGTCTCGGAAACCTCCTTGTTGCCCGAAATATTTTTCAGATCCTGTATCAACAGATTCTTCATCAAGCCCAGGCCCAGATCGAGGGGCGTACGCGGATTCGCCACCAGGTTGCGCACTACTTTGTAGTTCTTCATGAAGCGGCGCTTCAGCGGGATCTGGCGCAGCACCGCTTCCAGCACATTTTTCTGGCTGGCAAATTTTTCCACTTCGCCATCCGACAACTTGGGAGCTTCGAGCACCGCCAGTGCCACAACTTTGGTGCCGTCGCGAATCAGCAGCGAGCGTTCTTCCTTGTTGCCCTTCAAAGCCAGCTGGATACGGCCTTTGACATCGAGGTGGCTGATCTTCTGCAGCGCGTTCTCGCGCTTGGGGGCGACGTCGGGCTTCTTGGATGCAATCGGAGGCCGCTTTGGCGCGGCGGCGGGAGTCGGTGCGGCAGCCGCGACCGGTACAGGAGTTTCCGCAACATCAGTGCCGGAAAGATGGTCCTCGCCTAGAAAATCCATGATCCCGCCGATAGCCTGAAAGGGTTTGTCGCCCTCGGCTGCAATGTCGTGCTCGTGCTCCTTGAGGTAGGAGGTAAGCGCCTCGTCGTCTGCCCATTCGTCGCCGCTCGCGGAAGCCGGCATGGATGCAGCCGTTTCCGCGGAAGGCTCAGCATGTTCAACATCTGGTGCAGCGCTCTCGGGAGCGGCGCTGGTGGACATCTGGTGAGCCCCGGACCGCAATGTACGTAGCTCGTCTGCCTGCTCCTTGTCCAGATAAGGGTTGGCCTGGAGACCTTGAAGCACGCCGGTCAGTGATCGAACCCGTGGGCTGTGGAGCATCAACTGAATCGTGTCCCGCTGGGCTCCGATCGCGATCTTCATCAGTTGACCTTCGGCGATCGCAGGATTCTCGAGTAGCACCGGAAGCAACTTCGGTCTGAGGTTGTCCGGTGAGATGAAATAGTCGAGTACTTCGCGCGGCGACTGCGGATCGCTGGCGACTGCCAAGGACGCCTTTTCGTCCCATCCTGCCAAGGTCAGGCGCGCCAGGTCGCCGAACACTTGATTATGGCGGGCAAGGTGGACGAGGATCTCGATGTTCTCCGCCGGGGGCACCTGCAAGGCGCCGCGCGCAGCAAACTGCATCATGTTGGAGGGCAGCTTGGAGGCGCGGATTTGATCAATCATGCGCGGCATAGCGTCATGCCTCGATGGCACGTGAGGATTATCGGCCATCGGAAATCAGGTCTCCTCCGGCGAGCGCGTCAAGCTCTTGCACGGCTAGCTCCAGGTCCCGGGTAATGGGATTCCGCTTGTGCCGAAGAAATACATCCCGCAAAGTCCGATAGTACCAAAGAGTGCCCTCGCGTCCACCGTTGAACCGTGACCAAACAGATTCGCCGATGGCGCGGTAGTCGCTGAGGATGGAGCGGACGTTGTTCAGCTTGTCGGCCGCGGCAACGAGCTTGGTGTCGGCGTCCGCTGCCTTCAGGTGCCGTATGTATTTCTCCTTGCGCACCCGCCATGGAGGGTTAGGATACGTGTCGGCGTCAGTGCAACCGTCGACCACCTTGGCCACTCGCGCTCCGAAGCGGCGGCGGACTTCCTTCAGCATCGGCGCCCCACCGCAATCTTCGACTAGGTCGTGCAGAAGGGCAGCGATCGCAAGGTCTTCATCGCCTCCAGATTCCAGCACCAGAGATGCCACGCCCATCAGATGGGCAATGTATGGGATGGTCGAGGCCTTGCGTGTCTGGCCCTTATGCTTCTCGGCGGCAAACGCGAACGCCCGCAGGAAGCGCCGGCCAAGTCTTATCTTCCTCTGCGTCCTCGGTGTCCTCTGTGGTTGATTCGTGTGGGCAACGGTCTTCACTGCTTCTCTCCGCGTCTTGCGAGCAGATACGCGCGAATAAACGGTTGCAGATCGCCATCGAGCACGCGGTCCGTGTCACCGACCTCAGTCTTGGTGCGGTGGTCCTTGATCATGCGATAGGGCTGCAGTACGTATGAACGAATCTGCGATCCGAACTCGATGTCGAGTTTCGAGTCTTCAATTTTCTTGGTGGCGGCGCGCTTCTTCTCCATCTCGAATTCGTAGAGCTTGGAACGGAGCATGCTCATGGCGCGCTCTTTGTTCTTGTGCTGCGAACGCTCATTCTGGCAGTTAGCGACCAGCCCCGTCGCAATGTGCGTGATGCGCACGGCAGAATCCGTTGTGTTCACGTGCTGTCCGCCCTTGCCGCTCGACCGGTAAGTATCGATGCGGATGTCTTCTGGTTTGATGACGATTTCGATGCTGTCGTCAATTTCCGGCGACACGTAAACGCTGGCAAAGGAAGTGTGCCGGCGCTTGGCCTGATCGAAGGGCGAGATGCGCACCAGGCGGTGTACGCCGATTTCCCCCTGGAGAAGTCCGAAGGCGTACTCGCCGTTGACCGCGAAGGTCGCGGACTTCATTCCCGCCTCCTCGCCCGGTTGGTAGTCGTAGAGCACAGTCTCAAACCCGCGCCGCTCGGCCCATCTGAGGTACATGCGCAAAAGCATGTCGGCCCAATCCTGCGACTCTGTTCCGCCCGCTCCGGGATGAATGGTGACGATGGCGTTGCGTGCGTCGTTCTCTCCCGAAAGCAGCGTCTCGGTTTCAAGCCGCTCGAGCAGGTCACGGAGCACACCGATTTCGCGCTGTAAGTCGGCATCGACATTTTCACCCTCTTTGGCCAGATCGAAGTAGGCGGCAATGTCGTCGCTGCGACGCACGAGGTCGGCGTCGGTTTCGAGCACATGCTCCAACCGCTTCTTTTCGCGCATCACCTGCTGCGAGCGCAGAGGATTCGACCACAGATTCGGGTCGGCGGACTGCTTTTCAATTTCGGCTAGCTGCGGACGGACTCGTTCCGCGTCAAAGATACTCCCGAAGTTCGTGGACCTTCTTGCTGAGTTTTTCGTATTCCAGGACCAGCTCTTGATTCATGAGGACGCGTCAACCTTTTTGCGGGATAGGAAGCGCGTGAGCAGCGCCCCAATTGAAATTATCGCACACGCATACGCGAACCAGTCGCCGTGGCGAGTGTACAAGGCGGTATCGGAAGTAAGCGCGTAGGGCGCAACCAGAGCCGCGCGCTCTTTGCGTGGAATCTTTGCAACAACGCGCCCCAACGGATCGATCGAAGCCGTGACTCCGGTATCGGTGGCGCTCAGCACCCAGCGATTGTTCTCGATGGCACGCATGCGGGTTTGGTTCAGGTGTTGCGCGTAGGCGCCACTATCGCCGTACCATCCATCATTGGAGATGTTGACGAAGACTTCGGCGCCCTGATCCGCGAACTGCCGCACCTCATCTGGAAATATGGATTCGTAGCAGATGAAGACGCCCGGGTGCTGGTCTGCGCCTTGCAGTGGATTGCGCGAGGTGCCGCGCTGAAACTCACCGACTTCCCGAGTCAAGCCTCCGGCGAAAGAAAACAAGGACGGGAATGGGAGAAACTCACCGAAGGGCACGAGATGGATTTTGTCGTAGCGCGCGGTCCACTCGCCAGTTGGGCTTACCCATACAGCGGAGTTATAGACGGGTGAAGTCTGTCCGCCCACTCCCGCGGCTGATGAAGAACCGATCGCGCCAGCCACGGTCCAAGTTTTGGTGGTGCGCGCCATTTCGCTAATCGCGTCGCGAAATCGCTTATCGTTCGTGAAGAACGGCGCAGGTGACTCCGGCCAGACGACCAGATCGACTTTCGCCACCGAATTACTAGCCGCGGACTTCACGGTGAGTTCCGTTAATTCATTCAAAGTCTGCTGCACCAATGCTGGCGTCCACTCAGCTGACACAGAAATATTTTGCTGCACCAGGAGTGCCGTGCGATCTGCTTTCGCGGGAGGAGCTTCGATCAGTCTCCCAGCCTGCAGGACCGCGGCCGCAGCCAATGCTGCGGCCAGCAGCGCTCCGCGCTTCTCGCGCGGGACCAGGAATGCTGCGGTCAACGCGACATTTACCAGCAGGATTTCAAATGAAATGCCGTAGACGCCCGTCGATGCCGCGATGCGACTCAGGGCGACATTGTCCACTTGGGAGATCCCCAGCAGAAGCCACGGGAAGCCCGTGATCCGTGTGCGCGCCAGTTCCACGGCGACCCACAGAAACGGGGCCATCACGAGCGGGCGACGGAAGTCACGCCCCGAGCCTGCCAACAGGCCGACTAGCAGGCCGAATAATCCGTGATAAAGCCCGAGGTAGCAGCAGAAGAGAAAAAGAGCCAGTAGCGCCTCGGCGCCGTTGAGGCCACCATACTGGCGCATGGTGTCATAGATCCAGTAGCACGTGCCGGCGTACCAGAGGATTCCGCAGCCGTAGCCCATAAGAAATCCCTGCCACGGCGTGGCGGGACGCAGTCGGACGGAGCCCGCTATCTCGAGTTCGCCCGCCGGACGCGCGCGCAACAGAGCCACAATCAAGGGAGCCACCGCGAACCAGGACAGTACGTACACGCCGGGAAGAGGAAAGATGATGACCTGAAGAATGGCCGAGAGCACGACCAGGAGCCAGGCACTGAGGTGGATTTGGCGCACGAACAAGAATAACAAAGGCGCCTTTAAGCTCTTAGCTTCTAGTTTCCGTGCCCCGGGCAACCTGTGCAACCAAGCTTGTACGCACGAATTCTGCGATTTCCGGAGTCACGTAGGGCGGCGGCGTGATGCGGAATACCGGGCGCTCCGCTACCGGCTTCAGCGAAACGGCCTGCCATGCTGGTCCGCGCGGTTTTTCGTGCAGGATTACCGCATTGGCTTGGTCCAGAAATTCCCGGGCTGAATTCTTGAAATCTTGCGTTGACGGATCAAGCACTGTCAGGTACAGGTCCGGGCGCAGGAATTTCAAGACGCTGTTCGACTCGATGATCACGTTGCGCGCGCCCTCTAGTCGCTGGCGCAGAGTGGGCATCGCTTCCGCGAGACGGCCCTGTTCCGTTCGAGCCCACAACGCCTGCACCGCACCCGCGACGAGAAATCTTGAGGTATCCGAATCGCCCGATCGCTCGCGCTCCTCAGAGATCGCCCAGGAATGGTCGCCCGTCGCGCAGTCGCAGGCCTCGCCGTTCGCCGAACAGATACCGTGTCCGTATTGCGTGATCTTGACGGCCGTCCATTCGAACTCACGCAGCGCCGAGATCAGCCCAGCAACCACGCTCGTCTTGCCCACGCTGCGCGAATGTCCGCCAATGATGACGATGGCCATGAGAAAAGACTTCCGGCTACCGCGATCCGGCCTTCGGTTCGGACTTTCATCCGCAAGCCGAGAGCCGGCGGCCGGACGCCGGCTCCTTATTTTTTCGACAGGCGCCCCAGCGTTGCCAGTTGTTTCAGATATTGCCGCAAAGGCTGCGCCGGAGTTCCCCAGAACGCCACGCCCTTGCCTCGCAGAACTTTGTTCGGCAGAACTCCACCCTGTCCGCCGAGCATGACGCCTTCTCCAATACGCGCGTGTTCACCAATCCCAACCTGGCCACCGAGCACGACACCATTCTCGATCACGATGCTCCCCGACAGGCCGGTCTGCGCGGCAATCACGACGTCTTCCCCAATCTGGCAGTTGTGTCCGATGTGGACCAGGTTATCGATTTTCGTTCCCCGGCGAATCAGCGTTTCGTCGAGCGCGCCACGATCGATGGTCGTATTCGCTCCGATCTCGACGTCATCTTCGATGACCAGGCGTCCGACCTGCGGGAATTTTTCGTAGTGACCGGTCTTGCGGTCGCGCACGTATCCGAAGCCATCGCTGCCCAGCACCGCGCCAGCGTGGACGATCACTCGGTCGCCCAGTACGGTGCCCGGATAAATCGTAACGTTAGGATTGATTTCGCAGTCGTGCCCAATTCGCACCCCCGCGCCGACGGTGGAACCCGCACCAATTCTGGTTTTCGACTCGATCGTCACGTCCTCGGACACGACGGCACATGCTTCTACGGAAACGTCGACGGCGAGGACCGTGGAAGGATGAACCACCGCGGTCGGGTGCACATCGAGGTGAGGGGACGAACTGTCGCGCGCCGATCCACCGCGTAACAACCGGGCGGCCCGAGCAAACGCAAGTTTGGGATGATCGCTAATGAGAAGCGGCCTTGCAGCTGCCGCCGACGCCGCGAACTCTCCCGCGACGATCGCACCGGCTCGAGACTGGAGCGCCGCAGGCAGATGTTTCTCATCGTCGACGAAAATAAGATCCTGCTGCGTGGCCGACTCCAAACTGGCCACAGCACCCACTTCGGCGTGACCGTCGCCCAGCAGACGGGCTCCCACTGCCTCAGCAATCTGTTGCAGAGAGCGCTTCATGGCTTTCACTGTATAGCAGCCAGGTCAGAGGAAGGAAGGGCGGAGCGCGGGAAAGAAAGCACCCGAAGGATGCACCTCAGGCCCACCCCTCACGATCTACGGAGTTGTGCACCCCGTACTCTTGCCCTGGCACATGATGAAGGTGCCAGTCCCCACACAACTTGGATCGCCTTGACCGCCGGTTAAAGTCCACGTCCCGACAGCCATTCCATTGCTCAGAGTTCCCGTGGTCGTCGTCGTGCCGTTGGACGTACCGGTTAGGCCGCCGTCGGGAGTGGTTAGTGTGAGGATGTTGCCCGCCGGGATCGAGGACGTCACGGTATAAGTCAGCGAACCTGTGACCTGACCCGTTCCGACATTCGTGGTGAATGAGGCGGTTCCGGCTTCGGTACTGCCGTCTATGCCATTGGCAAAGCAGGCCCCCGCATTGAAGAAACCGAAGCTTGTAATATCAAGCTGCCCAATGTTAACGACATTGAAGGCAGTCACAAACCCCAATTTGCTGGCGTCGCCTGTGCCTCCAATTAGTTGGGCCTCCCAAAATCCGGATGCAGACGTACCCACGACATTTGGAGCGGGGCCCGTGCTGCAACCGCTAACCGCGAGTGCCAGCGCCAGCAGCGTCAGAAATGCAAGCTTCTTCATGTACCGTCCTTGAGAATTAAGGTCCCTTATGAGAATAGAGAGATGCGGGCAGGTGCGTCAATGGATGTAAGGCACGCCCCGCCCGGAGCAAGATTCCAGGGGCGGCCGTGCGAAGATCGCGTCACGGGCAAACTCCTGTACCAACAATCGCGTCCATGGCGTTAATACATCTCTGATGGTAAAGGTTCCCTTCCCGGCGTATCTCAATCGCGGTTTCTCGCTTCCCCCCGGAACTGGGCTTCGCGGGCTGTGGAGATTATCCGGCCGACGCGTCTGATTTTCACCTCGAGGTGCGACGCGGCGTCCCCGCCAGACCCAGGATCAGCAATGCAATGGAAACGCCCAATAAAAAGCCGCTGGCGAAATGAGCGATGTTGCCATTGTTCCAGAGCCTCACGAGAAGGCCCAGGGACAACGCTAATATCCCCGCTGCGGTAGACAAACTACTGCTGCTGCGAGTCATGCTCCCTCCAAGGAGTCACTTGCGTTATAGGAAGGCGCCAGGAGGTCGCCCCTCACGCCCCGCGCTTCGCTTTCAAGTCGGCCAGCAACTGCTCGATGCGGTCTTCTTTTTCGAGCGCTGCCAAGCGGTCGTCCAAGTTGTCGCCGGCGATTTCTGATTTCGCCTGGCTGACGGCCTCCGAATGCGCCACCTTGCGCTTCATCCGGTCGAAGGCTGCGGCTTTCGAGCCGTCTCCGGAAGCCAAGCGCGCGTCACTGGCCTTGCCTACGGCGCGAGCCCGTCGATGCTGCGCAATCAGCACGTCGGACTTCGCCTGCGCTTCCGTGAGCTTCTGCTCCAGTTGGCGCAGCGCGGACTTCAGGTTTTCAACCTGCGCCTTCTGGTCCGAAACTTGTTGTGTGAAGTTTTCGCTGAGTTCGCGATAGCTCTCCACGCGCAGCAGCGAGGCCCGCGCCAGGTCGTCTTCTTTTTTGTCGACGGCGAGTTCGGCCTTGCGCATCCATTCGGCCACCTTGCTCTCGTTCTCTTTCTGCTTGCCTTCGAGCAGATGCTGGTCGGCGATCGCGATCGCCACCTGCGTTTTGACCTGCAGAAGCTGGTTCTGCATGTCGAGGATGACCTGCTTGATCATTTTTTCCGGCTCCTCCGCCTTGTCGATCAGGTCGTTGAGGTTGGCCCGGACTAGTGTCGAAACGCGCTCCAGTAGTGCCATATCGAACCCCCTTCTTATGCTTCTAGCTGCTAGCTTCTAGCTTTTAGCCAACCCTTGCGAGTTGGGTCGATCCGTCCTTCTAGGTTGCCAATCGTTCTGTAGGCTGTCACACCTGCCTTCTTAATTCATGCGAGCGGTGGATCTGCGCGCACTGTGGACAGTTCTTTGGCTTGCCGCGAAACGAAGCGCCAATCAGCACTCCGATTGCGACGCCGATGACCAACCAGACGCCCATATTTCCCGCCAGCACTCCGAACACCGCGCCCAGCGCCGCGCCCAGCGCGATACCCACTCCAGCGTATTTGGATTTGTTCGTCATAACCTGCTCCTGAAGGCTTTCGCAATCCGGCCGACAGGCGGGAACGAGCCCCGGCTCGTTCCCGCACCCCTCGCTAGGCTTTCGGCGCATCGCCCGTCTTCGGGGCCCGGTCGCCAATCAGCCGTACTTTTCCCAGCAACTCTGACAGCGGCATGCCCGAGAGTGTCTCGAACAGCGCTGGCACTTGTGCCGCCATCTTGGTGATGTCGCCGGTGACTTTGCTCATGCCCGCCCCATCGCCGTTCCCGGTGGAAACGATGGTGATCTTGTCGACGTTGGCCAGGGGAGCGGCCAAGGCCTTCACGATCTCCGGCATGCTGGCGAATAGCCGGTCGATGACCGCCGCCTGGTTGTATTCCTGGAACGCCTCAGCTTTCACGTTCATCGCACGGGCTTCGGCGTCGCCTTTCTTGAAGATGATTTCGGCTTCGGCCTCGCCTTGCGCTCGAATCGAGGATGCCTGACCTTCGGCTTCTGCGATCAGGCGCTGCTTCTCGGCCGCGGCGAGAGTCTCAATGCGCTGACGCTCGATCTCTGCCCCTTTCAACACGGTTGCGATCAGTTCCTTCTCGCGGCGGTTGATTTCCGCTTCCTGCACTTTGACCTGCTGCTCTTTCTCGATCTGCTGCACCTTCACCTGCTCGGCGATCACCTGCTGTTGCATGATGTTGGTCTGGATGTCATAAGCCTTGTCGGCCTGCGCCTGCTGGCGCTTGGTGACTTCCAGGTATTGGGCCTTTTTTATTTCGAGATCGCGCTGGGCTTCGGCCTGCTTGGCCAGCGACAACGTCTCCGCCAGCACGCGCTCCTGATCGGCCTGTGCCTTGGCGACAGCCGACTCCCGCTGCGCTAGCGCACGCTTGATGGCCGTATCGCGATCGGCTTCCGCCGTGGCCACATCGGCGTCGCGCTTGATGCGAGCAACGTCGGGCTTACCCATGTTGGTGATGTATTCGTTCTTGTCGCGAACTTCCTTGATGGTGAACGAAATCACTTCCAATCCCATCTTGTTCATGTCTTCCGCGCAGGTGCCGCGCATGCGGTCGGAAACCATCTCCGGCTGCTTCACGATTTCTTCCACCGTGAGTTGTCCGATGATGCCGCGCAGATGGCCTTCCATCACCAGCCGGATCAGGCCTTCGCGCTCCTGGTCGGACTTGGTGAGGAATTGTTCGGCCGCCGTCAGCACTGACTCGCGATCGGACTTCACCTTGATCTGCGCGACAGCTTCCACCGTCACCGCGACGCCTTGCTTGGTATACAGATCCTGTTGCGGCGCCACATCAAACGACATCAATTCCAGGGACAGGTCACGGCAAATCTGCACCATTGGCAGTACTAACGTGCCGTGGCCCTGCACCACGCGCGTCCCGCCCAGGCCGTACACGATGAGTGCCTCGTGCGGCCCCGCTTTGCGATAGAGCCTGGCCATTCCGCTCATCAGGAACAGGATGACCATCACTCCGAGCCCGACGAAGACCCAAATCTCCACCACGTTCGAAATTCCATTGAACATAAAGCCTCCTGTTACGAATGCAGTGTTAGATACTCCGGTGCGCTTGAGTCACGTACCGCTGGGGATCTGGGCCCATCAACTCGGAATGGGCTGGCGGCGGGTTCAGATTCCACTTGATGATCGAGCGGTTTCCAAACCACACAAATCCGATCGTCACGTAAAAGACCACGAGCAGCGGCCAGGCCGCCGCCGGTTTCAGGGCGTGCGCGATCAACAATCCAATCGTCGACACGACCAGCATGAACACCATGATGCCGAGCCCCAGTTCCAGGGCCCCTTCGCGGGACGTATAGCCGTTGGGCTGCCAGTTGGCGTCGAAGTGCACTGCCATCCTTCCCGGCAGACGCTCCCAGTTGCTCGAGTAGTCCACCGCCGTGATCGGCAGTGCCAGCCACATCAGCGCAACCAGCGTCTTGTACCAACGTCCCTTCATACGGTCTCCAGGCACCAGGATTGTTTTGCAATCCGTTCATCGCGCCGACTCAGCGCTCCACCGAATTGCCGGCAGTCGTTTCGTCTTCGCCCGACATCTCGCTCCACAAGCGAACGTAGGCAATTCCCTTTTCATAACGCGTGACCACTACTTCAGTTCCCTTGGCGATGGCGCTGCCGTCTTCGCTGCGGGCGCCACAGACGCGTCGTGTTCCGACTTGCGAATAAACGATTTCGCCCGTACCACCTTCGCGGATGGAGACCGCCAATCGGCCAAGCACGCCAACCATCTCGTAGTCAGCCGGGTCCATGTTCTCCTCGTCTGAAATCAGCACTCGGCTCAGGAACAGAAAAATGATTCCGCCTCCAACCAGTCCGCTGCCCACCGACAACAACAGCCCCAAACCGACCCACACCGACGAGAAGCGTGTGAGCAAATATCCAGTACCGCCAAACCAGGCCAAAAACGCGGCCAGCGACGGCGGATTAAACGGCGAAACATTGCTGCCGCGCGATGTCTGATCCGCACCCGAAGCGTTCGAGGCCGGCGCGCCGTGTGCTGCCCCCGGCGCGTGCCCACCCGCAACCGAAGCATGTCCCATGGGCGCGTGCCCTGCCGGCAACTGCGGGACCCCGTGTCCGTGAAAATGCGGCAGATGCAGACGCCCGAAACGCGATCCTCCAAACACAAACGAAAACAAACTGAAGCAGAAGCCGACCGCAAAACAGATCAAATAGAAATCAGACCAGTCAAAACCTGTCGACGTCATCGGATTCGCCTCCCTTCCCCATTCGCGGCCTTGCGATGGTTGCCATTGCCGGCAACCTCGGGCCGGAGCGCCTCCAGCAGGCGGTCGGCCAGTCCAGGCGTTTCGAGAATCGCGCCCAACAATAGAAAGCTGCGGCGCGTGTCTTTTTCGCGCGCGGCCTTGATCAGCACCTTGCTGACTTCCGGATCGCTCGCGAATTTCTCCGAACCCTGCAGCAGCCACACATCGAGTTGCCCCTCTGTCGTACGCAGGTCGGAGGTCAATTCGGCGTGGTACCCATCCGGGTCATCCACGAGAAATCCGGGATGCACCTTGAAGAACTTGGCCAGGAGAGCGCGCGACGACTGCGTCATGTGGGGACGCGCTCCGTTCTCGATCTGCGAAAGATACGACTGGCTAATCGAATTGCCTTTGCCCAGTTCCTCGCGGATGGCGCGCACCAGTTCAAGCTGCGTCATCGGACGACCGAGACCGCGCAACGATCCTTCCACTTCGCGCAGGTACCGAATTTTCTCGCCCAGCTTCACCGGCCACGCCCCTCAAGGTCGTATCTCAATACGCGATAGTTATATTGCAATTTGCGATTGATGTCAAGGACGGGATCCGTCGCGTTTTCAGAGGCTTAGGGACCAGTTCCAGACCGAGTGCCCCGAAAAAGCAAAACGCCCCCAGGTTGGCCCAGGGGCGTTGCGACTTCGCTCTTTTCCTTGGCTATGTAGTGGAAACTGGCTATTGCCGCCGACCGTTGTGCTTGTCGCGGTAGATCTGACGCGAAACTTTGTTCTGCTGGTGGTTGACCTGCTGCTTTTCCTGCGCCGTCAGCTTGCCGCCGTTGGCCGCACGGTCATTGCGCACTTCGTGGTTGATCTTTGCTTCGTTCTTTTCCAGGTGAGACGTTTCGCCGGCGGTCAACTGGCCGCTCTTTACGCCCTGCGCGATGCGGTCCTGCTGATTCTCCTGGCGCTGGCCGACTTCGCTCTTCGGGGCTGTATTCTGCACCGCCGTGTTGTGCTTGTCTTGATAGATCTGATTCGAAAGCTTGTTCTGCTGCTGGTTCAGCGTGGTCTTGTCCGCCGCGGTCAGTTTGCCGTTATCGAGCGAGCGCATGTCCTTTTCTTCATGGTTCAGGTTTGACTCCTTCTTTTCGATGTTCGCCGTCTCGCCCGCCGTCAACTGCCCGCTCTTCACACCATTGGCGATGCGGTCCTGCTGGTTTTCTTTCCGGTCCTGAATGCTTTCGCCCGTGACCGGCGCGGGGGTAGTGGTTTGGGCCACAACTGGCAGCGCTAGGATCGCGAGAGCTGTGCTCAAAAAAGTAATCTTGATCGTGCTCTTCATTGGAACTCTCCCATTGGTCTGATTTTTCGAATTTTCTTAGAGCCTTGTGGCCACGGGAGAAGAAACCCAAAGTGCCAAGAAATGTTGCGAGTTTTTTATATGGTTTCGCGTCAAGCACTTACAGGCTCGGATGGCTTGACTGAAACGGGTTTTGAGCGAAACAGGGACAGCGGGTGTGTACTTACAAACCGGCTTCGATGCGAGAGCGGGGATCGAGATAGTCGCGGAGCGCGTCCCCGATGAAATTAAAACTCAGCACGGCCAGCATCACGGCGAGCGCGGGAAACAGCACGAGGTGCGGGGCGTCGAACAGGTGGGCGCGACCGTCGTTCAGCATCGCTCCCCAACTCGAGGTCGGTGGAGGAACACCCAGCCCGAGAAAACTCATAGTGGCTTCCGCGAGAATCGCTCCGGCCATTCCGATCGCAGCCTGAACAACCACGGGCTGAATAATGTTGGGCAGAATGTGGCGAACAACGATGCGCAGGTCGCTGGCGCCGAGAGCGCGTGCGGCTTCCACGAATTCGCGTTCACGGGCGGCAAGAACTTGTCCTCGAACCAGGCGTGCGTAGCCAACCCATCCGCCGAGAGACAGCGCGAGAACCAGATTGAAGATGCCCGGACCGCGGAACGCGATGAAGGCAATGGCCAGCAAAATTCCGGGGAACGAAAGAAACGCGTTCATCAATACGACGTTAACGAAGCGGTCGATGCCGCCACCATAGTATCCGGCAATAGACCCGATGATGAGTCCCAGGGCGAGCGAGGTAAGGACAACGCAAGTGCCGACCAGCATCGAGATGCGTGCGCCATGGATGACGCGCGAGAGAATGTCGCGGCCCAGTTCATCAGTTCCGAACCAGTGGGCCGAAGATGGGGTGTCCAGCCGGGTGGGCAAGTGGATCGAGGCCGGGTCCTGCGGCGCGATCCAGGGCGCGAACAGAGCGAAGATCACGAAGATCACGACCAACACAACACCGATCGCGGCCAGCGGATTGTGGCGTGCATTTCCGGCGAGCTTACGGCGCAACGAAATAGCGGCGGTGGACATGGATTCAGATGAAGCTACCATATCTCAAGGCGAACTTTGCGGAAGTGGTGAATCAACTCGAAATCCGCCCGGTTCGTAGTGATCAGGCGGGCACCGTGAGAGCGCGCGGTCAGCGCAATCAGCACATCGAAGTGCAAATCACGCAGTTTGCCCGGTGTAAAACCGCGAGCGGCATGAATTCTTGCCAGGATCTCGCCCGACTCCAGCCAATTCTTTTCTGTCGGAGTCAGAATCGGGTGATTCCTCGCCAACGCGCGCAGGAATTCGCGCTCCGCCGCTTTGGTGGCGCCACGCCCCAACTCCGCGAGTACGACGGAAGAGGTTCGGATCAATCCAGTGACCGATCGGATTCGCTCCTGATGGCGTCCCGTTCGCAGGTCATCGACAAAAACGGAAGTGTCGAAGAGGACGAAGTCACTCATTCCTCACTTCTCATCGGATCCGGCAAACTTCAGCTTGCCTGCGTTCTTCTTCATCAAGTCTTTGAAACGCTTGAGAGCAACAATCTCCCGCAGCGCTACGTGAACCGCCTCGGTACGGGACTTCGCGCCCAGAACTTTCACAGCCTCATCTGCCAAGTCAGTGTCGAGACGGATGGAGGTCATGGTTACGGCCATAGAATAACTCCTCGTATATATACATCTTAATACACCTGCATATACAGTTCAACGATCAATGGAGACGAAGTTGCGCGAGTTATCGAGGGGCTGAGATGATCAAGCCATGCGCAGCCTGCTCATCCCTTTCGTAATAATGCTCCTCTCCATCAGCCTGTTCGCGCAAAAGCCCGCATGGCAGCCTGCACTCGGTCATCTGACCTTGGACCTGTGGCCTCACGGTGCGCCCGGAACCACGGCAAGTTCCGGCGCCGAGATCGACACCACAACCGCCAAGGATCGTCTGGTCGCCGCCAAGCCTGTCATCCGTCTGGGCAATGTGTCGACGCCCACGCTTACGGTTTACGCACCAAAGCAGAAGAACACCGGCGCCGCGATCGTCGTCTTCCCAGGCGGGGCGTATCACATTTTAGCCATCGATCTCGAAGGGCACCGAGGTTTGCGACTGGCTTAACACGGCCGGCATTACCTGCGTTCTGGTCAAATACCGAGTGCCAGACTCGGGGCCTTATCCCAAATCCTCCGCCGCGTTACAGGATGCGCAACGCGCCCTCGGGATCGTGCGGGCTCACGCGGCAGAGTGGCACATTGATCCAGCGCGAATCGGAGTGCTCGGATTCTCCGCCGGAGCTCACCTTTCTGCGGCGCTCAGCTCGCACTTCGAGCGGCGGCTGTACGAACCCGTCGACGACGCCGACAAAATCAGCTGCCGTCCCGATTTCGCCGTAATCGTTTATCCTGGCTATCTCGCGCTCTCTGAACAGAACTTTGCAGCCAACGCCGAGATTCGCGTTACTGAAAAAACTCCACCATCTTTTATTGTTCAGGCGGAGGACGATCCGGTGCACGTCGAAAATTCTACCGTCTATTTTCTCGCGCTGAAGAACGCCAAAGTTCCGGCCGAGATGCACATCTACGCCAACGGCGGACACGGCTACGGACTGCGGCGCACGGACCTTCCAGTCACAGCCTGGCCGAAGTTGGTGGAGACATGGCTGCAGACGATTCACGTCGTGCCCGCGGCTCCGCAGTAAAATTATTGAGGATCGTGTATCCGAGGTCTTGAGCTGGCCCGGAGGATGTGTTTTCATAGAGGAAATAGCCGTGACCCGCACGCCCGCTCCGCGTGCGCGCCGTAACCTCCACCCTTAGCCCAGACTCCTAAGGAGAAAAATCATGAGTAAAGTCTCGTATATTCCCAAAGACTACAACACCATTACCCCATACCTCATTATCCGAGGCGCCGCGCGGGCCATCGACTATTACAAGAAGGTGTTCGGTGCGACAGAGCTATTTCGCATGGACGGGCCGGATGGCAAAGTCGGGCACGCCGAATTGAAGATCGGCAACTCGCACATCATGCTGGCCGACGAGAATCCCAGCATGGGGCAGGGTCACACCAGTGCGGCCACGATCGGCGCAAGCCCGGTGAGCCTCTATATCTACCTTCCCGACGTGGACCGCGTGGTCGAGCGCGCGACTGCGGAGGGAGCGAAAATCCTGAAGCCTGTGGAGGACCAGTTCTACGGCGATCGTTCCGGCTTTCTGCAGGACCCGTTCGGACATCTGTGGGGAGTCGCCACGCACGTGGAAGATGTGGCGCCCAAGGAACTGGAAGAACGGATGAAAAAAGTAAGGCAAGCGGCGTAGTTTCTTCCAAGCACGAGGCGGGGCCGCGATGCCTCGCCTCGCCTGCTATTCCAGGGCTTTGCGAAGGTCCTTCATCAGCAGCATCAATTGCAATTCGTGAATGGGCGAGGGCTCGAAATCGAAGTGCTCATAGAACTTCCTTGCTTGCTCGTCGATCGCGTGAACGAGAACTGCGCGTGCTCCGACGATGTCCGCTGCCCGAGCAATTCTCGCCAGTGCATCCTTTAGAAGAGCCTTCCCCAGCCCCGTTCCCTTTTCGGCCTTGTCAACCGCTAGCCTTGCCAGCAAAATGACCGGGATCGGATGTCGTGCAAGCCCTTGGGCTATGCGGGCGGGTGCTTCCCCGACAGAGACGCTACCGGCGGAAATGGAATAGTAGCCCACCACGACTCCACTGCGGTGGACTACGTAGGTTCGGGTTGACTCGTTTTTCTGATTGGTGAGAGCGAAGCGCTTCAACCAGTCGTTGAGGGATTCGTGCGCCCCGCAATCGAACCGGCTAAGGTCGTGAGACTCAGAGATCGGCTCGACCCTCGACAGTGGCAGCTTTCGAAGCGGCATCAGTCGAGAACGGTGGATTCCGCAAACAGTTTCTTGAGTCGAGGTTTTGCCTTGACCGGCCTATCGAGCGCATCGCTGAACCTTTGCCAATCCCTGGAGCTCAGTTCGAAATGCCGTGCCTCAGCAATCTCGTGCGCAGCTCGCACGCAGGCGCTTTCCAGGATGAAGTTCGTAATGTTCACACCTCGCTGTTCAGCGCCCAGGCGGATGAGCTGGGCTTCTTTTTCGCTGAGCCGAACGTTGAACCGCTCGCTGCGTTTTCTCTTGGCCGCTGTCGCAGGCATGATGGCATTCCTTCTCTGTGCGTACAACAGACCCACAGTGTACGTATATTGTACGTCTATCACGGAGGAAGTCAAGACCCCACGTGGCCGCCGCGACATCGAAATTCCCACTTCTCGCACGGAACGCGAGAAATGGGGCAACCCGGCCGCCATCGACCTAGCTGCGGCGCACGATGCGAACTAGATCATTGCCATAAGAGATTACAAGTGCGAGCGCCCATGCAAGGTAAAAGAAGATGAACCACGAACCGGGGACATTAGGTAGGGTCCTCCAGTTCGCAACGAATAGAAAGGCAAAGACCGCTCCTACCGAGAAGAGAACAACATCGACGAACGCCCTAGCCGGAGTTCCAAAACGCGCCATCGCCCTTGTTCCTCGACGACCGGCTTCGATTTCCACTGCCACAACGTACCAAACAAAGGCAATACCAAGCAGAAACACGACCGTCTCGATTCCTCGCTCAGCTTTGATGCAAGCTTCTGAATTCGCCGCCGAGCAATGTGGGTATATGTGTTTGTTCCACTCGAACCATGTAAGGTCCCGCAGCAAGTTCGCTGGAGCGTTGATCGAATATGCCAGCTCCACTGGTATATCAAACCAGCCTTCCACCCGCCGGCCATACCCTATACCGAGCAAAGTGGCAGCGATTGCAACATTGACGACGGGTAATATTACTTTCAGCTTTGCCCTCATCTCCATTCCTTCCCCGGACGCTCTATTGTCTGATCCTCGGATTCGCCACCGAATACAGCACATCCGTGAGGAAGTTCACGGCAACGTACGTCAGGCCGATCGAGAGAATGCAGCCTTGGACCAGGAAATAGTCCCGAGCTGAGATCGCGTCGACGGTGAGCCGTCCGATGCCGGGCCAGGAGAAAATCTTTTCGGTGACGATCGCGCCGGCGAGCAGCGCGCCGAACTGCAGGCCCAGCACCGTCAACACAGGGATCATGGCGTTGCGCAGGGCATGGCGGTAGACGACAGTGCGCTCGGGCAGGCCCTTGGCGCGGGCGGTGCGGATGTAATCCTGGCCGAGTTCTTCGAGCATCGAGGTGCGCACCATGCGGGTCAGGATGGCGGCCAGCGCACCGCCCATCGTGAGCGCGGGTAGCACGAGGTTGGCGAACGATCCTGCGCCCGAGACCGGAAGCCATCCCAGTTTGATCGCGAAGATCAGGATCAGGATGGGCCCGAGCGCGAAGTTGGGAAACGACAGGCCGAAGAGGCTGACGACGGAGAGCAACCGGTCATCCCAGCGGTTACGGCGGCGCGCCGAGCGGACTCCGGCAGGGATCGAGAGAAGGATCGCCACGAATAAGGACGCCAGCGTGAGCCGCAGAGTGTAGGGATAACGCTGGGCAATCAGCTTGGTCACGGTCTGGTTGTAGCGGATCGAGCGCCCCAGGTCGCCGTGCAACACGCCCTTCCAATAGTGGAAATATTGCTCGCCGAGAGGTGCGTCGAGGCCAAAGGCATGGCGCGTAGCAGCGATGTCGGAGGCCGGGGCGCCTTCGCCGAGCATCTGCGCGATGGGATCTCCGGGCACGAGATGGATCAACAGGAAAACGAGGCTCACCACCAGCCAGATGACCGGGAGCGTGTAGAGGACGCGTTGGAGGATTAGTTTCAGTTTTCAGCTCTCACTTACGTTGTCATCCTGGGCGGAGCGCGCTCGAACGAGCGCGCGGAGTCGAAGGACCTCGTGTTCCTCGAATGCAACCCTCTCGCCAAAGGTTAGGTCCCTCGATTGCGCGCAGGATTACACCCCTCTGATTATTCCGTCGGACGCGCACTGCTCTCAGTCTCCCCCCTGCTTCGCCGCCTCGGCTTCGCCTTCTACGTTTACGGTCTTTTCGATTCTGACTCTGGCGATGCGGTGTCCTTCCAACTGTTCGACCGTGTAGCGCCGCCCTTCGTATTCGAAGGAGTCGCGCAAGGTCGGAATCCTCTGCAGTCTCGCCAGAATAAATCCCGCCAAGGTCTCAAAACCGGCGTCGCGCGGCAGCGTCAGCCCATATTCAGCTTCCAAGTCCCGAATGTTCACCGAGCCTTCGAGCACCAGAACCGATTCATCTTCGAGCGCGGGCTCGCTGGGCGACACATCGAATTCGTCTTCGATGTTGCCCACCAGTTGCTCGAGAATGTCCTCGACAGTGATGACGCCGGCAGTCGACCCGAATTCGTCAACAACTACCGCCAGATGACGGCGGCGATCCTTGAACTCGGCCAACAATTCCGCCAAAACCTTGGTTTCGGGAACCACCAGCACGTCGTGCATGATCTGGCCAATTTGCATGCGTGCAATACGCGTCGAGGTCGACTGGCCCAAATTGCTGAGGCGCAGCCGCATCCAGCGCATGAGGTCTTTGTAGTAGAGCACACCGACAATGTGCTCGGGGCCGCGCTGTGGATCGTAGATCGGAATGCGCGAGTGCTGGCCTTCGACCACGCGTGCCAGCGCTTCGTCAAGTTGCAGGTCCGAGGGCAGCGAAAAAATATCGGGACGGGCGACCATCACTTCTCGCACCGTGATGCTGTCAAGTTCAATGGCGCTGTGGATCATCTCTTCCTGAAACTCCGGAATCTGACCGAACTGGCGGCTCGCGGTGACGATGAGTTTAAGTTCGTCGGGCGAGTGAACCGCTCCTCCGCGGCGGGTAGCCTGCGCACCAAACATTCTCAGAACCAGGCCGCCGGATCGGCGCATAAAGAAGAGGACCGGGCGCGTAAGGGTGAGGAATGCCTCCATCGGCGCGGCCACCGCTAGCGCGACCTGCTCTGCACGCTGCAGGGCCAGAGTCTTCGGCACCAACTCGCCGAGAATCACGTGCATGTACGTGATCAGGCTGAAGGCGATTGCAATGGCGATGGTGTGGGCGTAGACGGCCGCGTGAGGAACCTTGTGGACGAACTCCATCCCCTCCACCAGGCGGGCGACCATAGGCTCGCCGATCCAGCCCAGGGTAAGACTGACCATCGTGATGCCAAGCTGAACGCCATTCACAACTTCGTCGAGGTTCTGGTGAAGGCGTTGCACGATGCGCGCGCCGATGCGACCCGCCGAGATGAGCTGCTGGATGCGGGTATCGCGCACGCTCACCAGGGAGAATTCGGCTGCCGCGAAGAAGGCATTGGCCGCCACCAGGAGAAGGATCAGAAACACCCGGAGCAGCACAAAGGCGATCATGGAAACGTAATTCTAACATTTGAAACCAGTTGTAGCGTGGCAGCTCTCAGAGTTTGAGAATGTGGGGACAGCCGCCTTCGGCTGTCCGTCGAGCGCAGCGCGACTGGTCTTAAGTCCGTACGGCGACAGTTAGAGCCTTCGGCCCTTCGGCCCGAGGACGGCCGAGGGCGGCTGTCCCCACATTCCTTCCCCCCATTGTTCTGGTGCGCACGGTCACAAATTTCCACTCCGGTATCCGCTATCCTTTTAAGAGGTCGCGGGTCTAACTGGCAGGCGGCAGATGAGTTAGCCATTTCAGTGGTCTTTTTCCAATTCAGTTCATAAATCATAGTTTTGCAGGAACAAATGTAAGTTGGCCCGCGTACTAAGGAGTGAGGGCAGCAGAATGGGTCCCAATCTCCACTTGGCGGTATCTACAGGAGGCGTTGTGAACGGTAACGGTAATAATAAGAAGAAGCGTCGCAAACTGATTATCTGGGGCAGCGTGGTAGCAGTCATCGTGCTGCTGATTGCGGGTGGAGTGTTCGCGGCGACGCGCGGTGGAACCAAGATTGATCCATCGAAACTCGCCAAAGTGGAAAAGGGCGACTTGGCCAAGAGTGTAGTAGCAACCGGCAAGGTTACGCCCATCACCAAGGTCGAAGTGAAGTCCAAGGCCAGTGGCATCGTGAAGAAGCTCCTGGTTGATTACGGCGACCGCGTCAAAAAGGGTCAACTCCTGGCCCAGCTCGACAAGATCGAGATCGAGGCACAGGTGGAGCAGTCACGCGCGGCGTTGGATGCTGCCGAGGCGAACTTGAAGAGTTCGCAGGCCGACTTCGAGCGCGCCAAAGTCGACGCTGAAGGTCCAGATGTCCCGCTGTTGAAGCGTGCGTATGACCGGGCAGTCGGAATGGCGAAGGATGGCGTAGTATCCGCCTCCGCCCTCGACGATGCGCAAAAGAACTACGAGATGGCCCTGAACAAGCAGAACGTTTCGAAGGCACAGGTCACCGTGCTCAAGGCCAAGATCGCCCAGTCCCAGGCGCAAGTGGCGCAGGACCAGGCGAATTTGAAACAGCTTGAAGAACAGCTCAGCTATACCGACATCATCTCGCCGATCGACGGCATCGTGCTCTCGCGCGATGTGCAGATGGGCGACGCCGTCAGCTCAATCCTCGTGTTGGGTTCGTCGGCCACGCTCGTGATGACGCTGGGTGATACCAGCGAAGTCTATGTAAAGGGCAAAGTCGACGAGAGTGATATCGGCAAGGTGTATCTCGGACAGCGCGCCCGCATCAAAGTCGAGTCGTTCAAGGACAAGACCTTTGACGGCAAGGTGACCAAGATTTCTCCGATGGGCGTGGAAAAAGACAACGTCACCACGTTTGAAGTGCGCGTATCGATTCAGAATCCGGGCGGCGAACTCAAGGCCGAGATGACCGCCAACGCGGAAATCATCCTGGAAGAGCACAAGAACGTGCTGCAGATTCCCGAAGGCGCGATCCTCTACGACAAGGATAAGAAGGCCTCGGTCGAAGTTCCCGATCCGAAGGGCAAGGACGGCAAGGACAAAGTTGCCGTCAACATCGGGATCTCGAACGGCGCCAAGACCGAAGTCCTCAGCGGGCTGAAGGAAGGCGATCAGGTCGTACTGCAGTAACACAAACGTCCGGCTTCCGGCATCCGGCTTCCGGTTCAAAGCGCTTATCCGTACACCGGAAGCCGAGAGCCGGGAGCCGGACGTCTTTTAGGGACTGTTATGACTCTCTCCGAAATCCTGCGCCAGGCGCTCGCCACATTCCGGGCCCACAAGATGCGGACCTTCCTCACGATGTTTGGCATCGTGTGGGGGATCGCGTCGGTGATCATCCTGGTGGGACTAGGACGGGGCTTCAGCGTCGACCAGAAGAAGCACATGCAGACCCTGGGCAAGGATCTGGTCATCATGTGGGGCGGCCGCACGAGTTCCCAAGTAGGCGGGCGTGCGGCCGGCAGAGAGATTCACCTCAGCGTCGATGATGCCGACTTGATTCGCGACGAGTGCTATCTGGTGAAGAACGTCAGCCCTGAGTTGCGGCGCACGATTCCTGAAGTAAGCCAGTACAATCTGGCGAACCGCGGCGTCGTCGGGATGTGGCCGTCATACCAGGACTTCCGGTCGCTGCAGATCTCCGAGGGGCGGCTGATTTCTGACGATGACGAGCGCGAAGGCCGGCGCGTGCTGGTGCTGGGTTCCAAGGCCTACCGGCAGCTATTTCCCGGCCAGCCCGCCATCGGGGCCACGATGCTGGTGCAGAGCATTCCGTACCTCGTGATTGGAGTTCTGGAGGAGAAGAAACAGAACTCGAATTACAGCGGGCCCGACAACGACTACTTATTCGCGCCATACTCCGCGATTTCGCGGGACTTTCCGCCTCCCACCAAGCCGGGCGCTGGCATCACCCGCGGATATCTCGATGACATCGTCTTCGAAGTACGCGATCCGGAAGAGCACGAGGCTGCCGTATTGCAGGTACGCAGCGCGCTGGCACGCGTCCACCACTTCGATGCCACCGACAAGGACGCACTCTTCATTTGGGACACGATGGAAGGCGCCAAGATGTTGGACAAGATCTTTGGCGTCGTGACCCTGTTCTTCGGCTGTGTCGCCATCGTGACGTTGTGCCTCGGCGGCATCGGCGTGATGAACATCATGCTGGTCTCGGTCACCGAGCGTACCCGCGAAATTGGCACGCGCAAAGCAATGGGCGCAACCAAGCGCGACATCCTGCGGCAGTTCTTCGCTGAGTCTGCCATGTTGACCGTGGCCAGCGGCATTCTTGGGCTCTCGGTCGGAATCGGTATTTGCGCTGCTCTGGAAGCGCTTCCCTTACCCGACTTCGTCCCGCACCCCATCGTTTCCTGGATTTCGATTGTCGCTTCGATTCTGACACTTTCGTTGATCACCGTGACCGCGGGCATGTATCCCGCCCAGCGCGCCGCGGATATGACACCTGTGGAGTCACTACGCTATGAATAAACATCGCATTCTCGCTCCTTCCCATGTGTCCGGCCGATCGCTGTTCCCGACGTTTGCAATCGCGCTGGTCGTGCTGTTTGCCTCTACTGCTGTCTTTGCTTCCAGCGTCCAGGGTCAATTCGAGAGGACGCTGCAGGTCAGCGGACCGGTCAATCTTGAAGTCCTCACCCGCTCCGGCGATGTCACGGTACGTGCCGGCTCAGGCGGATCCGTCTTCATTCGCGGCAAGATCCATGTAGGCGACCACTGGCTGATGGGGGGCCGCGACGCCGACGTTCACCAGATTGAACAAAATCCTCCGATCCGCCAGGAGGGCAACAACATTCACATCGACTACGTGAGCATGCGCAACATTTCCGTGGACTACGAAATCAGCGTGCCCGCCGATACCACCGTTCGCACCCGCAGTGGCTCCGGCGATCAGATTATTGAGGGCACGCGTGGCAACGTCGACACCCAGACGGGATCGGGCGACGTGAAGCTCGCGAACCTAAAGGGCGAACTTCAGTTGCAGACCGGCTCGGGCAACATTCGCGCACGCCAGATTTCCGGCGCGGTGAAGGGTGGCACCGGCAGCGGGGATGTCGAGATTGAAGAAGTCGCCTCGGGCAACATCGACTTGCGCACCGGGTCCGGGAACATCACGGCGCGCGGCGTGCAAGGTGAATTCCACGGCGAGACCGGCAGCGGCGACGTCACCGCCGAAGGAACCCAGACTGGCTCGTGGGAGATTCATACCGGCTCAGGCAACGTGCACGTGCGCCTACCCGGGAATGCCGCTTTTGATGCGGACATTTCGACAAGCTCCGGCACAGTCGACGTGGGGGAGCCCATCGAAATGACCGTGCAGGGACGCGTGGGAGATACGCATAAGCAGATTCGCGGCAAGGTGCACGGTGGCGGCCCACTGCTACGCGTGCGCACCGGATCGGGCGACATCCACGTTCAGTAGGCTCGGAGCGACCACGCAACTTCATCTGCCATGGATCCACGCGGATGAACACGGATAAGAATTGCGCAGTTGGGTTGAATCCGTGTGATCTGTGTGAATCCGTGGCAAAGAAGTTAGCGCGGTAAAAGAGTAGCAAGCCATGTACCTGAAAGAACTCATTTCGCAAGGCTGGCAGTCGCTGATGCGTGATCGCACGCGCTCGGCGCTGACCATGCTCGGCATCGGATGGGGCCTGGTCTCCGTCGTGCTACTGCTAGCCTACGGGCAGGGCCTGGGCGGATGCGTGCTGCATGCCTTTCTGAACATGGGAAACAACGTCATCGTCATTTGGCCCGGGCAGACCAGCATGCAGGCCGGCGGCCAGCGGGCCGGCAAAGCGGTCAAGTACGAACTAGAGGACGTGGAAGCCATTCGTGATGAAGTCCCCATTGTGCGGGCGGTGAGCGGAGAGATTGACCGCGACTTCGGCTTCAAGATCGGCACCCGCGTTGTCTCCATCCAAGTTCGCGGCGTGGATATGCCCTATGGCCAGATGCGCAAACTGGAACTGGCCGACGGGCGCTACTTCAACGAGACCGACTTCGCTGACCATCGTCGCGTGGTGATTCTGGGCTATAGCGCCGCGAAAAAAGTGTTTCAGGGTGCGCCCGGTGTCGGACAACACGTCGAAATCGGTGGTCTCGATTTCGAAGTGATCGGCACCATGCGCAACAAGATTCAGGACTCCATGTATCAGGGTCCCGACAATGAGAACGGGTTCATCCCCTTCGCCTTGATGCGCGATCTGAAAAACGTTCGTGACCCGGATGAGATCATCATCCAACCCACCGCGCCTGAACTCAACAAGAAAGCGCTCATGGCGGTGCGGGAAGTGATCGCGCGGCGGCACCACTTCGATCCCAAGGACGACAAGGCCACGCCGGAGTGGGACACGATCGAAGACCGCGCTATGATCAATGGCTTTTCCCTCGGCCTGCAGGCCGTGCTAGGACTGATCGGTGTCTGCACGCTGGCCGTGGGCGGCATCGGCGTGATGAACATCATGCTGGTTTCCGTTACCGAGAGAACGCGCGAAATCGGCTTGCGCAAGGCGATTGGAGCCCGGCCACGCCACATTCTAGTGCAGTTTCTGCTCGAGGCCCTGGTTCTCACATTTGTGGGCGGCGTCATCGGCATGTTCGTCGCCGAGTTTCTAACCTGGGCGATTCCTCCCATGCCTCTCTACGACGAGTTCTACAAGACCGCCGACCACGAGGGTGCGATCTTCCTGCACGCTTCCATGGGCGTGATGATCATTTCGTTCACGATTCTGTCGCTGGTGGGAATCGTCTCCGGATTCTTCCCTGCTCTGAAAGCGTCACGGCTGAATCCTATCGAAGCGCTGCGTTACGAGTAGGCAAACCCATACCGAGTCGCGTCGCTTACGACGTGGCTTGGCCCCACTTCGATTATCTTCCTGAGGTCATGAAGGAATCGGCGCCGCTTGATCTTGTTCTGTTTTCGTAAATCGAATCCAACTTTCCCTCTTTACCCTTGACAGCCTCTCCTTCCTCTTATATTTACTCGAACTCATGCGGGTAAGTGAAAAAGATGTTTTCGCTGTGGACGGCGGCGAAATTTCCAGCCCCGCCAAATCAAGAATGCTCAGGAGGAAGAGTGAATCAGCGAATCTTCATACTTCTGTTTTCGATCGCATCATTTGTCTCCGCCGGACTACTGCAGGGCCGCGCGGAAACGACCCAGACCCACCACGTGCGCCAGGCAACACTGAACGGGCAAGCAAGGCCCGTCGGGCGCCTTCCCGTCACCCAAATCATGCGGCTCGATGTCGTTCTGCCGCTGCGTGATCCGGCTGGTTTGGATTCTTTCCTGGCCGACCTATACAGCTCAACCGTTCCCAACCAGCGGCACTTCCTGACTCCGTCCGAGTTCACTGCAAGGTTTGGTCCGACGCAAGCGGACTACGACGCGGTCGTGCGATACGTCCAGGAGCGTGGACTGGCCGTGGTTGGTGGCTCGCGCGATGGCATGGACGTGCAGGTCCGCGGTCCGGTATCGGCGATTGAGGCCGCATTCCATGTGACCCTGCTGACCTACCAGCACCCGACCGAGAACCGAATCTTTTACGGGCCCGACCGGGAACCCTCGACGGACCTGCCATTCGCTCTGTGGCACATTTCCGGTCTGGACAACTATTCCATCCCGCATCCGTTGTTCGTCAAGAAAAGCGACTACGCTAGGGCGCACGGCATCAGTCCCGACGCCGTGATCCGCCATGCCACGACCGGTTCCGGTCCGTCGGCGTCCTTTCTGGGCAGTGATATGCGCGCGGCCTATTACGGGGGAACGGCTCTCACCGGCGCCGGGCAGAATCTAGGGCTGTTCGAATATTTGGGCACAGACCTGGCCGACCTCACCACCTACTACAAAAATGCCAAGCAGACCAACTCGGTGCCGATCACGCTGCTATCGACCGATGGAACCAGCACCAGTTGCGTCGATTCCAGGGCCGGCGGGCGTTGCGATGACACGGAGCAGACGCTCGATATGACACAGGCTTTGGGCATGGCTCCGGGACTGGCCAGCCTGGTGATGTATGTCGGCTCGACCGACACCGCCATCATCAGCGCCATGACCACGCATAGCCCATTGCCAACCACGATCGGCTGCTCGTGGGGATGGACGCCTGCCGATCCAACCACGCTGGATCCATACTTCAAGAAGATGGCATCGCAAGGCCAAAACTTCTTCGCGGCGTCGGGTGACAGTTCCACCTGGTCGAAGAGGAACGAAGCCTGGCCTGCCGACGACGCCAATGTCGTTTCCGTCGGCGGAACGGACTTGACTACGGCCAGCGCCGGCGGCGCGTGGAAATCGGAGACCGCCTGGGTCGACAGCGGCGGTGGTATCTCTCCGGATAAGATCGCGATCCCGTCCTGGCAGCAACTCGCGGGCGTGATCAACTCCAGCAACAAGGGCTCAACTACGTTGCGCAACGGTCCGGACGTCTCGGCGAACGCCAACTTCACGTTCTACGTTTGTGCCGACCAGACCACCTGCACGGCCAATGATTACGGCGGCACCAGCTTCGCCGCTCCTATGTGGGCGGGATACATCGCGCTCGTCAACCAGCAGTTGGCGGCCAACGGTTTCTCGACCATTGGGTTCATCAATCCCTATCTCTATTCCTTTGGCGTCAGTTCGAGCTACGGCACAGACTTCCACGACGTCACCAGCGGAAAGTCCGGCAGCTATTCGGCAGTGACCGGCTACGATCTGGTGACCGGGTGGGGCAGCCCCAACGGGCAGGGACTGATCAACGCTCTGGTGGGCGAGGATTAGCGACACGGTCGTTTGCCTGCTTTGACAACAGCAAAAGCCCGGACTCGTTCTCGTCCGGGCTTTTGCACAATGATTGCTGGCTATTACCTCCGTGCCTTGACGCACAGGTTGCTTGCAAATTAACGTCGCATGCACGGGGATTCTTGCGTCTTATTTCGTCTTCGTTATTTTTTCTTCCAGTGAGGGAATGTTGGCACATCGTCCGATCATCACTCTGACCACCGATTTTGGAACCAACGATCATTTTGTCGGCGCGATGAAGGGAGTCATTCTTGATATCGTGCCGGAAGCCGCAATCGTCGACATCTCTCATGCCGTGCAGGCCTTCGATGTGCTCGATGGCGCGCTGGCGATCTCGCAGTCGTATTCCTACTTCCCCAATGGGACAGTTCACGTCGTGGTCGTGGACCCGGGCGTGGGGACTACGCGGCGTCCGATTCTGGCTTCGAGCGACGGATATCATTTCGTCGCGCCCGATAACGGCGTACTTTCGATGGTCTATGCCAAGGAAGAGCGCATTCACGTGCGGCACATCAGCTCCGACCACTACTTCCGGATGCCCGTGAGCAATACGTTTCACGCACGCGACATCTTTGCCCCCGTAGCCGCCTATCTGGCCAAGCACGTCGATTCGCACAAGTTCGGTGACGAGATCGAAGATTACGTGCGCTTCGCAGCGCCTCGGCCCAAGGCCACGGGCGAGGGCCGCATGCGTGCGGTAGTCCTGAAGGTCGACCGCTTCGGCAACCTCATCACCAATGTGACGCCGCAAGATGTTCCTGCGCTGTTCACCGCATCCGCGAAATTCAAAGTCGTGGTGGGAAGCAAGGAGATTACCGACATTCGCCAGGCTTACGCCGAGGGAGCACCGGGCGAAGTCTTCGGCATCATCGGCAGCATGGGTTATCTCGAGATCGTGGCCAACCGGGCAGCCGCGGCGCAGATTACAGGCGCCGGCAAGGGCAGTGAAGTCAGTATCTTCCTGGGTGAGGCGGCAGCCGCGGGTAAGGGCGCTTAGCGGTTCTCAGGAACTCTTCGGTTTGGGGTGGACCCAGCGCTCCATCTCGCCCGTCCATTTTAGGAAGCGCCACAGGTCATGGCGTTCGCGCCACATAAATTCCCAGAATTCCAGGAATCCGATCTGCGTCATCTTCACGCCCGTAAAGGTCTCGATGCGCCACAGCAGGTAGGGACTCCGCCACGGCGCCAGGCGATGCCCCTTCGTGGCATTCCATAGAAAACGGACTTTGTAGCGCATGCAGCCATCATACCCGCAAGATCGAATGGACACGCTGCGAGAGAAAACCAGGAACCACGAAGGGCACGAAGGATCACGAAGGATTTCATCGCCTGGATTTCCTTAGTGATCCTTCGTGTCCTTCGTGGTAAGGGGTTTGAATTCAGCCACCCACGAGGCCCATGTTAGAATCCAGTCTCTGCTTGGAATTTTTCCGCATGCCTGACGCCAACGCCCGCCAGAAAGCCGAAGATCATTACTACGCAGCGCTCGATCTCATGGCCGACGGGCACCTGGAACAGGCCGCCGCTGCCTATCAGGAGTCCCTCACTGCCGATCCGACGTTTACCGAAGCCATGCACGGTCTGGCCCGCGTCCTGCAGGATCTGCAGCGTTACGATGATGCCATCGCCGTCGCCCAGCGACTCGCCGAACTCGATCCCGACGACGTGCTGGCCCATACCAGCCTGTCAGTACTGTATCAGAAGAAAGGGATGATTCCCGAAGCAGAAGCAGAAGGCGCCAAGGCGCGAGTGCTGGGATGGAAGCAGCAGTTGAAGAAGGGCAGCTCTTAGCTCTTAGCTCTTGAGGCTCTCGGATGAGGCTGTGTTTCCGAAAAGCTAAAGGCTAAGAGCTAACAGCTAAGAGCTTTTTCACAACCCGTACTTCTTCATCAAATGCCGGAATGAGCGATAGGAAATCCCCAGCACGTCGGCGGCCTTGGTCTGCACGCCGCCGCTCTGGTTGAGAGCAGTCTGCAGCAGCGAGCGCTCGATGCCCGCCACATAGCTTTCCATCCCGATCCCTTCGGGAAGAGTCACGGCTGAACCGACCTCCGGCAGAGTTCCGCCATCGCCAGAGGCTGCTGCGGCGCGCGCTTTCGGACGCTCGGCCGGTAGCTCAACATGCAGTTCCTCGCTAGTTTCCAGGGCTACAGCACGCTCGACCGTATTCTCCAGCTGACGGACGTTGCCCGGCCACTCGTAGCCGCACAACGAATCCAGCGACGGCGTATTCATACGCAGAATGCTGCGGCCGGCGGCACTGGCATACTTTTTCAGAAAATGATTCGCCAGCAAAGGAATGTCTTCTCGGCGTTCGCGCAATGGTGGCACGCGGATCGGGATGACGTTCAGCCGGTAATAAAGGTCTTCGCGAAACACGTTTTCGGCGACGGCTTTGTCGAGGTCGCGGTTAGTAGCGGCGATGACGCGCACGTCGATCGAAATCTCGCTGGCGCTGCCCACCGGACGCACCGTGCGCTCCTGCAGAACGCGCAGCAACTTGACCTGCATGGCCAGCGTCATCTCGCTGATTTCATCGAGGAAGATGGTGCCGCCGTCAGCCACCTCAAACAGGCCGCGCTTGTTCTGGTTCGCCCCGGTGAAGGCGCCTTTCAAGTAGCCAAAAAGTTCGCTCTCTAGCAGGGTCTCCGGAAACGCTCCGCAATTCACCGAGACAAAGGCGTCGGCCGCTCGGGGTGAGCAGACATGCACTGCTCGGGCTACGAGTTCCTTACCAGTACCGCTCTCGCCGTGGATCAGAACTGTGCTGGCTGTGGAGGCGACGGTGCGCACCGTCTGCTTCAGCTTCTCCATCGCCCCGCTGGAGCCAATAATGTTGTCGAGCGAGTTTCGGGTGGCGGCGTCGCGGCGCAGCGCGAAGTTCTGCTTGCTCAGATTCAGTTTCTCGACCGCCCTGTTGATCGCCAGCTTAATCTCATCGACCAGCCCGGGACTCTTACGGATGTAGTCGGTGGCACCTCCTGCCTTCACCGCCTCGACCGCCGCTTCGTAGTCGTCGACTGCTGTGATCAGGATGACCGCGGAGTCAGGCGAAACGCGGTGAGCGTGGCGCAGCACCTCGATGCCGTCGATATTCGGCATCTTGATGTCGGTGATGATGACGTCGTAGAGCGCGCCGTCGATCTTGTTCTTCGCCGTCTGGCCCGCTTGCACGGTCTCAACCCGATGCCCCTCACGCCGCAACGAAATGTCGAGCATCTCGCAGATGGAGCGTTCGTCGTCGCAGACCAGAATATTAGCCACGCAAACCTCCTCCGGCTGCAGCCGCAGCAGGCCTTCCCGCGATCAGCGCCCGGGATTGATCCGCCTGGCGGGCAGCATTCTCTTCAGTGGAGGCAGCTCGCTCGGCATCGAGACGCCGCAACCGCAGGACGAGTGTAGTTCCCTGCCCCGGCTTGGATCGCGCCCACACCTTGCCTTCATGCGCCTGCACAATCTGGTAGACGATGGCCAGCCCGAGCCCTGTGCCGCCCTCGAAATTGGACTGGAAGGGCTCGAAGATTTTTTCAATCTGCTGCGGTGTCATCCCCGTTCCAGTATCAATGAAGGAAACCTGCCAGTCGTCACCCAGGGACTCGACTGCGGCCGTCAGGGTCCCGCCATTTTTCATGGCGCGCACCGCGTTCTCGCAGAGGTTCCAGAACACCTGCTTGAGCTTGTCGCCATCGGCAATGGCCCAGGCCTGGCGCACGGTGAACCGGCGTTCGATGGTGATCCCAGTCTTCTCCGCCGTCATGCGATGATCCATGAGCGTCAATGTGTCTTCCACGGACTGCACCAGGTCAACTCGGTCGAAGTGATATTGCTTGGTACGCGAATAGGCCAGGAAGTCGGTGATGATGCTGTTCAGCCGTTGCGACTCGCGAGTCACAATGTCGAGCAGGCGCCGGTGGTCTTCGTTCATCTCCGGCACTCCGGACAGCATGCTGACCGAGCCCGCGATTGAGGTCAGCGGGTTGCGGATTTCATGCGCGATAGCCGCTGCCAGCCGGCCGACAGCCGCCAGTTTGTCCTGCATCCGGACTTCGCGTTCCAGGCGGCGAATCTCCGTGAGGTCGTCGAGAACATACACGTAGCCCAGATCCCCGCGCTCCGGCACGGTGAGGGCCGCCACTCGCACCCGAACCGTTTTGCGGAATTTGTTCGGGGCATCGAAGCGGGCTTCCCCGTGTGCCTGCGGCGATTCCACCGTGGGTAGGGGATCCAGAAACAGTTGATGAACCGGCGAGCCCAGCAGCTCCGCCGGGGTCCGATCGAGAAGCCGATGGGCGGCGGCGTTGACCAGCGTGATGCGCCCGTCGAGTCCGGTCGTGATCAGGCCGCTGCTGATGGAGTGAATAATATTCTCGTGCAGCGCTTGCAAGCTCTCCAGCGCGCCGCTGGTGTCCTTCAACTGCACACCCACCTGCCTCAGTTTTGAGGTGAGCAGTCCGGCCAGATACGCGACCGCCAGAAAGGCAAAGAGATTGACGAAGATAATGGCCTGCAGGGCTTTCGTTCCGGGATGCGTGGTGCAGTAGGAAGGAACCACCGCATAGTAATTCAGTTCCAGCACGGTCCCGTACAGAATGAACGCCAGGGCGGCGACCAGTTGCGCCCAAACGCGCGGCAACAGCACGCTGGCCACGATGATGACTAGGGGATAAAGGAAATTCAGAGAACTGTCCCACCCGCCGGTCTCGTGGACCACGATGCTGACCATAATCAGATCGGTCAGTACCTGTAGCGCGGCTTGCAGTCGGTGCTCCTCCCAGAACGAGAGCAGCAGCACGAAAAAAAGCGAGAGACTGTACCACAGCAGAATCGTCGTGATGAAGAGCCGCATCGGCACCGGCCCTGGACTGAACTGGGCGATAGCCAGTTCAATGGCCAGCAGGAGGGTCAGAATGAAAATGCGGACCCGGACCAGCCATACCAGCCAATTGCGTTCATCAAACGTCGATTGCATGGAGAAGCTCGAGGTTTCAAAGTCTCAGAGTTTCGAGGTTTCAAGGTTTCAAAGTCCCGAAGGATTGCTCCTTGAAACTTTGAAACCTTGTCCCTTTGAAACCTGCTTTATCCAGCCAACTTGGCGATCATGGCGAACAGCGGCATATAGAGCGAGATGACGATGCCGCCGACGCTCACGCCCAGGATGGCGATGATGACCGGTTCCAGCATGGCCAGCATGTCTTTGGTAGCGGCATCGACTTCTTCTTCGTAGAAGTCGGCAATTTTCTGCAGCATGGAGTCCATGGCGCCCGTGGCTTCGCCCACGCCGATCATCTGCGTCACCATGTTGGGAAAGACGCCGCACTCCCGCAACGGATCGACGATGGTGCGCCCTTCTTCGATGGCTTTGCGCACCTTCATCAGCGCTTCTTCCAGCACGGCGTTGCCTGAGGTCCTGGCCGTAATGCCCAGGCCTTCCAGAATCGGCACGCCCGATGTGATCAAGGTTCCCAGCGTACGCGTGAAGCGGCCGACGGCAATTTTGCGCAACAGCGTCCCGATGACCGGCAGAAAGAGCAGCCCCTTGTCAAAGTAGTAGCGCCCGCGAGGATGCTTGCGAATCTGCTTGACCCCGTAAAAGAGGCCGAAGCAGCCCGCCAGGAACATCCACCAGAAAGTGTTGATGAACGCGCTCAGCCCCATGACGATGCGCGTGGGAAGCGGCAGTGAAACGCCCAGTCCGGCAAACAGGTTGGCAAAAATCGGCACCACCCACTTGAGCAGCGCGCCGACGATCAACCCAGCCATGCCGACGACCGCGACCGGATAAATCAACGCCGATTTGACCGCCGACTTCAACCGCACCGCCTTTTCGACGTAGGTCGCAAGGCGCTGCAGAATGATGTCAAGAATACCGCCGGTTTCACCAGCCTCAATCATGTTGGTGGTGAGGTCATCGAAGACCACCGGATACTGGCGCATGGCGTTCGCCAGCGTGGCGCCGCCTTCAACCGTGGTCCGGACGCCGGTAAGAACCTTCTGGAAGGACTGGTTTTCCTGGTTCGCCGCCAGGATTTCCAGACACTGCACCAGCGGCAATCCGGCATCGATCATGACCGAGAACTGGCGAAAGAAAATCGCGATGTCCTTGGTGTTGACCTTACCCGAGCCGAACGTGGGCATGGAGAATTCTTTGCCTTTTTCGCGAATCGCGCCGGGCGTAATGCGCTCGCGGCGCAGCGCTTGCTGCAACGACGCCTTGTTGGCCGCCATTCGCTCACCGGAAACCTTCTGTCCGGATGCGTCCTTGCCTGAAAATGTAAAGACTGGCATGTTTTAGCTTCTCCTTACTGAGATACCGGTTGCGTATTACGGTTTCGTTCCAAAGTATTTGCGCTCCGAGCTAGTGCTTGGACGGAGCCGCTCCTCGGGCCAGAGTCGTTCCCGCCGTGGCCGAACGGTTCGTCAAGCTGGCTCCGCGGTTGATCATTTCCTGCAACTCGTCCACGTTGCTGGATCGCGCCATCGCCGTTTCCAGCGTGATCTGTTTCTGGAAATAGGCCGTGGCCAGCGACTGGTTAAACGTCTGCATTCCGAATTTTTCCTGTCCAGACTGCATCGACGAATAGATCTGGTGAATCTTGTCTTCGCGGATCAAGTTGCGCACGGCTGCATTCGGCACCAGAATTTCCATGATCATGGCGCGGCCCTTGCCGTCGATACGCGGCAGCAGGCTTTGGCACATGATGCCTTCCAGAACCAGCGACAGCTGTGCGCGAATCTGCGGCTGCTGGTGCGCCGGAAAGACGTCGATGATACGGTTGATGGTCGAGGTCGCCGAGTTGGTGTGCAGCGTACCGAACGTTAAGTGGCCCGTTTCGGCGATGCGCAATGCCGACTCGATGGTTTCCAAATCGCGCATTTCGCCGATCAGCACAACGTCGGGATCTTCACGAAGCGCGGCGCGCAGGGCGTCGGTGAAGCTCTTGGTGTCAGCGTGCAACTCGCGCTGATTGACCAGGCAGTTCTTGTTCATATGCACGAACTCGATCGGATCTTCGATCGTCAAAATGTGATCGTGGCGCTCGCTGTTGATCTTGTCGATCATGGCCGCGAGTGTGGTGGATTTCCCCGATCCCGTCGGCCCCGTAACCAGAACAAGGCCGCGTGGCTTGTCGCACATCTTGCTGACGACGGGCGCCAGACCGAGCTGGTTGAAAGACTTGATCTCGAAAGGAATCAAACGGAAGACCGCGGCAGTGGCGCCGCGCTGGTTGAAGACGTTCGCGCGGAAACGAGCCAATCCCTTCAAGCCGAACGAAAAGTCCAGTTCGAGGCTCTCTTCAAAGCGGTGCTTCTGCGAATCGGTCATTACGCTGTAGGCCAGCTGCTTGGTCTCGGCAGGCGTCATCTGCGGCAGATCGAGCGGCACCAGGTGGCCGTGCACACGAATCTGGGGCGGCGAGTTGGTAGTGATGTGCAAGTCGCTGCCGTTCATCTCCAGCATTCTCTTGAGCAGATCGCTTAACGACAAACCCATAGGAAATTCCTTCCCTTTCAATTACCAGTTCGAAATTAGTGAATCGTCTCGCGTGCCACTTCCTCGAGCGTCGTCATACCGGCCATCACTTTGATCAGTCCGCTGCGCCGCAGCGTGATCATGCCGCGCTCGATGGCTTTCTTTTTCAATTCCAGCGCCGAGGCGCCAACCAGAACCAGTTCGCGAATCTCGTCGTCGACCTCCATCACTTCGTACAGACCGCAACGGCCCTTGTATCCCGTGTTGTTGCAGACTCCGCAGCCCTTACCCTTCTGGATCTTCACGGTCTTCGATTCCTCAGCGGTAAATCCTGCGTCCACCAGTGTCTGCGGCGGAACGTCGATGGGCTCGATGCAGTCCTTGCAAATGCGCCGGACCAGACGCTGGGCGCAGATGAGGTGCACCGACGTCGCCACCAGGAACGGCTCAATACCCATGTTCATCAAGCGGGTAATCGTTTCCGGAGCACCGTTGGTGTGCAGCGTGGAGAGCACAAGGTGACCCGTGAGAGCGGCCTTGATAGCGATTTCAGCCGTTTCAAAATCTCGGATTTCGCCGACCAGAATGATGTTGGGATCTTGCCGCAGGAACGATCGCAGGGCAGCGGCAAAGTTCAATCCAATCTGCTCCTTCATCTGCACCTGGTTGACGCCACCCAACTGGAACTCGACCGGATCTTCGGCCGTCATGATGTTGGTGTCGGGCTGGTTCAATCGTGAAATCGCGGAGTACAGCGTATTGGTCTTCCCCGATCCCGTTGGCCCCGTCACCAGCACCATGCCGTACGGCTTCAAAATTGCTTTTTCGAATTTCACTAACGACTCGGGCTCGAAACCAAGCTTGGTCATGTCGAGTCGCAGGTTCTCTTTGTCGAGCAACCGGAGCACGATCTTCTCGCCCCACAACGTGGGCAGCGTGCTGACGCGGAAATCAAGCTGCTTCTTCCTGCCGCCGACATTCATCTTCAGCATGATGCGGCCGTCCTGCGGCAGACGCTTTTCGCTGATGTCCAACTTCGACATGATCTTCAAGCGGGACGTGATCGCGTCCTTCAACTTCAGCGGCGGAGACATGATCGACTGCAACACGCCATCAATACGGAAGCGAACGCGGAATTCTTTTTCGTAGGGTTCAATATGAATATCG
Source organism: uncultured Acidobacteriaceae bacterium (assembly GCA_963709025.1). Lineage (GTDB taxonomy): Bacteria > Acidobacteriota > Terriglobia > Terriglobales > Acidobacteriaceae > Sulfotelmatobacter. The sequence continues at coordinate 77,408 of CAVPVE010000004.1, forward strand.
CTGGCCCCGCGCTTCACCGCGTCGCCGAGGACAACGTTCACCAGCTTCACGACGGGAGCTTCATCCGCCGCCTTCTCCAACTCGGCCAGCTCCATCTGCTGCTCTTCGGACTGCAGTTCGACGTCGCTGTCGCCCATTTCCGACATCGACTCCATCACCGTTTTCAGATCTTCCTGATTCGTCGAGCCGTAGGCCTTTTCGATCCCCGCGAGAATGGAACTCTCGGAAGCTACCACCGGCTCAATGTTGAAGCCGGTCATGAATTTGATGTCGTCCATCGCGAACACGTTCGTCGGATCGACCATCGCGATCGTCAGCGATGCTCCCACGCGGCTCAGCGGAAGAATTTGGTAGCGCTTGGCAGTCTCGAACGGAATCAGCTTGACCACTGCGGGATCAATTTCAAAATACGAAAGATTGATGGCGGGCACACCGTACTGACGGGAAAGGAAATTGGTGACGTCCTCATCGGTGAGGAAGCCGAGCTTCACCAGCGCAGAGCCCAGCCGACAGCTCTGTTCCTTCTGCGTCTTATTCGCTTGTTCCAACTGCTCTGGGGTAATGATCTTCTCTTTGACGAGAAGGTCACCCAGCCGTTGAGACATAAGCAGATCTCCTATCCACGTAGGTGGAACGACGCCACGCACTCGTGCGGGCATAGCGCAAACGGCCGCCCATCATCGGGAGAGACGCAGCTCATTCGCGTTGACACAAATTGTCAACCCAAGCGGATTACTGCACCACTTACTTTGGTACTTGAACCATTACCGAGAAATTTGCCCGAATGGCTGTAGTTGCGCGGAACTCCGCGCCAAATGCATCTTTCCTCTCATATGCCGGAATCGCTTCCAGCTCAGGTACATGCACTTCAGTAAGCCTTGGGGCTTCCTTCGCCAGGCAACATGACCATCGGGAAGCCCAGCTCCAGTACACTTGGGCTAAGGAAATTGCCAAACTTGTCGGGTGCGCACACAGACAACGAGAAGGAAATCCGTCTCTTCTACCGCTCTCTCTATCGTGCCTGGGGCGAGCAGCACTGGTGGCCGGCCGAAACGCCTTTCGAAGTGATCGTCGGAGCCTACCTGACCCAGAACACGGCGTGGAAAAATGTCGAACTCGCGCTCGCGAACCTGCGCGCCGCGAAAGTACTGAGCGTCGAGGGTATCCGCCGGGTGCACCTGGCCAAACTCGAACGCTTGATTCGTCCCTCGGGATACTTCCGCCAGAAAGCCAAGAGGCTCAAGACGCTGGTCGAGTTCCTCGACAAGAAATACGACGGATCGCTGGAGCAACTGTTCTTGCAACCGACCGGCACTCTCCGCGAAGAACTGCTCGCTCTGAATGGCGTTGGGCCCGAGACTGCGGACTCAATCCTTCTCTACGCGGGGAATCACCCTGTCTTTGTCGTGGACACCTATACGCGGCGCATTCTCAATCGGCACGGGATTCTGCCAGCGAAGACAGATTACGAGGATATTCAGAAGTTGTTCGAACGAGCCCTGGCGCCATTGGCTCAGGAGCCGCCGGCAAAGACGGCCGCACATCTCGCATCAGGCATTCGCGGAGCCTCCCACCTACCCTCAGCCATGAGCATTGCCGAGCGCACCTCTCTGGCGCAGGTCTTCAACGAGATGCACGGTCTCATTGTGGGAATCGGAAAGAACCATTGTGGGAAGTCACAGCCCAAATGTGATGGATGCCCTTTACAGCCCTTCCTCCCCCAGCGTTAATGGATGGTTGTTCATTGATCGTGCAATCCATTCTTATCCAGGAAAAGGCGCACCCAATGTTAAGCCCGCGCTACCTGCTTTGCTTCATCCTCCTGTCCTTGACATCGTCAGCATCCGCACCTTCTGTGCTTTTGCGTCAAGCGGCCGACCGGGCCCACGTACTGGTTGGAACCGCCGTCCGCCCCTATCTGCTTTCCGACGCAGCCTACACGGCGACTCTGGCACGCGAATTCAACATGGTCGAGCCCGAAGATGCCCTGAAGTGGTGGACCGTGCGGCACACTGCTGGCGCGTTCGATTTTCGCGAAGGCGATCAAATCGTGCTGTTCGCGCAAGCTCACCGCATGAGAGTGCGCGGACACTGCCTGGTTTGGGATCACAACAATCCAGACTGGCTCGTGCAGGGCCATTTCACGCCCACCGACCTATCCCACCTGCTGCAAGAGCACATCACCACAGTGATGAAACACTACGCCAGCCAGGTGTTCGCATGGGATGTGGTGAACGAGGCCCTCGATGAGCACGGGCATGTGAAGGATTCCCCGTGGTACAACCGCCCCGGCATCGGACTCTTCGACAAGGGCACGGCTTATATAGAGCAGGCTTTCCGTTGGGCGCGCGAGGCTGATCCCCAGGCGCTGCTGTTCTACAACGAGGCGGAGGGAGAAGGCTTGAACCTCAAATCCGACACCATCTACGCGATGGTGAAGGATTTCAAGCAACGCGGCGTCCCCATCGATGGCGTCGGCATACAGATGCATACCGAGCAACTCAACATTGACACCGGGGCAATTGCTGCCAATATCGCGCGGCTTACAGCCTTGGGCTTGCAAGTTCACATCACGGAACTTGACGTATCTCTCCCCTTGGACGCGAGTGGCCAGCCGCAACCCGGCGACCTTCTTCGTCAAGCCGAGGTCTATCGCGGAATAGTGCGGGCGTGCCTGCAAAGTCCCGGATGTACCGCCGTTCAAACCTGGGGATTTACTGACAAGTATTCGTGGATCGGCTCACACTCGCACCACACTCGCGGGGCGGCACTTCCCTTCGACCGCACCTACCAGCCCAAACCCGCCTACGACGCCATCATGGCAGAACTGCTGGCCGAACAGAATCGCGCTCAATAGCAGCACGCGCTCCATGGCTTGTGTGGGACCGGGTCCCTTGTGTGGGGCCGGTTTTTTGTGGGGGCCCGGTTCTTATGTGGGGCCGGGTCTTTGACCCGGCCGCGGCCCGAAGGGCCGCGCTCCTTCCCGCCGACAGAGTGATCTTGCAAACAGCAAAACCGGAGCCGCTCCGTGCCTCGACCGGGTCAAAGATCCGGTCTGACCCACGCCCATGCACCTTGCCTCTCTGCATGTGCATCTATAATGACTTGCACATCCCGGCGACATCGAGCCAGGATGCGGAATACCCGTGGCTCATCCGGCCTCAATCCCGCCGCAGAAGACGTCGCACCGTAAGCAGGTCATCATCCTGCTGGCGATTTCTGTCTTTGTCTTGCTTGCCATTCTGGTTTCGCAAACGGCCTTTGATTTGACCTTCCTGCGTCCCGGAAACAATCAGGACATTGTGGTCTTCGCCGCTCTTTCCGCGCTGATCTTCCTGCTGTTCGTCGCGCTCACTTTCGTCCTGCTGCGCAACCTGTTGAAGCTGTTTGCCGAGCGGCGTCTCGGAGTGCTGGGCTCGAAGTTTCGCACCCGCATGGTCGCCGGCGCCCTGCTGCTCTCGTCGCTGCCGGTTATGGTCATGTACTGGTTTGCCTACGGGTTGATGAACCGTTCGATCGACAAATGGTTCTCAACCCCAGTCGAGGAAGTACGAGCCGACACGCATGCCATGGCAACCCTGCTGGCCAGCTACGCCATGCAGAACGCGCGCGCCGAAGCGTCTGCCATTGCGACATCTTCGGAACTCGAGCACGGCTTTTCCAACCACGGCTTCTCCGGCGTGGTCAGCGAGTTTCAGCGCCACGAACCGACGCTGCAGGGCGGATTTGCCCTTGCCATTGAAGATGACAACGAAGAAGCCAGCTTCAATGCGCCCGCCCCATGGGCCGTGCTGAAGTCGAAGCTGCCCCTGGCCGAGGCAGCCTTGGCTCATCCCGCACAATTTACGTGGCAGCAAACGGACTACACCTTGGGCAGCGCGCCTATCGCTGGAGGGGGCCTGATACTCGTTGCGATTCCCCTCCCTCGTGAGTTCGGACAAACGGTCCACCAGGTCGAAGCCAGCCAACAGCGCTATTACGATCTCGCCCGAGAGCGAAAACTCGTCCGCCGCACCTACATGAGCCTTCTGCTGTTACTCACCATGATCGTGCTCTTCGTGACCACCTGGCTCGCCTTGTTCCTCTCAAAGATCGTGACTCGACCGCTCTCGGCTTTGGCCGAAGCCACGCAGGAAATTGCGCGTGGACGCCTCGACTACCGCGTGCCCGTCAGCTTTGCCGACGAAATCGGCGACCTTGTGCGCTCCTTCAACCGGATGGCGGAAGACTTAGAAAGCAGCCGCCGGCAAATTGATGCTTCCAGTCGTGAACTGAGCGCCGCCAACGCGGAACTCGATCAACGCCGCCGGCAAATGGAAACCATTCTCGAGAGTATTCCCACCGGCGTGCTCTCGCTGGATGCCGCCCGCCACGTGACTCACGTCAACCAGGCCTTGCTTCGCATGTTTCATCCCGACGCCGGACACGAAGGCGCGACTCAGATTCTTCGAGGAGCTTCGCTCACCGATGTGTTCCCTGCCGAGGTGTTGGAGGACTTCGAACCTCTGCTTCGCCGCGCCGACCGCATGGGCATGACGACCAGCCAGATGGAAATGCAACTGCCTCGAGTCTCGTTGAACGTCGCCGTCACGGTTGCGACTTTGCGGCACCAGGGCGCCGGCTCGGGATATGTCGTGGTGTTCGAAGACCTCTCCGACCTGCTGAAAGCTCAAAAGCAGGCCGCGTGGCGGGAAGTGGCGCGCCGGGTCGCGCACGAAATCAAGAATCCGCTGACGCCGATTGCATTGTCGGCCGAGCGCATTCAACGGCATCTGGACCGCGCCACTCCGGACGATCCCGCATCGCTCGGCGTAGTGCGCGCCTGCGCCGAAACGATTGCCGGCGCGGTGGAAACCGTGCGCCGGCTCGTAGACGAATTCTCCACCCTCGCCCGCTTCCCGGTAGCCAAGCCGCAGCCCGCCGACATTAACGAAGTCATCGAGAACGCGCTCTCTATGTTCAACGGCAGGCTCGACGGAATCGGTGTACACACAACCCTGGCCTCCGACCTGCCCAAGGTTATGGCCGACAGCGAAGCGATCAAGCGCGCCGTCGCCAATCTTGTCGACAATGCTGCCGAAGCTTCGCAGGATTCTGTAGTGAAGGAAATTGAGATCTCGACCGCACTCGTAGCCAGCCGCGACGCCGTAGAGATTACCGTTGCCGACACGGGCCACGGCGTGACCCGCGAACTGAAAGAGAAACTCTTCCTTCCATATTTCTCCACCAAGAAGCGAGGCACCGGGCTCGGACTAGCAATCGTCAGCCGTATCGTTGAGGATCATCATGGCTCCATTCGCGTAGAGGAAAATCGTCCGGTGGGCACGCGTTTCATCGTCGAACTTCCCGTTGTCCCCGAGCCGCTGCCGTCAGCGGCCGCTATTCAGCATGCATAAAATCCTCATCGTTGACGACGAAGCCGGCATCCGCGACTCTCTCGCCGGCATACTGGCGGATGAAGGCTACGCGGCCTCTTCCGTGGAAAGCGGCGAGGCCTGCCTCGACCTGCTCGCCAAGACTGCGTTCGACGTCGTCCTGCTCGACATCTGGCTGCCCGGCGTCGATGGCCTCGAAACTTTGGAAAGGATTCGCGAACTCGACAGCCCCCCCGAAGTCATCATGATCTCGGGCCACGGCACGATCGAGACGGCCGTCCGCGCGACAAAGTTGGGCGCCTTCGATTTCCTGGAAAAGCCGCTTTCGATCGAAAAGACCTTGATCCTCGTGAAGAACGCAATCGAGTCTAAGAAGCTGCACCGGGAAAATGTAGACCTGAAGAAACAGCTTCAGGTCAAAAGCACAATCGTGGGAGACAGCATCCCCATGAAAGCTCTGCGCCAACAGATTGGGTTGATGGCTCCCACCAACGGTCGAGTTTTGATTTATGGCGAATCCGGCACGGGAAAAGAACTCGTGGCCCATGCTATCCACACTCAGAGCCTGCGCAAGGACGAAACTTTCGTCGAAGTCAATTGCGCCGCGATTCCAGAAGACCTCATTGAGAGCGAGCTGTTCGGGCACTGCAAGGGTTCGTTTCCCGGAGCGGCTTCCGACAAAGAAGGGAAATTCCAGAGGGCAAATGGGGGAACGCTCTTCCTCGATGAAGTCGGCGACATGAGCCTGAAAACGCAGTCGAAAGTGTTGCGCACGCTCGAGGAACAACGATTCACGCCCGTGGGCGGCGACGAGACCATCACCGTCGACGTCCGCGTAATTGCTTCCACCAACAAAGATCTGGAAGAAGAGATCTCCCGCGGCAACTTCCGCGAAGATCTGTTCTACCGGCTCAACGTGATTCCCTTCTTCGTGCCACCCCTGCGTGAACGCAAAGAAGACATCCCGCTGTTCACGCGGCATTTTCTAAAGGAACTGGCAGCGACCTACGGACGACGCCCTCGAGAAATCGGCGATGACGCCATTGAAATCCTGATGCGCTACTCCTGGCCCGGCAACGTGCGCGAATTGCGCAACGTGATCGAGCGCATCGTGATCATGAACCCCACCACCACGCGCTTCGATAGCAAACACCTTCCGCCCCTGGTCTATCGCGAAGGCAGCCGGCGCGCGCCCAAGAGCGAGTTTTCCACGCTGCATCAGGCTCGCGATGCCTATGAACGCGACTACATCCTCAAAACGCTGGACCAGAATCACGGCAACGTCAGCCGCACTGCCGAAATGCTGGGACTGGAGCGCAGCCACCTTTACCGGAAGATGAAGGCCCTGGGAATCGCTGCGAAGGAGTAGTTCACCATCGATTCTGTCCGATTCGCTGCGCCTCACTGTTTTCAATCGAAATGCCGGTAGTCATCATCTAATCGTCATGCGCCTACGTAGAGGCTTGATCGGTTTCATTGCCATCATTCAGTCCGTTCTCTTTCTGACCCATCTTTTTCTCTATGAGACGTGGACGTTTCCCTCTTCCCCGGCCAGCGCTTCCGATCGACTATGGCTGAGGCTGGCCCTGGGCCTATTGTCGATCAGCTTTGTGGGCGCTTCGCTGCTGGCGTTCCGCTATACCAATTCTGCAGTTCGTGCCTTCTACAAAGCAGCTGCGATCTGGACTGGCTTGGTAAGCTTCCTCTTCTTTGCGGCCTTGTCTGCTTGGATCATTCTCGCCATCACGAGGATTGCCGGGGTTAGTGTCGATTTCCATCGCATCGTGGAGTGGCTTTTCGGCGCGGCATTCGTGGCGGGACTCTACGGAGTCTTCAACGCCAGTTGGACGCGTATCACACGGGCTACGGTCCGGCTCGCGAATCTGCCTCCGGCATGGCGTGGACGAACCGCAGCACTCATCAGCGATATACATCTTGGACACGTTCGGAACGGCAGCTTTCTACGACGCCTCGTAGCCAAGGTCTTGCGCGAAAAGCCCGACGCCATCTTTATTGCTGGCGATCTCTATGACGGCACCGCCATCGACGCGAAACGAGCCGCGCAACCGTTGAGCGATTTGAAAGCGCCGCAAGGCGTGTACTTTGTCGCCGGAAATCACGAGCAATTCGGAGACGACAGCAAATATCTGCATGCCGTTGCCGCTGCAGGGGTAAGAGTGCTGAGCAGTGAGAAAGTGGAAGTGGACGGTTTGCAGATTATTGGCGTGCCCTACAATCATGCCACTCGCGAGGAACACCTCGCGTCGGCCCTGCGCAATGTGCGGGTGGACCGCGACCGCGCCAGCATTCTCTTAATCCATGCGCCCGATCATCCCGCAACGGCCGAGGCTGCAGGCGTTTCTCTCCAGCTCTCCGGGCACACGCACCTGGGACAATTCATCCCGTGGAGTTGGATGGCTCGTCGGTTTTACCGCGAGTTCGTGTACGGCCTGAAGCGGATCGGGAGAATGCAGATCTTCACTTCGAGCGGGGCGGGAACGTGGGGACCACCGCTGCGTCTGGGATCGAACCCGGAGATCGTCATGCTCCAATTCGATTAACGTTCGCGAATGCTGCGTACCGCCGAAGTGTCACTCGAACTCAATCTTCTCGAATCCTAACCCTTGCAACAGGCTGCGGATGGTAGAAAGCGCATTCTGCTGCGCGGTTCGCAGAATCCCATCGGCCATGGCGGCCTCCTGCAGCTGACGTTCCGCTTCCTGACGAACCTGCGTTTCCAGATCGGGGTCGGTGGGCACGAGCAGCCCAGTCTGCCGCGAATAGACACGAGTCTTTGCGCTGTCGATCCGCGTAGTGAATATCTGCGGCGGAGGCAGGCGCAGGCGTATCTGTTTGCCCTCTACCGTGACATCCCCCGGCTTCAAGTTTGCAAAATCGATTCCGGCTACCACTTCGCCATGCACCAACATCAAGAGCCGGTCTCCCGCCAGAAAATTCGGCAAGACCGGATTCTCCTTCGCGCCACTTACGATTTTGTCCATCGTGTAAACCACAGTTTCCAGCCGCTGCAAACGTTGAATGCGATCGACCACCGTGGGCTGGCTTACGTCGATACTGAGCGTTCTTCCCGTCACCGCCGACCATAGATGGCTTAAGGCTTGTCCTGAGCTGCGCGAGAGCATTACCCATCCCACCACCCCAACAACGATCACTCCGAGGAAAATTCCGAGGACTAGCGCTATAACCACAGCACGGGATCGAGCCGATTTCGAATACGGAGGAACCGCAGGATCGTCAGGCATATCGCAAGATTATCATTCGGCACAAGCCGATCAAATGTCCGATGGCTGATCGCAAGAAAACTGGACCGCAAGAAAGAGAGGACGCGGAAGAGCTACCGCTTCACCATATGAATCTCGGTGCCGTTCTTGTGGAACTGCACTTCATCCATCAACTGATTGATGAGGAAGATTCCGCGCCCGTGATTGGAGTAAAGATTCTCGCCCACGGTGCAACTGGGAATTGCTTGCGGATCAAAACCGGGGCCGGGATCGCGCACGATGATCAGGATGCCGCGTTGCTCATCCCATGCCACCAGGCACTCCACTATTTTGCTGGGATCTTCCTTGGCGCCGTGGACCACGGCGTTGGCCAACGCTTCCTGCAAGGCCAGTTCGATGGCGTCTTCCTTGCCGTCGACGTTCTTCATCTGGCGGACGGTTTCCATCACCTGCGCCACAACCGGGTCCACGGACTTGCGATCTGCCGCAAGAGTGACTCGCACGCGCAGGTTCAATTTTGCTGGATCGAAATCGTGCTCCGGGAGTTGCGCCTCGGAAGAAGCCCCAGATTCCATGGTTGGCTCGTTCGTCCCCTATCCGCTCGCTTCCCACAAAGGGCGCTTGCGGCTATTGCGATTCTATCGGCAAGGCGCAAATCGGGCAATCGCCGCCTTATTTGAAGCGCTCGTTACAATACCATAACTTCACTCTTCTGTGTGGTTACGGTCGTCGTTGGGAACTGCGGTGGGCGTGGCTTCCGGGTCGCTTGGTTTTTGCTCGAACATCCTTTGCTCCAATTGCCTGCGCCAATCGAGTTCTTCCACGAAGCGCCGTGAGTCGCGCCACCCGGGTTCGGCTTTGACGTAAAGTTCGAGAAAAACTTTCGTCCCCAGCATGCGTTCGATCTGCAATCGGGCCGACGTGCCGATCTTCTTCAGCATCGAGCCGCCTTTGCCCACCAGAATGCCCTTCTGGCCCTCGCGCTCGCAATAGATCGTCGCTGCGATCCGCGTCAGTCGAGCGCCTTCCTCGAAGTTCTCGACGATCACCGTGGTCGCATAGGGAATCTCTTCGCTGGTATTCAGCAGAACTTGCTCGCGAATGATTTCCGCCGCCATGAAGCGCGCGGGCTGGTCGGTGATTTGATCTTCAGGAAAGTATGCTGGACCGGCGGGCAGAGCCGCGATCACCAGGTTCAGAAGATCATCAAGACCTTTGCGCTTCAGCGCGGAAATGGGGATCACTTCGGCGAAATCGTAGAGCTTGCGGTATTGCTCGATCAGCGGCAGCAGTTTCGACTTCTCGCGGATCAGGTCGATCTTGTTGAGGATCAGAAATGCCTTGGTCTTGGGCCGGCGCAGCAAGTCGAGCGCAAACTGGTCGCGAGGATCAAACTTACGCGTGACGTCCATGATCACGAGCACGAGGTCGCAGCCTTCCAGCGCTTCGCGCACTTCGACCATCATCTTGCGGCCGAGTGAACTGTCGGGCTTGTGGACGCCGGGAGTATCGACGAGCACGATCTGCCCGCCTCCCTTGCCATTGCGCTTGGGAACATGGACAACGCCCTGAATGCGGTTTCGGGTCGTTTGAGGTTTGGGCGAAATGATCGCCAGCTTTTCACCGACGAGAGCGTTGAGCAACGTGGACTTCCCCGCGTTGGGACGGCCGAGAATGCAAACGAAACCGGAGCGGAATGGCATAGGGAATCAGCGACTAGCTTCAAGCTACTGGCTGCTCCTTCATCTTACGGGTATTCTCTGGTTAAGTGCGGACGAACCTGAGCGACGAGAGCTCTGCCGGAAGATAGAAGCCTTCAGATAGGACCCTTCTACTCAGGAATGAGAATGCTTCCGTCCTCGGCTATGGGGAAAAATGGATTCGACGCAACTTCCCAGAGGAAGCCGTCGGGATCGGAGAAGTAGCCCGAATATCCGCCCCAGAAGGCTTCCTGCGCAGGCTTCACAAGCTTAGCTCCGGCGGCCTCCGCGTCCTTGAGCACCGCTTCAACTTCCGCATGATTGCGGGTGTTGTACGCGAGCGAGATCGCCCTGAACCCATTGCCTTCGGCGGGAACATTCGCATCCTTGGCAAGTTCATCGCGGGGATACAGGGCGAGGGCCATCCCTCCAGCCTGGTAGAACACAATGCCTTCCGACTTGGCACTCGATTGCCGCCATCCCAAGCGCTCATAGAATTCGCGGCTGCGCTTCAGATCCGCTACGCCGAGAGTGATGATGCTTACGCGCTGTTCCATTTGTCCTGAGCTGCGAGCGTCGAGCTCCGAGCCAAAACCTTCATCCAACACAATATTCAAGCAATCTGCAAATGCGAAGACGGAACTAGGCGAGGGTTTTTGCTCGAACCTCGAAGCTCGCAGCTGTTTTAGATCAGCTTCAACTGCCGCGGCTGCACGGCTGAAACTCGCACCCGCTCCACCTTTCGGTCAGTCGACTCCAGCACTTCGAAGCGCAAGCCGTCTTCTTCGACCACCTCGCCCTTGCGTGGAATGCGGCCCGCGAGCTCGCTGACCAAGCCGGCAATCGTGGCCGACTCTTTGCCTTCCGGTTTGCTGCCAAAGAGTTCATCGAGGCGATCCACATCCATCCCACCGGCAACAATGAACGAGCGCTCGCCTTCGCGCACCACTTCGGGCTTGTCGTGATCGTCGCGAATCTCGCCGACGATCTCTTCCACCAGATCTTCGATCGTAACCAGTCCGGCCACCCCGCCATATTCATCGACCACAATCGCCATCCGGGTGCTCTGCTTCTGCATTTCGCGCAGCAGGTCGCTTCCCAGCTTGCTCTCGGGGACGAAGTAAACATCGCGCCGCATGATGGTTTCGAGCACACGTACATGAGCTTCGGTGTCGGGAACCTGCAACACATCCTGCGTATAGACGATTCCCTTAATGTTGTGGATGCTGCCTTCATACACCGGCACGCGCGAATAGTGCTTCACGCGCAGCATTTCGATGAACCGCTCGACCGTTGTATCGGAGGGAACGGCAAACATCTGGGGACGTGGCTTCATCGCCTCGCGCACGGTCTTGCCGCTGAATTCGACCACCGACTGAATCAGGTCGCGGTCGCCTTCCTGAATAATCCCCTCTTCTTGTCCGGCTTCGATCAGCGCGTCTACCGCCTCGGCCGAGGTCTCCGGCTGCTCACTTGTGTGCTGCTTGGTAAGCGCCGCAACTGACTGCAGGAAGCCCAACGCAATCGTCACCGGCATCACCGCGTAGATCAATCCTTTAAGAAACAGTGTCCAGTGAATCAACCACTCTCCTTTGGTGCGTGAGAAGAAGACGAACGGCAGGAAGCGGTTGCAGACGATGACGATCAGGATGAGGCTGATGGTGGTCTGCAGGATCTCGTAGATGTTCCACGTCTGATCGGTGAATACAATAAAACCGATGAGCAGGGCTATCGCCGCCATCGTCAGCTGCGTGAGCACCGCCATGGAGAGCGAGGCCCGGCTGCGGGCGACTCCCAGTTCCGGTTCGACCTTCTGTTCGAATACGTCGATATTGTCCTGGAATTCACGGGAAAGGAACTTGCCGATTTCCTGGTACACGCGATCGACGTAGGAGACCAGGGTCAGCAGGCCGAGCAGGAGAAGCAGCGCGATGGCGACGGCGTAACTCATGCCCGCCTCCGCGCCACTGTCGCGCGCCGCGCGCCGCGCGGCTTGGTGGCTTGGACTCGCTCGATCAAGGCAGCCGGCAGCTTGAGCGCCCGGCGCAGTGTCTGCTCTTTGCGCGCCATCTCACCATTATCACGCTCGTGATCAAAGCCTGCCAGATGGAGAATGCCATGCAGCGCGAGAATCTTGATTTCCTGCGCAACCGGATGGCCCAGGCGGATCGAATTCTGCAGCGCAATGTCGGCGGAGATTGCGACCTCGCCTGCCAGTTTCGGTCGATTGCGAGAGCCCGCCCCTGGGGAAGCAGCTGGGAACGATAACACATCGGTGGGCTTATTCTGGCTGCGGAATTGGCGGTTCAGCGAGCGCACGGCAGCACTGCTGGTGACGAGCACATTCACCGGGGCACGGAGCCCCACGGCTTTCCGCGCTCGGAACACGAAACGCTCCAGTGTGCCTTCGCTCAATCCGGCGACTTTCTTTTGCAGAATGACCAAGTCTTTCTTTCTGCTTCGCGCAAAAGCAAACAGGAGGGCCGAGTCGCGGCCCTCCTGCCCGATGGAATCACTCTATCCTTTGGCTTCGGCCGACGCCGACTTCGCTTCAGCAGCGGCTGCGGCTGCCTGCTTCTCGGCGCTGGCTGCGTCCGCATGCCTGGGCTCGGCGAGCAGCAGCATCTGCTGCTCGGCCACCCGCGTCTTGTGCTCGTCATAGGCGCGCACGATGCGTTGCACGAGATGATGGCGCACCACATCCGTTTCGTCGAAGTGGACAAAGGCCAGCCCTTCCACGCTCTTTAGAACATCCATGGCCTCGAGCAGACCGCTGCGACGCGCGTTGGGCAAATCAATCTGCGTGGCATCGCCGGTGATCACCGCCTTCGAGTTGAAGCCCAGGCGGGTGACGAACATCTTCATCTGCTCCGACGTCGTGTTCTGCGCTTCGTCGAGAATGACGAACGAGTCGTTCAACGTGCGGCCGCGCATAAAGGCTATGGGAGCGATCTCGATGACGTTCTTCTCCAGGTAGCGATCGACCTTTTCGGGATCGAGCATGTCATACAGGGCATCGTACAGTGGGCGCAAGTAAGGATCGATCTTGTCCTGCAGCGTTCCGGGCAGAAAGCCCAAGCGTTCGCCGGCTTCGACCGCGGGGCGCGCCAGGATGATGCGGTTCACCCGCTTGGCCAGCAGCGCGGAGATCGCCATCGCCACGGCGAGATAGGTCTTGCCGGTGCCGGCGGGCCCGATGCCGAATACCATGTCGTGCGCCTCGATAGCCTCGAGATAACGGCGCTGGTTGCTGCTCTTGGGCTGGACAGTACGGCGTCCAAAGGAGCGTTGGCGCCCGGCATCGGCCAATCCGCGGAGGGTCGAGTTGGGATCGGCGATCAGCACGCGCAGCATGCTGTTGAGGTCGCCATTGTTGAAGGTGTGGCCGGCGCGCAGCAGGGTCTCATAGTCGGCGAAGACCTGCTCGGCGCGGGCCACGTCTTTGGCTCCGCCCTCCAGTTCGATGGCGTTCGACCGTAGATTAATGGTTATGTTGAGCCCGTCTTCCAGCAGGCGCACATTCTCATCCCGCGTGCCGAAGAAGGTTTCGATGTTGGAGCTGACGCCGATGCTTTTCTTCATGCTTTGGTTCGTGCCTTTGGGTTCATGCTTGTGTGGGTCCGGATCTTTGATCCGGACAGGCCGGGCATAGCCCGGCGACAGCGGATAGCGAGGTACACCTGTGCCTGCTCACAGACAAAGCAGGGTTTCGCTTGGAGACGGGACCAACCGGAATGCGCATGCCCCAGAAGGCAAGTCACTACCATTAAGGTAAAGCCTAACGCGGGGCGAAGTGGGAGTCAATGGGAGCAGAATGTAGGCGCCTGTGGGAAACTTGTAGGATGAAAAAGCCAAGGTTGCACGTCACCAAATGGCTTGGGGAGATTCCTGTAGAGATCGAGTGCACAGCCTGCCCAGAGTGGAGGTTCCGCGCCACGCCGTCGAGCCATCGGCCGAACCGGGAAGAATGCAGCCAGCAGCAGCGCGCGTTTGACCAACACTGCAAGACGGCTCATGAGCCCGAGGCCTCGGGCAAGATCAGCGGGTGACCGAGGCATCCTCGGGAACTGAAGCGGGCACGGCCCTGGTGCGGGCCCAATTGCGCAGGGTCTGAATCTCTTCGGCTCGCATGGTCGAGAGCGGGACGGTCTGAGTCAGAGCATCGAGCAGCGACTGTGTGGAGAGTTGCTTCTTCTCGGAGTAGGCGGCGTAGAGGCCAACCTGGACGGCAGCGTCGATTTCGGCCCCGGAGTAGCCCTTGGCAGCGGTGGCGACTTGGTCGAGATCGAAGTCGGCAGGATTGCGTTTGCGCTTGGCGAGTTGGATCGCGAAGATCTGCTTGCGCTCCGCCTGATTGGGAAGATCGACGAAGAACAGTTCATCGAAGCGGCCCTTGCGGATTAGTTCTGGTGGCAGCACCGTGACGTTGTTGCAGGTCGCGGCGACAAAGACGGCGGCCTTGCGGTCTTGCATCCAGGAAAGAAACGATGCCAGCAGGCGCGAGGAAACACCAGCATCGGCCGAGGCGGAGTCGGGGCCGCTTCCGGCGAAAACCTTCTCCAACTCATCGATCCAGAGGACGCACGGGGCGAGTCCTTCGGCGACCTGGAAGACTTTGCGGATGCGCTTCTCGGTCTCGCCGATGAACTTGTCATAGACGGCAGAGGTGTCGAACTTGACCAGCGGCAGCTTCCACTCTCCGGCAACGGCGCGGGCACAGAGTGATTTGCCGCATCCCTGCACGCCGAGGATGATCATGCCGCGTGGTGGCTCCAGACCGAAGTCGCGGGCGGAATCTTCCCAGGCTCCACGACGCTGGCCGAGCCAGTGCTTCAAGTTCTCGAGCCCACCGACGGCAGCCATGTTGTCGGAGGCTTCGACGAACTCGAGCATGCCCGAATGGCGGAGCAACTGCTTCTTGGCTTCCAGCACATCGGTGACGGACTCGGGACACAGGGCGTAGCGAGTGACCAGCGCCTGCGAGATGGCGCGCTCGGCTTCTTCTTCCGTCAGGCCGCGGAGGTTGACCGACATGGCGTCCACACCGGGCGCGTCGAGTTGCAGTTTCAGCGTGTGCGTGTTCGAGAGCCGCGTGAACGTTTCTTTGATGATCTCGTGCAGACGGTCGCGATCGGGAAGCGGGAGATCGAAGTACTCGACCAGGGTCGCGAGTTCGGCGGGGACCGTGATTTCGGGCGCGGTGATGATGACCGTGCGGCGGTTGGTGGCGAACTTCTGGCCAACGTCGCGCAAACGGCGCACCACGACGGGATCGTCCATATGGCGGTGAAAATCTTTCAGGATGAAGACGGCTTCGAGAGTCGTCGCTTCCATGTTGGCGAGAGCTTGCACGGGTTCGCGCGTGTTGTAGATGGCCGCGCCAGCAGCGGCGGCGCCGGAAGCGCCAGCTCCCAACGAGGAGGACATCGCGAGAGTGAGTTTGTCGGCTTCCGCGCCGCCGGGGCTGAGCGCGGTTCGCATCTGCGAATAGGAGCGTCCTGTCTGGTTGCGCTGTGCGGACTGGTCGATGCGGTCCTGCAGCGTCGTCTTTGGTGCTTCGACGGGCACGCCTGAGCCGGAGCGCACGAGGCCGTCGGCGATACTCCACTCGAAGGTCGCCATGCTGAGCTCAGCGCACGCGCTCCGCACCAGGGTGACGGCGTGCGTCTCCTCCGACGTCTCCATCACGATGATGGGGGTCGAGGAGTTGATGAGTACTTTGAGGCGATCGAGGCCGTCTGTCATCTTTCAGATCCGCGCTGTTGTTGCCCCCGTGTCGAGCTTCCGCTCGACGGACAGCCGAGGGCGGCTGTCCCCACATAAAGCCTCAAAATCCCTACATCAGCGTGCAAGGTTTGACCGGGTGGGGATGCTTCCCTATAATAAGGAATTCGGACCTACCCCGAATATCTCTCTGCACTTACAAAGGTAACAACCAGTTATGGCAAATCATGCATCGGCGCTGAAACGTGCGCGCCAGACCGAACGTCGGACCGTGCGCAACCGCGCGAACACATCCTCCCTGCGCACCCAGCTGCGCGACTTGCGCGAGACAATTGAAAAAGGCGACAAAGCGGCTGCCGAGCAGTCTTATCGCAAGACCGTATCCGCTCTCGACAAAGCGATCCAGAAGGGCACGCTGCACGAGAATACGGCCTCGCGCTACAAGTCCCGGCTGGGCAAGCGGGTGGCGGCGTTGAAGTAGGGCTTCCGGCTTTCGGCTTCCGGCACCATAAGAATCAGGGCAGACCTTTTGGGTCTGCCTTTTTGCTTGGACCGCTGCTTTGGCAGACTCCACATTTTTTTTACGCCGACCTCTAAAATATTCATTTTAAAAGAGTTGCTTACCTGTAGATCTCTTGGGCTTCCGTAAAATCTTGAGCCGCAAGGGTTTGCGGGTAAAAGATTGCTAAATAAGGGGTTAGGTTCGATCGCCTCGCGTTGATGGGCTTCAAAAGCTATTTTTTTCATAGAGTTACGAGTTGCTCCAGGGACTCGACCTCGGCAAAATCTTGAGCCGCAAGGACTTGCTGGAAAAATATGGCACGATGAGGGGTCGGCGTTCTGACTTAACGGAAGATTGACCTGGCGATCATTTCGGTTGGGAGAGACTGCGTACATGCTCCCAGTTTTCGCTTTTCAGAATTCTCGGTCAAGGTCGTTCGTCACACGATCCGCATTTTGTCCTGTGGAAAACTGTGAAAGTTGGCGAGAAGGTTGAATCCCGACTGCTTTCTCCAATGATCCACCCTGTATCGCCGGCAAGTTGCGGAGTACGGCGATTGTGCAACACGGTCCTGGCCGCCCTACCTCTGCTCCCACTTCTTATCCTGCCTTCGCAGCGGAGCACCATGCTGGAAGCCCGATCTAGCTTTTGTTACTTCAGGCAATTGAGGTAACGACTGCAGTGTTATATTGTGCGGGTTTGGAGAGCTGCGCGTGGCCCATCGTCGAGAAGTCCGTCGCCCCATGGACGCCCAATCCTTCGGGCACACACCTCTCCCACGGGTGAGGCGTTCACGCCGGAAGGCGCAGCGGTAATGGCTCCCATTCTTCTCTGGCTCATTCTGGTTCTTTGCCTGCTGATCTCAGCGGTCAAGTACCTGATGGGAATTATTCTGAAGTTCTCGTTTGCCAGCACAAAGGCCCGAAAAGACTACACGTACCAGCCCACGGTGAGCGTGCTGATGCCCTGCTACAACGAAGGCAAGACGGTGTACGAGACGATCGAGAGCATCAGCAAGAGCAACTACCCGAACGACAAGTTTGAGGTGATCGCGCAGGATGACTGCTCGGTCGACGATAGCTATGAATGGATGCGGAAGGCGCAGCGGGATTTTACGAACATCCGCGTAAGGACGGGGCGGAATGAAGTGAACAGCGGAAAGGCGCGTTCGGTGTGCAATGCGCTGCAGCACTCCACCGCGGAGGTGATCATCTCCATCGACTCGGATTGCATCTTCCATCCGGACGCGATCCGCGAGCTGACGGCATGCTTTGCCGAGCCGGGTATTGGGTCGGTGGGGGGTAGAGTAGGAGTCCGAAACCCAAACGAGAGCGTGATCACGGCCATCCAGACGGTCATCTACTATTCGGCTTTCCAACTTTATAAGATTCCGGAAAATTGGACGCGCAGCATCTGCTGCATCAGCGGATGCCTGTTCGCGATCCGGCGCACGTTGCTGCTGGAGATCGAACCCGCGATCCGCGCGCGCCACTGGTTCGGAATTCCAGTGAACCAGGGGGAAGACCGGTTTCTGACTCATCAGACGCTGCTGCGCGGGTACGGGACTTACATCAACAATGACGCGCTGTGCTGGACCACGGTACCGAACACGTTGTCGGTGCTGTTCAAGCAGCAACTCCGCTGGAGACGTAGTATTGTGCGCGACTTCTTCTTTACTCTGAGAACGTTGCCGCAGCATGTCTGGAAGCTGCACCCGAACACGGTGTTCACGCTGGTACTGACTCCGCTGGGAGCCGTGATTGGATTTCTGGTCGTGGTGACCATGCTGACTTCGGATCCCCTGGCGTGGGCGGGGCCGCTCCCACTCGTTACGGCGCTGGGAATCGGGGCGATTCTTACATGGGTGATCAAGCGGTATAGTGCGCAAGAGGCCGTGACCCATCCACTGGCCTTTGGCGCGTATGTAGCGTGGTCGCTGGTCAGCAGCTTGTTCCTCACGCCTTTGGCTCTGTGCACGATGGATTCCGCAGACTGGGGCACACGAACGAAACCACAAGAGGTGATCCTTGGCAACACCAACAGTTAACCCGCCGGCTTCCGAACCCGGGGATGAATCGCGTCCTGAGAAGACGAACGTTCCGGTCCCTGCTCCGGGCCACGCTCCGGCCCGTGCTCCGGTTCTGCAATCGCTGCACTACAAGCTGGTGATCACGCTCTACCGGGTTTTCGCGATCACGGTGCTTTATCTGGTGCTGGCCGGAATTATCAGCTACGCGTTCGTGATGGGCTTCTATGCGGTGAACAGCTCGTGGGCGGCGCCAACCATTCTGTCCGCAACAGACGAGAAGAGCCTGGACTTCCGGGAAAAGCTGGTCACGAGCCAGCAGACCATCGAAGACCTCAAGGTGGATACGAAGAAGCTGGAGAGTGGCCTGGACGAAATGAAAAAGCATCGCAGCGCTCTTCTGGCACTCGAACCGGAACTGCAGCAGGCTATCGGGCGGGAGCAAGCTCACAACCGCACGACAGGCCCGGCACTCGCCGCACTCGACCAGCAGAAACAAGCCGACAACCAGAAGACGCAAAAAGTGCTGGCGCAGTTGAAGGAAGTGGAATCGAACATCCACAAAGATCTTGCTGCGGGGCTGATCACGCAGGGGGACGCGGCGTCGCAACTGGCGGCGCTGAATCAGGCAGGGGGCGCATACACGGACAGCAAGATCGCGGAGGTCCTGCTGACCGACAGCGTGCTAGACAAGACAACGACGGGCACGAGCTCGCTGGATGTGCTGGTAAAGCAAGCCGAGTTGCGGTCGGAGGTCGCGCAGTTAGACGTCGCGATTAATGTTGCGGACAAGCAATTGCAGGAAGAATCGCGACAGATCGATCGGCTAAGGCAGGCCATTCAAACGGCCAAACGGAGTCCGTCTTACCTGAATGCATCCGGGGAAAAGACGCTGTTCTTCGCCTTCGTCCCTTACGACAACGAGCCGAGCGCGGTAGCGGGCGCGGCAATCTACGACTGTTATCTGAACATGATCGGGTGCCGCAAAGTGGGCACGCTGAAGCAGATATTCCCGGGCGAAGAGAGCGCAATCCATCCGATCTTCAAGACGCAGATTCGCGGGTTTCTGATCCAGATGAATCTGGAGAATGCGGACTCTGCCAAATCGAAGACCGTGTTTCTGGGCCGCAAGCCGGTATTGTTCTGAGGAGGACGAAGATGTTCCTGAAGGCGTGGAAGCTTGGAGTGGTCCTGGCGTTGTTTCTGACGGTGCACGCATTTGTGGCGTATCCGCCGGCGCAGGCAGCAGACTCCAGAGATCAGCAGGCCTATTGCGCCTACGTCGTGGAGCAGGCAGAGGCGCAACGAGACTTGCTGCGCACGCCCATGGCCAGCGCAGGCTTTACTCAGCCGGAGACCGGTTTGCCGATGCAGTTGGTAGCTGGGGCGTCCGTTGGGCTATCGAGCATCAGGAAAGCCGGTTTGACGATGGATGCGGCTCGCAAGGACTGCGAACTATACAAGGCTGCGACGGGAGCCCAGCAGAGCGTGCAATACGCGCAGTCGAGCTTGGAGAAAGAAGCGTTGCGCAACCGCCTCGGACTGATTGAACAGGCTTCGAAATCGCTGGATGCCATGATGGAGAAGACCGCAAAGATGGTGGAGGCGCAGAACGCGACCCGGCTGATGCTTTTTTCGCTGCAGACGACCAGAATCAAGCTGGACGCGGACCGTGCCGATACGCAGTCGAAGATCACCGCGCTCTACATACCGCCATTAAGTGATAGGCCGTTGAAAGAGCTGGTCGCGGAAAAACAGACGAGTGAAGGGAGCGAGCAGCGGGCGCTGGATCGGATCAGCCGGCAGAATAATTGGGATGTGGCGCTCTCGGTGGGCGTTCATCAACAGGTCAATCCGGTGGCCTATGGCGCTCAGCCGTATGGTGCGGTGTCGGTGAACTACAATTTCGCGAGCCGGGCCATCGACAAGCATCTGGATCGTGCAGTGGAAGCCCACGATGAATGGAAAAGGGCGCAAGAGAGCGATGTGGTCCGCAGCATGGAAGTTCTTCAACAGCAGTTGGTGGAAAGCGAGTCTGTACAAGAGGCCAAGCTCAAATCGCTGCAGGAAGAACGCGGCCAGATCGATCGAAGCCTTCAGTTGGTGAGTAATCCCGACACTTCCGCGGCGTTTGACTTCCACAACCAGCTGACGGCGGCGGAATTGCTGCTGGAGATTGAGACCGGCGACGCCAGCTTCAGGATTGACCGGCTGCGCGAATATCTGGCAAAAAATTACTGAACAATTTTGGGTGTGTGAAGCTGGCGAGTGGAGACGGCGGATTTTCTAGACTGGTAGCTGTTCCTGCATCCAGCCGGGAGTATCGAGCTTAGGCTCCATCGTGAGATCCATCACCAGGCGTTCGAGGACCATGCGTTTGCTGACGGGATTGGAGCGGAGGGCGAGGTCGGCTTTCGCGACCAGGCGGATGGCTCGCGTGAGTTCGCGGCGGTTTTTGTAGCGACGGGCTTGCTTGATGATGTCATCGGCGGCGAAGGGAGGGACGCGGAAGCCCTGCCAGAGCGCGGCCCACAGCATGCGCTGGTCGCGGACGTTGCGCTCGAGGATGACCAGCATCTGGCGGAAAGTTTTCGCAAGCATGTAGATGTGTCCGATGGCGGCTTCTTCGCCTTCGCCGGAGAGCAGGATGGCGTCGAGAACTTCGAGGGCGCGGACGCGCTCTTTGGCGGAGATGGCGTCGGTGAGTTCGTAGAGTGAGCGCTGCTTGGCGGCGAGCACCATGGTCTCGACGTCGCCCAGAGTGATGCGCTTCTTTTCTCCGACGTAGAGGATCAGCTTCTCCAGTTCGTTGGAAATCATCATCATGTCGCCGCCGAGAGCGTCGACTAGTTCGCGGGCACCGTCGGAGTCAATCTTTACGGTGCGGCTGGCGCAGTACTCGGAAATCCAGCGGTCGGCCTCGCCCTCTTCCACACGCGCCAGTTCGACGATGCCGCAGAACTGGCCCATGGTTTCGCGGATGCGCTGATAGCGTTCCTTGTCCTGCATCTCCATGCGGCGGACGTCGGCGGGAATGCTGATGTGGTCGGCGACGAATACCAGCAGCGCGTCGGGATTAGGATTTTTGCAGTAGTCTTCGATCGCGGCGAGTTTTTCTTCGTTCGATCCTCGGCCGAAGAGATTTTTTACGCCGCGCACGAAGAAGACTTGAAAGGGAGCCATCAGCGAGGGCGTGCGGGCGCGGTCGAGAACTTCGGCGAGATCGTTTTCGGCGAGATCGAATTCAAAGAAACTAAAATCGCGGAGATCGGCGGGGACGAGGTGCTCGAGGATGGCGTCGCGAAAACGCTTGCGAAAAAAGGCCTCGTCGCCCACGAAGACGTAGGCCGCGCGGAGCTTGCGCGATTCGAGTTCGGTGACAAAACGCTCGGCTTGGGCGAAGGCCCTCATCCGATTTCCTCTGTTGTGGCGACGGTCATTGTTTTCGAATGTAGCATCGTGAATTCGATTCGACTAGTGGTGTGGTAGTAACGCGAGGCCTGTGCCCGCTGAGATCCTTCCCTTCGCCTGAAGAACGGCTCCGGTCAGGATGACAACCTAGTTTATTCCGAACGTTTATCACTATAGCTTGTTCAGGAAGTCGATGACCTCGGGGGAATTCCAGTCGACGGCGCCCACGAACTTGCGACGGAGCACGCCCTGGCGGTCGATGATGTAGGTTTCGGGCCAGCCGGTGGTCCCGTACATACCCGCGACTTTCTGTTCCGGGTCGCGGACCGTCATAAAATTCACGTTTCGCAGTTTGAGAAAGCGGTGATAGGCGTCGCCATCGACATCGATACTCACCCCGAGGACCACGATTCCCTTTCCACGAATGCGATCCTGCATAGCGATCATCGAAGGGAGCTCTTCCACGCAAGGGGGACACCAGGTGGCCCAGAAATTCAAGATCACGACCTGTCCGCGGAACTGGTTGAGACTGACGGTGCGATCGGAGTCCTGCACGGTAAAGTCACGGGCTGCATTGCCAATGCGGGACGGGCGCGAACCGGAGACGCAGCTTGAGGTGAGGAGAGCCGCCGAAAGCGTTAACAGAAGAAAGAGGTGGCGACGGATGCATCCCCACATCGCTACACTGGAGATCCTTCGCTTCGCCTGAAATGCGGCTCCACTCAGGATGACGCTATCGTCAATACGTAGTCCTTTCACTGTTTAAAATCCCTCCAAAATGTTTGAGACCAGCGTACGCGCGAAATCCTGCGACAGGCGGCGGAACGCGGGGGAATCCTCTTCGAAGAAGCTGGAAAGATCCTGCGAGAGTTCGTATTGCTCGCGGAACAGGTACGCTGGATTCTGGTAGAGGACCTTGCCGTTGCGGTCGGTGAGCGTGACCTTGATGCTGACCACTACCAGTACGCTGGCGGCGCGTCCGGTGGCCGAATCATAAGTGAGTGGAGAAGCAGTGGTGGAGAGCACGGTGCCCCGCAAAGTGGCATCCGCTGTTTCACTGGGGTCGTTCAGAATGCGGTAGTGAGTGCGGCTGGTGAACTCGCGCACGACCGCATCTGTAAGCATCTGCTCGATCCGGTAGGTGAGAGTCTCGTTTTTGAACGTGGGGACGGCGATGGTCTTGACGTTGTCGGGGAGCTGCACGGCGTGGCCGGCAGTGTGATAGCCGCATCCCAACAGTATGAGCGTCGGCAGCAGCGCCAGCAGGCACGCCGCGCGTCTCTTCATTGGATTTTTCCTGTAGGGCGGGTGGCGGTCATGCTCTCGGCGCACTCCACCGCGGTGAGGGCCGAGATGTGGAGATTATCAGCTGCGGCCCACAGCCACACGCCGTTGGGCTGCGCCGGGTCGGGCTTGATCGCGAGTTGAATGTCTGCCTGGCCTGCCGCACTCACGTTGCTGGGAGAGTCTTCCGCTCCACTTGGAATCGCGATGTGATCGCCGGCCAGAGCTTGCGACAGAGCCTGCACATCGACGGCACCCTCCATTTCGATAAAGAGAGCGAGCGCATGGCCGTGGAAAATGGGAGCCTGCAAGAGCATCAGCGAAGGCCGGGGAGCCGCGTCGCCAGCGATTTTCTGGTAGTGGCGGGAGATGCGAGCCTCGACCGAATCGAGCGCTGGCTGCGACTTCTGTCCATAGCGGGCGATCAGGTTGAAGGCGACCTGCGCGTCGTAGACATCTTTGGGCAAAGACTGGAAGGAAAGCAGGTTGACCGTTTGCTGGTGTAACTCGTCCATACCGCGCTGACCGTGTTCGGAGGCGGGCTCGAAGATCGTGGCCACGGCTCGACGGATGCCGCCAGCTTTGCCGGCCCGCAGCAGCAACAAAGCCAACGTCACGGCGACGGGATGGGCCACGACACAGGGGCCGGGCTGCAAATCTGGAGCAAGAATTTGGGCGCGTTCGCGCTCAACCCACAGAGACCGGACCACGGCCCCGGGCTCACTCTCGAGAGCGGCGGAGAGATCGATGATGGCGCTGCCCGCGTCGCGAGCATCTTTCCAGTTCTTGCGGGTGGATTCTTCATCCGAGGCAAAGAAAGTGAAGTCCACGTGCTCAAATTGCTCGGCGCGCACGCGCTGGATGAAACTGATTTCGTCGCCCATAGCTTCGAGTTGTCCGAGGGATTCGTCGTCATCGAGCAGGCGGATGTCGGCGGCGGGGAAATTCCGTTCGTTCAGCATCTCGGCAACTTCTTTGCCCTTGAGCGAGGCGGCCCCAACGATCGCCGCGCGGTAGAGACTTCCGCGGGGAGCAACGGGATGCGACGCAGACGGGGACTTGACGGGATCGTTCATGAAGTCTGCGAGGCCTCCTTGTAAGGCGGCGGCGGAGGGTCATTCCTGCGACGAAACATCCACTGCACGCGCCAGAAGACACCGGAGATCATATAAAGCAGCGCGATGAAAAAGAGCATTTGGCGGGAGAAGAACCAGATGGAGGCAAACAAGGCGCCGAGAAAAAGAATGAGGCGGAAGGGGTGACGGGAGCGGAAGTCGATGTCCTTGAAACTATAGAAGCGCCAAGTGCTCACCATGAGGTAGCCGACGGTCGTCACCATGGCCAGCCAGACCAACGCCGTGTACCACGACTCGAGGGGATCGCCGGCGGTGAAGTGCACCACCGCGGCGATGACGCCGGCGCCAGCCGGGATGGGCATGCCGACAAAATATTTCTTTCCTGGACGACCGGGATTCGAGGGCTGCGGATTGTTGGTGATGTTAAATCGGGCCAGACGGCTGGTTCCGGCGACCAGGAAGAGAAAGCTGGCGATCGCTCCGAGCTGAGTCAGCTTGACGTGCCAATTATTGTGCCAGTCGGTCAACATGACAGGTGGCATCAGATAAAATCCCCAGGTCCAGGCCAGCAAGGCTGGGGCAACACCGAAGGTAATCGCATCGGCAAGAGAATCCAGTTCCCTGCCAAAATCGCTGCTGGTACCGGTCATGCGTGCGATGCGACCATCGAGACCGTCGAACAGGACCGCGAAACCAATCGCTTTCGCCGCGTTATCGAGGTGCCAATACTCCGCAAGCGTGGCACGCATCAACTCGAGAATGGCGTAGTAGCCCAATGCCATGTTGGCGGTGGTAAAGAGCGAGGGGAGAATGTACATCCCTTTGCTGAGGCGGCGGCGCGGTTTTGGGGGAACTTGATCCACTAATGCGCCCTTTCTGTAGCGGCGGCGCGGCCTGCGGACGCCAGCGCGCCTTGAGGCTGCAAATAGGCGAGGACCGTGGCGCCGCCCTGGACGTGGTCGCCGATCCTTACGTTGATGTGGGCAGAGGCATCGAGCAAAACGTCGACGCGCGATCCGAACTTGATGAGGCCCACGCGCTGGCCGCGCTCCAAGCGGTCGCCCACCTTGGGATAGAAAACGATGCGCCGCGCCAGCAATCCGGCAATTTGCTTGAAGATAACCTTCTGGCCATCGCCTTCGACGGTAACGATGTTCTGCTCGTTCAGTTCGGCGGAGGCTTTATTCATGGCGTTCAGATACTGGCCGCGCTGGTAGCGCACGTCGCAAATCACGCCCGTGATGGGCGAACGGTTCACGTGTACGTTGAAGACGTTGAGGAAGATGCTCACGCGGGTCAACTTCTCGCTTCCAACGGTCAAGGGGGAAACGTCGGTGACTTTGCCGTCGCCGGGAGATACTACGGCCCCTGGATCTTGAGGAATGGCGCGTTCGGGATCGCGAAAGAACCACAGAAAGAAAAACGCCAGCAGACAGGGAAGGATCGCCCATGCGGGCTGAGTCAGCCAACCGAGCAGGACGGCGGCGGCGATCAGAGGCAGAGCGTATAGATATCCGTCGCGAACCATGAGAGCTTTCAATTATAGAGCAGGCTGCCGGGCTCAGGACGATTTGGCGGCATCACGTCCATTTGCGAACAGGAAACTGCTTCGCATGGACTGGTCCGCTTGTACCGTTGTCCAAGTTTCGGTTCAGACCTTTGTGGCGTGTGCTGGCGTCGACTGCAGCTTTGAGCGGACCTGAAGCACGGGAAGATTGGGATCAACACCTGGGATTCGATGGAGGTTCCGAGAATGGGGTGACAACGAACGAGGTGGAAGTGCCGTAAGTCCCAACAAAAAAAGGCGCTTCATCGCGCCGTGTTGGAGGTGCAAAACTCCCTCAGCGGTCATGCCGCGGGGGAAGTTGGCCAGAGTTCTTACGCTACGTTGACGCCGTACTGCAGCCGATACTCGCGCTCAATGGACTCCATCTGATCTTTGAGGCGGAGCTTCAGCTTTTTCAGACGGACTTCTTCCAGTTTCTCGTCTTCGCTGAGATAACGTTTTTGGGTGAGTGAGTCGAGGCGTTTCGAATACTGTGTGTGCTCTTGAGCTAGTTTGCGGAACTCCTCGTGAGTGGTGAGGAGTTCATCTCTCGAAGTCAGCATCCAGCAGACCTCCAACCGGGATATATGAGCTGAGGCTAGCACAGGGTAAAACGCGGTTCAATGCCAAAAAAGTGGTGCAGTCTCAGTGTGAGAAACAAGGTTAAGGGAGGGTGAGGCGGTAGAGGACGGCGTCTTCGGGAGGATTTTTGTAGTAGGACTTGCGGCGGCCGGTCTGTTCGAAACCTGCTGTTTCGTAGAGGGTTCGAGCGGCTGCGTTAGATTCGCGGACTTCAAGAAACACAGCGGTGCTGTTTGTTTTTTTGGCGGCGACCAGCAGTTCGTGGAGAAGGCGCTTCCCCAGGCCTTTCCGGCGAGCAGCGGGAGCGACGACGATGTTTTCGAGTTCCCAGTCGGGGGCGAGGCGCTGGGCTACGAGGAAACCCAGCGGGGAAGCCTCTAGATCTTCCGCGCCGACGAGGACAAGCCTGGTGGCGCCGCCGGGTTGAAACGCGTGGCGATATTGCTCTTCGGTCCAATGGCCGGCGGTGGGCGACTGGCGCTCCAGATTGACGATGGAGGGAATGTCGGCGAAGGTTGCAGCACGGATCTTCACGGGGTTTTTGGCCTTGTGGCGGCGATAGCTAGGAGCTTTGTTTCACAAACATCTCGGCGTCGGAGCGGCGCATGTAGTTCGCTTCCAATTGTTCGGGCGAAACCGTTGCGCCCACCTTTAATTTTTTCCATCCGAAGCGGGCGATCCTTTCAGAATTGGGAGAGTGTGCCCGAACTACTGTGAGGCCGGCGTCTTGCGCGATGGTCGCGAGCGCTGCTTCCGGAGTGACGACGGTTGAGCCGCGCGCGGAGGATAAGAAATCCGCTTGCGAGAGCAGTTCCTCCGTTAGAACGCGAGTCTGATCTCCGGCAATCTCGTACGCCCCGAAGAAAGCTTCGCGGCGACCGCCATCCAGCGCGGCCACGACTTTGCCTTGGATGCGGCTGTCAGCGGCCACTAGCTCGAGCAACGATACCGGCGCGATGGGCTTGTGCAGAATCTCCGCCAGAGCTTTGATGGCGGCGAGGCCTACGCGGAGTCCGGTAAACGATCCGGGGCCGGAGACTACAACGAAGGCATCGATGTCGGTCTTGCTGAGTCCGTGATTCCGTAGGAGAGTTGCGATTTGCGGGACTAGCTGAGCGGAGAACATGCCACCGGCGAGCGGCACGACTTCGAGGATATGCACATCATCGCCTTCCTCCGCGCGAGCGAGGGCGACAGTGCCGTTTCTGCCGGAGGTGTCGGTGATGAGAAGAAGCATTTGTATGTTTATCGCTGGATCCGTAGTGATCCGTAGTGATCCGTGCCAGTCGGCTCTTATCCTTGTACCAGTTCCAACAGCACTCCGCCCGTGCTTGCCGGATGGACGAAGACATATTTGTGTCCCCCGGCGCCCACTTTGATTTCTTCCGAGACGAGACGCACGCCATCTTTTTTGAGGCGCTCGACCGCCGCGTGCAGATCCGGAACTTTGAGGCACACGTGGTGGAGGCCCTCGCCGCGCTTGGCGATGAACTTGGCGATGGTTGAATTCTCTGAAGTGGCCTCGAGGAGTTCCAGACGGCTCTCGCCGACGGGCACCATGACCAGGCGGACCTGTTCCTGCTCGACTGTTTCTTCGGGCGAGACTGAGAGGCCCAGCTTTTCGTAAATCGTCTTGGCCGTTGTCAGCGACTTTACCGCGATGCCGAGATGATCGATTTGAAATGTCAACTCTTCCCTACTTTCGCCGCGATTTCTTCGACTAGCGTGTACGGATCGCGCTTGTGCTCGGCGACTTCTGCGGCCAGCTTTGCCAGGTTGCCATCGCCGAACTCAGCGCGCGCCTTTTCTAGCATCACATCGCGGAGCATTTCGACCAGACGCTCCTGCCAGTTTTCCACGCTCTTTTTCAGCGCCAGATTTTCCTTCTGCAGATAGGCGACATAATCGTGGATCGTGACGGCGAGATCTTCGACTCCCGTTCCGTCGCTGGCAACTGTTTTTACGATGGGCGGAGTCCATCTGTCGTGGCGCAGGGCCAGCGATTGCAGGGCGCGAATCTCGCGCTCCACTCGTTCAGCGCCTTCGCGATCGCTCTTGTTGATCACGAAGATGTCAGCGATCTCCATGATGCCCGCCTTGATGGTTTGCACATCGTCGCCCATGCCGGGGACGAGAATCACGACAGTGATGTCGGCGAGGCGCACGATGTCGACTTCATCCTGTCCGACGCCGACGGTCTCGATCAGGATCACGTCGCGGCCCGAGGCATCGAGCACGGTGGTGACGTCGGCGGTGGTGCGCGCCAGTCCGCCGAGCGATCCGCGAGTGGCCATGCTGCGGATGTAAATGCCGGGATCGGCGAAATGCTCTTGCATGCGGATGCGGTCGCCGAGAATCGCGCCGCCGGTGTAGGGACTCGTGGGGTCGACGGCGACGATGCCGACGGTCTGGCTCTGCTTGCGATAGAGCCGCGCCAAATGGTCGACAAGGGTGCTCTTGCCCGCTCCCGGAGCGCCGGTCAGACCGATGATGCGAGCGCGGCCGGTGTGCGGGAACAGAGCCTTCAGGAGTTCGGACCAGCCGGGGCGGCGATTTTCGACGGTGGAAATGGCCCGGGCGAGCGTGCGGACGTCGCCGGAACGGAGCGAGTCGATCCGTTTCTGAATTTCGTGATTCGAGATTGCCGTGTCCAAACGAACAGTGTAAAGCACGACGAGGGTCTGCGAAAGAAAGGCAGCCTTCTACGTTTCGCTACGAGCACAACCGTCGGGATTCGCTCAGGGCAAGCTAGCCGAGGGTGGCTGTCGCCACATGCATTTTGCTAGTAGCGTTCCGCGCGGCAGCCTGGACAGGACCATCGAGGACCGGCGATCAGTGTGGTTGAACAGAACGGGCAGACCATATCCGCGGCGGGAGGAATCTGCGCCAGCCTCTGGCGGAGAGATGGTTCCTTCAGCGCGCGGAGCAGGTGCATCAGAAGGAGAATTGCCGCCGCTGGGGCAGCGATTCGGAGGATCCAACCGACGGCTCCGAAATCCGCGTCGGACGGAATTTCCCACAGCATTACCGAGGCGCCGATCAAGACAACCAGTCCGGCCCATTTGAAGGATCGGCGAGTCCGAGGGTTGCGGTGGGGATCACGACCACAAGCGGTGCACTTCCAGTGTTTCCAAAAGCCGACGGGCAGGATCGGGATCCAGAAGATGTGTCCTACGTCGAAGGTGCGGAGGGCGATGGAGCGGCGCGGCGCCTGACAGGTGAAGCAGTAGTCGTCGCGGAAGGCGATGCGCTTCGGCCAGAAGTGGTAGGCGCCGTAGACGATGAACATGGTGGCTTCGCCAGAGGCTGCAGTATATTAGCCCACAACCTTCGCGGCGGGTGATAAATTGGCGGCCGAGAGATAAGCGCGCGGGTGCCTCGCTTTCCTTGGTTTTGGGAGAAGCGGGCCCTTCCCTAATCCTTCAACAACTGCCTCGCGATTACCAGTCGCTGAATTTCGCTGGTACCTTCGCCGATGGTGCAGAGCTTTACGTCGCGGTAAAACTTTTCCGCGGGATAATCTTTGATGAAGCCGTAGCCGCCGTGAATCTGCACGCCCTCGTTGGCGCAGCGCACGGCGACCTCGCTGGCGTAGAGCTTCGCCATGGACGATTCCTGCGTGGTCTTCAGGCCAGCGTCTTTCATGGACGCGGCGCGCATGGTGAGCAGCATGGCTGCGTCGATCTCAGTAGCCATGTCAGCCAGTTTCCACTGGATGGCCTGAAAATCGCTGATGGCCTTGCCGAACTGCTGGCGCTGTTTGGAATACTTCAGAGCCGCTTCGTAGGCGCCTTCCGCCATGCCCAGGGACAAGGCGGCGATGGAGATGCGGCCGCCGTCTAGGACGCGCATGGCGTCGGGGAAACCCTGGCCTTCGCCGCCGAGCAGGTTCTCGGCAGGAATTACGCAGTCTTCGAAGATCAGTTCAGCGGTGTCGCTGGCGCGGAGCCCGAGTTTGTTTTCTTTTTTGCCGGGACGAAATCCCTTGGTATCTTTTTCGACGACGAAGGCGGAAATGCCGTGGGTGTGAGCGGCGCGGTCCGTAACGGCGAGCACGACGATGACGTCGGCATAGTGCCCGTTGGTGCAGAAGGTTTTGGTGCCGTTGAGCACCCAATTATTTCCGCGGCGTGCGGCGGTCATGCGCGCGCTGCCGGCATCGGATCCAGATGACGGCTCGGTCAGGCCCCAGGCGCCGATGAATTCGCCGGTCGCCAATTTGCTGACATACTTCTTCTGCTGCGATTCGTTGCCAGCCAGGAAAATATGATTCGAGCAGAGAGAGGTGTGCGCGGCCACGATGATTCCGACCGATCCATCGACGCGCGAGAGTTCCTCGATGGCGGTAACGTATTCGACATAGCCCATGCCGGCGCCGCCGTATTCGGGAGGAAAAATCATTCCCAGCATGCCGAGTTTTCCCAACTCCTTGATGGTGGCAAGGGGGAACTCACCGGCCTCGTCCCACTTCATGACGTTCGGGCGGATCTCGCGTTCGGCAAACTCGCGAACGCTTTTTTTCAAGTGCAACTGCTCTTCGTTCAGTTGGAAATCCAAGGGTCCTCCAGCACGCTCGGGCACCGCCGCTTGCGCAGTCCCGCCAAAGGGGCGCTTGCAACACCCCGAATTGTGATTAGAACATAGCGCTGGAACCGTACGAAGTTACCGCCGGAAGGGAAAGGGGAAGGATGGTGCGACCCGCATGAACACTGGCGATTCTGCAGGTTTCGCGAGGCCACCCAACCGACCGGATGGTTTGGATATTCGCGTCTAAATTCTTCTGGAGCCAGCGCTGAAGATCCAAGTCGATTATACGCTCAAGGTTGGATGGCCACGGCGGGTGCTGCCAGAAAACATTGGAAGACGTCGTTGGAGAGCAGGCGGCCGCGGGGCGTTAGGCTGATGCGGTTGCCGTCGCGCTGCAAGAGGTCGTCGGCAACCAAGTCGTGAATCGTGGTTAACAGGTTGTCGAGGGCTGGCTGGCCGAAGTCTGCAGCGATTTCGCCGAGAGCGACGCCACGATTGAGGCGCAGCCCGAGGAAGAAGCGTTCTTCCAGAGCATTGGCGCGAGGGATCGAGGTTTTTTGAACCGGCGATCCGGCAACGTATTTTTCCAGGACGTCTGCGGTTGCGAAACGGACCGCTTCGGCGTCGGGCGTCGCCGGGTGCAGCATCGAATGAGCGTCGACGCCGAAGCCCAGGTAGGGCTGGCGCGTCCAGTATTTCAGATTGTGGCGCGATTCTGAGCCCGGGCGCGCGAAATTGGAAATCTCATATTGCGCGATGCCGTTGGCCTCAAGGGTCTGACAGGCGGCGGCGTAGAAATCTGCGGTGGCGTCTTCGTCGGGTACGAAATGAGCGTGATAGCGCGTGCCACCGGCGATCACTTCGCGACCGAGGCGCGACTCTTCATCCACTTCGAGCATGTAGAGACTGACGTGGGAGGCGCCGGTCGCGAGTGTCTGGGAGAGCGATTCGTGCCAGGACTCTGCGGTCTGGTGCGGAAGGCCCGCGATCAGATCGATGTTGAGGGTCGTAATCCCGGCGGCGCGAAGGCGGGCGATGTCGTCGAGCACCGTCGCGCGCTTGTGCAGGCGTCCCACGGCGGCAGCTTCGGCGTCAACGAACGACTGCACCCCCAGGCTCACACGATTCACGCCGCAGCGAAGCAAGCTTTCCAGCACCTCCGGCCCTAGCGTTCCCGGCGCACATTCGACGGTCACCTCGGCGTCTGGCCTTACCGAGAACTGGGCCCGGACGGCGTCGAAGATGCGCTGCAGTTGTGCGGCCTCGAGAACGGTGGGCGTTCCGCCTCCGAGATAGATGGAGTCGGCTTCGTGGTCGAACTGTCCGCCCATTTCGCGGGCGAGTTGCGGCGCGCTGGAAATGTCGGCGCAAACGCGATCGACATAGCGTTCGAAGACTACGCGCGAAAAGACGTCGGAGGCGAAGTTGCAGTAGCTGCACTTCGTGCGGCAGAAGGGCACGGAGATATAGATTCCCAAGGGCACTGATTTCATTATCCCACCCGCGGGCAAGGGCCTCCTCGACTATCGCTCATGGCAGGTTCGCACGGCATCAAACCTTTTCCATCGCATTTGCTGCCTCGGCCATCTATTTAAGGTACCCTGTGGAGTGGCGCGCTCAACGCCGCTTCGCGCTCGTTTCTCTGATTTAGACAGAAAAATATGGCTCAGGAAGAAGAGGTATTAGGCAAAGCGTATGACAGCCGGTTGATGCGGCGGCTGCTCACCTACTTGCGGCCGTACCGCTGGCAGGTGACGATTGCGATTGTTTCGATCATCGTGAAATCGTTCTGCGACGTGCTGGGGCCGTATCTGGTAAAGGTCGCGGTCGACCGCTACCTGGCACCGGCGAAGGGTACAACTTCGGCTCTTTGGAATTGGCTCAGTCCACACCCGCTGCATGGGATCGCGCAGATCTCGATCATTTATTTCATTCTGTTGGGCCTCACCTTCGTGTTCGAGTTCCTGCAAACTTATTTCATGCAGTGGACCGGGCAAAAGGTGATGTTCGACCTGCGCAGCCAGATTTTCCGGCACCTGCAGCGCATGCATGTCGCGTTCTACGACAAGAATCCGGTGGGCCGGCTGGTCACGCGCGTTACGACTGACGTGGACGCATTGAATGAAATGTTCACGTCGGGCGTGGTGTCGATTTTCGAAGACCTGTTCGTGCTGCTAGGAATTCTCGGGATCATGCTGTGGATGAACTGGAAGCTGGCGCTGATTACGTTTGCCGTGCTCCCGTTCATCGTGGTGGCGACCAAGTTTTTTCGGGACAAGGTGCGCGATTCCTACCGGCGGATTCGGACGGCCATCGCCCGCATTAATTCGTATCTGCAGGAGCATGTCAGTGGCATGGTCGTGCTGCAGCTTTTCAACCGCGAGCGCAAGGCTTACGACCGGTTCTCGGAAATCAACCGCAGCCACATGGACGCGTTCAAGGACGCGATCATGGCGTATTCGGTGTATTACCCTGTCGTCGATTTCTTTTCGGCGATTGCGATTGCTTGCGTGATCTGGTTCGGTGGACAGGATGTGATGCGGAAAGTAAGCGCGACCAGCCTCTCGCTCGAGTACCATTGGCCGGCGCACGTGATCTTTCACACAGTTGCGGTCCCGGCTTCGCTCGGCGTGGTGATCGCGTTCACGGCGTATGCGCAGCGCTTCTTCCGGCCCATCATGGACTTCAGCGAAAAGTACAACATCCTGCAGTCGGCGATGGCGGCGAGCGAACGAATTTTTAAGCTGGTGGATACGCCGGTCGATATCGTCTCGCCTGCGGTGACGAAGAAGCCCGAAGGCCCGGGGCGCATCGAGTTCGACCATGTATGGTTCGCGTATCGGGATGTGCCCGAGGAGAGTGGTGACGACGGCGGCAGCCGCGCTGCGCTCGACCGGACGGGCGAAGGCGGCCGTCCCCAGATGAGCATTGCTGCCACGCCCGATTGGGTGCTGCGCGACGTGACATTCACCATCGAGCCGGGAGAGACGGTTGCGGTGGTCGGCCACACGGGGGCGGGCAAGACCACGCTGATATCCCTGCTGCTGCGCTTCTACGATGTGCAGAAGGGCGCGGTGCGCATCGACGGCGTTGATGTGAAAGAAATGGACCTCGCCGATCTGCGGAGTCGCTTTGGGGTCGTGCTGCAGGATCCCTTTCTATTTACCGGGACGATCGGCGGGAACATTCGGTTGGGCACCGAGCGCATTCTGGACGAGCACATCGCGAAAGCTGCCGAGGATGTGAACCTTGGAGATTTCGTGCGTGGGCTGCCGAACGGGTTTAACGAGGAGGTTCGCGAACGCGGATCGACGCTTTCGACCGGACAGAAACAGCTGATCTCATTCGCTCGCGCCCTGGCGCATGAGCCGAGGATCCTGATTCTGGATGAGGCGACGTCAAGCGTCGATACGGAAACCGAGTTCAAGGTGCGCGACGCGCTGGGACGCATGGTCGAGGGACGCACGTCGCTGATCATTGCGCATCGGCTGTCGACGGTGCAGCGCGCGGACAAGATCATCGTCATGCACAAGGGCCAAGTCCGCGAAATGGGGACGCATCAGGAGTTGCTGGCGCATCGCGGGGTGTACTTCAAGCTGTATCAGCTGCAGTACAAGGATCAGGAGTTGAATTTGGCGCGGGTGACTTCTCCTGGGAATGGGTCGGGGTTGCAGCGGCCAGAAGTGACTGCGAACGCAGACGACTGAAATCGGGACGGGTCCCCTCGCGCACGACATGACTGTCGCTCCCTTACAATGCTCTCTTGCGCATCCTGATCTCAGCGGGCGAAGCTTCGGGGGAAATGTATGGGGCGCAGCTCATCGAGTCGTTACGAGGCGCCGCCTTACAAAACCTAGCGGAGCTTCGGTCCGCTGGACAGCCGGGGGCGGCTGTCCCCACACAGGCTCTCACCACGAACGAATCCCTTGAATTCTTTGGAGTGGGCGGGGACCGGATGCGGGCTGCCGGGTGCGACACCGTCATCGACGCGAAAGACCTAGCGGTCGTTGGCATCACGGAGATTCTCAGCCGCTTGCCGCAGATTCTTGGACTGTATCGACGCTTGATTGCAGCGGCCGACAAGCGCAAGCCCGATCTCGCCATCGTGATCGACTCTCCGGCGTTCAATTGGCGAGTCGCACGGCAGATGAAGAGGCGCGGCATACCCACCGTGTATTACGTTGCGCCGCAGTTCTGGGCGTGGCGGCAGGGGCGGGTGCGACT
Source organism: uncultured Acidobacteriaceae bacterium (assembly GCA_963709025.1). Lineage (GTDB taxonomy): Bacteria > Acidobacteriota > Terriglobia > Terriglobales > Acidobacteriaceae > Sulfotelmatobacter. The sequence goes on from CAVPVE010000004.1 coordinate 112,627, forward strand.
GCTGCGCGACTACATTGACAAGGCTCTGGTGATCTTCCCTTTCGAGGAGCAGTTTTACCGCGAGCGGGGGGTAGACGCGACGTTCGTGGGTCATCCGCTAGCGGAACTGGCGCACCCTACGATCGAGCGCGGTGACTATGCCGCGCAGTTTCAATTGGATCCGGCAAAGCAGTGGATTACTCTCATGCCGGGCAGCCGCGTGAAGGAAGTCCGCATGAACTTGCGCACGATTCTGGAGGCGGCGGATCAACTGGGCGCGGACTATGAGTTCCTGCTACCAGTGGCGCCCACGCTGGACCGCAGCTTCCTGTTGAACCTGATCGGCCAGTCCAGAATCAGGCTCGTGCCCGATGCCCTGCCCGCGCTGTGGCATTCGCGCGCAGGGATCGTGGCCAGCGGCACGGCTACGGTCGAAGCCGCCATGATGAACACGCCGTTCGTGATGGTATACCGCGTGTCACCACTCACTTATATGCTGGGCAAGCCACGGGTAAAGGTCCCAAGATTTGCCATGGTCAATCTGATTGCTGGGGAAGAAGTTGTCCCCGAACTGGTGCAGCGAGATTTCACGGCGGAGAAGGTGGTCGGGAAGGTCAAAGAAATCCTGCCCGACGGTCCGGCTCGCGACCGCATGCTGGAGGGCTTGGCGCGGGTAAAAGCACGGCTTCGCGCCCCAAAGCCGGATTCCGGCGCGGCGCAACACCCGGCGGACCGGGCTGCCGAAATCATTCTGGCGCTGCGGAACGAACGCTGAGTTCCATAGGGCGGCATGCTGTTTGCTCGCGGCGCCCGAGGTGACAAAATCCTGACATATCGCGGCTAAACCTTGTGCTCCGACCATCTTTTACGTCAGAATCTTCATCATAGGAAATGGGTTATCATTTCCTGGAGACTCTCCTGAATGTTGATTTCTCCGCGGCGCGCTCTGAGCGTCCTTACGAGTTCCCTTATTCTGTCGCTGGTAGTCCTGCTCGCGGCTCCATCGTGGGCGGCGGAAAAAGCACGCATACGCGTGGACGACTACCAGATCGAGGCTGAACTCACCCCGCATCTCCACCAGATTACAGCTCGCGCCAAGGTCAGGTTCACGGCCCTTCAGGACGTGCCTGTGGCAGTGTTTGAACTGAATAATGACCTGCGTGTCACCAAGGTTCTGGACGAAAAGAACCAGCCGCTCTCTGCCGAGCGCGTCACCCAGGATTCGACGATACGGGTTCAGTTGCCAGCGGGATTGTCCAAGGACGCGTCAACAACCCTGACTTTCGAGTACGAAGGACAGCTGGAGAATGCCGACAACAGCCCTGTGCCCGGGCTCAAGCTGGCGTACATTGGCGACGATACGAGCTTCCTGTTTTATGCGGGACGGTGGTTCCCCGTCGTGGGCTACGGGCTGAACCGTTTCACGTCCACGATCAGCGTGACTGTGCCGGCGCATATGCTGGTGATCGGCAGCGGCAAGGTAAAGGCCGGTGAAGCGATGCCTCCGAAGAAGCCCACCGGCAGCGTCCTGCCTACCAAGACATTCACATTCGTTTCGACCAAGCCGAGTTTCCCGGGCACCATCGTGGCCGGAATCTTTCAGGAGTACAAGAGCGACGACGCGGGCCTGGACCTGCACGTCTTCTTCAAGCCCACGCACCAGAGCGAGGCGCCGGCGTACACGACGACGGCGGTTCAGGAATTCACGTACTTCATTACTCTGTACGGGCTGCCGCCTTCACAGAAGCTGAATCTGGTGGAATTGCCGGGAGACACTCTGCCCTACATGTGGGCGCCAGAGATGGCCGGGATCGCTGGTCCCTCGATCACCGAGAAGACGAACTATCGCCTGCTGGCCAATGCTATCGCGCACCAGTGGTGGGGAGTATCGGTGAGTCCGGAGACCAAAGACGACTGGTGGTTGAGTGATGGCTTCTCGCGCTATTCGGAAGCCATGTACGTTGAGAACGCTGCCGGAGCGGCAGGCCTGGAAGAAGCGGTAAAAGACATGTCGGTGGGAGCGCTGGCGTACGACACGGTACCGCTCTCCAGCGTGAGCAAGCTCGACATCTTCTCCACCGAGTTTCAGTCATTGGCCACCGATAAAGGCGCAATGATCCTGCACATGCTGCGTTGGGTGCTGGGCGAAGACAAGTACAACAAGACGATGCGCGACTTTGCCACGGAGTATGCCGGGAAGTCAGCGAGCATGGATGATTTCAAAACCATCGCCGAAAAGAACTACGGCGACCAGCTCACATGGTTCTTTTCGCAATGGCTCGATTCCACGGGCGCACCGGAATTCAAGTTGAAGTACACAACGTACCGTCTCGGGGGAAACTATTCCAAGGAAACGCCGGCGCAGCAGGAGCGATCTCCCGGGTTCCGCGTGACCGGGGAGATCACGCAGGATCTCGACCTGTTCCGCATGCCGGTGGATCTGCGGATTGATACCGATGGAAAGACGGAAAACAAGCGGATTGAGGTTGTGGGCACAACTTCTCCGTTTTCGATCGAGACGTTTGGGCGACCACGGCGCATCGCGATCGATCCTGACCACCATGTGCTGACGAATTCCACCGATGTACGGTTGCGCGCCTCGATTCTGCGAGGTCAGGCGCTGCAACAGCAGGGAGACCTGTCGGGCGCACTGGTGGAGTTCAACAAAGCGCTCGACCTCAACAAGAACAGTTCTCTGGCGCACTACCGCATTGCCGAGGTGTTCTTCTTTCAGCGGAACTATCAGTCCTCAGCCAATGCGTACCGGGCGGCGATTGATGGCGACGGCGAGCCGCGGTGGACAGATGTTTGGAGCCATATCCAGTTGGGCAAGATTTTCGACATCACGGGCCAACGGGAGCGCGCGGTGGGACAATACCGCCAGGCGACGCAGACGAACGACAACACTTTCGGCGCTCTCGAAGAGGCGCGAAAATACCTGCAGAAACCCTACGAGCGGCCTAAAGAAAAAGCAGCACAGTAGGAGTGCGAAGGTCGGACGTGCCGTGGGAGCGGCGTGCGTGGACAGTCTAGAGAGCAACCCAGCGCTCGGCTTCCTCGATCGAACGGAAAACCTCAATATTCCTCTGCGTGCGCAAAACTTTGTGCATGCGGGCTGCATGACTCTGGACTAAGGTCCGCACGACAAATGCACGCTTGGCTCCGGGCGAGAAGGGATCAATCTTGTCCGCCAACTTCAGGAATTCGTCGGCCTGCAGATCGAGTTCTTCAACTTCGGTCAGATCGACAATTTCGGAATAGTCCGGCTTGAACGACGGATTCAGCAGGAGCCGATTGGCGTATCGTTCGATATCTGCAAAGGTCACTTTCTTCCCGAACTTTACAGTAACCAGTCTCCTCGGGGAGTCAACTACACACTCGGCAGACCCGCTGAGGAACTGCCCTCCGCGTGGGCTCACGAACGGTTCCCCGTAGCGAACATCCTCGTAATTCAATACGCACCTCCACAGAATCACCGCACTCTCTAGGTATCGGCAAGGGAGCAAGAAGCTTTATTGCCCGATCGCCCGGCAAATCAAAGGCCCGCTTGGCTAACCTTTTTCGACCCGGCGGGGTCTAAGTACGTACATGCCAGCAGGGAACTTTACCGGACCCGGCTGCGTATATCTGATCAGATGGTTAGGCGGGATTGAGACCCCTCGCCTGAACGTTACCCGGGTGCCCCCACGCTCCTCCCCGGAGGCGTGGGGGCATGATTCTGCGATATCCCTATGAGAATGCTTCTGGACATCGTGCGGCAGTCGCTGTCGACGCTCTGGGCGCACAAGCTGCGCTCGTTCCTGACTATGTTTGGCATCGCGTGGGGCGTGGGCTCGCTGCTGCTGCTGGTGGGGCTGGGAGAAGGCTTCCGCAGCGGCCAGGAGAAGCAACTCGCCACGCTCGGACAAAACATTATGTTTATGTTTCCTGGGCGCATTCCGGCGGTTGAGGGGAGCACGCAGTCGGGGCAGCTTTATTACTTTACTTATAAAGATTACCTGGCGATCCGGAGTGAGGCGCAGTTCGTGGGCGCGCTTTCGCCGGTGCTGAATCGGGAGGATATTCGCGCGGTCAGCGACTACGGATCGACGAACGGGCAAGTTTTCGGCGTGGCTTCAGACTACAACCAGATTCGTAACGTCCCGGTGGAACCGGGGCGCTGGTTCAATGGCCAGGACAATACCGAGCGGCGGCGCGTGGCGGTGGTGGGATGGGAACTGCTCAAGAACATGTTTCCGGGACGTCCGGCGGTTGGATCGACGATTCTGCTGAACGGCATTAGTTTCGACATCGTGGGCGTGGTCGCGAAGGTGGGACGAGATGGCAATAACGGGACGAACTCGCGCATCTTCATCCCGATCGAGACCATGCGCGACTTGTTCCCCCTGACCAAGGCGAATTCCGAGGACGCGATCTCGTTTCTCAACTACCGGCCGATTACAAAAGATCAGCATGCCGAGGCGAAGAACGAGATTCACCAGATCATCGCGCGGAGGCACGGGTTCAGTCCCAAGCTGCAGGACGCGTTCGAGGATTGGGACACGATCGAGAACATGAAGCGAGTGGGAAAGATTTTCGACGCGATGGACTGGTTCCTGGGCGTGGTTGGAGTGGTCACGCTGGGACTGGGCGCGATTGGCATCATCAACATCATGCTGGTATCGGTCACGGAGCGGACGAAGGAGATCGGCCTGCGGAAAGCCCTGGGCGCCACTTACCGCGCGATCTTGACCCAGTTCTTCATCGAGGGAGCGTTCTTGACGGCGTTCAGTGGCGGCATTGGATTGGCGATCGCGACTGGTTTCGTGACGCTGCTGGCGATGTTGCCGTCGCCGGAGGGATTCGACACGCCACGCATTATTCCGGCATCGGCGGTAGCAGCTATCGGCTCGCTGGCGCTCGCGGGCATTGCAGCAGGATTGTATCCGGCGCGCAAAGCGGCATTGCTGCCGCCGGTAGAGGCGCTACGGCAAGAGTAAAGCTAGAAGCTAAGGAGCTGATTTTTCATGATTGTCGATCTCGCAACCCAGGCTTACGACGCGCTGCGGCACAACCGGCGGCGCAGCGTGCTTACCATGCTCGGCATGGCATGGGGGATTGCGACGGTTGTGCTCCTGCTGGCATACGGTACGGGCTTTGAGCGCGGGTTGTGGTCCGCGTTCCGCTCATTCGGGACCAACCTTGTATTTATTTTTCCCGGCCGCACTGAGATGCAGGCGGGAGGCACCAAGGCTGGAACGCAGGTTCGACTGACGATCAACGATCTGGATTCCATTCGCGCCGAAGTTCCGTTGTTGAAGCGTGTTTCCCCGGAGGCCTTCAAGAATTGCGTGGTCGCATTTGGGACACGCAGCTCGAACTATGGGGTCAGCGGCGTTTACGCCTCCTATGGCCGCATGCGCAAGATGGACGTGGCGGAAGGAACCTTCTTCAGCGAGGCCGACGATTTCACCCACACGCGCGTTGCCGTGATCGGTTCCGACGCGAAGAAGAAGCTCTTCTCCGGTCAGAACGCACTGGGGGAAAATGTCAGACTCGACGGAATTTCCTATCAGATCGTCGGCGTGCTGAAACATCAGGTGCAGAACGGGGACGACAACATCAACGAGCACGTCTACGTTCCGTTCAGCGCGATGAGCGATCTGACGAACACTTACTATTTAAGTTCTGTCGTCATGGAGTACGAAGGCGATCATGCCAAGGTTGTGAAGGCGGTGCGCGAATCCATGGCGTTCCATCACAGCTTTAATCCCAAGGATCAGCGCGCTATTTTTGTGTTCGACGTGTACGCGGATCTGATGGATCTGCAGGTCATCTCGACGGGAATCAAGATTCTGCTCGGGTTCATCGGACTGCTCACGCTTGGCATTGGCGGTGTCGGACTGATGAATATCATGCTGGTGTCGGTTACGCAGCGCACGCGTGAAATCGGCGTGGAAAAGGCTTTGGGCGCGCACCGCTGGCACATTCTGTTTCAATTTTTGGCGGAAGCTCTTGTGATCACCGCATTGGGGGGATTGTTGGGCGTGGTATTGGCCTATCTTGTGTCATGGTCTGTGGGATCTCTCACCCTGTGGAGCGCCTTTGAAGAGAATGCCAGCGAGGGGGACATTCACCTGTATATCGACGCGGCCACGTTGATCTGGTCGACCATGATCCTCAGCTTCGTCGGCATCATCAGCGGAATGTTGCCCGCGATCAAGGCGGCGCGGCTGAATCCGATCGAAGCGCTGCGCTACGAATAAATAACCACAGAGGACACTGAGGACACGGAGTAACTTCGAGACTCGATGGCCTCCGTGTCTCCTGTGGTTTTTATTTTACGAGCGGGGTCATGACGCACGGATCAGCCGGCGGCCACTGCCTTGGGGACCGGCCGTGCTGCGATGGCCTGCCATTCCAAAAGAATGTTCGGCAGGATGGCAGCCAGGGCGATCACAGTCCACACGACGGTTTCAACTCCAACGACCCCGAGCCGGAAGACGGGGGGCAGAGGAATGATCATCCGCGCGACGGTAAAGACCATGGCAAAAGGGTAGCCCCGGATCATCCAGCGGCGGTGCTGGGCGATGTTGCCATGGCGTACGCAATAAAGTGCGATTCCAGTGGTCAACATCCAGCCGAGCGATTGCACGCTCGAGGCTGCCACCAGGGACGGACCCAAGCGCATCGTCATGGGAATGCCAATCGGGGCAGCGATAAACACACTTACGACGTAGACATAGCCCAGTATCCTGTGCGTCTTGAGATAACGTGCCCGCAAGCGGTTCGAGAACTGGAACGCACCCAGAAGCATGGCGAGAGCGGCAAAGAAGGCATGCGGCACCAGATACCATCGGATGGGGGCGAAGTGGTGAGCGATCTCCGACGTAGAATCGAAGATGCGAGCGTTCTTCACGTAGGTGACGAATACAGTCAGCAGACCGAAGATCACGAAGAAGACAAGTTTCGATTGAGAACTCGAGCGCCGAACGGGCGCGACGACAGTGGCCATCTAGTTTTTTCCCCAAGAGAGGAGATTCGCCGCCCCTCGACGGAAGGCTTCTGCACAACCCACGCAGCAGAGGCTCAAAGTGGCGCAATTGTAGCGTGCTTTGCATTTTTCTCCAAAGGCGAATTTGCCGTCCGCGTTGACTGGAGTCTCCGTAGGGATAGAGACGATGAGCGATTCGCTATACTTACCAAACCCTCATGGCAGAGCAACCACAGATTCGCCTGGAGCGCGTGCTCGCACAGCTTCGGTTGTACGAGCATCCTCTGCTGAATTTCTCTGCACGATCGAAGAATGACGGCGTCGAGGTTATCATCAAGTTCAAAGACGAGAAGATCCCGGTTCATACCTACTACTTCGACCTGCACCCGCGCGACCTGGACGACCCGCAGTTTGAGTGGAGCTTCCAAAGACAACTCTTTGATGCCTTGCACGATTATTTTGTGGAGATGTTCATCCACACCCCGCAGGATCGCATGGACCGTCAACGGAAGGGGCTGTGAACGCGCTGCGCCAGAAGATTGAGCGGGAGGTCCGCGAATGTGGTCCACTTCCCTTCTCACGTTATATGGAGCTGTGCCTGTACGATCCCGAACTTGGCTACTACTCGCGCAACGCTGCGCAGTTTGGCAAAGCCGGGGATTTCTATACCTCGAGCGATGTGCACGCGGTCTTTGGGCGGCTACTGGCGCGTCAGTTCGAGGAGATGTGGCGGGCTCTGGGATCTCCGGCGCAGGTCACGGTGAAAGAACTCGGCCCGGGGCGCGGCCTGTTCGCGCAGGATGTGCTGGATTGGTCGGAGAAGAAGTTTCCCGATTTCTTTCGAGCGCTGCGTTATGGTTTGGACGAACGGTCACCTGCGTTGCGCCAGCGAATCGCGGCCACGCTGAGCCGGCATCTTGAATCCGGCAGGGCGGCGCTGTCGGCTGGGCACGACGTCGCTGCGCCCACGATCGTTTTTGGCAACGAGTTCTTTGATGCGTTGCCGGTTGAGATTCTGAGTACCGAGGGATCGCTTCGCATCGACCTCCGTGATGGGCGATTGGTTGAGACCTGGGTGAGGGCTTCGGCCGAAGAACTCGAATTCCTCGACCGGTATTCAGTCCATCCTGAGCCGGGGGAACGGGTCGAAGTCGGACTGCAGTCCCAGAAACAAATGCGCGGCGCATCCAGTATTGAACGCGGGTTTGTGGTGATTATCGATTATGGCTATGCCCGGGAGGAGCAGCTTGCCGGACGGCACCGGGGAACGCTGAAGGCGATCCGCCAGCACTCGGTGAGCGCAGACCCTTACGAGGCGCCGGGAGAGCAGGACATCACCGCGGATGTGAACTTCACTGCGCTCGCGGCAGTTGCGGAGCAGCAGGGTATGCAAACTCAGAAGCTCATTACGCAGTCGCAATTTCTGCTCGGCATCGGTGAGGCCAACGAGTTTGCCGATGCGTTCGAAGAATGCCGTATGCCGCAGGAACGTGCCAAGGTCGCGCTGCAACTGAAACACCTGGTCACGCCTGCCGGGATGGGCGAGAGTTTTCATGTGCTGGTGGCGAGCAAGGGAGTGGAGGCCGAGAGCGTCGCCAGGCTTGCGGGGTTGAGTTTTGGACGTGGCGTCATCGACAAAAGAACCTAGATTCGCGCCGCTCTCTTCGTAGGGATCCTTCGACTGCGTGGCTGCTTCGCGTTGCGAACCAGCCACTTCGCTCAGGATGACAAAGGGGAGAGATTCCAACCTAGGGATTGGCCTTGGAAGTTGTTTGAGCGGAGTCTGGATACTCGTAGACTCCGCGTCCTGACTTGCGGCCTAGCCGCCCGGCCTTCACGTACTGCACGAGAAGCGGGGCGGGGCGATATTTATCCCCGAGCGATTTGTGCAAGTACTCGAGGATGCTCAGGCGCGTGTCGAGGCCGACCAGATCGACCAACTCGAACGGGCCCATGGGATGGTTGAGACCGAGTTTTAGCGCCTTATCGATGTCGGCGGGAGACGCGATGCCCTCTTGCAGCATGTAGAAGGCTTCGTTGCCGATCATGGCGTTGATGCGGCTGGTGATGAAGCCGGGAGATTCTTTGATGACCACGACTTCCTTCCCCATGCGCTTGCCAACTTCGACGGCGGTGGCCAGCGTGTCGTCGTCGGTTTCGAGCGCGCGCACGACTTCGAGCAACTTCATTTTGTGCACGGGATTGAAGAAGTGCATGCCCACGCACTTTTTCGCGCGGTAAGTGACGCTCGCGATTTCGGTCACGCTGAGTGACGAGGTGTTCGAGGCTAGCATCGTTGTGGGGCGGCAGATTTTGTCGAGCAGAGTGAAGATTTCGATCTTCGACTCCATCTCCTCGGGAACGGCTTCGATGACGAGGTCGGCTTCGCGCGCGGCTTCTTCGACCGAACCGGCGTACTCGAGCCGCTTGAAAGCCGAGTCCGCGTCAGGCGCGGTGACTTTGCCCAGTTCGACAGCCTTGTCGAGATTCGTGCGAATTTCGGTTTCTGCCTTGCGCAGAGCCCCGGGCAGCAGGTCTTCGAGGATGGTGCGATAGCCGCCGAGCGCGGCGGCATGCGCGATGCCACGCCCCATGATGCCGGCGCCGATGACTGCAATCGTCTGGACGCCGCTCACCTATTTCTCCGCCTTTTCCAGATCGGCGATGGCTGCATTGACCGCCGTGACAGTGCCGCGCAAGCTCTCCGCCAGCCGCTTGCGTTCGTCGGCGCTCATGCCGGGGATGTAAATACAAATGCGCCGCAGGGTCGCGGTGATGTCTTCCACGTAGTTCATTGCTCGGATCAGTTCGCCTGTCACAACTGCCATGAGAACTCCTCTTTCTATTCGCAATAGGTCGGACCTTCTATTCTGGACGCGCACGCGAATTTAGTAAAGGAGCTCTGCTCTACCACAAAGGACACGAAGGTTCACGAAGGAAAAACGGAAAATGAAACTTCCTCGTGATCTTCGAGATCAGGGAAAGACCTGGGGCTTGTTTACAACGAGTTAACCATCCCGGCATATAATCGCAATCGATTCTTTTTATGGGGCGCGGCGGCCCGGCGCGAATCGAATGGATATGGCAGACAAACTCTTGAAACGCTACATTTTCGCGAGCGACTTCGACAAGACGCTCACCTTCAACGACTCCGGGTACGTGCTCGCCGAACTGGTCGGCATTCCCACCGAGGAGTTCGAGCGCAAGGCCCAGGGAATGGCCAAGATCAACCTGGTCCAGCAGGGAGCGGAACTGGCCTACTTGTTGCTGCACGATCCGGAGTTCAAGGCGAAGGTGCGGAAGGAACATCTGCGCGAGGTTGGCAAACGCATTCGGCTCAAGAGCGATATCAAGCTGCTTTATCAGTTGCTGGACGCGGGCATCGACGGCCACCAGTTCGATTTCTATGTTCTGTCGGCGGCTCCGGTGGAGATCGTGGTTTCTGCGCTCGAAGATATTGTTCCGCCCGACCACATTTATGGCACCGAGTTTCGCTACAAACCATCGGGCGAGATCGACACCATCGTGCGGGCAACAGCGGGTTATGGCAAAGTCGCGGTTCTCAACCGACTGCTTGAGCAGCAGGTCGCGGGTCCGGATCATGTGATTTACACCGGGGACGGCAGTTCTGACATTCACGTGATGCTGCATATCAACTCGCGCGATGGACTGACCATTGCCGTGTCGGAGTCGGCCGACGTTTCGCAGATCGCGAAGCGAACCGTGCTGAGTACCAGCGCCATGGCCGTGCTGGCCCCAATTCTCGAGGAGGTAGCGGGATGGGAACGGTATCGGATCCGCAGCTTCTTTGAAGCCAACGGAATGCTCATTCAGGAATGGCAGCGCGTGCGGACTGACTGGCTGACGGTGCGCCCGGCAGCGGAGCCCGAACCGGTAGAGGGAGAAGCGACCGTGATCCGCGTATCGAGCGCGAATTCCTGAGGCGGCGGACCTGTCATGCTGCGCGATAAGAATCTAATACCGCTCTCGCGGCAACACCAGCACGCGTTAGCCCTGTGCGTTCGCATCGATCGCGCTTCACCGTCGGGTGACGGCGATCTGGCAGCGTGGCAGGCGGAAATCGCGCAACACTTTCAGAGCGAAATCAGGATTCATCTTGCCGCGGAGGAACGGGTCTTGTTTCCAGCCGCGCGGCGATTCCCGGAGCTGATTGCGTTGATAGACGACCTCTTGCAGGACCACGCGGTATTGAGGGAAAGTTTTGCGAAAGCAGAATCCGGACGAATGTCTGGGGTGGATTTGTCTGCATTCGGCCAGCGCATGGCCGCACACGTCCGCAAAGAAGAACGGCAGTTGTTTGAGCGCCTGCAGGAGCTAATGCCTGAGGATGACCTGGCGCAAATGGGACGCCAACTCGACGAGGCCCTTAAGGATGCAGTGCAGGCCTGTGCGTTGCCCGCCGACGCAAACCGGTCGCGGACGTAGATGTTCAGCAATATCTCGGAGCCGCGTGCATCTGCCGGAATCCTGGCGCGCCCTCCCGTCCCATGTAACGCTCGAGCACCGCGGGCTCGGTTTGTCGCAGATCGACTACGACCAAACCGTCGAGCACATTGGAGAACTTGCGGTCGACGTTAAAGCCCAACAGCTTGCCGCCAATCTTGGCATATTGCCGGAGCAGAATTGGCAGCCCCTTGCCGTCGGTCTCGACGTCATTGATAGGCTGAGAAAGTTCGTCGAGGTCGCGCAGCGCCTGAGACATTCCTCGGCAATCCCAGTTGCGCAGAGGTCCGGGACGAAACGGTCGCCGGGGCTCGATCAACTCCGCCAATTCATCTTCTTTCATGCGCTCGGCAAAGAAGCGGTAGATCATTTCGCGTGAGGCTGCGTTGTAGTCGTTGCTGATGCTGACCGCGCCGAACAGCACTGGGATCTCCGGCCGCCTCGCCACCATCCGGGCGATAGCCTTCCACAGCAGCAGCAGAGGCGCGTATTGCCGCTGATATTCCGGCCGCACAAACGAGCGCCCGAGTTCCAGCGCGGGGCCGAGTCTCTGGAAGATTCGCTCGTCATAGCGGAACAGCGTACTGGTGTAGAGGCCGCCGACTCCGCGCTCGGGTAGAATTTCCGCCGTGTTCCCTGCGCGGTATGCGCCCACTAGTTCCCGCTTTGTTTTGTGCCATAACAAGATGTGCGAGTAATAATCGTCGAAAGAATCGAGATCGCAGCTCTTGCCGGTTCCCTCGCCAGCCCCGCGGAATGTGATCTCACGCAACCGTCCTACTTCGCGGAGAAGTTCAGGAAGTTCACGCGCGGTTCCAACGTACACGGCGAGATCGCCGTTTTCCGCCAGACAGCGATCTTCCGGTAGTCGCGCTACTTCTGCGGTCAGCAGTTCAGCCGGCACCGGAGCGGCGACTGTCTCGTGAATCCTAAGCGCAAGCCTCGAGCGCAATGCTGCGTACCACATCACCTCCCGCTTATTTCGTCGCGCGAGCAAATAGGTTCGCCAGCGCAAATATTGGGTCGCTTCTCGATCGTCACGGATCGCCTCCAGCGCGTCGGCCGGAATCGGGCTCCCCACGCGGACTTCTACGGTCTTGCCCTCCTGCTGCAGAAATTCCTGCAGCAGAAACGCGGTGCGCAGCCTGGGATGAAGCATGCCCATCAGCTGAAATCCAACGGCGTTGTGACCGCAGAAATAGAGCGGCAGCGCCGACGCTCCCGTCCTGCGAAGCAAGCGCACAGCCGCGTCATTCCAAACTGGGTCGACGATCTGTGCCGCCGGCATTTGCCAATGGGACACCTCTCCCAATGGAAACATTGCGAGCATGCCACCTTGCCGCAGCCAAGCGAGAGCCTCTCGCAGTGCCCGCCGGTTCGATTCCGCCGATCGGTCGGTCTGGAACGGATCGATGAAGATGCAGTGCTTCTGCAGCTCCGGCACATCGCTCAGCCAAAAATTGGTGAGTACCTTCACGTCTGGCCGCACGCGTGTCAGCAATACGGTAAGGATTGCGCCATCCAACATGCCATAGGGATGATTGGCCACAACCACCACGGGACCCGATGACGGAATCCGGGATTGATCAGCCTCACCGACCTGCAGGCCGACTCGCATTTCGGCCAGCAGGCTTTCCAAGCGGAAACCCTCGCGCGATTGCTGCACCCGCCGATGCAGGTCTCTAACCTTGCCGACAGGGGTGAATGCCGCGGCAAATCCGGGAAACTCTGCGACGCGCGCCAACACTCCGGGCTGCGTCGGATCGGTGTGCAGATGGTCTGATGGCATTTCATACCAATAGCGCACTGGCGTTGCGCGAGCATGAAGTGCAAGTTAAAAGCTGATGAAATGAAAGCTAGAGGAAGCACGAAAGTAACCGGTGTGACCGCGTGAGTCGCAGTGCGATCAGGTCTCAAGGCGATATCGAGTTTCGGCGAGAGCGTACAACTTGCGCCACACCAGGCGGTTGATCGTGACTACCGTGGCGGCCATCATCATGGTCGCGGCGAGCAAGAGATCGAAGTTCCCTGCGTCGGTGGCTTGAGAAATCGTCGCGCCCAGCCCAACGGTTGTGTAGATGTGACCTTTGAAATGAAAGTATTCGGCGACGATGCTGGCGTTCCAGGCGCCGCCGGATGCGGTGACCATGCCGGTGACGAGGTACGGAAAAATTCCCGGCAGGATCAGTTTCTTCCAGCGCTCGATGCCCTTCATCCGGAAGACCGAACAGCACTCCTTCAGATCCGTCGGAATTGCGATTGCTCCGGCGATCACGTTGAACAGGATGTACCACTGCGTCCCCAGCAGCAAAAGGATGATGGAACCGATTCCGAGCCCTCCACCGATACGAATCAGCAAGAGCAGGACGACGGGAAACAGCGCAGTTGCAGGAACCGAGGCCGCGATCTGCGCGAGTGGCTGCGCAATTCTTGCCAGGCGCGGATTGAAACCTATGGCCACGCCCGCCGGAATCGTCCACAAAGCCCCGAGCAGCAAGGTGAGGTTCACACGCAGGAACGTCGCTCCCAGGCCGATGGCGGCCTCCTGCACTTCCGCCTTCTGCAAGCCGGTCAAGATCATCACAACGCGGACGACTCCATAGCTAATCCCCAAAAGAACCACGACGGCGAGAACGCGCATCAACCAGGTCTTCCAGGCGCTCTGCGGTTGAGGTTCGTCGCTGGACTTGGTCCGCGAAAAGTGCAGCATGATCCGCTCGCTCAGCGGGCGCACCGTCTTTTTTCGAAGAAGAGCCACGCTACGCGAATGCCGAATCATGTCGAGCACCCACGAACGCGGGGCGTCGCTGCTCTCCACTTGCTCTACTTTGAACTTCTCGGCCCACGCGATCACCGGACGCCAGACGAACTGATCGAGCAGCACAATGACCGCGATCATGGTGCCGACGCCCCAGAGAATCGATCGTGTATCGCCTGCGCTGGCCGCCGTTTGCAGATACGATCCGAGGCCGGGCAACCGGAAGTCGCGCGCGCCGAGCACAAACATCTCGCAGGCCATCAAGAAAAACCATCCACCGGCGACCGACATCATGGAGTTCCACACCAGCCCAATCGCAGCAAAGGGTAACTCCATTTCGACGAAGCGCTGCCACCAGCTGAACTGGTAGACCTTTGCCGCTTCTCGCATTTCTTTCGGAATGCTCTTCAGCGAGGCGTAGAAACTGAAAGCCATGTTCCAGACCTGGCCGGTGAAGATCAACAGGATTGCGCCGGCCTCCACGCCGAGCTGCCTGCCGGGAAACAATGCGACCATGGCCAGCATCACGCCAGGGAGAAAGCTCAGCACCGGAATCGACTGCAGCACATCGAGCAGAGGAATCATGAAGCGCTCTGCCCGCGGGTTATAGGCCGCGATGTATCCGTAGACGAGCGTGAAGGCGAGGCTCAGTACATACGCAATCGTGATGCGAAGCAAAGAGTATCCCGCATAAGCCACGAGGGCTAGCGGACGGCGCGAGATTTCCACCTCGGGCGTGAAGGGTCCGAGCCATGTCCGCCCAACCACGAGCACACCATAGAACAAGGCGATGCCCGCCCCGAACATGAGGAGGTCAGGCAGGTAGGAGATCTCGATGCCGGGCAGTTGCGCCCAGATTCGGTAGGCCGAGAATCCTCGCAGGCTGATGGATTTCTTCATGCGGTCACGGTGCGTTCACGATTTCCAGATCAAGATTTTGGCGCCGGGGTTTCGACGGGCGGAACAGAGGATTCCGAGGACGCAGGCGGCTCCGTCAGCGTGAGGCGCCCTTTCTCCCGGTCATAGTCAAAGATTTCCGCATAACGGCCCCAGTTCATGGCGGTCTCGAACTGGCGCTGCACTTCATCCTCCGCAAAGTGTTCGTCGAGGATGTCGTGAAAGAACTCATCCGCCATCGAGTGATCTGACTTCCGTTTCAAGATGCTGTCGATTTGCTTCAGGATCGTGACGTGCTCCAGCGCTGCTTGCCGGAACAAAACTTTGCGCTGTTGAATGTCGGCGTCGGCAAAGATCACGCCCTGCCGCGTAATCTGGACATCTCCTTCCTTCAACGTCGCAAATCCCAACAACACGCAGGCTTCGAGAATGGGAAGCAGATCCTGGACGTCCATGACCAGTTCCTCCGACAAGCGGAACAGATCTTCGCGACCCCCGCGATCATGCAACAGTTCGACTAGACCGGCGATCCCCCCTACCCGCGCATGCGGCAACAACTGGTATCGAGCTGTGCGAAGAGGTGTTTCCTGTTTCTTTAGAGCTTCCTTGAGCGCCTCCTTGGTCAACTCGCCAGGAGGTACGATCATCTCCGCCGTGGTCTCGGCATCGGGCAAATCGTGTTCGATTTCCGGCTCGGTCATGACTTTGTAGATATAGTCCACCAGTTCCACGAAGCGCGCGGACTTGCGGTCGCGCCTATGCTTCAGGCGGATATTGAAATCGGATCGAACCCGCGCCGGATTTCGACCGAGCACCACCACGCGGTCGGCCAGCATAACGGCTTCCTCAATGTTGTGCGTCACAATGAAGATGGCATTGGTTGGCATCTTCTTGTTCAACCAGAGTTCCAGGAGCTCACCCCGCAGGTTTTCGGCGGTGAGAACGTCGAGCGCCGAGAAGGGCTCGTCCATGAAAAGCACTTCCGGTTCGACAACCAGAGCGCGCGCGAAGCCGACTCGCTGCTTCATGCCTCCAGAAAGTTCCTTGGGATACGCGGTCTCGAACCCATCGAGGCCGACCGTGTCGAGGGTGCGGAGAGCGCGTTTGCGACGTTCGACCGCCGCCACTCCCTTGGCTTCGAGAGGAGCTTCCACATTCTCCAGCACGGTGAGCCAGGGGAAGAGCGCAAAGCTCTGGAAAACGATGGCCACGTTGGGCATTTGCCCGTCGAGCGGCTTGCCGTGCCACAACAGCGTTCCCGATGAAGGTTGCGCCAGGCCGGTCAGCATACGCAGCAGCGTCGACTTGCCGCAGCCCGATGGCCCGAGCAAGGCAATGATCTTCCCCGGCTCGACCTCAAGGTTGGTCACACCAACGACTTGAATCCGCGTACCATCCGCTTGCGGATAGGATTTTTCGATTCCTACGGCTTGGACGATCGGATCGACGCCAGAATCACTCACGCTAATACTCCCATTCTTTCTATACACGAACTGCGGAGAAGCGCAAAGCGGACTCGCTGTAACAGTCTATTCACAATCGAGAGCGCCGCAGATCGAAGCCGGGCAAGACGCACCACGCAAACCAGCAAAGCTTGCCGTGAGCGAAAGCGGAAGGATACCGACGCTGCAGAACGTACTCAGGCGGCAAAGTTGTCATTCGGCAACGCAGTAAACGATTTAGGAAGGCGATCGCTCAATTCGGCGAGAAGCGCGAGTTTCGCGGCCAATCCTTCCGTAAGCCGACACTGCTCGAGGCGCCAGCGCCAGTTCCCCCCATGCAGGCTGGGAGTATTCATGCGCGCCTCACTGCCCAGGCCGAGCACATCCTGCAGAGGAATGATGCTCAGGCTAGCCGGAGAACACAGCGCGGCGCGAACGAACGCCCAGTGGATGCCATCGTCGCATCGTCCGACATAAGCCTCGGCATTGCGGCGCTCGTGCTCGGCCGCTCCGGAATGCCACCAGCCCGCCACGGTGTCATTGTCATGAGTTCCGGTGTAGATGACTTTGCCCTCGGCGCGATGGGGCAGATAGATGTGGGCGCCTTCATCGCCGAAGCCGAATTGCAGAACGGCCATTCCTGGGATCTGCAACCGGTCCCGCAACGCGTGCACTTCGGGAGTGATGTAGCCCAGATCCTCGGCGAAGAATGGCAGGCCACCCAGCGCCTCGCGCAGCTTCAGAAACAGATCGTCTCTCGGCCCATCCACCCAGCGGCCATTCACCGCGGTGGCGTCGTCGGCAGGAATTTCCCAGAACTGGTCGAAGCCGCGGAAGTGATCGAGGCGGATGTAGTCGCAATTCTCGGTAGCCCAGCGCAGGCGCTGAATCCACCATTGATAGCCGCGCTCTTTCATCACATCCCAGCGGTAGAGCGGATTGCCCCAGCGTTGTCCGGTCTTGCTGAAAAAATCGGGAGGCACGCCAGCCACAACTTCCGGCTCGAGATTCTGCTTCAGCCGAAACAACTCGCGGTGCGTCCAAACATCGGCGCTGTCGTGGTTCATGAAGATGGCGACATCGCCCACCACGCGGACCGCCCGCTCGGAGCAGTAGCGCCGCAAGGCCCGCCATTGCTCGTAGAACGCGAACTGCAACGCGCTGCGAATCTGGATGTCGGCTGCCAATTCCTGGCGCGCCTTGTCCAACGCCGCCGGGTTTCGGTTGGCCAGATCGGGTGGCCAGTGATTCCAGCTTTCCAGTTTGTGACGAGCGCGCAAGGCGTCGAACAGGACAAAGTCTTCCAGCCACCAGGAGTTATCCGCGCGGAACTTTTCAAAGCGCTGAAGCGCGTCGCCCGATGCCGAGCGGACGAAGTTTCGTGCCGCCTCAAACAGCAGAGGCATTTTCAGGGCGAAGACCTGTTCGTATTCGACGGCGCCGGAACCAGCGACCAGATTCGCGAGTTTCCCGGAATCGATCCAGCCGCGCTCAGCCAAACGTTCCAGACTGATCAGCAGAGGGTTTCCGGCAAATGCGGAGGTCGAGGAGTACGGTGAATTGCCATAGCCGAGCGGGCCCAGCGGCAGCACTTGCCACAGGCCCTGGCGGGCAGAGGAGAGAAAGTCTACAAATTGATAGGCCGCTGGCCCAAAATCACCGACCCCGCCGCGCGAAGGCAACGACGTGGGATGCAACAGAATGCCTGCGGCGCGCGGAAATGGCATGTCACGGCTACATTCCCGGCTCGCTGCCGTTACGACCCAGTAACTTAATCTCTTCTTCGTTTCTCTTGATTTTTCCGGTCCGCGTCATCTCATCGACCAGACTGGCAACGAAAAGGCCAAAGCGCTCCTGCTGTTTCTGCTGCAGGAGTTGGTCACGGATCTGATCGCGCTTGGCAGCAAAGTCTGCGTCGGTAGGCTGCTGGTTCTCGAGAACCGCCAGCACCACGGCGTTGGCGCCGTTGTTGATCGGACCGCTGATCTCACCGGGCTTCATGTTGAAGGCAACCGCAGCTTGCCCAGACATCGAGCCGACATCAGGCACCTGCCCGTCGGGCAGTACGAAGTCGGTCGTCTTTACCGTCGCGCTCAGTTCTTTGGCGGCGCGCTTCAGATCGTGTTCAGCCTTGGCGCGGTCGGAAAGTTCCTGGATCTTCTGACTCAGCAACTGCGAGGAGCGCTCGTTCTTGAACTCTTCCTCTACCTTGCTGCGGATTTCTTCGAAAGTCGGCGTAGCGGCCGGTTTCACTGCCATCAACTGAAACACGACAATCCCCTGCGATGCCGGAGCCACATCTGGCGGCGCGTTTTCGGCTTCACTGAACACTGCATCCATGAACTGCGTGGACGGCCCAAGGCCGGGCAACATGTCTTTGCGGGCGAAGAAATCTGAGTTGATCACCGGGATCTTCTGGGCAGCCGCGGCGGCGTCCAGGCTTTTCAGGTCGCGAGCCTGCTTCAGCAGTGTCTCGGCCTGCTTTTGGGCGATCTGCTGCGCCTTTTGATGCTTGAGGATGGGCTCGATCTCGGACTTCACTTCGTCCAGGGATTTCGTGTGCGCTTCCTGCTTGTCATCGACGCGAATGATGTGGAAGCCGAAGCTGCTCTTCACCAGACCGCTGATCTGCCCCTTGGGAAGCGAGAATGCGGCCTTCTCAAACTCAGGGACCGTCTGGCCCTTGCCAATCCAGCCCAGAGATCCACCCTGCTTGGCGCTGCCCGGATCCTCGGAATATTTCGTGGCCAAGTCTTCCAGCTTCGCGCCGCTCTTCAGTTGCTTCAGTAAGTCCTCCGCACGACGCTGCGCCTCTGCCACTGCCTTCTCGTCCACTTTGCCATCGGGGCCCTGCAGCGGAGTCTTGATCAGGATGTGGCTGACTTTCACTTGTTCCGGCACCTGGTACTGGGCACGATGATCGTCGTAGTAGGAGCGCAGGTCGTCCTGCGTAATCTGCACGCCGGCTTCCTCCTTTGCGGTTTCGACCACAACGTACTTCACCTTGCGCTTTTCGGGTACCGAGTTCGCGTAGGTTTGCTTGTGGCTCTCGTAAAAGGCCTTCAGTTCGTCGTCGGTCGGATGCAGGCCCTTACGCAAATCGTCCTGCTTCAGAATTGCGTAATCGAACTTGACCTTGGAATTCTGCTTGATGAACTGCTCATGAATTTCAGCTTCACTTACATCGGCGCTGCCCGAAATAAATGCCTGCAGCTTGGTGAGCAAAATGTCGTTGCCCACGGCTTCTTCAAACTTTGTGGGAGTCAGGTTCGCGCGCTGCAGCATGTCTTCATATTCGGTCTGGCCGATGAAGTTGCCGCCGGGGAAGAAGGTAGCCGCATAGCGCCCATGCTGCAGTTCGTCCTTGATTTCGGCCGGTGTGACCTTCAGCCCCATGCGTGCCGCCTCGCTCAGCAGGGCCTGGCGATTGATCATCTGTTCGACGGCGCGCATGGTCTCCTGCTGGATCAGAAAAGGCATCAGCTTCGACGCCATTTCGCCGTAGCGCTGCGCATCCTGTTGCGCCATCTGACGCGCGGTCGTACGCACCTCGTCGGCAGTGATGTCGTTGCCGCCAACCTTCGCGACCACGCCTTGGCCGGGTTGGCCCGTCAGTTCTGAGGTCAGGCCTCCTGGAATAAAGGTGATTACCATGGCGGCGCAGATCACGAGCAGGATCCCACTGAGAATGATCTTCTTGGTCGTCCCTTGAGTCTGCAAAAATCGAATCATTTTCTTATCACTCCGGAGCTGAGAGGCGAATTTTCAATTATAAACTAGCGCCATGGCCTTCGCCGGAGGGAATCGCCACGCAATGCGTCCCGTGCCGATTTGGAAAGGCTGGTTTCTCCTAGTTGGCCGTTCTCCAACTACGCAGTCCAAGTTCTGGAAAACTCCGCTATTGAAACGTATTAATATAAATGTTATCCATTCTCCGGGACATTTTGCGAACTTGCCCCTGATCGATCACAAGCACGAACCGCCATTGATATTGATAGGAGCGTCATGAACTCAAGCAAGCGGCTGGCAATCCCCCTCGTTGTTCTGGCCCAATTTTTTCTGGCTTCCTTCCTTTTCGCGCAAGACACTGCACAAATGAAGCACGCCACGGAAGCCAAGGTGATACTGGGCTCCGGCTGGTCCCTGCAGACTTCGGCGAAGGTCGAAGCCAAGGGAGAAGTCATCTCCACGCCGCAGTTCGCTCCCACGGGATGGCACGAAGCGACTGTTCCCACAACCGTGGTGGCCGCTCTGGTAAAAGACAAGACCCTTCCCGATCCTCTCTTTGGCATGAACCTGCGCGACTTTCCTGGGGTGAACTATCCCATTGGCGCGAATTTTTCGAATATCCCGATGGCGCCTGACAGTCCGTACGCCATTTCGTGGTGGTATCGCAAGCAGTTCGCCGTGCCGGCCTCGTACAAGGGCAAGACTGCGTGGCTCAAATTCAATGGCATCAACTATCGCGCCAATATCTGGCTGAACGGCAAGCAGATCGCGAAGTCGGACGACGTCGCGGGCGCCTGGCGGACTTACGAGTTTAAGGTGACCGACACCGCCAAGCCTGGTGAGGAGAATGTTCTCGCCGTGCAAGTCTTTTCGCCGACTGATCACGATCTCGCCATCACGTTCGTTGACTGGAATCCCGCACCGCCCGACAAGAACATGGGACTGTGGCGCGAAGTCTACCTCACCTACAGCGGGCCGGTCGCTTTGCGATATCCGACGGTGGTTTCGAAGCTGAATCCTCCCGCCAACGATAGCGCGCAACTGACTGTGACAGCGCAGGTGAAGAACGGCACGAATCAGCCCGTCAAGGGCACGCTGAAGGGCGAGATTGAGAGCATTAAATTCGAACAGGACGTGGAACTCGCGGCGAACGAGACGAAAGACGTCACGTTCACTCCGGACAAGTACTCGCAACTCGTGTTCTCGAATCCTCGCCTATGGTGGCCCAGGCAGATGGGCAAACCGAATCTCTATCCGTTGCACATGGAGTTTGAAGTGGGTGGCGCCGTCAGCGACCACTCGGCCAGCGAATTCGGCATTCGCGAAATGACCTCGGACTTCAACTCGATCGGTGGGCGCCAGTTCCACGTTAACGGCAAGAACATTCTGATTCGCGGTGGCGGATGGACGCCTGACTTGTTGCTGCGCGAGAACTCGCAGCGTCTGCAGGACGAGTTCCGCTACGTACGCGACATGGGACTGAACACGATCCGCCTCGAGGGCAAACTCGAGACTCAGGAATTCTTCGACCTCGCCGATCGCCAGGGCATTCTCGTCATGGCCGGGTGGTGCTGCTGCGATTTCTGGGAACGGTGGCCGCGCTGGAAGCCGGCGGATTTCGAAATCGCCAAGCTGTCTCTGCGCGATCAGATCTACCGCCTGCGCAGCCATGCCAGCATTGTGATGTGGCTGAATGGCAGCGACAACGCGCCCCCGCCGGACGTCGAGCAGATGTATCTCGATGTCGAAAAGGATTTGTTCTGGCCGAATCCTGTCGTTTCGTCGGCGACGGGAAAGAAGACCAGCGTCACCGGCGATAGTGGCGTCAAGATGACTGGACCTTATGAATACGTCGCGCCGAGCTACTGGCAGGTTGACACTCCCGAAGGGCAACCCGGCCGCAAGCAGTGCAATCCCGGAGGCTGCGGCGGTGGCTACGGCTTCAATATGGAAACCAGCATGGGACCGGCCGTCCCGCCGGTCGAAAGCATCCGTGCCATGGTGGGCAAAGATCACATGTGGCCGGTCGACGACGTTTGGAACTATCACGCGGGCGGCGGCGAATTCAAAACCATCGGCGTGTTCAGCGAAGCACTGGCGAATCGCTACGGCAAGTCTGACAACGTGAACGACTTCGCAACCAAGTCGCAGATGCAGACTTATGAAGGCGTGCGTGCCATGTACGAGGCCTACAGCCGCAACAAATATCAGGCTACGGGCGTCATTCAGTGGATGCTCAACAATGCATGGCCGTCGATGATCTGGCATCTCTATGACTACTACCTGCGTCCTGGTGGCGGGTACTTCGGCGCCAAGCGCGCTCTGGAAGCTCTGCATCCCGTGTACGGCTATGACGATCATTCCATCTGGCTGGTCAGCAGCCAGTATGAAGATGCGAAGGGCCTGAAACTGACGACTAAGATTTACAACCTGGACATGACCGAGAAGTTCACGCAATCGAACACGGTCGATGCGGGCGCGGACAGTACTACGAAGATTTTCGCGCTGCCAGATGTCGCGGGATTGAGCCCCACCTATTTCCTATCTTTGCGACTCGAAGACTCTGCCGGGAAGCTGGTGGGATCGAATTTCTACTGGCTCTCCACCAAGCCCGAAACCCTGGACTGGGCCAAGAGCACGTGGTGGGTGACTCCGACCGCATCGTATGCGGACTACACCGCGCTGTCGCAACTGCCGAAAGTGAAACTGAAAATCAGCGACCGCAGCGAGCGCAGAGGCGAGGAGGGTATCACTCGCGTTGTTCTCGAGAACCCGAGCAAGAGCCTGGCGTTCTTTGTGCGGTTGAAAGTCAACAAAGGCGCCAACGGGGAAGAGATCCTCCCGGTTGTCTGGGAAGACAACTACATTTCGCTGCTGCCCGGCGAGAAGCGCGAAGTGACGGCAACGTACCGCGGCAGTGAATTAGGCACCGCCAAGCCTGCGGTCGAGGTCAGCGGGTGGAACGTAGAGTAAGAGCTTGAGTAGCGGTGAAATCTGCTCGCTGAGGAATTTGAAGATCGAAAGCTTGAGATCACAATTCGTGATTTCAAGTTTTCGGTTCTGCAGTTACGCGATCCATAAACTCACGCAATCCCGGTCACACGTGCTCCGAAACCGACAGGATGTTGCCATCGGGATCCTTGAACCACGCGACTTTGTCCCCAGTGGGTGCGGTCCAGATTCCTAGCTCGTCCTGCTTGAAGAAACCGAAAATCTCGAAGTGCACGCCTTTCTCCTGCAGATCCCGCACTACGTCATCGATGCGAGAAACCTGCCAGCCGAGAATCGTAAATGGCGCTGGGGTGAAATCCTTCCCCACCTTCGCCACTCGGATCATGATTCCGTTCGCATCCAGCACCATCGCAAAGCCGTCGTCCTTGACGAAGCGGAGCCCAAGCAAGCCCTCATAGAACGCTCGTGCCTTCTCCGCATCGCGAGTCGGCACAAAAGCAACGATGTCGGTGGAACCGAGCGTGGATGGCGCTCCTGAAGTCATGCCCAACTGCTACTCCCCCTCCGGTGGCAGGTCGAAATTCACGAGATCACCACGGAAGCCCTGCGTTTTCCAAGCTCCAAACGCGATGCCAACCGCCATCCAGATTCCGCCGACGATCCAGGCTTTCCAACTCAGGTTCTTCCAGAGAAAGAAACAGATCGTGAATCCAGCCAGGGGCGGCGTCCATACGGCAAGGACAGCCAAGGCAATTCCTGCTGCCACCAACAGCGTCCAATTCGAACCTGGCAAGAGGACGAGAGCGATGACGAGCGCCGTCAACACCAGCGGCGGAATGCCGTTGTGCTTGCCTTCCCGCACGTAATACCGCACAAACGCGGCGAGATTTACTCCCATGAAAGCGATGAGCGCTCCAAAGTTGAGCATCTCCGCCCCTAATCCATAACTGAACAGGCCAAAGCTCACCAGCAGTGCGCCCACCAACGCGATGGCCCCAACGAACAATACGTTGTTGCGCGGTACATGACGCTTGGCATCGACCTTGCCGAAGAAAGACTGGGGCAGCGCCTTGCTTCTTCCCATGCCATAGAGGAGACGCGCCGCGCCGATCTGCGCTCCCATGCCCGAACCGAAGTTAGCCACCAGGAGAGTAAAACCCACGATCGCAAACATCGGCTTCCAAGCGCGGCCTGCGACAAACGTGAACGCCGTGTCGCTGTTGGGAAAGGGCTGCGTGGCAGGCCAAATCAATTGCGCAGCATAGACTTCAAGCGCGGACAGTATTCCGATCACAAAACAAGTCAGAACTGTAGCCAGCAGGATGTTGCGCCGCGGGTTCTCTGCTTCTTCCGAGAGCGTGGAGATGCCGTCGAAGCCAATGTAGCTCAGCACTGCGATGGAAGTCGCGCCCAACACAGCCTTCGTGTTCCAAAGCTGAGGATCATAAAAAGGACGGGAAAAGAACGATGCTCCATCATGTGGATGTCCCGTAATGTAGCGGATCGCGACCATAAAGAAAACTGCCACAACGGCGCCCATTCCGGCCGCCAACAGAGTGTTGACGCGAGCTGAGGTCTTAATGCCCTGAAGGTTCAGGAAGGTGAATACCGCTCCAAAAAATAACGCCCATGCCCAGTACGGAATCCCCGGCGCAAAAACGAACGCTTGCTGGCTGCACCAAATGATGCAGATCATCGGGTTGAGGATGTAGTCCATCACCATGCTCCAACCCGTGACGTAGCCGAGTGCCGGATTAATTTCCTGCCCCACATAGGTGAATGCGGAGCCCGCGCTGGGATATGCCCGCGCCATGCGACCGTAGCTGAATGCCGTGAACAGCATCGCCACCATGGCTATTAATAGCGTTGTGACGACGTGTCCATGGCCGCTGTCACTGAGGACGCCAAACACAGACATGGGCGCAACGGGCTGAATGACGATGATGCCGTAAAGGATAAGATCCCAAAGCGTGAGCGTGCGGCGGAGCCGGGGCGGGGCAGAGGACGTCGCGACAGTATTTTCCATGGGTCCGGCTATTGGATTATGGACAGGGCGGAAATGTCAATATTAAAACGTTTCCGTACCGATCTTCATTATCGGTTCTCGCCGTAGTCGAACCAGTATCCGCGCTGTTCGTTGCCCGACATACTGCGCGTGTTGTATTCGAGCAAGTATTTCAGATGCGCATCATCGAGCGGGAACGACTTCTTCGGCGTGTACGGATACTCTCCCATGCTCAGGAACGGCAGCGGGGCCACGTAATTGCCTTCTGCGGCGTAGAAGTCCATATCTTTCTCGTAGCCGTTGGCGGCGAAGAAATAATCGCGCACCCAGCCCCTGGGGAGCGCGGGCAGATGCGAGGGATCGAAGTCCAACCGCACTTCATCGCCTGAGCCAAAAACGGCGAGCTTGTCATCGGTAGCGGTCAGCAGGGGCAGTACGTCGCCATAGCGCGTGTACGACCCAGCGGGACGCGTGTAGGGGCCGGTCGCGCTGGCCTTTTCGTAAACGTACTGCACGTTGCCCGCGGGCTTGCCTTCGATCTTCAACGGGTATCCGTGGAACTCCAGGTCGGCACGCACGAGGGGAACGGGCGTCACATGTGAGCTTCGCGCTTGATTGCGGGACGCCTGCTCCGTGCGATCAACGAGGATGCTGTCCCAATACACCTGCAGGTTCGTCGTGATGCGAATCTTTCGCGTGCCCAACGGAAGTCTTCCGGTGAGATCGGCCGTCATGGTGCGCGGACCGCCGGCCGGGAATCCCATGTCGTCGACCACGCGCTTCCATTGGCCGTTGGCGCCGAGGGCATCGACGTAGGGTGAGATGGCCTCCACTCCAGCTTGCGACGCGGCGTACATGCTGTTCGCCGAGAAATACTCGACCTCGCCATGCAGCAGCAACCACAGCGTCCCGCCCCGGTACTCCTCGCCCAGATCGAGCGTTAGGCTGTGCGGTTTCGCGAACCCCTGAAACTGCGTCAGTGCGAAATCGCCGAAATAGCGGCGCGCCAGCAAATCGGGCAGAACGTTGTGCCCGTGGTCGTCCCACGCTCCGGCTGGCGGACGAGCGTCGCGGCTCAGCACTACCTTGAATGGAGGATACGGGGGATTCGAGGCGAAAAACTCGTTGGGGTAGACGTCGAGATCAGCCGGATGATCGATGGCCAGCAGCCGCACCTGATCGAGATAGACGGCTTCTTCGAGAGGCTCCATGAAGCGGAAGCTGAGAGTCTTCGTTGTATCTCCTATCCTCTTGTCATTCTGAGCCGCAGCTGTTCGCGGCGAAGGATCGGTGCAACTGGCAGCAGAGTGCACAGGTCCTTCGCTTCGCTCAGGATGACAGGCTCCCTGTAGTGGGGAGTTTTCTTTCGCCCGAATCATGCTGCGATCAATCTTGATGTACTCGACTGGCCGGGGAACGTCGCGCTGGTTGGGGCCTACCCAGTGTCCGACCACGCCCGCGCCCAGCATGTCCGCGACAAACTCATAACGTGAACCATTCCATACGAACAGCGTGGGGCAGGAGCTGCCGCGACGGTCGATCTCCTGGAAGTTCTGCTGCTTGTCGCCGGCGATTTGAATTTCGTCTTCCAATACGCCTGTGGGCCACAGCATGCGTACGATATCGGCTTCTTTTGAATCACCCAGGCCGACGACGATGTCGGTGGAGTTCTGTCCCAGGTAGCCGTTCGATCCCGCGATCTCAAATTTCTGCCGGTTGCCGCCCGAGAAAACTTCAACCTTGGTGCCGATGGCGGATTTGTTGTCGGCCAGTCCCTTGAGCGAGAGTCGCAGCCAGTGATTCTGATTGCCGCCTTCATTCCGGAGCAATACTGCAGGCCCGTGATTCTGTGTGATGAGCAGGTCGGTGGCACCGTCGCCGTCGTAGTCACCAGTAATGATGGCTCGCGGATCTTTCAGTTGAATCTTGTTGAGGCCTACGTCGGAGGTCACGTCTTTGAAGCCGTCAGGACCGAGATTGCGGAACAAGCGGACTTCACCCTTGCCGTCTTTCGTCTCGCCGACGGCGACGAGGTCAACCCAGCCGTCGTTGTCGTAGTCGAAGGCGGCCACGCCCCAAGCATCCACCCAATCGGGAACGGGAAGAGCGACCGGTTCAAAGTTTCCCCGGTTGTTGCGCCATAAAGTGAGCGCCGGCGTTCCTGCTTGGGTGAACGCAATGTCCATCCAACCGTCATGGTCGAAATCGAGAACCGCCACGCCAAATGCTGGGAGTGGATCGGCCGCGAGTTGTCGCGGCTTGAACTTTCCCTCCCGTGGGTTCTCGAAAACTTTAGGGCCTTTTGCCGACGTTACGACGATATCGACAGCACGGTCATTGTTGTAGTCGGTGCCGATTGCGCCAACCGCGGATCCACTCGCGTCCAGCCCCGTCGAGTCGGTCACGTCCGTAAAAATGCCATTCCCGTTATTTCGCCACATGGTGTGGCCGGCCGTGTTCTTAGTGAAGAAGGATATGCCAGAATCAAAGGAAAGCTGATGGTTCCAATTGAATCGCGTGACATAAAGATCTAGGTCGCCATCGTGGTCATAGTCAACGAACGTCAGACCGAGAATAAGAGCGTCGGTATGAATGCCGGAGGTTCCAGTTGCGTCCTTGAAGGTGCCGTTCTTTTCGTTGTGCTCCAGCAACAGACGGCCATCGAGTCCAATGACTAAGTCGACAAAGCCGTCGTTGTCGTAGTCGCCGGCAGTACAGCTGGTCGCGTGAAGAGCCGGATCGAGCCCGGCTTTGCGCGTGACATCTTCAAACTTGCCATTGCCTAAGTTGTGATACAGCGCAAGGCCCCCTTCTTTACCGCGGTCGGCGACAAAAAGGTCCGGGCGGCCATCGCCGTCATAGTCGAGAAAGCACGCACCGTATCCAACGAGATTGGGAACCGTGCCAGCAATCTCCAGCGGAGTCTTGGGATCAGAGGGTGTCGTAGTAGCCAGGCCTGCGTCGGCACTGACATCCACAAACCGCACCTTAATAGGCGCCGGAGCCTTCAACACCGCCGAGGGCGATTCCACCGCACGCGAGTACTGTCCCTGCTCGCCGTAGGCGAGACTCATGGGCGCGCTGATTTTGTTTTGCGTGAGGTACTGAAACTTTTTCAAATGCTCGCGGGCATGATCGGTGTCGCCGGATTGTTGGTAGGCGCGCGACAGTCCGAATTCGGCCGACGCATGGATGGGATTTAGTTGTAGCGCGTGCTGGAATGTTTCAATGGCCTGCGGAAACTGCTTGGCCTGCACGTATGCGGTGCCAAGAAAATACCAGGTGTCGGCATCGTTCGCGTCGATTTCGATGACGCGCTTAAATGCATCGATCGCCGCCGGCGCATCGCCGGTATTCTTGGCCAGCATCCCGAGGCTGTACCACGCATTCGGACTCTTCGGATCCTGCTTCAGCGCGTCTTCCAGAGACGCCTTGGCTTCGTCGATCTTCTGCAGGTTCAGGTAAGCAACGCCGACGTTCAGTTGCGCGATCGCCAGTTTGGGATCGCCCTTCGCGGCCTGCTGAAACTCCTTCAGCCCCTTCTCGAACAGCTGCTGGTTCATGTAGGCGACGCCAAGATTGTTCAGACGCGCGGCTTCGATTGGGTTCGGTTTCGAATCCGAGGAAAGCAAGCCGAAGGCAGCGAGCAGGGTAGCTACGAAAGCAGCAGCGACTCGATAGGTCATCACAGGAATTTAACCACAAAGGACACGAAGGATCACAAAGGAAACCGATTTCGGGTCAGGTCCGTCTTTTCGTCGTAAACCTTCGTGGCCTTTGCGGATTCTGCTTTTCTTGGCCCGTATGCCCGCTTCGCGACCAGGCCCTTGCCTTCCTGTACGGTGACAGTTTGGCCGGCGTCGATGTTCGAGAGCTTATCGACTTGTCCGCTCGGCCATTGAATCTCGATGCTGTCAGCCTTCGTGAGCGTCCCAAGCCCAAACGTCAGCACGAGTTCGCTCTGCGCGAGGTAACTCGATCCAGAACGCAGCATCTTCCACTGTTTGTCGCCACCTGCGCTCACTCGAACAGTAGACCCGATGCCGTCGCGATTCGACTTCGTGCCCATGAGCTTGATGCGCAAGCTGTGATTGGTCCCACCTTCGTTGCGGAAGAGGTAGGCCGGCCCGGCGTTCGTGGTCAGCAAAAGGTCGAGGAAGCCATCGTTGTCGATATCGCCATAAGCCGCGGCCCGCGCCACTTTTGGGGCCGCGAAGACGTTGCCCATCTGCGCTGTGACTTCCGTGAATTTCCCTCCGCCAAGGTTGCGGAACAAGTGCGGAGGCTCCGCATAACTCACGCGCTTCTGTACGCGTTCAATCTGATCTTCAATGTGTCCGTCGGCGACGAAAATATCCTGCCAGCCGTCGTTGTCATAGTCGAAAAAGAAACAGGCGAACCCGAGCGTTACCAAGCTTGCGCGGCCGACCTCGGACTGCGGCGCCTCGTCGACGAACAATCCGTTGCCCTCGTTGTGGTAGAGCGAAACCATCTGATTGGCGAAATTGCTGATAAGAATGCTGGCGTGCCCGCTGCGGTCGTAGTCGGCGGCATCGGCACCCATGCCTGCGCGCGCAATGCCGTCCTCGCTGAATCCGATGCCTGCCGCAACGCCGCGCTCCTCAAACGTTCCGTTCTGCTTGTTGAGATAAAGCTTGTTGGGCTGCGTGTCGTTGGCGATCACGATGTCGGGCCAGCCATCGCCGTTGTAGTCCAGAATCGCGATCCCCAGGCTCTTTGACGTAGGATCGCCCATCCCGGCTTTCTGTGTGGCGTCCTCAAATCGGCCACCACCCAGGTTATGCCATAGGCGCACTGACGTGCCTTTGTACGATTCCGGTGTGCAGTAGGATTTGTGCGCGCCGTCGAGTGTGCAGTAAAGGTCGCCCTGCTCGCTCCATTGCACGTAATTCGCGACTACCAGATCGAGCTTTCCGTCGCGGTCATAGTCCACCCAGGCTGCGCTGGTCGAGAACTCGTTCGGCCCCCACATGCCCGCGGACTTGGTGACGTCACTGAATGTGCCATTACCATTGTTGTGGAAGAGATGGCTCTGGCCAAGCGCGCTGACGAAGATATCGTCGAAGCCGTCGTTGTCGTAGTCCCCCACCGCGACTCCGAATCCGAACATGGGAACCGCGAGGCCAGCTTTGCGGGTGACATCAGTGAAGGTGCCGTTGCCGTTGTTGTGGTAAAGCTTCAGGGTGGTCGAGCCGGCGTGCGGGTGGCCGGGAAAATCATCTCCATTAATAAGAATGATGTCCGGATATCCGTCATTGTCGTAATCGACGAAGGCGCAGCCTGGCCCCATGGTCTCTGGCAACCACTTCTTGCCGAAGGCGCCATTGTTGTGGGTGAAGTGGATTCCCGCCTGCGCGGCGATGTCTCGGAAGTGAATTTGCGCGTGGCTGAAAAGTGACAGGGCCAAGACAGTCAACCACGGAGACACCGAGGCACGGAGGAAACTGAAGCAGAAGATCTTTGGCCTTTCTCCGTGACTCTGCGCCTCCGTGGTGGATTCTGTGAGGGGAACGTGCATTATCTGGAGGCTCCAGCCGCTGTCCCTACATGTTTCGAGTTGATCGCCGACAACGCAACCGAAACATGCTCATGCACCGCCTGCCGCTCGTTGTTGTCTTCCGGATGGATCTGGCGGTAGGGCCCGGTGATGGCCTGCGATGACTCGTCGGCTTTGAACCGCATATAGCGCGCCTCGTGCTCCTTGGCTAGTTTCTCCTGGCCGAGTCCGTTGTAACAGAGCATCAGGTTGTAATGCGCCTGCAGATCTTCGGGATCAATCGCCAGCACAGACTGCAGAGTCTTCACGGCTTCGCCGTATTTGCGCTGCAGAAACAGAATGCGACCCAGGTCATTGATGGCCACGCGGTCGCGAGGATATTGCGCGAGCACAGTCCGCAATCGCTGGGCTGCGCCTTCATAGTTGCCATCCGCGCGCAGGACCTTGGCGTAGAAAAAATTAGCGCGCGCCAGGTTCGGAGAGAGGGTGAGCGCCTTCTCCAACACCGTGCGAGCACGCGCCATGTCGCCTTCCTGCACGGCGCAGCGGCCGATGTTAACCCAACCATCGGGATTATTCGGATCCGCTTCCGTCACCTTTTGGAACGCGGCGGCCGCACCCTTCAAATCTCCTTGCAGAAACAGGCCGATTCCGTAATCGTTCCAGCGCTGCCAATCTTCTTTACGCACAATCGTTTTCGGCTCGGGCGCGCGGGCATTGTGTGCGATCACTGGCAGCGTGACTTCGTTCTCGGCGAGCGCCACGACCGGCAGGTCGGGAATCTTCTCCTCCTTCGCGGAAACTCCACTCAGAGACGCGGTAAAGATTGTCGGCCGGTCATCGTAGTCGGGAGCAACCGCGTTCGGTTTCGTCGGATCGGGGAGCCCGGCGAATGCTTCCTGCGTTCCATACCAGGAAAACTTGCGGTAGCAGAGTCGCGCATGCAGTGTGATCTTGTTGCCCACATTCTGCGGAACGAGCATGCGATAGTGCACGGTATCGGCCGCACCCGGAGGGATGAGCCGCACATACACAACCGCCCGCGTCGCCCAGGCGTTGCGCTTGTTGATGGGATTGCCATGCGCGTCGATCTGCAGCGAGCGGTAGAAGTGCGCGCCCTTTTCGACCGGGCCGTGACCGTTGTCCTCGACCATGCCACTCCAGAAGATGGTCTGTCCTTTGTCGTCGGTACCTTTCAGTTCGAGCCACGTGTCGTAAGCGTCGACAGTTCCGCCGGGGAAAAAGTGCCCGACTCTCTTCGTGCGCACGACCACGTCCACGCGCACTGTGTCGCCACGACGCACGGCGGGCTGCACCAGATTCAACGGAGCAGTCACGGGAGCAACTTCGCCACCGCTTTCGGCGGTCATCTTGCTCTCGGCTTCTTCTCCTACGGCAAATGTGGTCGACAGTTCCGATTGCGACGCCGCGCCTGACTTCAATGGAGCCTGCGCCGGAGACAGCGCGAAGATATCAACGGTAAGCGCGCCGCTCTTCAGAAAATCTTCGGTCAGCTTGAGTTGCGGCGCATCCTCGTTCGCTGTGGGCACGGCTGTGTTCGCTCCGGGAAAGCGATGCGAGTGCACGAAGCCGTTGATATTGCCCGCGTCTTTCGAAGACTCAGCTGGCATGTGGCAGTCGGCGCACTGCTGCGGTTTCGGCGGATAGTAGAACGACCGCGCCCCCTGTCCCGACACTCCGCTGGCCTGCCAGTTATCGTATTCGTTGAAGCCACGGAACCAACGGTAGTTATTCACCGGAACATCGAGATGTACCTTGTGGCACGAGGAGCAGAACTCAGCGGTCTGGTTGCGCATGAAAGGCTTGAGGAAGACGCGCCGGTGCGGCTCAGGATTCAGCCTGATCAGGAAATCATGGAACGCTCGGGCTACGGGATTTTTCGTCGCCGCAAGTTCATGGAGTTTCGGGTACTCCAGATAAAAGTCGCCCTGGCCCATCGTGCTCTTCACGTCGGCAATGGAGTGGCACATCATGCAGCCCAGCCCGGCCTGCGACTCGGGCCGGTGCACGATCTGCTTGATCGGAGTATCCATCAGGCCGGCGTAGAGCACCGCGGGATCGTGGCATCCGCCGCACCATTTCGAAGGCTTGGTGCCGATCGTATCTTGCATGTACTCGACCGATTTGCGGTACCACTGATTGTTGAACGACGAAAAATGGTGCGCCGAGCTGAACCACTGGTTGTAGATGTCTTCGTGGCAGCGCTTGCAGGAGTCGGACTCCATGAAGAACTTGCTGGGAATTTTCTGCTTGCCGTATACCTGCGCGGAGCTTGGGAAGAACGAACCCTCAGGTCCGTCGCCTTCGCCGTTCATGGTGTCGGGCGGCATCGTCGGATTCAGTATTCGGCTCCGCGTTTGCCAGCTTTCGCGGATGTAGCGTGCGCCGTAGCCGATTCCGGCAAGCACCGCCAGGCAGATCGCAGCGCGCACCGCGCCGGCAACGATCCTCGATCCAAGCGGAGCCAGATCGGATGATTCGCGGGTGCCCAGCCATCCGGCGATTAGGAGCGCGACACCAGCCAGCGAAATGACGATGTGAAGATAAAGTTTGTTCCACTCCGTGCGCGGGGTTCCTGTCTTAATGAGAACCAGTCCCAGGATCGCTCCCGCGGCAATCAGTAACCATCCCACACGAGAAGAAAGACTTCCCGTGCTCATCAAGCGAACAAAAGCCGGGATCAGCAGGATCGCAACCAGCACGCCGCCTAGCGCGTGCAGCAGCACCACGGCCGCATAAGGAATGTTAGGTTGCGGAAAGGTGTAAAGGTATGCCGCCGAAACGACGAGAAAAAGCACGAGCCAAGACAGAGCCCGACCGACGAATCCCCCAGATTTAGGCATTTCCCGCATGGGCAGACGCGCAACCGCAAGACGAGAAATCAGTCCCACAGCGGCTGAAATCCCGCGCAGACAAAGTTATACAGGCCTGACGGCGGGCGAAATAATACAAAAATACTATCGAGAAATCAGCCAGCGCTTCAGCTGATCGGCGGGATTCTCCACGCGTTACATTCCTTCTCGAGCGCGGCGGCGACAGCCAGCACCTGCTCCTCTTCCCAAGGTCGCCCGACAACCTGCACGCCGATCGGCAACCCTTCGGCAGAATGGCTGACGGGAACCACCGCTCCGGGATTTCCCAGAAGGTTGAACCACTCTGTATAGCTCCACGCGTCCAGATA
Organism: uncultured Acidobacteriaceae bacterium; assembly: GCA_963709025.1. Lineage (GTDB taxonomy): Bacteria > Acidobacteriota > Terriglobia > Terriglobales > Acidobacteriaceae > Sulfotelmatobacter. Next base: position 146,546 of record CAVPVE010000004.1, read on the forward strand.
GTTCACGGTCTGGCCTTCAATCGTCCAACTCCGCTCGCCGTGGCGGAAAGCCGGAATCGCAGCCGCCGGGCACAGCAGGATGGGATACTTCCTCATTTGATCGAGAACCTTGGCTCGCAGCACGTCACGGGCGATCCATGCTTCGAGCAGCGTCTCGGCGGTGAGCGGAGGCTCGGCTGCGGACCATTCCAGAAACTGCTTTAACACCGGGCTCAGGTCGTGATTGCGTCCGCGAAACATGGGACGAATCAGCATTCCGCCGGCGGTGACGAAGAATTTCTTCCAGAGGATGCGCGCTTCCTCCAAACCTTCGGGACGAAACCGCTCAACTTGAAAGCCCGCGCGCCGCAGGGCTTCTGCGGCGGCAAGCACGGCTGCGCGAGTTTCAGGCGTGACAGGAGTACGGCCATCATCTTCGAAATAGCCAACGCGCAGCGTTCTTGCTTCTCGTTCGGTCGGCCAGCGAACGGGCACTGGCGCGGCGCACGTATCACCATCATCTGGACCCTGCATCACTTCAAACAGTGCCTTTAAGTCGGCAACGGTGCGCGCCATCGGACCGACTACTCCGATCAGGGCGAACGGCCCACCGGACGCGGGAAAGTGTCGAGTCGCGGGAATTCGTCCTGGAGTCGGTTTGAGTCCGCAAATGCCGCTGAAATGTGCCGGCACTCGAATCGATCCACCGCCGTCGCTGCCTACGCCGCCCGCCGACATGCCGGTCGCGATTGCCGCAGCCTCGCCGCCGCTGGAGCCGCCCGGAGTCCGCTGCAAGTTCCAGGGACTGTTCGTGCGGCCGTACAGTAGATTGTCGGTCTCCCAGGCCATGAGCAGTTCCGGCATGTTGGTTATGCCGAGCACGATCGCTCCCGCATTGCGGAGGCGCGCGACTAACGGAGCGTCCTGTGCTGCGATGTATCCAGCACGCAGCCGCGTGCCTGCTTCGCAACGCATCCCCGCGACGTCAAGCGAACCCTTGATGCTGATGGGAACACTGTGCAGCGGTCCGAGAGCTTTGCCGTTCTTCACGTCCGCCTCGGCAGCGCGGGCTTCGCGGCGAACTCGCTCGGCGTCGACGTGTACGAAAGCGTTCAGCTTCGGATTCAGTCTTTCGATCTTCGCCAGATGAGCATCGACGAGTTCGACCGGGGAGATTTTCTTCTCGCGGATTTGCTGGGCCATGACAACGGCGGGAAGAAAAGTGAGATCGCCCATTTCGAGATGAGGCCCCTAACAGAAAACCGAGTCTAGCACGCCTTCAACCCTCAACCATGAAGGGCACGAAAGTACACGAGGGAAACCGCCCTATTTTGCTCTTCGTGTCCCTTCTTGTCCTTTGAGGTTGAAGGGTTACCTGTCGGTCATCGCGCGATCCAGCATGTGCTTCTCTTCGGCACTCAGTGGGCGAAAATCTCCCTTCGCTAACTTGCCAAGTTGCAGGCGGCCGATGGCCACGCGCACCAGCCTCAGCACTTCGACGCCCAGCGCTTCCAGCATGCGGCGGATTTGCCGGTTCTTGCCTTCATCGAGGACGATCTCAAGCCAGCAGTTCTTCTCGCCTGCACGCAGCAGTCGAGCGTGCGCCGCGTGCAGAAAGTCGCCCTCGGCGCTCTTGATACCTTTCACCAGCGCCTGCGTGAAGCGCTCATCGACGACTTTGCCGATTTGCACGTGATACGTTTTTTCTAGATGCGACTCGGGTGCTGCAATTTTTGCGCCCCACTCAGAATCGTTGGTCAGTAGAAGCAGCCCCTCGCTCGCTTTATCCAACCGTCCGACGGGAGCAATCCAAGGCAGCGATTTTCCAGCCCTCTGCATGACGTCATACACAGTCTCCCGGCCGTTTTCGTCGGAGGCTGTGGTCACCACACCGCGCGGCTTGTTCATCACGAGATAGATCTTCGCTCGCACCTCAATGGCATGGCCATCCACGGCGATGCAGTCGTGCTCCAGGCGGGTCGGCGTCTCGGGATCGCGGCGCAGGCTCCCGTTCAACTGTACCCGGCCAGCGCGAATCAATTCCCCAGCTTGCGAACGCGAGCAATATCCCAGCTTCGACAGGGCGCGCGCCAGACCAATCTTGCGGGACGTTGACTTCATCGGCACGCGATCATGCTAATCGAAGCGGGCGCTCTAGTTCATGCGCAAACGCTCGACACTTGGTACCATGTTGGGCGCAAGCAGGTTGCAAGCATCGGCAAGATCCAGCGCCGATCTCGCAAAGGAGAACTAATGGCCCACCAACATCCTCCGCGCTTTTTAAAAATTGTGGACGACGCCAAGACTCGTGTACGCGAGACCAACGTCGATGCGGTGAAAAGCAGAATGGAGCGCGGCGACAAGTTCATCCTCGTCGACGTTCGTGAGGAAAGCGAGTTTGCCAAGGACCATTTGCCCGGCGCGATTCACCTGGGCAAGGGTATTATCGAACGCGACATCGAGGCCCGAGTACCCGAACTCAACACGGAAATGATTCTTTACTGCGGCGGCGGTTTCCGCTCTGCCCTGGCAGCTGACAACCTGCAGAAGATGGGGTACACCAACGTCATCTCAATGGATGGCGGCATTCGCGACTGGCGGGAAAAGGGCTATCCGCTGACCAAAGGGTGAGAATTGCCCTTCGTTAGCCGTCGGACCGATTCGTTTTGAAGCACCGCGCCACCCACTTATGAATGGTCGCATCTTCTTCTGGTCGCTTACGTCGGCACTCGCCGGATTTCTCTTCGGCTTCGATACCGTTGTTATTTCGGGCGCTGAAAAAACCATTCAGGCACTGTGGGGGCTGAGTCCTGAGATGCACGGCGTTGCCATGGCCTCGGCCCTCTACGGAACCGTCGTGGGTTCTCTGCTGGGCGGATGGCCCGCCGACCGGTTCGGACGCAAAGCGACGCTGCTTTGGATCGGCGCCCTTTATTTTGTCGGCGCCGTGGGCTCCGGTTTGGCGACGAACGTCACCATGTTCATCGTCGCGCGCTTCATCGGCGGGCTCGGCATCGGCATCTCGACCGTGGTTGCGCCCATGTATATCTCGGAGATCGCCCCGCCCAAGCATCGCGGACGGCTGGCCGGCATGTTCCAGTTCAACATCGTTTTCGGCATCCTCATCGCGTTTGTTTCGAACGCGCTGCTGGCGGGCATCGGTGAAAACGCCTGGCGCTGGATGCTGGGTGTAGCCGCTTTTCCGTCGTTGCTCTACGCCGTATTCTGCTTCGGACTGCCTGAGAGTCCCCGTTGGCTGCTGAGCCGGAAGGGTGATCGTGCGGCCGCTCTCGAAGTCCTGCAACGGATCGAGCCTGACGTTTCGAAAGCTGAAATCGCAGCCCAAGCGGATGAGATCATTGCCGCGTCTTCCGAGCACGTCTCGTCGGGACATTTCTGGACTCGGCGTCTTCAGAAACCGATCCTGCTCGCGATCCTGATTGCGTTCTTCAACCAGCTCTCCGGCATCAATGCGATTCTGTATTTCGCGCCTCGCATCTTTGAATTGACCGGTCTCGCGGCGAAGGCCGCGCTGCTGCAATCGATCGGCATTGGCATCACCAATCTCGTTTTCACGTTTGTTGGCCTCTGGCTGATTGACCGGCTCGGCCGGCGCACGCTTCTCTACATCGGCTCATTCGGCTATATCGCTTCGCTCGGCTTGGTCGCCTGGGCTTTCTTCACGAATCATTTATCCATCGTGCCAGTTTGCATTTTCGCTTTCATCGCGGCTCACGCCGTCGGCCAGGGTGCGGTCATTTGGGTCTTCATCTCTGAAATATTTCCCAATCGCCAGCGTGCGGAAGGCCAGACGCTGGGCAGTTTCACGCATTGGATTTTTGCCGCGCTGCTGACTACTTTCTTTCCGAGGATGGTCGCGTCCTTCCCGCCGGGTTACGTTTTCTCGTTCTTTGCCGGCATGATGGTTCTTCAACTGCTTTGGGTGAAGACGATGGTTCCGGAGACGAAGGGTGTTCCACTGGAGCAGATCCAGAGACAACTGGGGATCGAATAGCGGCGCATGACCAACCATTCCCAGATTCTGGTTGAGGTCTGTGTCGATTCTGTGGCCTCCGCAGTCGCGGCGGAACGCGGCGGCGCGGGGCGCGTGGAGCTATGCAGCAGCCTGATAGAAGGCGGCATCACGCCGAGCGCCGGCTTGATCCAGGCGACGCGTTCCGCAGTATCGATCGCTCTCCACGCGATGATTCGCCCACGTGGAGGCGACTTCTGTTACGAACCAGATGAATTCGAAATCATGCAGCGTGACATCATCGTCGCCCAGCGACTGGGTGCGAATGGAGTGGTCTTCGGCATCCTCGATGTGAATGGGAATGTCGACGTCGCTCGCACCCGCCAGTTAACAGAGTTGGCGCGGCCACTCGCCGTCACCTTCCATCGTGCCTTCGACATGACGGTCGATCTGTTTCGCACTCTCGAAGATGTCTGCGCCGCCGGTGTCGATCGCGTGCTCACCTCGGGAGGAGAATCCACTTCTCTCTTAGGACAGGAAGTGATCGCGCAGTTAACCTGCGTGGCTCAGGGTAGGATTGTGGTCATGCCAGGCAGCGGCATCAAGCCAGAGAACGCACGGAGTCTGGTCGACTGCACCGGCGTCAAGGAGGTCCATGTTGGACTGCGGAGCGCCATCGAGAGTCCCATGGCGCACCGCAACCCGCGAGTGTCCATGGGAGCTATGGAAGGTCACGAGTACCGGCGCTACATTGTGCGGGAAGACCAAGTCAGGGAGTTGTGCATTACGTTGAGTACGAAGAGCGCGGACTGACTCTTTTTCCAACCGGCCGCAATTTCAAACATCACCATCCGTTAGCTGATGCCGTAGATATTCAAGAATCCTTCTGTGGTGGACGTTGCGCCTGTCGTTCCCACGTACACCTTTCCGTTCGCCACACTAGGGACAACAAACTTCACTGCAATACCCGATGGGACATCCGAAGAAGGCGCCACCACGTTACAAGCGGTCTTCGACGCCTGCTGATTCGTGGTATAGAGGCAGCTCAGTGTGGTGGCATCGAAGGCCCACAGGGCGGCGGGCCCTTTGCTTCCAGCTCGACGTGCATCGACGACCCAGACAATCGCCTGCGGGGACGAGGTGCTGGGAGACGACACAGCCGGCGTCGGTCCGGGCCAACCGAAGGAAAAGGAAGTGGTAGCCGTTGGGGTTGTGCAGAATCCAGCGGTTGCCCCGCTATTGGTGCAGGTGCTTCCGTTGGGATAAAACTGAAACTGCATGAGAGGCAGGTTCGTGCCGCCAAAAAAAGCGTAGCCTGTCGACCCTCCTCCGCCGGAAGTGGTGGACCACCAGGCTCCGCTTCCGGTGACTCCGCATTCCACCGCGGTGTTGTAGCAGAGCACATGGGGCAGCGCCTGCACCGTCGAGTCCGAAACGCCGTTCCCGGTAAACCCACCCATCGAGCCGACCGGAGAAGTCTGCGCCAGAAAGATTGTGCCTTCTTTCCCAGCTTGCACCAGCAGGTTCGCCGGGTTCCCGCCAGACTGAGCGGGCAGGAGCATGATCCCACCTGATCCCACGTCATAGTTATCGGTATTTCGCGTGACCCAGTCGTAGGCGGTGAAAAAGTCCAACACGGAAAATGTCTTGCCCAAAAGCTGCATTTCCAGAATGGAATTGCCGTAGTCGCAGGGCGCGGTCGTGCACGATGTCGGCGCATCGTTGGGAGGTGTACTCACTTTGACGCTGGAGTCTCCGTTTCCAGTAGTAACGAAGATATGCCCGCTGCTGTCCGCGACGGGGCCGGCGCCTCCTCCCCAAATTCCGCCCTCATAACTATGCCGTGCCGGAACGGTGGCCCAGATGGCGGTTTGCGCCAGCGTGGTTTGCGCAACATTCAACTGGTAGGACATTACCCATCCGTTGTAGGGAAAATTCACGTGGTCGCAGTTACTGCCCCAGGCAACTACGATCTGCGGATTCTGTCCGGTAACCGGGACCGCGAGAAGCGAAGCCCGCTGATTCTGGGTCAAAGCGTAAGGCGCGACATTCCCGACCGGGCCTGAAGTGAACGTGATTTTGTTGAAGGTCCCACCAATGTCGATGGATGCCAGGACAGCCCCGTTGATCACACTCACGGCATAGAGTGTCTGCTTATAGCTATATGGCGTCGTGGTGGTTTTCAGCTTGGCGACAGCGTAGAGAGCCCCGCTGGTGACGGCTTGCCCTCCCTGGTTTCCGCTAATGTCGATCACGGGCGTGCCTGTAACTCCGATATAGCCGGGAGCAGGCAGAATGTTGGAACACTTCAAGTCTGTCGCTACAAGAGGTGTATAGCCGCTGGGCGCAAGATTCGTGGACCATAAAATGTTGCCGGTGCCGCCGTCAATCGCGTAGACCCAATCCTGCTCTGTGGCTACGTATGCTACGTCCCCGTAGGTGGTGCCATTGATCGTGACATTCGGAAGAACGAGTGGCTGGGCATAGATCGCGCCATTCACCGCAACGGAGTACTGTTTATGAAACTTTGGGCTCGTGGTGGCGGTGATGGCCGCTTCGGTGAGGGCAGGTTCATTTGGATTGAAACCGAGATGGTTCGCCCCCCCCTGATACGTCGTGAGGCAAACGCTGTTGCCGGCAGTGGTCGGACAACCGACAACCTGAGCCACAGCAGGAGTCATCAGCGACGCTAAACCGAGGCAAACCAGCAGAAAGCGGGCGGATCTAACTGAAATACTCCTGGACAACTGCGCCTCCAGAGGGGGGAAGGCCACAAAACTCTACACCGCGAGGATTTAGGGGTCAAGAGTGAAAGTTTCAGCATGTCAGGTCACAAGGGATCGAAGATAGGGCCGGATCGCTCGTCTGATGAAGTGTCGTGACGGACACACTCGCGTCAGCGGATTCCAAACGCTAATCATTAGAAGATGATCTTCAGGGTGAACTGTGCCGAGCGTGGGCCGCCCGGCGCATAGAGTGGGCTCTGTCCGCTTCCGCCGGGGTTGCCGCCGCCGGCTTCGAGATTCGTGGTGGACGTGCCCGGACAGATCTTGCCGAAGGCAGGATCTACCGTGCCACCCGAGGAGTTCCAAACGCCATAGGGATTGCATACCGACCCCGGCAGCCCGAACATCGGGTGGTTGAACACGTTGAAATATTCCGCGCGGACATCGAGTTTGACGCGCTCGGTCAGGTTAAAGCGCCGCCGCAGCGCAAGGTCGGTCTGGTCGATCGAGTAGGGGCTGCGCAGCCCATTCCTGGGGAAATCTCCCTTCTGCCCTGCTGCTGGCTGCATGAAGGCAGCCGGATTGAGTGCCCTGCCGCTCGGCTGGGTCCGATCGGCGATCCAGTAAGGTTGGCCGGGCACGATCTCGGCCTGAGTATCATAGAAGCCAGCAATAGGCGGCGTGAGTCCGCCCACGGTTACATTGATCGGCGGCGCCGTCATCACACGCACCAGCCCGTCCAAAGCCCACCCCTTCAGAATCGCAGCGCCGACGCCGCCCCAGGAAAGCACTGGCACTTGGTAGGAGACAGCCCCGGCGATCGACTGACGTATGTCGTAGTCAGAGGGCGTCAATGGTGGAAGCACGATATCGTTCACACTGTTCGCGAACAGACCGGTCGTATCGGCAGAACCAAGATCGCTCGACTTCGCCAGATTGTAGGACACGAGCGCTTGCAGACCGTGCGACATCCGACGCTGGAACTGTAGTTGGAATGCCTCGTAATGCGCGTATCCGGCGTTCCGGGTTGCATCCACCGGCTCAAGGCCCAAACTCACGATCAGCGGAGGATAGATTTCATCCCGCCGCAGCAGTCGCCTGCCGTGGGACCCAAGATAGGTTGCCGTCAGCGTCTGTTTCGCGCCCAGTTCGCGTTCAATCGCTGCGTTCCACTGCATCGTGAACGGGACGAGCAGACTCGGATCGACAGCATTCAGATAAAAAACGCTCTTGGTGATTGCGGTTGAAAACGGCGGGGGGTGGAAGATGGGGTTGGTCAGATCAAAAGGTAGTCCCGGGGGAACAGGTGGATTCTCAAAACGCAGATATGGGAACGACAGGGCCGCAAAGCCGCTGTCCCCGTAGCCTAAGTCATAGAAGAGGCCAAACCCTCCCCGCAGCACCGTCTTCGGATTGATCTGGTAAGCTGCGCCAATCCGCGGAGCGAAATTATCGAACCTGGTGTGCCAGAATTCCCCCGGCACGACCGCGACCGGGTTCGAGTCGAAGATTCCCTGCATTACGTAAAGCGGCTGCCCTGCCGTTGCCGATACCGGCGGCGTGTTGATTTCCCATCGCAGCCCGTACGTTACGGTCAAGTGTCGCGTCGCTCTCCATGCATCCTGCGCAAAAAGCGAGTAGTTATTCGCACTCACGGAAAAAGGAGTGCTCGCGTCCAGGTTAATGAAGCTCATTTCTCCGGCCACCAACTCTGGGTATCCGGAGGGGAAAATGCCATAGCCTGTGCCTTGCGTCCCCGTGGGGCTGAGCCGACGATAGTCGATACCGAACTTGAATTGATGCACCCCGGCTGCCCAGGAGAAGGTGTCGACAAAATTGAGTTGCCGTTGCGCGTTGTCCCGCTGCGTGCCTTCTCTTACCTCCCCGCCTGCAAGATAGTAAAGCGCCTCGCCCTTGCTGAAGCTATAGAAGGATGACGGCGGGTACAGAACTGAAGTGGGCGGCGCCACAGCGCCGTGGAAGTTGGTCAGATTGACGATGAAGTTGCCCGTGTTGCGACTCCAGTTTGCGCGGAAGTCGTTCACTTTGGTGGGGGAGAGCGACATTGTGGTTCCCGCCGTAAATGAGTCGGTATTCACGTGGTCGTACGCCACTTCCTCCCAGTTCCGGGCCGCTCCAGACGAGGGAGCGTGGTTGTAACGCGCAAACAGAGTGATCTTCCCGCTGAGGTTTTGATCTACACGGATGCTGGCTGCATCGAGAGAGGAAGGATCGGAATAGGCGACGATGAGGTTCGCCATGCATGGATTGGTGATGTTGTCGCAGGTTGGGTCAACGAGCGGTGCGCTCGTATCAGGAAGCGGCAGCGCCTTCAGAATCGGCTGGTAAGCCGGCGCAACCGCGGCTCGGGCGGACGCTGTGTAGAACGTGCCTGAGGCCGTCTGCGGCTGCCGCAACCGCAGCCCTTCGTAAGAAAAGAGGAAGAAAGTTTTGTCCTTGAGGATAGGTCCGCCGAGAGTTCCGCCAAAATCGTTCTGGCGCAGCGGCGGCTTAGGAAGCGGCGGCGCGTCAAAGTAGTTTCGGGCATCGAAGGTATCGTTCCGTAGATAGTCAAATGCCGTGCCGTGGAACTGGTTGGTGCCAGACTTGGTGACGATCGAGATCTGAGCCCCGGGAGTGCGTCCGTACTCCGCCGCATAGGACGAAGTCTGGATCCGGAACTCTTGCATGGCGTCGACGGATACCAGTCCGTTGGTGCCGCCTTGAGCGGTAAATGCCGGTATCGCGCCCCCCAGTGTCTGACCCAGGCCAACAATGGTCACGCCGAAATTCGCACTCACCCCATCGATCATGAAATAGTTCGTGTCCGTAAACTGTCCATTCACGCTGAACTGCCCTTGGCCGAGATTTTGCGAGGTGGAGACTACGCCGGGCGTCAGCGCGATTAATGACTGAAAACTGCGGCCGTTCAGCGGCATGTTGCTTACGACCTCCTGGTCAACCACGGTACTGACCGCCGCGGAATCGGTCTGCAGCAGGGACGCAGTCACGGTAGAGATTTCTGACACAGAACCGAGCGCAAGCTTGAAATTCTCGCTGACCGCGTCCTGCACGTACAGCTGTAAGCTGGGCTGGACGACGGTGCGGAAGCCTTCCTTCTGAATGGTCAGCCGGTACGTCGCGGGACGAAGATCCGCGATGACGTAAATGCCGTCTTGATTGGTGGTGGTGACGATCGAGACATTCGTTTCAAGGTTCGTGATGGTGCAGCGGGTGTCAGCAATCACAGCGTCGGTCTGATCCGTGACTCTGCCCGAAATCCGGGCGCTGTCTGTTTGTGCGGAAGCAACAACACAGGCAAACAACAAAATCGCGACGAAAACTGGTTTGGTCAAAATCTTACGATGTGGTTGCACGACATCATCCTGTGCACGTCTGAGCACAGGAAGCCTAGCCATGCGGGTGCACCGCATGCAACTAGGGAATCTTACAGTCGCGTGGGAAGGTCAGGCGGTTGCGGATCGTTACGGGTGATTGGGCTCGCCGAGGTAGGCATAGAGCATCTTTTGCGAAGTGGGCTCTTTGACGCCGATTGCGGGCTCGGACGTGACAAATACAGCGCTAATTTGCTTCACGAGGTCCGGATTGTCGACTTTCAAGACCCAACGCCCGGGCGCCTTGGCATCTGTATGCAAGAATCCCAGGCTGCGGGAGGAGTTTTTTCCTGACTCCGCGGCCCACACCTGGAACTTGCGTTTAGCACTTTCGGCCCTCTCGGCATTCAGATCGAAGGCATAGAAAGTGAGCGATTTATCTTCGGTGAGGAAGACGCGGCCGAAGGCGTCGCTGGGCTTGCCATTCGCGTCGGTGTCACGGACGTCAATGACGTGCAAATCGCGGGACGCCATGAGTTCCCGGACATCTTTGCCCGTGGCGGCAAGCTGGCGTTCCATTTCGAGGGTGGCATTGGCGATCCGCAATTTGTTGGATAGTTCCGTGATACGAGTCTGCTGCTCCACCAAAGCCGCTTCGGAATCGATGCGCAATTGACTGCTGCGAGCTGCTTCGGCCTGGGCATCGGCCAGAAGTCTCTCCTGGTTTCTGTATTCGTCCAGTAATTGTGCACTCTGGCTCGAAGATCGCACGGCCTCTCCCTGGGCCATTTCGTTATTGCGGCGCAGGTTCTCGGCAGCTGCAGCCGCATCCGCCAGTTGAGCGCGCAGATTTTGGATTTCGCGCTGCTGCGCGGTGAGCGACTGGGTTGACTCAGAAAGGCTCGAGGTGAGGGCTGCATTCTGCCTTCTGAGTTCTGCGACCTGCGGTGTTGCGGAGTCGCTCGCCTGCGCCGCACCCGGTAAACCGCGGAAGTGGTACGCCGTAAAACTGACCGCCACCAAAATGAGCGCCGCAACCGGACCCAGCAGAGTCACGGGCCGGAAAGTCCATGTTTCCAAGGAAGCAGCCGTGTCAACTTGCGGAGAGAGGACTACGCCTTCGGCTCGTACCCGGCGAAGAAAGCGCTGTCGCGCGTCGGGCAGCGGCTTTGCCTTCATCTCCCCGAGCTTCAGCGAGACCGTTCCTTGCGCTTGCGGCAACTGAGCGGTAACGAGCCTGGAAAACTCCTCGTAGTCCAACCGGCATGAGTCACAGTTCTTTATATGGTTTTGGAATTCAACTAGTTCCGCAGGCTCCAGGAGGCCGCCCGCGGCAAGCGCGCAGAGCTCTTGGTACCGCTCATGCCCAGTTATCACTGTCCCCGGATCCTCAGGCACACTTCCCTCCCGTTGTGGTCGATTTCTGCTCGCGTCCGCCCGAAATGAAGGTGCGCAATTTTTGGAGACCCCGATAATAATGATGTCGGACATTGACGAACGAATCTCCCGTCCGGTCCGCAATTTCCCGCATGGAAAGGCCTTCGTAGCAGGCCATTTCGATTACTGTCTTCTGCGGCTCTGAAAGCGCATTCATACTTTGGCGAACAAGTGCCTTCGTTTCTGGAGCACTCAAGCCCAACATTGCCCGACTCTTAGCCGGCTGGTCGTCCAATTCCTCGTCCAGTTCAGCGTTTCGATAAAACTCCCGGCCTTCCAGGTGCTGCCGGCGGTTGATGGCGCGATGATACGCATATTGCATCAGCCACACCTTAGTATTGCCTTTGCGCGGGTCAAATTGTGCCACTGCGCGAAAAACATCTAGAAACACCGTCTGCGTAACGTCTTCCGCTTCCCCGGGATCCCGAACGATTTTCAGCGCGATGCTCAACACCAGCTTTTGATAGCGGTCGAACAGGACCGCGAGGCCGTCGCTCTCTCCCTCCTGAAGACGCACCATCAGTTCCTCGTCGGATAGACGACGCAGCTCCGCCAATGATGATGGCCCAGAACGCCGAGATGTTCGGTCTATCGAATCCAGGTCCCTACCCTCTGCAGGCTGAAACCGACAAATCCCTGCAAGTCTACAACTGAACCCCCTCGAAAATGTATTTTTTGGGCATGGCACAAAATCCTTGCCCGGGTTGCACACCGAAATACAAGCGTTTTTCTGACCGATTCCTTGATAACAAACCGTCTGAGGGAGACATAACATTTATGGCATGTGTATCGTGCGGATCGAAAGAACAAGCTAAATTTCCGGCGGAACTCAATATCCATTTCCCAGGAATGGAAGGCCTCGAAAAGCCAGCTGTCTTGGCATTCCCAAGGCTCATGGTCTGCTTCGCGTGCGGCGCGACTCTGTTCGAGCTACCGGAAGCCGAGTTGCTTCAACTTAAGGAAGGCGTCGCGGCCTAAGTCCGCTGCCGGGATAGACATCCACGGACACGCCAGCAGCCGGTGAGGTGTCCCCGCGTGGGGACCGTCACTGACCGTCTGGGAACGCCCAGGTTCAAAGCCGTCGTAAAACAATTGAGGGGGGAACGAAATGAGTACTCGTTCGCGTGTTCTGATCGCAGATGACCACATATTGGTGGCCGAATTGTGCAAACGGCTTCTCGATCCGGAATTTGACGTAGTGGGAGTCGTCGCTGATGGCCGAGCGATGGTACAGGCAGCCAGCCAATTGAAGCCTGATGTAATCGTGGTGGATGTTGCCATGCCTGTGCTGAACGGGCTGGACGCAGGACGCCAAGCAAGGGAAATCCTCCCCAGGGTCAAGATCGTCTACCTGACGATGAATCCTGATATTGAGATCGCCGCTGAGGCCTTCCGGCTCGGAGCCAACGGGTACGTTCTGAAAACCTGTGCCTCGAGCGAGCTAGTGCTGGCAGTTCGCGACGTATTGCGAGGCAAATCCTACATGGCGGCAACCCTGCCGAAAGACACCATCAACTTTATGCGGAAGCAAGATGGAAAGTTGGTTGGCGAAGACGAACGCCTGACTCCTCGGCAGCGTGAAGTACTGCAGTTACTCGCCGAAGGAAAGGTGATGAAGGAAGTGAGCAGCATCCTCAACATGTCTAGCCGTACAGTCGCCTATCACAAGTACCGGATGATGGAGGTACTGGGCGCCAAGAGCAATGCCGAACTCGTCAAGTACGCTGTAAGAAACCACCTTGTGGCCGCCTAGCATCGAGGCCACTAAGGCTGCAGACGAGCGCCCTCCCCCCAGTTGGCCAATCATGTAACGGCGCTTGGCGCAGCTCCGTTACATGGTTCGGTTAGCGCTTAGTTCGATGCTTCCGTGCCAGCCACCTTGTTCCAGCCGTCGCCGGGGTTGTATTCCGCGATCGCGGCCGCGGCCTCGGAAGTCTTCTCGCCCAGATCTTTCTGGTAAACGGTTCCATCTTTTCCGATGATGAACGTCATGATCCCCGAATTTCTGTAGTCTGCCGGATAGGCAAGAATTCCGAATCCACCTGTCATCTTCCCATTCGCAACGTAGTCCTTCGCCCCACCCGGCGCCTTGTCTCCTTGTTTGCTCAGGATCTGGAAGTAGTAGCCGTTGAAGGGCTGCGGTTTGTCGCCCGAACTCGTGTAGCCTAGCGCCTTTGCAAAGTCGACGACCTGGCCCAGAGGACTCGGGCTCTGGCCCTCTGAAGCATTCCAGTACAGCCCGTTTTGTTTTCCCTCATCGCTGACGAACTTCTGAGCATACTGCTTTGTGTTGTCGCCATCGTGAGTCTGGCCGAAGTATTGTTCCTGGGCATCGGCAAGGGCGCCGCAGGCTGCGATTGCAGTTAACTCGCCCTTGCCGATGCGGCGGGCCAAGATCTCGTCCTTGCCGGCGGCTGTGTCAAAGGACCACTGGCCCGCTGAATTCTTATCCAATGGAATTGGAAACGGATAGTTGTCCGCGCCAACGTAAAGGACCTCGCCTCCTGCCTTGATCTCGCGCCAGCGATTCATTTGCGTGTACGCGGCAGCGAAGTCTTGCAAGACGTTCTTATCCTTGACGGCATCTCCGGAGAACAGGACGCCCTTGGCGTCCGGACCAAAAATTGCCAGCAATGCCTCCTGGTCGCCGGACTTGGCAGCTTCCAGAAACGCGGCCCCAGCCTCGGCCGGTGACGCAAAGCTCTTTTGAGCAACCTTCGGAGTCTCCGATTTTGTACAAGAACTCAGCGCAATGATCAACGCGAACGATGCGGTAAACATCGCGACCCTCACGCCCTCAATCCTGGGCTTGCAACTGAAGCGAGACATACTAGTCCTCCGATCCATCTGGTTGTCGGGTTATTCTCTTCATGCTTTAAAAGGGACATCAGCGACGAAAGCCGCCACCGCCGAAACTACGGCCACCCCCGCCGCCTCCGAAGCGTCCGCCGCTGAAGCCGCTGGAGCCCATGCTGCCCCAGCCACGGCTGCTCTCTGCTCTCGACGACCACCCACCGCTACCGCCAAATCCGCCGGAGTGCCCATCCAAACCACTGAAGGCGGTCGATCGCCCGCTACTCGAATTGTCGTGCTGCGCCCAGGAATTGGAAGCCGACGAGCGATTGGCATTGAGATTCTGAGAGCCGTTGCGATTGACGTTGACCGTGTTCCCGCTCACATTCTTGTTGTAAGTGTTGCCACCGCGGTAATTGTTGTAGTTGTTTCCATTGTGGTTGTAAGCGTTGTTGTAGCCATAGCTGTTATGGTAGCCACCGTTGTAGTAGCCACCGTGCCAGGCGGAATTACCGTAGTAGCCGCCGCCGTGATAAACCACCGCGGTACCGTGCCAGCCACAGTTCCAACTGCTGTATCCCCATCCACAACATCCGCCACTCATCATCGCGCCGACCGCGATTCCCGCACCGAACGAAAGCAGGCCGGCCGCGACCATGTCGCCCGTGGAATAGGCCGGCGCAACATAACCGGGGACCACATACGGATAGCCGTAAATTACCGCGGGGTTGTATTGCGGAACGTAAACAACCTGGGGATTCGCCGACTGAATCACAATCGTCTGCGGCGATTGCTGCACGACCGTGATCTGAGAGCTGGACTTGAGATTTCCCTTCTCTTTCGCCTGTGCACGCAGCGTCTGAATGGCCGTCATTACATCTGCCGACTGGTTGTGATAGGCCTCTCCCAGCGAAGACGTCCAGGTAAGATTCGTGGCCAGGTTGGTCAGCACCGATGGGAACTGAGTGAGCGCCTTTACGCTCGGGTCCCACGTTTGCTTGTCCACGGCCTGCATCAGGCTGCTTCCGGTCAGACTCTTGTTTTGTTGCATCCAGTAATTAGCGATGGCAACTTGATCTGGAAAAGTCGACGCCGCGAGAATCTGGGCCACCAGCGCATCCGTATAGAGCGCGATGGGCGCAACCAACGCCTGCAGGTCGCTGGTGCTGATCGGAGCAGATTCTGTTGGGTTTCCGGAATCACTTGCAGGAGCGGAGTCAGCTTGGTATCCGTACAGCAACTGCGGTGAACCGCTAACCAGAAGGAGGCTGAGTACCACCGATAGGATCTTCTTAGTATCTTCGAAGTTCATATGAGTACCATCTATCGCTTTCATCCGCCGAGTTCGTAGTTCTCCCGGCGGTAAGAAACTTTGAACCCGAGTCGCAGCTATTGGCTCGCTCCCTACCACGTCAACGATCCCGTCTAAATTCAAATTCACTTTTCCCGATACACGTTGGCGAGGCGAAACGGCTTCTGCCCGTAGTGTTCGATTTCCAGCTCATTGTTCTTGTTGAATTTGACTTTGCACAGAGGCGCAAGCGTGCCCGTCCCTTTGCCGTCCTTGTCGACGTCGAGTACGATAAAGCCGATCTTGTACTGGGAGGAACGGGTAGCGTTGTACAGTTCCGGGAGCGAGATCGGCCGATTGGTGGCCATGACAATGTGTTGTCCGCCGTCTTTCGTCGGGCGAATGCGTACGAAGCGCATCCCAGTGCCGACCGAGCCCAGGGGTGATACTCGTCCCATGTCCTTGATATTCTCCAGCGCACTTACGAGGCCGTCTTGACCTTTGTGCTTCAGCGTTGCCACCAGTTCCTGCGTTTGAGCATCGGTGGTCAGCTCCTGGACATAAACCTTCAGGCCAAAGCTTTTCCCTGCTACCGAACCTGCCTGACCAATGGCCGTGGCCGCATACTGCGACGGGAGGGCGGCTTGAGCCTGTGCCGGATCGGCTTGGGCCCTACCATTCGGCAGTGCGATGCAGAGAAACAGGGCTATGGCCGTAAGAATTCTTAGGACTGGCATTTCGTTCTCCTCAAAGGTGGCGACCTCGACAGAATGGGCGACCATCCCTGTCGACGTAATTCAAGAGCCGCAATATTCAATTGCCGGTCACGATGAGCTCCGCGGTTGCGGTATCGCACATTCCATAGATTGCCCCGGACCGGCAAGCGCCCGCCGAATACTTGAAACATCCCGGCCGCTTCGCGACGACCGAAACGGTGCGGTCCGAGCCTCCAATTATGGCTCCCGCGGGGTCGAATGGGGATGACGGGCCGACATCGACGACAAAGCCGTTCTCCTTCTCCGAACTAATCCACTTGACGGTCGTGCCCACTTTCACGCAGAAAAGATCATTCCCTTTGGCGTTCGGAATACTGGGAGTGGCGGACGCGGAATCCGATGTCCGCTTGACATCGACCGTGCAGGGAGTCGAAGCGGATCCGCAGGTGTTGGCAGCGGTGCACATTTGCGCCGGACTTGGCTCCAAGCAGGCATACTTGCTGCTCGACGACTGAGCTGTTGCATTGCTCGACAGTACCGGGAGCATCATGCACAGCGCAGCACACGTAACTGCGAAGCATCGAAGAACCTTCATTTTGCGCCTCACGATTCGACGTTCACGGTCACCCGTCGTGACTCAATTGGCGTCGATCAATTTTGAATAACGAACAAAGTTTCTAAAGCCGGACCTGCTGCTAGTTCGTGCCGGGCGTTCCCTGCCAATCGAGGACATCGACCAGTTTCCACGAGTTCTCCCGCAGATCCCACTGCAGTTGTCCCTGGCTATCGAGGACCAGTTGCGCCGCGGGATAGAGAACACCGGTGCTCTTGCTCTTGTCCTGATCGTTGATTTCGATGATGCCGGCAGTGAGGTTGAAGGATTGAGATTGGGTGTCGTAATACGCCTCCCCAAATCTGATCCAGCGATTGGTTACAAAGATGATCTTGCGGCCAGTCGGGGTTGGAATCATTTTGATATAGGAGCAGTCGTTGCCGAGTGTGCCTGTGACCTCGACGTGACCGACCGCTTTCATTTTCTGAAGCGCGTTCACGAGTCCCTGGTTCTGTCCCTTCTCATACGCCTGGATCAGGATCTGCCTGTCGGCTGGCGTCGAATACTCGTAAATATTCAACGTCACGCCAATATTCGCCCCCATTTGAGTGCCGGTTCCGAACGCAGTGGCCTCGATCGTTTCGTACTTGTCTCTGGCCAGGCCCGGAATGCTATTCGCAAGCAGCAAACCCAGCAGCACCGCTCGAACCATAACTACCTTTGCGATTCTTACTTGTCTGTACATACATTCCTCCGATCTCAATGAACGTGAATTGCGTTACCGATCTAAGCGGCAACTGCTGGCTGATCCGGCGTGTGAATATCGATCGCTTCCGCTGCCGTGCTGGAAAGAATGCGGCGTGCCGCTTCCGCGTCCTGCGCTGTTCCGTGGGCGATGAGCACGAACTTGCCGGCCTTGATGGAACTTTCATACTTCAGAGCGCTGTCCTTCGGGATTCCAATACTGAACAGCGCCGCACCCAGCGCACTTAATCCACCCACGACCAACGCACTCTCCAATGCACCCAATATCCATGCGACTGCGGATCCAGCCACTACGACGGGTCCGACGCCCGGAATCAAGAAGAAGGCCGACCCCACAAGCATGCCCCAGAGCCCTCCCCAGAATGCCCCGTTCTTGCCCCAATGTTTCATGCGATCGCCGGTCGTGTAATACCCGACGACCTGATCCTCTGTGTGATAGCCGCGACCGACAATCGCGAGCTTTTTGATGTCGAAATTCCCCTTCTTGAGCAGATTGATCGCGTTCTCCGCATCGCTATGCTGCGGATAAACAGCGACCACGGAACTCTCTTTGCTATCGATTTGTGTCATTTCTCTTCTCCAAAACAAGGGACCCGCCGTCTGCGACGCGGCCGGTCACGTACGAGTTCTTCCCTAAGGTTTGCGGCAGTTGCACCGCTGTAGGCAGCCATGGGCCCGCTCATCAAGTGCGTTTGCAACGGACTTACACCCCGCAGCATCGTCGAGACTCGCGCAACGCGCAAGTGTCAGTTTTGACAGGGCAGCAGAAAATTTCGATCAGCCGCACGGAGGAGATACGTGGCAAGGAGCGACGATCGGGAGACACACTGAGCGTGGTTCGCACGCGTTTAATCTCTTTCGAGGTCTCGCTGATGAAACGCAGCAGGATGACTATCGAAGTTTCGACCGAAGACGAACGAAGGCGAACAGGATCGGAAGGCGGCTCCTCCGCCGGGCCGAAGTGCGGCACGGCGGACTAGCCCGCTTGAAGAAAAAGCTTGGAAGCACTCGAATCCGCAGTGGGGAACCGTGCACCAACGAGGACAAAACACTATTTCGGTTGGGAGGAATCCGGCGCGCTTGGAGCCTGACCACCCTGATGATGTCCCTGCCACTGTTCGCGTTCGCTCTGCATCTCGTCCCATTTCTTTTGCTGCTTGGAATCAAGCAGCGCCCGGATCTGATCGTTGGACGTCTGATGGATCTGCATCATCTTGGACCGGCGATCCTCTTGCGAGAGCGAGGAATCCGATCGCAGGCTCTGCATTTGCGACTGAGTCGACTTCAAAATGTCCAACACTTTGGGCTGCTGGTCCGAAGTGAGCTTCAGCTGTTTCGTCAGCATCTCCGTACGCTTTTCCGGATCGAAATGGCCGCCACGCCCATGTTCGGGAGGCGCACTCTGGGTTGGGGGCTGCTGGTCGGTGCTGCCACTGTCTTGCGCCACCGCAAACTGCACTACCATAGAAGTGGCCGCGGCCAACAGTAGCGCGAGTAAAGATCGTTTCAACATGATGGTTTCTCCTGGATTCATCGAACCTATCTTGGGGTATGAACCAGATTATCGGCTTGAAGTTGTGAAATGCGCTGCACTTTTACGAATCTTTACTTGGCAGTGAGAAATTCGCGGTTTGGTTCCGCCAACAGGGTCGTCTCTCCATGTTTTTCGAGGCGGCATGATTGCAGCGCGTGGCGCAAGGGTTCCGTGTTGAACCGCACTTGGAAGTCAAAGGAAGAGACAAAATTTTACTGTGGGGCCGAGGGGATCGGGCTATCATCGCATCACAGATGGCGACGCACCAGCCGTGGGGGAATGGAGTAATGCTTTCAACGGGAAGGATCGTTTCCCGGAATCTGCTCGTGGTCGTAAGTCTGTTGTTCGTTCTCGAGACCGCACGCGCTCAAGATCAGCCGGCCCAAATTCCCGCGGCTGGATCAGTTGGCGGAACGATTCACGGCGTCATCAAGTCGGGCAACATGCCAATTCCGGGAGCAGCCGTTTTCATCTCCCTCGCGTCCTCCGACAAGAAGATCACCGTTTGGACCGATGTTGATGGCAACTACTCAGCGGCGGTGCCGTCCGCTGGTTCCTACACCATACAAGTGCAGATGGTTGCATTCGCGAACAGCTCGCAGCAGGTTGTGATCGATACAGCCCACAAGATCGTCGCCGCAAACTTCGAACTGACTCTGCTATCCAGAACCCACGAAACGAGTCCTGCGCCCCGAAGGCCCAACGCGGGCGCGGTTGCTCAGCGCGGGTTTCAGACCTTATCTGCGTTGCAGAACCTCGCCCAGGATGCAGGTGGAAACCCGATGAGTGACGTAGTGCCCTCGGGGATGCCGCTTCCTGGAGTTGATCCGAATAGCGCAACCGAATCGATCGCTGTTTCAGGCAACAATTCGAATCCACTGAACGCGATCAGTGGGGACGAACTGCAGCAACGAATCAATGATGCCCGCCAGCAAGGCGGCGGCTTTGGATCGGGCGGTTTCGGCGGCCCAGGAGGATTTGGCGGAGGCGGAGGTGGTGGGCGCCCGATGACTATCACCGGCCGCCGCGGCTTCGATATTAATCATCCTCACGGGTCCGTCTATTACGGCATTGGTGACTCCGCGCTCAATGCCGCGCCGTATGCCCTCGCCGGCGAACCTGCGACCAACCCGGCCTATGTCCAGAACAGCTTCGGAGGCTCAATCGGAGGACCGCTCAACATTCCCAAAATCTACCACGGCGGTACCAAAACATTTTTCTTCGTCAATTACAACGGCAAGCACGGCGAGAATCCTTTCGATCAGTTCTCGACGGTTCCTACGCTGCTGGAGCGGCAAGGAGACTTTTCGCAGACCACATACACATCAGGCCCACAGAAGGGACGACCGGTCGAGATATTCAAGACCGCGACGAATACTCCTTACGCGAACAATTCAATCCCGCAGATCAATTCCGCCGCGGCGGGATTGCTGGCCTACATACCGATGCCAAATCTTCCCGGCGACTATCAGAATTTTCATTTCGTCACCTCCGCGACCAGTGACAGTGACGATCTCAACGTGCGGATCAATCACACGTTCGGCACCGCGCCCACTGGCGGACGACGGGGCGGACGAGGCGCTCCGCGCAACAACCTGACCTTCGGTCTTCACTATCACGGATCGAGCGCCGCCATCACCAATCCGTTCCCGAGTGTAGGCGGAAATACAAGTGTCCGCAGTTTTGATGTGCCGATCGGCTACGTTCGCAGCATCGGCAAGCTGACCAACAACCTTCGCTTCGACTTCAACCGCAGCCGTACACGCGCGCAGAATCTCTATGCCTTCAGCGACGATATTACGAGTGCTCTGGGAATCACCGGCGTTTCGCAGAATCCCTTTGATTGGGGACTACCCAACCTCTCCTTCACCGACATCGCGAGTCTTCAAGACGTCAATCCGCAACTGCTTCGCAACCAGACATACACAATCACAGATAGTGTCGTTTGGACGCATGGCAAACACAGCTGGCGGTGGGGTGGGGACTATCGCCGCATTCAGCTCAACACCGAAACCAGCAGCAACGCGCGGGGGTCATTCATCTTCAGTGGCTACAACACCTCCCAACTGATTCCCGGACAGGCCGGACAACCACCCCAGCAAGCACCCGGCACCGGATACGACTTCGCGGACTTCCTGCTCGGGTTTCCCCAGACAACTTCGGTGCAATTCGGCGAAGACAACTACCATTTTCACGGCAACTACTGGGACTTGTATGTGCAGGATGAATGGAAGGTTCGCGGAAATCTTACGCTGAACCTCGGCGTGCGCTATGAATACGTTTCGCCGCTCACCGAAGAGAACAATCGAATCGCGAATTTGGATCTTTCGCCCGGAGTGCTGAATCCCGCGCTGGGCACGCCGGCAGTGGCTGAGGTTCAACCAGGACAGGTCGCTCCTTATAGTGGAAATCTGCCCAACAGCCTGGTCCGTCCTGATGGCAACAATTTTGCGCCGCGTGTCGGATTCGCCTGGAAGCCCTTCTCCAAGACGGTCGTGCGCGGGGGATACGGGATCAACTACAACACGGGTGCGTATCAAGGGATGGTGCAGCAGTTGGCTTTCCAGCCGCCATTTTCGACGACGCAGACCAATATCCAGAGCGCCGTCGGGGATCTTACTCTGCAGAGTGGCTTCCCCGCGGTTTCAACGAACGGCATCACCAATAATTATGCAGTGAATCCCGATTACCGGCTGGGCTACGTGCAGATTCGCAATCTCGATATTCAACAGCAGATCCGTCCAACTCTGCTGTTGAATATCGATTACACGGGAACCAAGGGAACCGATCTGGACATCTTGGAAGCCCCCAACCGCACCTCGACAGGAATTCTGATTCCGACAGCGCAGGCATTCATTTACGAAAACTCTGTGGGCGACTCCGAGGCCAACGCCGGATCCGTGCGCATCCGCAAACGTCTATCGAATGGGTTCTCTATTGGTGGGCTTTATACATTCTCCAAGTCGATCGATGATGCGTCCTCCATCGGCGCGGGAGCTACTTCGGGTGCGGGGCGCGCCGGCTTGGGCGCCGGAGGTACGTCTGCCGGCGGAGGAGGCGGCTCATCCGGCGGCGGCTCGGCCTCCGTGGCGCAAAATGCATTGGATCTGTCGGCCGAGCGCGGTCTCTCAAGCTTCAATCAGACGCAGAGATTCACTGCAGATTATTTGTGGGAGTTGCCGTTCGGACACGACAAGCGTTGGCTTACCGAAAATACCCCAGCCCGTGCGATCCTCGGCGACTGGCAGTGGAGCGGAGACTGGGCCATCGCCTCGGGGCTGCCTTTCACGCCACGATTCGTCGGCTCGCCCTGCAATTTGAATACAGGCGCGAACGGCACGTTGCGGCCGAATCTGGTTCCGGGACAATCCATCTTCCTGGCAAATCGATCGATAGGTGAATGGTTCAACACAGCCGCATTTGACCCGACTCTGCCCTGCGGAACCTATGGCAATGCACGGCGCAACAGCATCATTGGTCCAGAGACGCTTCTATTCGATATGGCCTTCACCAAGGTGATCCCGCTGAAGGAGTCGCGCATTCTCGAGTTTCGGGCCCAGGCCACGAACATCTTTAACATGCCGAATTACACGTCGATAGATACATCAGTCACCTCGCCGACGTTCGGCCGGGTGACGGCGGTAGGCGCCATGCGGCAAATTACGATGACCGCGCGCTTCCGTTTTTGAGGAGAAATGCGGATGAATGGTGGACTGAACCGAGCGGCGAACAGATTTCTGGCGGCCATGCTGGCGCTCGCCTTGGCGTGCTCGTCCGCTCCGGCCCAGCAGCAGGCAGACTACACGTTTCGCGTTCAGAGCGATTTGGTGCTGGTCAACGTAACGGTGCGGGACAAAGCTGGAAATATTGTTCGGGGTCTCAAACCTGAAGACTTCACGATTCTCGAGGACAACAAAGCGCAGAAAGTCGTCTCGTTTGACGTGGAGAACATTGATGCCGTCGCCAACCAGGATGTGACGCAAGCTAAGCCCCTAGCCAGTCCCGCGGCTGAGTCGACAAATCCATCGAGCCCCGCCACGGCGCCATCCGGCGCTGCGAATCAATTTAAAGATCGCCGGCTCATCGTTCTGTTCTTCGATCTGTCCGCCATGGAGCCCGACGAAATTGATCGCGCGGTGACCTCGGCGGAGCACTATGTTGATACCCAGATGGCCCCGGCGGACCTCGTTTCGATCGTCTCTCTGGGCAGCGCGCTGCTCGTCAACCAGGATTTCAGCGACGACCACGATCTGCTCAAGAAGCAGCTCAAGACTTTCGGAACGGGCAACGGTCAGGGCTTCGAAGAAGGCACCACCGGTACGACAGAAGGAACACCCGACACCGGCCAGCCCTTTACCGCAGACGATACGGAATACAACATCTTTAATACGGACCGGCGTCTCGAAGCCTTGCGTTCGGTTGCGGAGAAACTTTCTCATCTGCAGCAGAAAAAGTCCCTGATCTATTTTTCCAGCGGCATGGACCGAACGGGTATCGAAAATCAGTCTGAGCTGCGGGCTGCCATCAATGCAGCCGTACGATCCAACATGGCCATCTACACAATGGATCTGCGGGGTTTGCAAGCGCTGGTCGCAGGCGGAGAAGCACAAAACGCGAGTCTGCGTGGAACGTCGGCATATTCCGGGCAATCGATGATCAATGCCCTGAATTCCAACTTCACCACGCAAGAATCCCTCGTCACACTGGCGAGCGACACGGGGGGACGCGCCTTCCTCGATTCCAATGATTTCACCCAGGTCTTCAAAGGAGTGCAACAGGATACTTCGACCTACTATCTGCTTGGGTATCGCAGCACAAATCCCGCGCGGGACGGGCGATACCGGCGCATTAGTGTAAAGGTCAACGTCCCCAATGTGAATGTCGACTTCCGGCGCGGCTACTATGCTCCCGCGGATTACCGGCATTCCACGAAAGAAGGCAAGGAACTTCAGCTGCAGGAGGAACTTGCCTCCGAGTTGCCCACAACGGATCTGCCTTTGTATCTGAGCGCCGCGTACTTTCGTCTGGAGGCCAACAAGTTTTTCATTCCGGTGTCGTTGGTGGTGCCGGGTTCGGAAATCCCATTCAGGCGGAGCAGTGACCGGGACAAAGCCACTCTGGACGTCATTGGCATCGTGCTCGACAGCCAGAAACACCCGGTCACTCAGATTCGCGACACCGTAAACCTCGCGGTCGATACCTCATCCGAAGTCCGGAAGAAGAATGTACAGTACGACACTGGGCTGAGCCTGCCTCCCGGCAGATATCACCTCAAGTTTGTGGTGAGAGAAAATCAGACCGGACGCATGGGATCGTTCGAAACCGACCTCGAGGTTCCGGATCTGAAGTCGCAACCGCTCAAGATGAGCTCTGTTGTTCTCGCCAGCCAGGTCCAACCCGCGAAAAAGGGCGCGACTCAAAGTCCACTCGTTCGAGATGGCTCTGAGATCATTCCAAACGTCACCCACGTTTTTTCTTCCGCGCAGCACTTGCGCCTTTACTACGAAGTGTATGACCCGGGACGAGTGGGCGCATCTGGCACAATGCAGAGTGGCCAGGCCAAACCCGGCATCCACCTGATGACAAACGTCTCGTTTTTCCAGGGCAAGGCCAAAGTATTCGAGACTTCCCTCGCAGAACTGACGGAGCTGAATGCTCGCGACCGCCAAGCCGGGGTCTTCCAGCTCGACCTGCCTCTCAACACGCTGAAACCTGGGTTCTACATGTGCCAGGTAAATGTTATCGATGATGCCGCTGGACGTTTTCTTTTCCCCAGGCTTGCACTGTTGATTCGGCCCGAACCCTCCACCGGGGCTCCTTAGGAGCGCGCGAGGCGTGATTGCGCGTGCGCTAAACCCGCTCTCTGCGTGAGTCGATGGTGGTCGCAGCTGAGAAAATTCAACCCAGAGCGCGAATGAGGATGAAGGCGTAGATCGCAGCGGCCAGAACAAAATACCAGAAGCGTCCTCCCCGTCCTTCAGGCAATTCCACCACCAGACTATTCATGATGACTCCTCCGCAGACAAAGCCGGTGATCCTGGCCAGCCACAATTCCGGTATCGACGCGATCATTCCGACAGACCAGCCTGCCATCACGGCCAGAGCAAGGATCCATCTTCCGCGACTCTCATACAGCGCATGGCCCTGCTCAGCCAGAGAGTGGTCGACGAGAAGTAAGTGAAACGCCATGGCCAGAGAATACAGGAGCAAGGATTGAACACCGGTCCAAGGGCTGTCGACGAGAAGGTAGGCGATAAAGCTGCTGTATAACGCGAAGGCTGCGATTCGGAGTGAAAAGGTGACGACGCCGTCCTCGCGCTTTCCGGCAGGCGACGACACCACCATGTATTCCAGTCCGTAAAAGAGGACAAAGCCCAGCATGGCGAAGAGATAGACGGCCTGCTCCTGGAAAAGAGCTGCGCCAGCCGGGGCGTTGGCGGAGAACTTTGCTTGCTTTTCAGAGATGGTAGGCAGGAGGTCGACGAAGATGCTGGCAACGGATACACCGGCAGCGATGGAAATCCACCGTCGATGATGCGATCGGGCACGCAGCCTGCCACCGAAGATGCAAACGCTGGTCAGAAGCAAAGCCGCAGATAACGTGTATGAATAGGGCATAGTATCGCATCACCAATATCGTGAGAGCTGTGAGCACATACCACCTTGCGCACCATTAGGACACTTGCGGTCATTCATCGTGGCTTCTTTCTGAGACAGGATAACGACCATGTCGCCAGCCCCGAATGGAGGAAGACCGCGGGCCAGAGAGCGATTCCTGACAAATGTGCGGCTAGCCGCGCCAGGAGAAGCAGAACTACGACAGAAACGTCGTAGACGAGCAGTCCGACGATCAGCCTGATGGTCCAGCGGCTTTCGCTGTGATTACGCTCCACCCAACAGGCGACGCCAACGGCGAACAAGATAACACCGACGCAACGAGCGAGAGCGATTACGCCAGACCGTTCAAGAGGTACTCCGAGCACTAGCGAAACTACTGTCGACGGAATGAGCAGCAACGCCAGCCCGGCCAATACCTCGACCACAGATTTTGTGATCAGCAGAGTTCTCATTGATGATCAGGATCGCTCCGCCCGGCTAGGAAGGAACCTTCTCCTTCCTAATCGCATCGGTGGGCGACTGGTAGCCCGGTCTTACTCCCGTGGCGGGCACGAGGCGTTTCGCCTTGAGCTGTTTGACCAGGAGTTGGTACATCCGCTCCTGCAGCTTGCGCGAGCGGTCGTCGGCGTTGCTCGGGTGCGCGAGGTTGCGCTGTTCAAGTGGATCGAGAGTGAGGTCGTAGAGCTCGTACTCGTCCGGCGTTCGCTCGGTCACCGTTTCTATCTTCTTCCCGCGGTGGAGACGTTCATCGCGCACGCCGGGTACTGTCCAGAACTGCGCGTTGTCGTGGTAGCGCGATAGCTTGACGAGATGCTCTTCGCCGTCGACGTCGACCTTGGCGATGACGGTCTCGACGTGATTGGGCTGGACAACTTCAGCGTACACTCCCAACTTGCGGGTCCAACGCTGTAGCGGGCTTCCAGGCTTCGCGCTGCCCTTGCTGATCTCGTCGTCGGTGGTAAAGAGGACAGGGTCGACCGGTGGCTCCGCAGTGCCACGAATGACGCCCGAGAGGTCGCGACCCGCCAGAGGGTGCGCTTCGGTGTGGCTGGCGGCAACGCGCTTGAGTGCCGCGCCTTGATCGATGCCGGCGAGCCCCAGCAACGTAGGCAGCAGGTCCGCGTGACTGGTGGGGATACTCTCGCGCCGCCCGCCCTTGAACAGAGGGCTGGAGAAGACAAACGGCACATGGATCGCTTCCTCATAGGCGCTATACCACTTCTGGTGCATCCCGCCGTGGGCACCGAGCATCTCGCCGTGATCGGAAGCGAAAACCACGATTGTGTTCTCGTAGGCTTTGGTTGCCCGGAGAGCGTCCACCACGCGTCCGATCTGCTCGTCGACTGTGTGCTGCAGTTGGTAGTAGAAGCGCCGTTGCGCCTCGATGTGTGGCTGCGGCGCGAGTATCTTGCCCCACGCATCCACGTAGCTCTGGTGGCACGCAGGCTTAGTGGACAGATCCTCGCTCTGTGTCGGGGGCTCGGGAATGGAAGGCACCTCACTGAGGTCGTAGCTCAGGCCCTGTGTCCACGCGGCCACGCCAAACGCCGAGATGTCGTGCGGGTTAAGGAACGAGCACACCGTAAGCCACGGCGTCTTGTTCCCATCCTGGTCCAGTCGCTTCAGCAGCGCGACCACTTCGTTCGCTGTGAAGGGATCTCTTGCCGTTCCGGTGTTTTGGTGGCCCATGCCGTGCGCCTCCGGCCCGACCCACTCGGAAAAACCATAGGCGTCGAGCAAGTCCGCCTTGAGATACGCGGCGACGTTTTCCCCGTTCACGTTGCCGTCCTTTTCCAACGTCTGGAGATACCCCTCGCCGTCGGGTGCGGGCAGGTGCGCGTGCGAGACATGCCATTTGCCTTTGTAGAAAGTCCTGTAGCCGCCGGCCCGGAACCAGTCGCCGATGGTGGGGACCGTGTCAGGCGCGAGCCAGAACATCTCGGGGCCGTCGGCGCTCTTCGCCAGGCCATCGGTCTGGGTGACGCCGTGCAGCGACGGGTACTGGCCCGTCATAATGGATGCGCGGCTGGGGGCGCAGGCCGCCGACATGGCGTAATGAGTTTCGAACGAGACGCCAGAATCCCGCAGACCCGTTTCGGCAGTAAGCTTTTCGCGACGGAACCGGCGAAGTTCGTCGTTCTCGTACACCGTTGGGTGACGCAGCTGATCGGTCATGATGATGAGGATGTTCGGTTGGCTAGCTGACATGGCGGTTGCTCCTTTTCATATTGTGCTCACTGCTCGGTTGAAATATCTCTAACGCTGAGCCCTTCACTTCTGACGTTGGCTGGCAGACCGTGCCTTTGCCGACGTGCCCGTCCGAACGGGGGAGCCTATAAGCGCCGTTGTGACCGCGTAACTGTCAGAAAGCGACAGGTCACGCTCGGAGCGTTCGCTGATGTATCAGGGGACCAGGTTGCATTCAAATAGCTTATTGGCGATCGGCGCGGCAATCTTGTCCAGGAAATGCTTGCGCATTGCGGGATCTTTCCGCATTTGCTCGATGGCTTTCACCTCCATCGCGGAGGGCGGCTGCGGCGGCGCCTGCTTCTTTGCCTGCAATTGCTCGCAAGTCGACGTCTGGTATTTCTGTATGACTTTTTCGGCAATCTTATCGACGATCGGGTACTGGGCGGGGGCCTGACCCTGTGTCACGAGAACGCTTGCCAGCAGCATGACCATCAAAAACACAAACAGCGCTTGCTTCTTCATTGTTGTCTCCTCTTCATGTTGATTAAACGAAACCTCGTTAAACCAGCTTGACCGGACGTACTTTTTTGTCCGAATCTTGTTCCCTTCAGTTAGGTCTCCCCAACCAGGAGTATTGCCACGCGACCGACACGTTCTGGTAGTTGCCGCCAAACTGGATGTACGTTCCGTTGCTATAGCCAAATTTCAGGGACTGGTGCTTGGCGATCCGGACCGCGCCGGTGCCTCCGAGACGGGAGTTCTCCTGTTTCGTGAGCGGGTTTTCTATGCCGGCCACGCTTGTGGCCCCGCCGACCCAGAAATTGCCGTCGAGCGAAACCCAGAACCCAGGTTTGAAGTCGTAGCTTAGGTGCCCTTCGAAAGCTCCAATCGGCGTTTGCGTTAGGGACCTCGTCCCCGGATAGTAGCTATTGCGCGACCAGTAATCGTGGTTCGTGGTGAAGAACCAGACTCCAGCGTACCCATCGAGGACCCATTTGCCCCAGCGTTGGGAATAGCCGAATTCCGGCTTGAAGGACCAGCGGTTGGTGCCCCAGTTAATCAGCTTGGTGGGGTCATACTGGCCGGTGGGCGCGATCACTTTCAGACCGGCTCCCAGCAGGAGCGTCTGGTGCCATTTGACGAACTCCGGTGGCCGTATCGCGGGGCCGCCTTTAAGGTTGACTGAAAAGCGGTAAACCGAATCCACGAGACCGGAGCGGTACAGGTTCTGCCCTGCTCCCGCCAAAGTTCCCGTGAAGTTTCCTACTCCATAGGGCAATGCGGCGACGATGTTGGCCGAGCGGCCAAAGAGGCCGAATGAGTGGTAGTAGCTAAAGATAGGAACGCTGTATTTCCCCTTGGCGTCGTTGACCGGGAGTGCGCCATTGAAATTGATACTGCCGTCGTAGAAGGAGTAGGTCAGGAGGACTGCGTTGGAATGCAGCGGCGTGATGAGATAGGCGCGGGGAGAAAGGTCCTGTGCATGGAGCACTCGTTGCGAAAATAGCAGCAACGCCGCCACCCCGATTCCCAGGAGGTATCTCATCCTCAAGTTCGATATCACTTTCACGCCGCAACCTTTCCTAAAGCGGAACAAAGTCGGCACTCACAATCGGTTGAGAGTGCCGTTTCTATCGTCTCCACGGACCTTCGCGCTACTCTTCTACTGAAAGAGACCAAGCCAACTTATTGGGGGTTGGCTTTTTTCATACAATCCTTCACATACGACCGGCGATCCGCTCCCTTTAGGCCTTTCTTGTCCGCGAGATCGTTGCAGGTTTTACCTTTGTCCTGCTCGCTAACGTTGGCGCTAGAACCGGTGTCTGCGGCCTTATTGAGGCAGTTCTCCGTGAATGTCTTGCGCGCCGCGCCGGTAAGGTTTTGCTTGTCGGCCGCGTCGTTGCAGGCTTTCGCTTTGTCCTGCGAAGACGCGGTGGATGACGGTTTGGACTGCGGTGATTGAGCGGCGAGTATCGAGGAAAAGCTCGTCGCCAACAGGAGCGACAGTATCGCCGCCACTAGGTAGCGTGAAATTTTAGACATGGAGAAACTCCTTCATTCGGATTTTGCTGCAAAATCACGGGCTCTTACTGTCCCAGCGCCTTGTAATCGGAATTCGTTGTCGTCACCACGAGACTCTTTGCAGTGGCGTTGAGGACGGTCTGTTGTACATAGTTCGTGCCGTCCGGCAGGCTGGCAAACTGAATCACCAACGTGACCACATCCTTCGGGTTGTCCAGGTACGTATTCACGTTCACGGTGGTGATCTTTTTTGCGGCAGCGTCGAAAGAGAGCGTCATCTGGTCGCCCGGCAGTGCATAGTCCTTAAAAATGATCTGCGCCACGCCGGAACCGGGAGTCAATGAGGCTTTTCCGGTCTGGAAGGCTTGCTGCATGGCCTGCGGATTGGGGGGAACGTACTTCGCGAGCAGAACCTTTACGTCTCCCATGTAGTCCTTCATCTCTTCCTTCTTGTTCGCGACCACTTTCTGCTTCATTCTTCCGCCACTCGGAGGCGGGGGCGGCGCAGTCAGCGGTGTTTTCTGTACCTTCCCGTCGGGACCATACTGGCAGGCCGATGCGCTGGGAGGCTTAGGATCGCCCTTCAGCGTGAGTTGGGTCGTTTCTTTCCATTGATAGTGGTGAAGTTTCTGCTGGTTTTCAGCAACCGATTGCTTCACTGCAGCCAGTTTCTGTTGTAGCTCTGCGCCTGGTCCGCCCGCCTGGGCGATAGCGCCGACAACAGTTGCCAGCACGGCGACTGCGATGATCGGTGTGCGTTTAAGCGTAATACTGGTTTTCATCATGGTGTCCTCTCCAATTTCGATCGATTACGGCTATTTCACCTTCTCAAGGTCGGTCAAAATCCGTGTCCGTTAAGTGCCCTTCGGCACGCGATGGAGGTCGAACCCCGGCGGACGAATCGTCCGCCGGGATTCTGCTCGACCAACTTGCCTTGATCGCAACTCAACGCGATGTTGCGCGTGGCAGTTCGATTACTTCACGCCTGCGCCCGAGCCGGACTCGAGAGCCTCCTGGTGGCGACGAAGCTTCTCTATCACCTTGCCCGGACTCCAGCTCTCCGGACTCTGACGCGGCGGGAACTCCATCAGGCTCTTCATGAACTGCCCGACGAGTGCGCCCCCCGGTGCGAGCATAAAGATACGGTCCGCCCACCACTTCTTGAAGAAAATGGAAGAGACCTCCGCCTCCTCGAAAGGATCGGTCCGCAGGTTGACGAGCATCGGGCACCGTAGGGGCACCAGTGGCTCCACCCACGCATCCATGCCCACCGCGCGCTGCACCGCGAAATGGATCTTCCAGTTGCCGTAGCGAAGTGCCATCAGGTCGCCCTCATCTCCCCAGTAGAGCAAGCCGGGACGCGGGTTCTCTTTCACGTCGCCCTTGAGATGCGGCATGAGATTGAAGCCGTCGAGATGGACTTTGAATGTCTTCTTTCCGGCGCTGTGTCCCTTCTTGCACTTTTCGACGATATCCGGCTCGCCGGCCGCGGCCAGCAGAGTGGGAAGCATGTCCTGGTGCGAGAAGACCTCGTTGGAAACCGTGCCCGGCTTGATGACGCCCGGCCAGCGAATCGCGCAAGGCACGCGCCAGCCGCCTTCCCAGTTCGTATCCTTCTCGCTGCGGAACGGCGTGGAACCACCGTCGGGCCAGCTCAATTCCTCGGCGCCATTGTCGGTGGAGTACATCACGATGGTGTTATCGGCAATTCCCAACTCGTCGAGCTTGGCGAGGAGTTGTCCCACGTGACCGTCATGCTCGACCATGCCATCGGGGTAAATGCCGAGCCCGGTCTTGCCCTGGGTTTCTTTCTTCAAATGCGTCCAGACGTGCATCTTGGTGGAATTCCACCAGCAAAAGAAAGGTTTGTCCGCCTTGTGCTGACGTTCGATGAAGTCGATGGCTCCCGCCGTGATCTCATCATCCATTGTCTCCATGCGCTTCTTTGTCAAATGGCCAGTGTCTTCGATCTTCTGGGTGCCGTCGGGATTCGCGAAACAGTGCAACACGCCGCGCGGGCCAAACTTCTTCGCGAACTCTGGATATTTCTTGGGATCGGGATAGTCCACACATTCCGGCTCTTCCTCGGCATTCAGGTGATAGAGATTGCCGAAGAACTCGTCGAACCCGTGGACCGTAGGGAGATATTCATCGCGATCGCCGAGATGGTTCTTGCCAAACTGGCCGGTGGCATAGCCGAGAGGCTTGAGCAGTTCGGCGATGGTCGGGTCTTCTGCCTGGAGGCCGAGTTTTGCTCCGGGCAAGCCTACCTTGGTCAGTCCAGTCCGGATGGGAGACTGACCCGTGATGAACGCCGCACGGCCGGCGGTACAGCTCTGCTGGCCATACCAGTCAGTGAACAGCGCCCCTTCCTTGGCAATGCGGTCAATGTTGGGGGTTTTGTACCCCATGATGCCGTGGTTGTAGGCGCTGACGTTGAACCAGCCAATGTCATCACCCCAGATGATCAGAATGTTTGGTTTCTTTGCTGCCATGATTCGCTCCTTCGCTTCCTTGTAGAGTCAATTGGCTACGACACCGCGACGACCGCGTATCCGTCGAAGATCACTACCGCGGTGCAACTACCACGACGTACGTTGTGCTCGTGCCCACAAACTGAGGCTGGTACCACGTGCTGCCGCACTGTTGGTAGGTCAGCCCGTTGACGTGCACAACGGTGCATGAGGGTGGAAGCGTGTTTACCCTGGTTCCGACCACAATCGCCGTGGCGACGACCGCAGCCGCGACAGGAGCGGGGTGGTAGCAGCAACTGCTGCCGTAATAAGTACTGCTGCTGTGAACGTATACGTTCTTGTTCACATTGACGTTAACGTTCTGGTTAGTGTTGACATTGACGTTCTTGTTCACATTTACATTCGTGTTCTTGTTCACGTTGTAGTTCTGGTTCACATTCGCGTTAACGTTCTTGTTGGCATTCACGGTTGTGTTCTTGTTAACGCTGGTTCGCGTGGCGCTGTTGTACTGCGCGAACATCGTGGCGCTCAAAAGCATTAACACGAGAGAAATTGAAATCGTACGAATCGATTGGTTCACTTCGTGCCTCCCTTTTCTGATTTCTTTTCGGTGCTGGCCGGTGCGGGGATTTCCGCAATTGCGATTCTTTGTGCGCCTTCCGGAGGATCGAAGGTGAAAGCCTCGTCGTTGAATGACGGCGCCAGGTTCCAAGTCAAAACCTCACTGAAACGTGGCCGGGCTTCTTCGTCTGTGGTTGTCAGGATCAACTTTCTGGGCAGAGGATAATCTCCCAACTGGATCCAGATCTGCCAATCCAGGCCCTCCTGCCGAAATGCATACTGCTCGCAGGTTGCGCCATCGATCGAACCCGGTCCAAGATCAATCGCGCTCGTGATTGCCTGGGAGGCCGTGGACTGGTATGAGCCCCACAAAAATAAGTCAACAAGCGGCATCTCAATGCCATACTTCTTGTCGACCTTTTCGATCAGTTCGGCGATTGTGGGCGGGGCCGGCACTGTGGCGTAATAGTTCACCAGGTGGCCATACACGGTTAAGTCTTTCCCGTTGTAGAGAAGGAACACATCCTTGTCGTCGCCCTTCATCTGGGCGCGGAATCGATTGGGTCTTGCTGCCAGGAGATCGACGGCTTGACTGGATTGGACTGCCTGACCATTCTCCAGCACATCGTCTGCTGTCTGCGCCGCTTTCACGTGGAACACCGAAAGCGTGCGAAGGTAGGCGCCCATTTTGTCGAGCGCGGCCATCGCCGCTGGATCGATGTCGGCTTTCTTCTGATCAGAATTAACCTGTCCCGAAAGCGACAGGGAAAAGCTCAAGATCGCAACTAGGCAAAATGATCGTTTATACATGTGCTCGTTAGCTCCTCTCAATTCTGTGACTGGTCTTCCTGCAGGGTTCATGCATTCCTTCTCTTTCGGGTTTTGCTTTGTTGTGCCGTTTCAGACCGCGTGCGGTTCATTGCGCCACCCTACGGATGGCTTCGAGCACATCGGCACCGGAATCGGTCTTGCGGAAGTACGCCGCGCAACCCGTAGCTTCGGCCTCTGCGCGCGCTTCAGGATCATCGTGAGCGGTGATGAAGATGGTAGGAGTGCGCTCCCCTTCAGCTACAAGCTTCCGCGCGAGTTCGATGCCCGACATGGCACCGAGCTGGATGTCGAGTACCAGACAGCCGAACTGAGGATGCTTCGTGTCCGCCAGAAACGACTCCGCTGAGGTATAGGTGATCGGCTGAAGGCCCGCTGCCCGCAGCAGTCTGCCGAGTGACCGGCAAACGCTTTCATCGTCATCAACAACAGCGACGTAGGTGGGTGTGATTTTGCTCATCGGGACTCCGATGAGGACTATAGGCGTCGGAGAGTAACGCCGACTACTGCCCTTTAGGGAAGGTTTGTGCAGACGCCGTGAAGATGCCCGCTTCGTCGGTCAGCCTTGTTAGTTCAGCAACGGATTGCACCGCTAGCTTCGTCGTGATTGCCGTGCGGTGCAGTTTCACGGTTCGCTCGTGAATGCCCAGATCCCCAGCGATCTGCTTGTTGAGTCTGCCCTGAACGACGTGCGCGAGTACTTCGATCTCCCGTTGGGTGAGCATGTCGAAGCGTGCGCGTAACTCCCGCTGCCGGTTACGCTCCTCGCGTTCCTGTGCATCGCGAGCAAGAGCACGCCTCACCGCATCTAGCAGCTTTTCTTTTGGGGCGCGCTTTTCCAGGAAATCCTCTGCACCACTGCGCATTGCAATTACGCTCGATGGGATGTCGGCGTGGCCGGTGAGAAAGAGAACCGGTACTGGATTACGCGATCGCGCAAGCGCCGATTGCAAATCGAGTCCATTCATTCCGGGCATCTGCAAGTCAGCCACTACACAGCCGGGCGTATCGGCATCCAGCTGCGCAAGGAATTCGCTCGCCGACGAAAATGTCTTTACTGCGAAGCCGCTCGCCCGCAGCAACCGCGAAGTGGCCGTAAGGAAGGACGGGTCGTCGTCGACAATCCGAACTACAGGCGGGCTCGCGCTCACTTCGCCGATACCTCCTCCGCGACTGGCAATGTGAATCGGAACGTCGCCCCACCGCTGCTATTGTTCTCCGCCCAGAGCCGCCCGCCATGTGCCTCGATGATCGTGCGTGAAATCGGCAAGCCCATGCCCATACCGCTTGGCTTGGTCGTGAAAAAGGGATCGAAGACGTGCGCGAGTTGGTCGGCTGGGATGCCGCTGCCCGTGTCGCTCACTGCGATCTCGACCGTCTGCGCTCCGTGGAGCAACGCGATAACACTGATTCGCCGCTCCCCGTGACTCCCGTTCAGTGCGTCCATGCCATTGAGAACGACGTTCAGGAGCACCTGCTGAAGATGCACGCGGTCACCGCGGACGGTCGGCAGATCGCCCGGCACCTCGACCATTACCTTCACTTGTCGAGCCGCAGCGTCGGCCCGCACGAGAGCCCTGACATCGCCAACGAGTCCGCCCACGTCGAGCGCTCTGGTGTCGAGGGGTTGCCGCTTGAGCAATCCGCGCATCCGGTCGATGACGGCGCCCGCACGCTGGTCGTCCTTGCGGATGTCAGCAACGATCGCGCGGATTTCTTCCAAATCCGGTGACGCGTCCTGCATGAAAAGCTCCGCCGCCTCCGCGTTGCGCAGGATGGCGCCAAGTGGTTGATTGATTTCATGCGCCAGAGCCGAGGCGAGTTGGCCCATCATCGTGACCCGGCCCACGTGCGCGACCTCTCGCCGCAAGAGCTGTGTCTCCAGCTCAGCCTGTTTGTGCGCTGTGATATCTCGGGAGGCGCCGCGTAACCGGATTGGTTGGCTAGTGGCATCAAATTCGACCTGGCCGTGGAAAGAGATCCAGCGCAGCCCGCCATCCGGCAACGTCAACCGGAATTCCGTTTCATAGCTACCTCCGCCCGCAACCGCCTTCGTCAAAACCTGTTGAAGCGCCTCGCGATCGTCGGGGTGCAGCCTTCGCAGAATGCAGTCGAAATCCAGCGGTTCCGAAGGTGTGAAGCCGAACAACTCCCGCCACTTGACGCTCGCCCAGATGTCGTTCTTCACGAGGTCCCGAACCCAGATGCCGAGCTTGGCGGCATCGACGGCCAAAAACATCCTCTGTTCGTTCTCGCGCAACCCGGCTTCGCTCGCTTGTAACTCACCGGCAAGTTGTGAGGCGCGGAACACATCACGACTCAACTCGTAGCCCATCGCTATGACTAGACCCAGGAATGACATACTCGCCACAATTGGCGCCCGGACGACTCCCCAGAACACCAACAGGGACTGGCCGGTCGAGATAAATGTAAAGAGCATAATACTTCCGCCCACGGTCACTGCACTACGGCGGTCACCCCGCCGCCAGGCAGTGACGGTGGCATCCGCGGCAAAGATGAGGAGCATCATCAGACTCAATTGGCCGACCACGATCACGGGATTGGGCACGCCCATGGCAACCGAGACGGATTCACCGAGAAACCGGACGTGTCGTAAGGCCGTGATCTTGCGATAAGCGAGAGTCTGCCCTACTAAGAAGTTGAGAAGGAGAGCCAACGTGCGGAGTCCGCAAACCATCCAAGCAAGCCAAGTTCGCCCGGCTCTCAGGTACAAGCGCACGAAGCCGACGAGCGACACAACCAACAGCCACACCGGTATGAGCCCCCACTTCAGAATGGTCTCGAATTCCGGTGGCGTCTCCGCCTTCATCATCCGCAATTCACAGAAAGCGAAGACCGCCGTCGACACTGCCGCCAGACAAAAGAACAGATTTGCCCACGCCGTGTGGTTCCTCCGCCAGACGAGCAAATAAATCCCCGCTAGCGTGCCACACACCGCGACAATCATCGACCAGATGACCGTAATCAGACTGATTTGCATGCAGTGAATATTCTTCGACTCACGCTTACGCCATCTAGCTTAGGCCGGTGTCTTTCGGAGTCGCAGGAGCAAGATGTCGTCGGCATCTTGCCGCTCATCGACAAGTCAGTTCGAACACGGGAGAACTGACTTGTCCTCCGTGCGACAGACCCGATGCCGTATGAGTCAGCTGCCCGCTCTGGGCCAGGCGCAAAATTAGACTCTGCAATAGACACGGTTACTAACTTCCATCGTCCGACTGAATGGCTTTTGTATCGCCATGCTTGATGGACGCCACCAATCTGGCGTGATCCTCTTCCGTCTGGTCTCCGTAACTCTCGGCCCATTCGGCCAAAGCGTCATCTAAGGCCGTGGAGTTACCGCAGTAGCCGGCAATGCGTGCCGGGTCTCCCGTCCGGCTGTGCGCTCGGGCCAGGATCGCACCGCACACAAATGCGTAGAAGTTGAACGATGCACCCGTAAGGAATTCGATCGGAATCGACGCTTTCAGGTTCTTCATCTGCCGGACCATGTAATCCCTCCCGTCCCAATCGGTATAGCCAAGCATCGGGTCGGAAGAAGCCTGCAGAGCGCGCTGTCCGATCACCACGCGTTTGCCCTGATGACGAAACTCATCAGGGAGTGGCGGAAGATACGGAGCATGAGCAGGAGACACTGACTCCTTTACTTGCAGGAACAAGGGATCGTCGTCTCCGACTCCGAACAGCAGAACCAGGTATGCCCTGGTGCCCACCGAACCGACACCGACGACACGGTGTGCCACATCTTCAACGTGATAGCGGCCGAGCATCAATCGCCGCTCTGTTGACAGCGTGAGCGAATAGCGATTCAGTACCTCGATTATCTTCTCTTTGGTCGTACGGGAAACGGTGGTGAGAATGGGCGGGTCGTTGCGGAAGGTCCACTTCCCTTTGGCGTCCTTATCGGCGACCTTGGGCATGAGGGTGCGGTTGTCGGTGCGCAATGCTTTGGCCATGGTCTTGGCGACAACTGCCTTGGACTTCGGGTCGACCTTGGCGATGGGGTTGTCGCGTCCGGGATACGCATGCAGGTACCAGACGTCTAGCACTCCCATGGACTGTAGGCGATAGACATTAAATCGATAACCTTCTACCGCGCGTTTTACTGCAGCGGCGCGCTCGCGCCGATTCAGACCATTCTCCCGTCCCGCGACGTTAACGCTGGCTACAAGTCGATTCAAATCCCATTCCCACGGACCGACGGTTGCCTCATCAAAATCGTTCAGATCGAAAACCACGTCGCGCTGCGGCGTGCCATACATTCCGAAGTTATTGATGTGGGCGTCGCCATCCATCACGACGGGAATGCCGGAGATGGGGCGAGTTGAGAGATCGGCCGCCATTACGCACGCCGAGCCCCGCAGAAATGCAAAGGGCGAAGCCGCCATTCGTCCCATGCGCAGCGGGATGAGATGCGCCTGCCTTCCCTTATTGCTGATGGCCAGTAGTTTCAGAGGATCCAGCCTGTTCTTCCCCGGCTTCCACTCCGCATGCGACTCGCGCTGGACTGCCCGGCGGAGTTCCTTGCCCTCCGCGTGCCGCTGTTTCCATGGAACCATCTTTGTCCCTAAATCGAACTTAACTACTGATTCCATCTTCGCTATCGCCATCTTGCCTCCCAAAACAAACTCCGCCAGCGCATCTCTCGCGATGCGCGGGCAACGCACGCCCG
Source organism: uncultured Acidobacteriaceae bacterium (assembly GCA_963709025.1). Taxonomy (GTDB): domain Bacteria; phylum Acidobacteriota; class Terriglobia; order Terriglobales; family Acidobacteriaceae; genus Sulfotelmatobacter. The sequence goes on from CAVPVE010000004.1 coordinate 185,034, forward strand.
ACCTAGAGCCAGGGAAACTGTGAAAATCACGCGTTTAGTTCAGATCACCATCCTTGTAATACTTGGTACCCTTCGCTGTGATTTCCAGGGCGAGACCCTTGTCGGTGAGCTGATACATCCAAACACCGTCTGCGACCGACACTGCTCCCGTCATGGCTGCGCCTTTGTCTCCGTTCTTCGCGGCTGCAGTGGCTTGGCCACCGAACTCCCAGCCTGAATTTACGAATCCGTTGAGTGCCTTCTCGGTATCGAAGACGAAGATCACACTGAATTTCTTCACGCCCATGCCAAGCCCGGCCTGCACTTCGAGCATCTTCATGAAGGCCTCGTGCTTGGTCTTGCTGTTGACTGCGACACCCTTTCCGTTGCCGGAACCAGCGACTAGAATTTTCACGCCTAGGTTGCTGAAGACCGCATATCCGGCGGCACTATGAATGGCGGACTTAGCCTTGGGTTCCTCTTTGTAGAGATGCTGCAGGGTCTGCTGTGCCATGTCGCGAATGTCTTGCTGCTTCTTTTCGATGTTGGAATCGGCAGCATGTCCCATCACCGCCAGCGCGCAAACCAGTGCGGTGGCAAGGACGTCTTGCAATTTTATTTTCATGATTGGCCTTTGTTTCCGTACTCATTTAGTAAAGAAGATGATCATTAATCATGTAAGAACACGTTGCCGAGAGACGGCATCAGACACCGGAAGGCAGGCACCACAACAGCAGTGTCACTCGGTTTTGTCTATTCGCATCGCCCATAGACGCCGAAGCCGGAGTTCAGCGAACAAGGCAGTGTATGAGCGACGCGCCTGCCCGGTAACTGGCAGAACTGACAGCCCGAACAGGACATCGCCTAACCCTTCATTGACTCGGTCCTGAGTGAAAGGGGGCTCGGGTGGCATCGCTTGAACGGTGAGCACCACGAATTGGCGGAAGCCCAGGGCTTGCGTGAGTTGTTAGGGAGACTGGATCGAGCCGGCTCTAGAGTCTACCCGCATCCGACGTACCGCGTCGTCAGCGGATTGTCTACCCGGCGGTACGCGCGGAATGATTACCTGAATCGATTGGAACACGAGCGTGGATCGCGGTGCCGCGGTTAGGTTGCGAGTCGATTGATAGTGTTCCCTTCAGCAGATTGAGTCGCTCTTCCATACTGACCAGACCAAGTCCTCGGCTGTCCCTGGCCGCCGCGAGTTCAAAGCCTGAGCCCGAGTCGCTAATCGTCAGATGAACCTCATCGGTCGTTCCCCACGATTGCACTTCAAATCGCTTTCCCCCACTGTGTTTAATCGCATTGCGGAGGGCTTCCTGCAGAACGCGGAAGAGACAAAGCGCGATGTCAGGAGACAAATCGCTTGGCAGATCCCGCATCTCGCATTTGATCTCCACACGCTGCTGCTCGGCATATTCCCTGCAAAATCCTTTCATCGCTATTGCCGCCCCCAAGAGCTCCAGCTTCGATGAGTGCAATTCGTGCGACAACGATTGCAGATCAGTGGCGATCTGCGATGTTTCGCTTCGTAGTTCGCCCATCTGGCCAAGTATCTTAGCGGGCGACCCGGAAGCCGATCGTTGCAGTTGTTCCAACCCGTTGCACACCAGCGCCAGACGCTGACCGATGTCATCATGGAGTTCTCTGGCGATCCGGGACCGCTCCTGCTCCTGTGCTTCAATCAACCTGCGGCTCATCTTTTCGACCGCTTCTTCCGCCAGCTTGCGTTCGGTGATGTCAACACCCGTAATGATGATGCACTGTTCACCATTGAGCTCGATCCCTTCCGCTGATGCTAAGCCGGTACGAATACTGCCGTCTTTCATGCGCAGTTGGACCTCAACGTTACGGACAAACCCGTCGGTCTGAATCCGCTTTGCAAGATCGATTCTTCCGGGTGGCTCCACCCAAAACCCAATGTCAAATGGCGTGCGTCCGATGATCTCGTCGCGTCGCCAGCCAGTCGCACGTTCAAAAGTTTCGTTGATTTCTATGTAACGATGATCTTTGACGGTCGTTATCGAGAGCCCCACGGGGCTATGACGGAAAGCCTTGGCGAACTTCTCCTCTGACTTCTTGAGCGCTTCCCCCGCCTGCCGCCGCTCCGTGATATCTGCCACCATTGCAAGCGCGCCATCAAACTCTCCCGTATCCTTGAAGATCGCGTTCGCGATCATCCGAACCCACAATTCCGCACCGTCCCTGCACCGGAGCCGTTCCTCAATCTGCTCGGATTGTCCTCGCTGTCGGCGCTCTAACGTCCTTTTCTTTTCCTCGACATCTTCGGCAAAGTAAAACTCGAGTACACTTCGCCCAACCATGTCTCCTGGTTCGTATCCCAGCATGGCCGCCATCTGTCGATTCACATAGGAAGTGACAAATTGAGAATCGAGGAGCCAAACTCCCTCGCTGGTGGTCTCAACAATCCGGCGGTATCGCCGTTCGCTTTCCCTGGTTGCGTCTTCGGCCCGCTTTCGCGCCGTGAGGTCAATTAAGGTAACGACGCTTGTCTCTCCGACGCACGTAAGGCGAGCCTCAATGTGGCGAAACGAACCATCCTTACAGCGGACGGTCGCCACCATGGGTTCAATGTCTGTGCCGCCTCGGAGGGCTTTCTCGACACGCGATTGCCATTCTGTCTTGACGGTTCGTCTGTACGCTTCATCCGGATAGGCCAGACGCCACCAGTGCGCCACATCTGGAATATCCTCAATCGTGTAACCAAATAGAGCGGTGAACCGATCGTTTACCAGTTCGTTCCTTTGTTTCAATCCATGAGTGACGATCATCGCCACGTTGCTCTGCCGCAGAAGCTGTCGGGTATCCTCTCCGGCCATGCTGAGGGGCCGTTTGGGCCGCTTTCGCTCCGGAATACCTACTGGCTTCTGTGGGTTTTTCCGGTATACAGTGCGGGTTTTCTTGGTATTTTTGGTCGGCATGCACTCTTCAAGAACTTGGGGACGTACCACTTCCACGGTGGCCAATCTTAGCTTGGCGCCCACAGCACCGGGGTCTTTTTATCGGGGAAGGTCTGGCTGGCGCGAACGGTAGGGCTGGCTCCCCCCAAGCGAACCTGGCGATTTTACTGATTTCCTTCCTTCAGCGTCAATCCGGGCATCTTGCTGTTACTCTTGGAGCTAGCCTATACTGACAGTTCATCGCAACGAACAGTCCCGACTTGATTCGGATAGCGTGCCTCAAAGCGAAGAAGACATGGCGTGTAGGTCCTGCGGGTCCAACAACTTGACAAGCTTCGCTGCTGAGACCACGGTTCACATTCTCGGTCTGGAGAATGTCGATAAGCCCACCGTTCTGGTGTTCCCCAAGCTGCTGGTTTGCGTGAATTGCGGCTTTACGGAATTCAAAATGTCAGCCGACGAATTACGTCTCTTAGGAAACGATTCTGCTAGTGATATTGATCCCGCCCGATAGCTTGCCAAAGAATCGCGATGGTTTCGTAGGATCTAGAAGATTCCGTTGCCCGCAACAAGTCGAATTGCAATCCTGTCACAAATGCCAGTCGACAATCAGTAGTCCCGGAGTAGCCTTAAGAGTCGAAATGCTGAAAATCTGACTGGGCGTGCCTCTCCGCAAGAAAGTGTAGGTCGTGGCCTCGATCCGAGTACTGATTGCCGAAGATCACGAGGGAGTACTTTCGGAACTGCGTGCCCGGCTTGGCAACATCTTCGAGATCGTCGGAACTGTTGGAAACGGAAAGCAGGCGGTCGATGCTGTGCTTCGCCTTGATCCTGATGTTCTGGTACTCGATATTTCGATGCCGGTCATGAACGGATTTCAGGCTTCGGCATGCCTTCGTGACGGGAATTGCAGAACAAAGATTGTGATCTTGACTGTCTTTGAAGATACTGAGTGCATCTCCGCAGCATTTTCGTCAGGCGCCCAAGGCTACGTCACCAAGCGACATCTCGCTTCCGATCTAGAGACGGCGATTCGGCAGGTGCTGCAAGGGAACACGTTCATTTCTCCGTCCTTGCACTGTTCAGGACCGCGTCCTTGCGTTACGCATCCCAATTAGTGTTCGAATCACTCTTGATCTGCTATGACGCTGGATGTCGAGACCGTCTAGGCGCCCACAACGTGGTTTCGGACGGCGTATTTCACCAAATCGGCGCCGTTTCTAGCGCCGACTACTTCCACAATCCGATACTTGTGATAGGCGACCGTCCTCGTAGTCATCTGCAGGATGCTGCCAATCTCCTTCATCACCCTGCCTTCGGCGAGCAACTGCAGCACTTCCTGCTGCCTGGATGTCAGTCGTTTGTCGACGCTGGCCGGTTTCTTCTGTTGCCAGAGTATGCAATCAATCGCGTGCCTGGAAAGCTCTTTGGAGAGATATGTTTTGCCCCGTAACGCCTCCCGCACAGCCAGCACCACTTCCGACGACGCGCATGTCTTCAGCAGGTAGCCTGAGGCTCCGCACGCGAGAGCTGCGACGGCTACTTCCGGGTCCGCATTCATGGTTAGATAGATCAATTTCACACTGGGCAGCATGTGTTTGACCTGGCGTCCCGCCTCCAATCCATTCAGCATGGGCATGGTGATATCACTCACGATCACGTCCGGCTTGGTTTCGGCCGCAACACGCAGCAGCGCGCGCCCATCGCTAACGATGCCGATGACGTCAAACTCCTCAGTGAACACCCAAAAGCGGCCATACATGAACACCTGAAAAGCGGCCATACTTTCAGAAGAAACGTCCAGGACATTGACAGCAGCGGGAGGGAAAGTAGCCTCTTGCAATATGGCGAATGTCTTGAAGGACGAGAAGAAACAGCAAATCATAGCGTTGGGACGACTGGGATGGTCTCTGCGAAAGATCCAAGAGGCCACGCGAGTACGTCGAGAGACCATCAGCGCCTATCTGCGAGGCGCAGGGGTGGAAATATGGCCGCCGGGAAGATGGAAGCGCGAAGGTAAGGCAAAAGCGGCCATAGAGGTGATCACCGGCTCGGATGCAGCAAAACCGGCCATTCCGGAGTCCGGCGGTCACCCCAACTTCAACCTCAACCCCAACCCCGAAAACCTTTCCACGAGGGGAAATTCATCTCTCCGCCACTCAAACTGCCTTTCTGGTTGCAGTACCAGTTCTTCTCGGCGCGCTGGCCCGCATACCGATAGGAATGCTGGCTGACCGCTTTGGGGGCCGCGTTGTTTTCACTGTCTTGATGTTCTTTGTCGCAGTGCCGGTGACCCTGGTTCCCTCCGCGTCCAGCTACCAAAATCTTCTCATCGTGGCCTTCTTTCTCGGAATGGCGGGCTCTTCATTTGCTGTTGGAGTAGGTTACGTTTCCCGCTGGTTCTCCATGGAGAGCCAGGGCAGTGCACTCGGCGTCTATGGTTTAGGAAATATTGGCCAGTCCGCTGCGGTCTTTCTGGGACCGGTGGTAGCTGCTGCCTACGGGTTTCGTACGGTCTATTGGGGAGTTTCGATCATCCTGTTGGTTTGGGCAGGCATATTTGTCGTCTTCGCGCGAAATGCTCCCCAAACTACAAGTCCCAAAAGTCTCTCCGAAATGCTCGGTGTCCTGGCACGTGAACCTCTCGCATGGGCTCTCGCCGCGCTCTACTTTCTAACCTTCGGTGGCTTTGTCGCCTTCTCGATTTACTTGCCAACATTGTTGCGTGATCAATTCGGTCTCACGCCCGCCGACGCCGGTTTCCGAACTGCTGGATTTGTGGTGCTGGCTACCCTGTGTCGCCCGCTCGGTGGTTGGCTATCCGACAAGATTGGCGGAGCGCGAGTCCTTTCATGGATTCTGCCTGCCGTGGCGGCTTTTGGATTGCTGCTCGGTGTGCCGTCAATGTTGCCCTTCACGGTTGGCGCGCTGGGTTGCGCTGCCCTGCTCGGTATAGGTAACGGAGCAGTTTTTCAACTTGTGCCGCGATATTTCCCTACTCAAAGAGCCACGGTTACTGGACTGGTCGGCGCGATGGGCGGGATGGGTGGATTCTTCCCACCTCTGCTCTTAGGCATGTTTCGTGACCGGCTCGGAGTGGTCTGGCCGGGATTTCTCTTGCTCTCATCGGTTGCCGGTGTTCTTTGGTGGATGAACCGCCGCGTGTTCTTAGCGCGTGAAGAGGCGCTTGCAGCGAAACTTCCCCCGGCGCTGATCCGCACCGCCGACCATGTACGCGCTGGAGCTTGGGCAACGCTATGGACTCTGGTTCTGCTCGCCGCCATAGTCCTCGGATCACGCAATCTGCAGAATTTCGATGCTGCGCTCGTGATCTACACGTTCGCAATCATTTTCGCGACGTGGGGAGTCATTTACCACTACTCCGTCTGGATTCGGAAGCCACCCACCTATGTCTATTGGAAGCGGGGATGGCAATTGTTCAGGGAACGAGGAGTGTTTCGCAGTCTTAGCCACGTCACCGCGCTAGCAGCAACTCATCTTCTGGCGCAAACGTTCATCGCAAAACGCTCCAGGCTGCGTTGGGCGATGCATCAGATGATCTTTTGGGGATGTGTACTTGCGGTGATGATTACTTTCCCGCTCGTATTCGGATGGATTCATTTCGGCAGCGCCCCGAACGATCAGATGACATACGTGACATACCTGTTCGGGTTCCCGGCGGGCAGGTTCCATCTGCACACGTTCACGGCGCTGATGCTTTTTCACGGCCTTGATGTTGCTGCGGTTTTGGTTCTGGGTGGCATTGCCCTTTCGCTGTGGCGCCGCATGCGGGATGAAGGGGCGCGTGCGGTTCAAACGTTAGCGATGGATTTCTGGCCGTTGATTCTGCTCTTTGCCATATCGATCACTGGCTTGGCTCTTACGGTCTCCCAGGAGTGGCTCGGCGGCAGCTTCTACGATTTCATTGCCATATTGCACGCCATCACTGTCATCGCCGCCCTGCTCTATCTTCCGTTTGGGAAGTTCTTTCACATTTTTCAGCGTCCCGCACAGTTGGGAGTGAAGCTTTACCAGCGCGCGGGCGACGAAGGCGATGGCGCGATCTGTGCACGCTGTGGCGAGCGTTATGCGTCCCTCATGCACGTTGACGACCTGAAGCGTGTGCTGCCACAAGTCGGATTCAACTATTCGATGTCGGGACCAGTGAGCAATTGGCAGGAGTTGTGTCCGGCCTGCAAGCGCAAGTCGCTTTCGCTTGCGCAATTGAGGTTGAAAGAGGAAGCGAATGGCTAAAGCTCCGGTTCCCGAAGAGATTCTCAAAGACAAATTCGGGCCCCATCTGAATTATCAACCGCCCGGCGGATGGGGAGACGAGTCTGTCCATCCCGCGGAGAAGTTGGTCAAAACTCATTGCTGTTTCTGCGGTCAACAATGCGGAATTCAATTAAAGGTCCGCGACAATCGCGTGATCGGCTTCGAGCCTTGGGAGGAGTTTCCGTTTAACCGCGGTATGCTTTGCCCAAAAGGTGTGAAGCGTTATCTGCAGGGTAACCACCCCGACCGTTTGCTCACTCCGCTGATGCGAACCGAACAGGGATTTCGCACTGCGTCATGGGACGATGTCCTGAATCTCACAGTGAGCCGGATGCGAGAGATTCAGGAGAAGTATGGCAAGGATGCCTTCGCCATTTACGGCGGCGCCTCACTCTCGACTGAAAAGTCGTACCTGCTCGGTAAATTCGCGCGCGTGGCTTTAGGCACTCGCCACATCGATTACAACGGACGACTCTGTATGGTCTCGGCCGGAACGGCCTACAAACTGGCGTTTGGCATCGATCGAAGCACGATTCCATGGAGCGAGATTCCCAAGGCGGAAGTGCTGTTTGTGATCGGCGCAAATATAGGCGAGTGCGCCCCGATTACAACCGACTACATCTGGCGCTGCCGTGACAACGGCGGAAAACTGATCGTGGCGGATCCTCGCATGACTCCCATTACCCGAAACGCCGATCTTTATCTGCCACTGCGTCCGGGCACCGATCTTGCGCTTTTGATGGGAATGCTGCACGTCATCCTGCGTGACGGGTTGGAGGATCGCGAATTTATCAGCCAATACACAACCGGGTTCGAGGCCGTGGCTGAATCCGCCAAGCAGTGGGATCTTCGCAAAGTTGCTGATATGACCGGCGTGCCACCCGCATCGATCGAGAAGGCCGCGCGCTGGATCGGCAAATCGAAGCGCGCCATCATGATGCACGCCCGCGGACTGGAGCATCAATCCAAAGGCGTAGAGAACTGTCTGGCGGTGCTTAATATCGCTCTTGCCACTGGCAACATTGGCCGCGACGGTGCTGGGCCAACGATGATTACCGGTCAGGGAAACGGCCAGGGTGGACGTGAGCATGGGCAGAAATGCGACCAACTTCCAGGTCAGCGTTCTCTCGCAGATCCCGCGGCCCGTGAATACATAGCCGGTGTCTGGGGCATCAAGCCGGAAGAACTTCCCCAGCCAGGCTACAGCGCCCAAGAAATCATGAACGCAATCCACAGCGGCGAAATCAAAGGTCTGCTCTCTCTGTGTTTCAATCCGCTGGTTTCGCTTCCTGACGCGAACTTCACCCGTGAAGCCTTGTCGAAACTGGAATACTTCGGCGTTGTCGATTTTTTTCTCTCCGAAACGGCTCATCACGCCGACGTTGTCATGGCCGGCAGCCTCCATGAGGAAGAAGATCGTCTTGGTTGTAGCGCCGAAGGTCGTGTCATTCACTGGAAAAACAGCATCGATCCACCGGGCGACGCCAGACGAGACTCAGACATCATCATCGATTTGGCGCACCGGCTTGGGCGCGGGCAGTTCTTTCCATTCAAGAATCCTGCCGATATTTTCGAGGAACTACGTGTCGCCTCGCGAGGCGGTGTCGCTGACTACTACGGCATCACCTACGAGAGAGTAGACAAGGAGATGGGGATTTTCTGGCCCTGTCCATCGCTCGACCACCCAGGCACCCCGCGCCTATTCGTCGACAAGAAGTTCTATACCCATGACGGCAAAGCGCACTTCAACGTTACGGACTGGCGTCCCAGCGGCGATCCAGTGGGCGATGAATATCCGCTATTCCTAACCACCGGCCGAGTGGTCAGTCAATACCTGTCGGGGACTCAAACCCGGCGCATAGGGGCACTAGTCGATCAGACCCCTGAACCACGGGCAGAAATTCATCCGCGTCTGGCCGAACAAAATGGCATCAGCGACGGCGACTGGATCACGGTAACAACCCGACGCGACGACCTGACGATTCGCGCAATGGTTGTGAAAACGATTCGGCCCGACACCGTGTTCATTCCTTATCACTGGGCTGGCACGCGGAGTGCAAACCGCCTCACGCATCGGACACTCGACCCTCGCAGCAAGATTCCGGAATTCAAAGTTTCGGCCTGCCGCATCGCTAAGGCGCCGGGACCTGACCCGTCTCCCGACGACCGAGTCGCACACAAACACGGCACGATGCAAGGAGGCGACTAGTGTTCGGATACGAATTCTATGTCGATCCTTCGCGCTGCATAGGCTGCCGCTCTTGCTTGCAGGCGTGCGAGGAGTGCGACACTCATCGGGGAAAGTCGATGATCAACTTCGACTTCATCGAACGGAAGGAAAGCATCCGTTCGGCAGCATACGTGTGCTGGCACTGCGACGAGCCGACTTGCGCTCAGGTCTGCCCCGCGGATGCCATTAAGAAAGGCGAAGATGGGATCGTCCACTCTTCTCTTAAACCTCGTTGCATCGCTTGTAATAACTGTGTATTGGCATGCCCCTTCGGCATCCCGAAGATGATGATCCCTGAGCAGCAGATGATGAAGTGCGACATGTGCTATGACCGCACTTCTGTCGGCAAGCGACCGATGTGCGCGACAGTCTGTCCGAGTCAGGCACTGTCATATGTCAGGCCCGAGGAGATAGCCCATCGCCGCGAAAAGCCAACGAACATTTTTTATTTTGGCAGCCAGAAGATCACAACCAAGGTTTACATGATGGCCCCGGCGGAGCGTGAATCTATAGCCCTCGATGTCGTGGACTACATGTGGGAGGAGCGAAATGAATTGGTTGCGACGGGGCAATAGCGAACCACTCTGGAAAGAAGAGTTCTCGGTTCGCACGGCGGACGAACGTTATGTGACGCGTCGGCAGCTCACCAAATTCCTCGTCTTGACCAGCCTCGGCATGTTTGTGGGCAACGCGTGGATTCTGATCCGTTCGGTTTTCTACAAGACCCCTGTCTACCCGCAGCAACCAGTGGCTCAACGTGGAGAGATTCCGGTTGGGGGAGTGAAACTTTTCAGCTATCCAACAAAAGAGGACCATTGCATCCTGGTCCGCACCGCCGAAGACGAATATGTAGGCTACAGCCAGAAATGCACTCATCTTTCGTGCGCGGTCTATTATTCTCAAGTGGAAAACAGGCTTGAATGCCCGTGCCACAAAGGCTTCTTCTCGATCAAGGATGGCGCGGTTCTGCAAGGGCCGCCGTCTCGTCCACTGCCGCGTATTGTTCTCGAAGCACGAGGCGAACAATTGGTTGCGATTGAGGTAAAAGGTTAACGAAATGCCAAATTCAAACGACCTGCCTCCGCAAAATCGTGGCCTGACCGCAATCGCCGGTGCGATGTCTCTCATCGCTGTTCTCCTGATCGTACAGATCTGGCTGTTGAGTGCTGCCCTGAAATCTTTCCTCGCAGGAAATCATCGAAGTGCGCTCCCTGCGGCCATATTCTCTGGAGTGATGTTCTTGATCTGCATGGGGCTGTACCTCTTTGTCGACCGTGTGGATTCCGAAGTTCGTGATTCTGAAAGCCCCCGTTTAGCCGTTTTCCCGAACGCCCAAGCCACAGTCATGCCGGAAGTTCTACCCGTGACATTAGTCACATGCAGGCGGTCACCCGTCTGGCACCCTTGCTTTGAGGATGTAAAGCAGGAGGATGGCTGTGGAACTCAAACTGGATTTCGATGAGCGTCCTTTTATTGTGATCTGGGAAACAACCCAGGCATGCGACTTGGCGTGCGTACACTGTCGCGCCTGTGCACAACCTGTCCGCAGCGCTCTGGAGCTTTGCACTGCCGAGGCCAAGAGGCTCATCGATGAAGTGGCGGCCCTGAGAGCCCCGGTCTTCGTTCTGACCGGTGGTGAACCGTGCTGCATTTGGCTGCCAAAAGCTTGTCAGGCTGAGGAAGCTGACACGGAACAGATCTGTGTGCCCGTATTAGGCTCGGATGCTGGCAGCGCGACGAGACAAATGCGAAATGACGAGAGAACAGATGGAAAACAACAACGATCAGAATGGGATCAAGCCGGAAGAACAGCGTAACATCGAAGATGTCCGTGAGAACTCCAAGAAGGGCAAACTCCCCTGTGGGGCTCGTTACTGCTTCCGCTGCCACGAGGAATGCGGGGTGCTAGTGAATGCATACATCATGCAAGATATCGCCAACGAGTCGAGCGCAAAAGATTCTTAGCTGATCCTGCAAAGGCTGAAATCAGTACCTAGAGCTATTGGGCGGGACTTTGTCCTAGGAGCTGTGATGCCAGTACAAATCGGAGTCAAGTCGCACAGTTTTTCCGACCCGACCGGCCTAATGTCGGACTGTCACCGTCGGATTGAGATGTTCCTCGGAACTCTCGAACGAGTAGCGTCGGTCATCGATCGCCCGCTAACCGAAGAGAAGCGCCCTGCGCTAGAATCCGCCCTGCGCTATTTTCGAGAGGCAGCTCCCAAGCATACAGCGGACGAGGAAGAGTCCTTATTCCCGCGCCTGCGTCAAATGCATCTTCCGGAAGTGGAAGGCGCGATAGAGAGACTTGAACTTCTCGAACACGACCACATCTTGGCTGGATCTTTGCACGCAGAGGTGGAAGAGCTAGGACGGCGTTATCTCGCGACTGGAAGATTGGAAGCCGCAGGCGTCGAAGCCTTTCGAAAAGCAATCGCCGGCCTTGTTTCCACGTACAAGCAACACATCAATATCGAGGACAACCTAGTGTTCCCTCTCGCAGCGCGACTGCTATCTTCAACCCATAAGCTCGCTATCGCAGATGAAATGGCTGGTCGCCGTAAGTAAGGCTCCCGACATCAACCTCCACCTCCTGACGTTCCACGATTCCCGCATTCCAGGTACGTCCCACGGAATTCCAGACCATGCAATGTGGTATGGCTGGGCCAAGATGCAACGCGATCTCACCGAGATCAAAGAATTAGCGGTAAAGGCCATGGAAGGCATTGCCATAAACCCTAGAATGAAGGACCTGCGCGAAGATGGCGTAGCGACTGGACTCTGACCGGCTGCCTCCTGCATCACAGGCAGGCATTTTAATGAGTGAAAGCAACCGTTGCGAATTCAAGTGAAAATTGATGGGGGTAAGTTGTGCTTTGCGGAGGAAACAGCGGATACCCGATCGATTGTGTTTCGGAAGTCGGTGACAGGGCAGCGTTCTAACCAACTGAACTACGTCCCCAACTTGTTTTCTTACCTTTATCGGAAACCCGCGTCTTTGCTGGCTTTCCTTAGGTTCAATCGATTCGCCTGTGTCGCCTGTTTCAACCTCGTAGAACCAAATTCCGAGGTTAATGGACACCACGGACACCGGGCTAACCATCTTCTCCTGCCCCGAAATCAGGATGACCTCGGCGAACGTGTAGTGGCCGAATCTTGCGATCGCTCTGCGATGCTGGCTGTGCTGGCGGCATGCAAGGATAGCGAACCGTGACTTGAGTTCCGCTCCTGTCATCTCAGCGACGATAATGCTTAGACCACGAATGAGGTCGACCGCCAAACACCTCCAGCAACGCTGGACAGACACCGGATGTGCACCGGACAAACTCGGACACTCCCCGGACGCACTGTCACCCTGGCTGTGCGCGCACCGAAGGCGCAATGGATGCTGTCTTCCCCTCAGATCATTTCCTCGGTTTCCATTTGTTTCTCACATTTTTTCGATGGCTGGAAGCAACACAGGGGCGGAGAGGGAGGTTAGTCAAGGCCGCATTTTCTGCGCCGCGTAGCGGTCGGAGCGAAGCGCAGAGCCTTGACTGGCCTCCCGCGCGCCGTACACTCGCCAGCAAAAATGGGAGATCACCCGTTCCCCCAGCCGAGCAGTCTTTCCCGCGTGGCGCTTTTCTTCGGCCCGGCGCGTATTCCGCTGCAAGTACGAGACTTACGGTGAATGACCAGGGAACCACCGCGCTCTGCCCGCTGTGCCACCATGGCCATGGAAATAATCACGGCCATGTTAATTATCTTGGCCGTGATATAATAAGCCATGCTCCTTTCCAATGCCATCGTCGCTGCCACCCGTAGCCAGGCCTACGAGGACCTGTTGGCCAAGCTCTTCCAGGGGGCTGGATGGAGCGTGCAACGCCAGGCGAAAGACCTCGATGAAGGCATCGACCTCGTGGCCCAGCACGGAAACCAGAAATACATTGTCCAGATCAAGGCGTCCTCGGAAGCTAGAAGAGACCGGGCGGTGCCTCTCCTGTCGCAAGCCATCCTCGAAGCCCAGGCAGCGGCACAGCAAATACCGGGCCCTGCCATACCCGTGGCGGTCCTTGCAGTTGACCATGTCTCAAAATCACTGGCCGAGCACGTGCAGGCTTTCGTCGAACGGAATGCGCCGAACATGGCTGTCGGACTGATCGACGCCAGTGGCTTTCGTATGTTTCGCGGGCCCGGCATGGAATGGCTCAACTCCGCAGGTTCACCTTCGCGCGGCGCGCGCGCGCCGGCGAAACCGTCCTCTCCTGCTTATTTGTTTTCTGACTTGAACCAGTGGATGCTGAAAGTATTGCTTGCCAAAGACGTCCCCGACTCCATGCTCTCGGCCCCACGGAAGCAATATGAAAACGCTTCCCAACTGGCCGAGGCGGCCCAGGTGTCGGTGATGAGCGCGTTCCGCTTCGTCCGCCAGCTTTCGAGCGAAGGATTTCTCGAAGATAATGAATTCTTGCGGGTGGTCCGCCGCGAAGCATTGCTCGAGCGCTGGCTGGCGGCGAATCAGCAGCGTGTCCGCGAGATTCCGGTGCGTTGGGTGATTCGCGGATCAAACAATCAACTCGCGGTTGCTGTACATGCCTACGTTTCTAGACTTGCCAGAAAACCTTCGCCGAGCAAGCGAGCGGCCCCGGGACCTTTATCCAAGGCTCCAAATCGGATCTGTCTGGGATTGTTTGCCGCTGCCGAGGCCCTGGGTTTCAAGTTCGTACATGGATCGCTGCCTCATCTCTACCTGGAACGGTTGGATCGGGAAGTGCTCGCGCAACTTGGCCTCTCCATGGAAGATGCCCGGCATCAGGCGGACGCCTTCGTGAGAATTCCAGAAAACGCGGAAGCCATCTTTCGCGCGGCCGTCGAACGCCATGGCGTTCCCGTCGCCGACATTCTTCAGGTATGGCTCGATGTCTCCCACCATCCGGCCCGCGGCAAAGACCAGACCAAAATCATTGCCCAGAAAGCTCTCTCTCAACTATTGGATGGGAAGGACGCATGACTTCGACAGGAGCCGACCTCCAAGCCTTCGCTCGACTGATCGAGTCGCTCACTCCCTGGCTCGACCAGGTGGTGATTATCGGCGGCTGGGCGCACCGCCTGCATCGCCTTCATCCCGCCGCGCAGACATTGGACTATGCTCCTCTAACGACGCTCGACGCCGATGTCGCGCTACCGATCGAGTTGAAGGTGGAAGGCCAGGACATCTATCAGCGCTTGCAGGCAAACGGGTTTCAAGCGCAGTTTTTGGGCGAACACAAGCCGCCTTCAACCCACTATCATCTGACCGAGGAACGGGGCGAATTTTACGCGGAGTTCCTTACACCTCTGGTGGGCGGCGCCCATGAACGCGGCGGCAAGAGCAAAGGGACGACCCAACTCGGTGGCGTAGTGTCGCAAAATCTGCGCCACCTCGAGCTATTGCTATGTGCGCCTTGGACTGTCATCTTGTCACGTGCCAGTGGCTTTCCGCTGGAAGGAGAAAAGTCCATATTGGTAGCGAACCCGGCAAGTTTTATCTCGCAAAAAATTCTGATCCATAGGAAACGAAATCGCGACGAACGAGCCAAGGATACGCTGTACATCCATGACACGCTAGAAACATTTGGAGCCGATCTCGTTACTTTGCAGGCGGATTGGCGGGAGAAGATTGCGCCCCAGTTACATGCGAAGGCCCGCCGGCAGGTGGAGGCCGCGGGAGAAACTCTCTTTGGGCGAGTGACCGACGAAGTGCGTGAAGCCTCGCGCATGGCACAAGGCAGGACATTGTCTCCGGAGAGAATCCGCGAAGTGTGCGCCTTTGGTATAGGTCAGATTTTTCGGTCTTCTGGAATATGACCCAGTCTCAAAGTCAGCCTACTATCTGCCGGAGGGACAGGAAAGTCGCAGGCAAATCGGTCACCGGAAGTTGGCGAGGGTGTAAAGACAATGGCGGGGCGGCCAAATAATCGACTCCCGACGGTCCCACTGCTGGACGGAGCGCATGGCTATTTCTCCTTGCTCTGGCTGCGCTTGGCGAGGAGTTCCTGCGCCTTTGTGGCCTTGGTTGTCTGGACTTGGCGAAAGAGGATGGTGAGCTGTTCCTGGGCGATCTTGTCGCCACGCAGCAGCGGTTCCAGCGTGTTCATGAGAAGCATTTGAATACCGACAAGTTCAGTGAAAATGTGCATTTCCATCTGCGTGTGACTGCCGACAACGACACTGCTCAGCAATCGATCGCGCGCCCATTCGCTCGGAGTTTTTCCCGCTCGCGCCGCGGCCTCTTGGACCGCCTTCGCCTCATTTGCCGTGAGCTTGGTACTGAGGTTGCAAGAGCGCCGCGCGCGGCCTCGCAACTTCCCGGAAACTCGTTCCTCGATCATGTCAATGTCAGCCATACGGGAACCTCCGTTAGTTGCCAGGGGCGGTATCTCTTCAGATACCGACTCATTTCAAGATCGTGTGTTTTCATCGGTATCTGCCGAGATACCAAAGTATCTGGGCAGTTCCCTATCAGGGGTGGAGTGTCAAAATTCTTCCGGTGCGAAGCACCGTTCTTGCTCCGACGCGAAATTGAATGCAGGATCACGCCTTCAATACCTGCGTAGAACCCCTGGACTCCACCCCGGCTACAGACTTCTTTGCAAGCTCTTCCGTTGCACCATTGCTCGGACCTTCAGGAACGAACAACCGCAGTTGGACCCGCGCACTTCGACTGAAGAAAGCGCTCGATCCGACTGACGGCATAGACTCGGAACTAACGTGTTGTGAACCCTCTCGCAAGACATCAAAATCGGCTGCTTGTGGCGCAAACATACCCCCCACTCAATCACCATGTCCAACAACTTCTCGTCACTCTGTTATTCCTGCGAGGAATAAC
Source organism: uncultured Acidobacteriaceae bacterium (assembly GCA_963709025.1). Taxonomy (GTDB): domain Bacteria; phylum Acidobacteriota; class Terriglobia; order Terriglobales; family Acidobacteriaceae; genus Sulfotelmatobacter. Next base: position 201,286 of record CAVPVE010000004.1, read on the forward strand.
AGACGAGCATGATGTCGCGACCAAGTAGATCGCGCCGCTCGGCGCGATTCTTTGTGAAGGCAATTGATTGGCAAGTGCGACTCGGATACAGGTACACGGAGGGGTCTAATCAGACGTCCCAAAGATGTCGTTGTGTTGGCCGGCGCATAGCCATTTTCCTCGCAGATCTACGTCCAACTTCCCTGACAAGACAGACGAGGCTGTCGTGACTGCTTCACTGTTGGACTCAGTTCTTCTGAAACGTCCACTCCGCATCCGCGAAGTGGATTTGCTCAACGAAACGTGAGGTGACGAATCGGTTTGCCGCTGTCTGATATTCCCGGCAGGAATATCACGCGGACGAGAAGTTGTTGGACACGGCTGCAGGATTGAAGCAAATTTGCTTAACATCACCAGCTCTGCGAAACCTTAGCAGCCGTGAATAAAGGTGCAACATGGGAAATGATATTTCGCGTCAGCTGGGTGCAAACGCTGAAACGCTGGGCGATTGCAACGAGCCTTCCAACGTCGACCTCTCGGGGATACTCCTTCCCTTCCAGTCGCCAACTGGCCGGATTGAACCTGCGGACCAACATAGGCGCCGGCAGCTCGTCAGCACCAAGGAGCTTTCAGAGATTTGGGGTGTCCCAGAAAGCACTTTGCGCTACTGGCGTTGTGCGGAGATCGGTCCGACCTACGTGAAACTGGGAGGACGAATCAAGTATGATCTTGCTGACGTAGAACATTACGTCCGAGCCAACAAGCGAATGCCGTCCGTGCGGGCACATGGAGGCTAGAGCAATGGCTCTGCACAAACGAGGCGAGTTCTACCATTACCATTTTTGGGTCGACGGTACGCGCTATCGTGGATCCACCAAGAAAGCCAACCTGACGGCGGCTCGGCGAGTGGAATCGCTGCAGTTCGCCCGAGCCGAAGAGAAAGGAGATGTGGTTCTCAGAAAGCGAAGCCCGCTGTTGCGTGATTTCAAGATCCGGTTTCTTGAATGGGTAGAAGGCAACACCACACTCAAGCAAAAAACTAAGGACTATTACGAGAACGGCTGGCGTTTGCTTGAGGAGACTGACGTAGTGGCCATGAGGGTCAATGCGATTACCAAGGATGATGCTGATCGACTCACCTTCCCAGGTGGTCCTTCAAATCACAACAACGCCTTGCGTACCCTACGACGGATGCTCGGAAAAGCCGAGGAATGGAACATCATCAAGGCTTCTCCAAAGATCAAACTCATGCAGGAGCACGCACGCGAGCGCGTCATCGACGCCGAAATAGAAGCCAAGCTTTTGCCTTTCTGCAAACAGCCGCTTCGCGATGTGTTGATGATCATGCGTGATTCCGGGATGCGAAACCAGAAGGAAGTTTTCCGAATGCGATGGGAGCATCTGGACTGGGGCAACAAACGATACTTCGTCTACGAGAGCAAATCGCCCAAGGGACGGAGATTCGTGCCAATCAGTCCGCGTGTTCGCCAGGCACTTCTGGCACGATACTCGGAGCAAAAGGAAGGATGGATCTTTCCCTCCAAGCGCGCCGGGGAAGGCCATCTAACAACGGTCACTAAGCAGTTCGAGAAAGCCAGGAAGGCGGCTGGGTTGCCAAACGACCTCGTCCTCTATTGCGCGCGTCATGGCTTTGGAACTGAAATGTATCGGGCGACCAAAAACCTGTTCGCGGTCATGAACGTCATGGGACACACGACCGTGAGCACAACCATGAAGTACCAGCACCAAAACATCGATGAGGTGGCCGAGGTGGCCAGCCGTCGAGTCCAGTAAGGACACAAAAAGGACACAATCGGTGGAATGGGGATCGAGCCGAAGCTGCCAAGTGATTGAAAAGATGGTGAGCGCGGTAGGAATCGAACCTACAACCTACTGATTAAGAGTCAGTTGCTCTGCCAATTGAGCTAC
>CAVPVE010000005.1:0-17429 GCA_963709025.1 uncultured Acidobacteriaceae bacterium
GTGACGCCGTCCTGCCGGCGATTCGACTGGCCCGTGCGGTCGGTTGCTTTTTACTAGTACTGCCGTCGATCGCCACGGTGGGATCAAGCCTGGGTTACTTGGGGCAGACCTCGGTGGTCGGGGAACAGGTCTGGCACTTGCTATTTCTGTACTCCAACTTTTTGGTACCCGTGTTCCTGTTCGGATTGGCGGCGCTGAATACATCGGCTTACACAAGCCCATACCTTGCGGGAGAGCGCGCCAGCAGAGTAGTCTGTTGCGAGCGGGGATTTCCACGCGGCTCGAGCCCAGTCGTCTGGGATCAGGGCGAACGGCACGCGAAACAACCATTCATGGCCCTTGGCGCAATCAGTCATGACGGACTCCGGTTCCGGTGTGTTTCCCGCCCTTGTGTTTGTGCAAGGTAGCAAGCAGAAGAACATCGTCCTGAATCGTACGCCGTTTACCGTAGGACGTAAGGTTGATAAAGATCTGGTGATTGCGGACCCGCGCGTCTCGCGGGACCACGCGCAGATCATGCAGGATGGTCAGGAATTCTTCCTCGTCGACCTGGGCAGCAAACACGGCACCTTCGTCAACGGAGAACGGATTCAGCGCCAAAAACTGGAGCGCGGCGACCGCCTGGAGTTTGGGGCGCGCGATTCAGCGTACATCCTCTTCAATCCTGCCCATGCCACCTCCAACACGGCGAGGGAATTTCTCAGCCAGATTTCCGGTATTCAGATCAAGCAGGAAGCGACCGACCTGGAAAAGCTCACGCTGTTTCTGGAAGCGGCGCGCAAGCTGAACACCGCGGGCGTACTCGACGAAATTCTGATGACCATGCTCGACGTCACGCTGCAATTGACGCGGGCCGAACGCGCGTACGTTTTCTTGAAAGACGAGGAAGGGAAACTTCGGCTGGCTGCAGGCCGCAACTGGAAAAAAGAACCGCTGCTCGACGACAAGACGATTTCTCGCTCGATCCTCGAAGGAGTTTTCAATCCGTTCGAACTCTGAGTTTCTTCTGACGGATACGAGCCAATCACTCGACTTGGCGGGACGTCAGAGCATCGTGGCTTACGATCTTCGAACCGTAGTTTGCATCCCGCTGCGCAAACTGGTCGTGCAGTCAACCCGCGATGCGCAGACCCCCGTGCACGCCGCGACCTCTGCGGAGGCCATGGGAGTCCTTTACGTCGACTCGCGCTTTGCCTCCCGCGATATCAGCGGTGTGGGACAGGATATTTTGCACGTGATCGCGACAGAAGCCGCGTCGTTGATCGAAAACGCAAGGCTCGTGCAGGCCGAGGAAGAAGCCCGGCGCTACCAGCAGGAGTTGAGCATCGCCGCCAGCATTCAGCAGCGGCTGATGCAAGTAAAGATTCCTGAAGTGCCGTTTGCCAAGCTGCGCGGAAAGAACCTGTCTTGTAAAGAAATCGGCGGAGACTTCTTCGACGCGGTAAACACGAAGGAAGGCCTGGCAGTGGTGCTGGCCGACGTCAGCGGCAAGGGAGTGTCGGCGGCACTGCTGGCTTCAACGCTACAGGGAATGATCTATTCGCACCTGAGCGCGGGCGTACCTCTGCTCGATGTCGTGTCGGCTGTGAATCGTTTTTTCACGGAGAAACTCGTGGGCGAGAAGTATGCGACCGTGCTGCTGGTGCGGCTGCGGCGCGACGGCGGACTGGAGTACGTGAATTGCGGCCACGTGCAACCGCTTCTGGTTTGCGCTGGAGAGGTGATGCGTCCTCCGCATGGAAATGTTCCGGTGGGCCTGTTGGCCGACGCGACTTTCGAGAGCGCGAAATGCCAGATGAAATCCGGCGACCGCTTCATTCTCGTGACCGATGGCGTCACCGAAGCAGAAAACGCCATGGGTGATTTTTATGAAGACTTCCGGTCGGAGGCGGCTGCGGCCAAGTTTCCCACGCTCGAGGGAATTTTTTCGGCGGTTACGGGATTCTGCGCCGGGAATCCGTTGAGCGACGATTGCACGGTGGTCGAGTTGTGCTATACGAGCGTGGACGAGGCTGAACCGTCGAACCGAATCCTTCGCTCAAAACCTGCGCATCAGGCGTTCTCCACAGTGACGGTGTAATCGGTACCCTCCCAGCGGTTTTCCTTTGGCGAGAAAAATGTGAAGACGGCCTGACCTCCGACCGGCAGCGATGCGGTTGGCGGATGGATGTAGATGCCAAGGCCCGTGTCCCGAGCCTCCGCGTCGTGCGTGGTCTTCCAGCCATCAGCACTCCAATGCAGCAGTCCCGGAGTGAGAAGGACGATCCGAAGCGTTTTATTTTGTGGGACGCTGTGCGTTTTGTTGTTAAACCTCCACCCGAAGATTTGTCGCACCTGTTTGTCCACTAAATAGCGCTTCACGGTCTGAGGAGGCTGGTCGAAAATCTTACCGTCGCGAATTGATCGGCGCAGCTTGACGTACTCGGAGTGAGCCCAGACGAGGGGGCAGGCTGATCCGGTAGGTTTGCCACGGAACAGCTCCAGTGCCGGAATGTCAGCGGCGTCCCAGACTTGCTCGGGAAGCAGCCGGCTCGATCCCGCGGTCGAGTTTTCGATGACGCTGAGTAGAGCCTCTGCTTCATCGCGATGGCCCCCGGCAAGCGCGTAGTGCGCGCGTTCTCCGGCGAGAAGAGGCCAGGGGCGACCGATGCCCGTTCCGTCGAAGGCGGAGCCGTCTTTGTGCTCGCCATAACCGTCGCCGTTGTAGCGATACCAGCAGGGACCTTGGGGCAGTTCGACTGCCAGCAGCGCATCGATTGCGCGCAGCGTGTTCAGAATCCGGGGATCATCGGGCGCGCGCAGGCCAAAGCGCACTAACGCCAGAGCGTCCGGGCTGATGATGTGATAGGCCCGCTCGCCATCCTGGCCCGGTGGACGGTTCTTGATGGGAACAAAGCCTTGCGTGGGCGAGGGGGCGCCGTCGGTTTCGGGCGGGGCAATCCGCACATAGTAGCCTTCGATGCCGAGTTGCTGGGCAAGCTCCCCGCCCGTGGCGTAGACCCAGCGCTCGATGTTGTCGTTCCAGGCGTCGGCCGCGTCGCGCATGACCGAGGCCTGCTCACCGTGCCCGGTCAGATCCGCGATGTCGGCAGCTGCGAGGAGTGCGGAAATTTCCGCGGCCAGCGTGAACGGTGAGTAGCCTGCGTCTTCTTCCCAGCGATCTTGTTGGGTGACCGGACCGTTGCGGAGAATGAAGCTGACGGCCTTACGTACCATCGGCCACCATCGTTCGAGCTTCCCCAGAGAATCTGGTGCTTCGCGCCGGAGCAGATCGAGCAGCAGGATAGGGAACGCTGTTTCATCCATCTGGACGCCGTTCCAGTAGGGACGTCCATCGAGCCAGAGGTTCTGTGCCCAGTTGCCCGCGGCCTCCTGCGTGGTTTCCAGGTAGCGCAAGACGCGGACCGCATCCGAGACCGCTCCCGCCGCCAGCAGCGCGCCGGCGGTCTCGACAAGGTCGCGTGGCCAGACCAGATGGTAGCCGCCGAGATCTTCATCGCCTTTGTTGAATCCCCAAGGGATGGAGAGGCTGGCAATGATACCCCCGAGAAAGTCTTTCGACTCGTGCGTGCGCAGTACGGCAGTGGATGAGCGGTAGAGGTCGCACTGTCGCAACGGTTCATCGAGCTTGATGAGTGAAGTCTGCCAATTCTGCCATTGGGAGACATAGTGCTGGCGTGTCTCAGCGTAGTCCTCGAATAGGGAGGATCGCGCCTGCTGGGCGGCCTCGGTCCAGATGACTCCGAAGCCCAGAGCCAGCAGGAACTCACCATTACAGGAGGCAAGATCGATCTCTCCAGTGAAGGCAATGTTGCCGTTCTCGGCGCGCGTGTACTCCCACTCCATCTGGAAATGTTGAGAAAGATCCTGCCAGCCATCCGAGGCTCCGACGAAGCCCACTGACGTTTTTTTCCAGGGAGCGGACGACGCGAGCGACAGCGTAGCCCCATCGTGCTGCGCAAAAAACATCGGGTAACCCTTGTAGTCTCCGATCCATCCGGTATTGGCATATCCGCAGTTGGCGAGGTGTGGCGAGAGCAGAGCATAAAGGCGATAGTCGGAAAGGTGGCCTTGCAAGGGCTCAAAGCGTACTTTCTGCAAAACCACGTTGCGATACGGATCGGTCAGGACTTCCTTGTGGATTCGGTAGCGACCGCCGATCTCCGTGTTGGTCAGTTCAAAAGCGGGGATGCCGGGTTCAAAAGGTCGGTTTTCAAAGGAGCAGTGCCGCTTCTCCTCGGAAAAGAAATCGTAGCCGCTGGTGACAATGAATCCCATGTCGCGAGTACAGGCCTGATCCACACGAGGAAAATAAACCTCATTCAGGATGCCGTGACTGAGGGTGAACCAGACCTTGCTGTGCTGGTTCAGGGCAGTGCCAGCGCCCATTTTGGCGCTCGATGTCCAGCGCGGCGGAATGCCCGGCCAGCCAGGAGCATAGCGTACGACGGAGTCACTCATGAATGCATGCCCTCAGGCTGGGAACAGCGCCAGCGAAATTGACAAACTGATTACAACCAGAGACGATCGCCGCTTCAGAAATTGTCATCTAAATCGCTTAGCAGCCTTGAAGAAGTTAATTGCAACGCAGCCTGAATGAACGATAATAGACCACACTCACGGGGCAAAATGTCCAAGATTTTAGATGCACGAGCGTGGAGAATAGTAGCAGTCCTCGCAGTCTGTTGCGCGCTGAGTTTGAACGCGAGAACTGAGGATCTGCCTCGCCCTGCCACGGCGTCGCCCCTCGACCGCGGATTTTTGGGACTCTACAATCTCGACTTTGCCGGCGCTCAAAGGGATTTTGCAACGTGGCAGCAACTGCATCCCGATGACCCGATGGGCCCGGTCAGCGAAGCGGCGGGCTTTCTGTTCTCCGAATTCAACCGCCTGGGTGTTTTGGAATCTCAGTTCTACGAGAATGACGATGCCTTTGTCGGGCGTCCGAAGCTGAACCCAGATCCCGCATTACGCCAGCATTTCATGGATGCGATTGGCCGCGCTGAGAGTCTTTCGCATGCCCGACTGAGCAAGAGCCCTAAGGATCGCGATGCGCTCTTTGCCCAGACCTTATCATCGGGACTGCAAGCCGACTACGCGGCTCTCATTGAAAAGCGCAACCTGGCCTCTCTGCACTACACCAAACAAGCCTCCGCCTCAGCCCAGGAGTTGCTCGCGGTCTGTCCCGATTGCTACAACGCGCTGCTGGCGACGGGTTTCAGCAAATACATCATCGGGAGCATGTCGGCCCCGGTGCGCTGGATTCTTCGCATGGGCGGCCTGCCCTCCGACAAGCAGGGCGGGATCGCCGACTTGCAGGCCACTGCCGAGCACGGACACTATCTCGCTCCTTTTGCGCGGATTCTGCTGTCGATTGCCTACGTGCGCGAGAAGGATAAGCAGCGGGCGCTCCAGTTGCTTACCGGACTGCAGCGCGAGTTTCCCGCCAATACGCTTTTTCCCCGGGAAATCTCGCATCTCCAAGCGTCGCATTAATCGCAGCGTAAGCCCTCTGTAGAAATTGTATTCGCACCGCTCCTCCGATTGCGCCATACTGCCCCCCGGGGCCATTCATCAGAAATTCACCCGTTTGTAACCATCCTGTAACACTGCGCCGATAGAAACGAGGACATATAAAAACTTCAAGGAGGAATCATCTGGTGATGCGCAAAATCGTGCTGTTGGTGTGTGTCCTTCTGGCGATGCCGGTAGTGGGCCAGACCACGCTCGTTGGAGCAGGCGCCACTTTCCCTTATCCCATCTACTCCAAGTGGTTCAGTGAGTACCACAAGGTGCATTCCGACGTACAAATCAATTATCAGTCCATCGGCAGTGGTGGCGGAATCCGCCAAGTGACCTCGGGCACCGTCGACTTCGGCGCCAGCGACATGCCCATGACCGACAAGCAATTGTCGGAAGTCAAAACCAAGATATTGAACCTTCCAACCGTGTTAGGCGCGGATGTCCCCGCGTACAACATTCCCGGAGTCACTGGCGAAGTGAAATTTACGCCCGAAGCGTTGGCCGGAATTTTCCTGGGCAAGATTTCCAAATGGAACGACAAGGCGATCACATCGGTGAATCCCGGAGTAAACTTCCCCGACAAAGAGATCATCGTCGTGCACCGCTCCGATGGCAGTGGAACCACTTTCATCTGGACTGACTATCTTTCCAAGGTCAGCCCGGAGTGGAAGAGCCAGGTGGGCAGCGACACCTCAGTGAAATGGCCGGTCGGACTTGGGCAAAAAGGCAACGAGGGCGTGGCTGGATCGCTTCGACAGATGGCTGGATCGATCGGATATGTCGAACTGATCTACGCGGTGCAGAACAACATCCCCTATGGCAGCGTGCGAAATTCCTCGGGTGTTTTCATCAAGGCCTCACTGGAAAGCGTCACGGCGGCGGCCGCTTCGGCTCCGAAGATGCCAGCTGATTTCCGCGTGTCGATTACGAACGCTCCGGGCAAAGATGCCTATCCGATTTCCAGTTTCACCTGGCTTCTGATTCCGGCGCAGTCCAAAGATGCGGCCAAAGGTAAGATGCTCGCTGACTTTCTCAACTGGATGGTGTCAGACGGTCAGAAGATGACGTCCTCGCTTTCCTACGCACCCTTGCCGGAGAATGTTGCGGCGAAGGTCAAGGAAACGATTAAGCAGGTCAAGTAGAACCCGCAGTCACGGGATATTCTCATTCACCGCAGGACCAAAAGGAGAGAACAATGAAGTCTGCGTCGAAGGTGTGTGCCATTCTTTTTCTGGCGACAGGACTGGTCGCGCAAACCAGTGCCCCGCCCAAACCTAGGAAGACGACCGCCGTAACCGCAGCGGATGTCCAATCGCTGAAGGACGCCATCGCCGCCCAGCAGGCCGCTCTGGCTCAGCAGCAAAAACAGATTCAGCAGCTTATGGATGCGCTGAAGAACAAGGATCAAGCCGTGCAGCAGGCGCAGACCAGTGCCGCCGACGCTGCGAGCAAGGCGGATGCCGTACAGATGCAATCCAATAAGGACCAGCAGGCGGTCACCGCGTTGAAGAGTGACGTGACCGACCTCAAAACGAACATGACCAGCGCGGTTGTGAGCATTCAGGAGACTCAGAAGAGCATTTCCGAGCCCCCGACTGCTATTCACTTCAAAGGGATCACCATCACACCCGGCGGCTTCCTGGCGGCAGAAACAGTTCGACGCTCGCGCGCTTTGGCCGCGGATATCAACACGCCCTTCAACGCTCTGACCATGCCTGGCGCCTCGCAAAGCAACATGGGGGAATTCTTCGGTTCGGGTCGCCAGTCGCGAATCTCGATGCTGGCGGAAGGACGCCTCAAGAGTGTGAAACTCTCTGGCTATCTGGAAGCTGACTTCCTTTCGGCAGGCGTAACTTCCAATAACAATCAGAGCAACAGCTATACCATGCGCTATCGACAAGCCTGGGGTCAGGCGGCTTTCGAGAACGGATGGAGCTTCACTGGCGGGCAGATGTGGAGTCTGGTAACCGAAACCAGGCATGGAGTGGACAACCGCAGCGAAGCGCTGCCCATGACCATCGATCCCCAGTACACCGTCGGCTTTAGCTGGGCGCGCCAGTATGGCGTCCGTCTGGCTAAGAACTTCGGCAACAAGGTGTGGTTCGCAGTGTCTCTTGAAAACTCAGAAGTGACCTTGACCAGTCACGGCAACGCCTCCAATTTCCTCGTCGGCTCTCCCGGCGCCGGAGGGGGACTCTACAATTCAGCCGTGACTGGCTGCAGCACGACCATCAACAGCAGCGGAGCGGCCGTGACCACTTGCAGTGCGGCGGCCAACTATTCCTTCAACCCCTCTCCTGATGTCATCGCCAAACTGGCCTTCGAGCCTGGTTTCGGACACTACGAGATCTTCGGAATCTACAGTCGCTTCCGGGACCGCGTGTTCCCTTGTGAAGATATCTCTGCAACTACCGTCTGCGGCAGCAGTACGGCGGCCGGCCCCAACGCTACCGCTGCGTATAACAGTTCCAAAAACGGCGGCGGCTTCGGTGCCAACGCCCGATGGTCCTTTGATAAGAAGCGTATCGACTTCGGATTGCACGCCCTGGGCGGCAGTGGAGTAGGGCGCTATGGCACCAGTGGGCTGTCCGACTTGTCGGCACGAGCCGATGGTACCCTCGATCTCATTAAGAGCGTGCAGGGATTGACGACTCTGGAGTGGCACGGTCCCAAGATGGATATTTACCTGAACGCTGGAGCCGAGTATGCGAGCCGCGCGGCTGGCTATGATCCGATTAGCGGAAAGTACGTCGGCTACGGATCACCTCACTTCAACAACACGGGTTGCTTTACTGAGACAGGACCGGGTTCGGGAGGATTCCTGCCCGGTGGTTTGTCGAATTGCACCGCAGACACCCGGGTTGTAATCGAAGGGACAGCCGGCTTCTGGTACAAGCTGTATGACGGCTCGAAGGAGAAAGTGAACCGAGGCCGCATTCAGTTTGGTCCACAGTACTCCTACGTGACGCGTAACGCCTGGTCGGGTTCCTCGTCGCCCAACGAGCCGCATGGGATCGACAACATGATCTTTACCTCGTTCCGGTACTACTTGCCGTAACGCAGGCAGCCTTGCGGATTTGCGCAGCAGGGCACACACTTCGGCACCCGGGCAGAACAAACGCTGTCCGGGTGCCGGTTTTTGATTCTGGAAAGTATGCAGTGCCAGTCTTGATTCGGTGTCACACCCTGTCCAACCGAATGCTTTATACTAGGGTTTTCGTAGTTCATCCTTACTAGACGGACTAGACCAGCAGGAACGAATCGCAAGAATCAGCCGTCAATTGCGTCTACCATGGCCCGGATTTCGCTCGACAATCCACAGTACTTCCTCAACCGCGACACTTCCTGGCTTGCGTTCAATCGCCGTGTGCTTGAAGAGGCCGAGGACGAGGGTAATCCTCTGCTGGAGCGCCTGAAGTTCCTCTCCATTTCGGCCAGTAATCTGGACGAGTTCTTCGAAGTACGCGTAGCCGCGATGATGCAGCAGATTGAAGATGGATACAACGAAGCGGGTCCCGATGGCTTGACGCTCACCGAAAAACGGGATGTGCTGAACAAGCTGACCCACGAGTTCGTTGATGACCAGTACGACTGCTGGAACGCCCGCCTGCGTCCCGCGCTCTCAGAGAGTGGAATTCGCGTGCTGGGGCTGCACGAGCTAGATTCCGAGGCATTGCGGTTCGTCGACGAATACTGCGAGAAGGAACTGGACCCTCTGCTGACGCCGGTGACGGTGGACCCGGCGCATCCGTTTCCGCGAGTGATTAACAAGGCTCTGTGCCTCGGTTTTCTCTTGCGGCGCCGGCGGCGCTCCGCCCTGACTTACACGGGCGTGGTTTCCGTTCCGCGGGCGTTGCCCCGGCTGGTCCGGTTGCCGTCCGATGGCACTGCGGACTTTATTTTCATGGCAGATTTGGTTGCGCACCATGCCGTCCGGATGTATCACGGCTACGATATTGTTTCTTCCGCGCCCTTCCGAGTGACCCGCAACAGCAATCTTTATCTGGCGGAAGAAGAGGCCCGCAGCCTGCTGGAGTCGGTGCGCGCCGAACTGCACAACCGGCGCAAGGGCGACGCCGTACGAATGGAAATTGAAGCGGACGCCGATCCCGAGATCATCGATCGCCTGCGCACCGTGTTCGAACTGGATCCCTGGCAGGTCTTTCCGGTCAACGGCCCGGTCAACCTTTCACGCCTGTTTAATGTGTATGAACAGGTGAAGCGTCCCGACCTCAAGTACCGCTCATTTTCTCCGCGCGAATTACGGCTAACCTCGAAGTCGAAGGATTTGTTTGAAGAACTGCGCGGCCACGACATTCTCCTGCATCATCCCTATGACTCGTACGATGCTGTAATTTCGTTTATTGAGTCGGCTGCCAGAGATGAAAATGTTCTTTCCATCAAGCAGACTCTTTACCGCACCAGCGAGCATTCCTTGATTGTGCCGTCGCTCATGGACGCCGCAACACGAAAGGAAGTTACGGCGGTAGTGGAGTTGAAAGCGCGTTTCGATGAGGCCTCGAACATACGGTGGGCGCGCGATCTGGAAGACGCTGGGGTGCAAGTCTTCCATGGCCTGGTCGGACTCAAGACACACTGCAAACTGTCGCTGCTGGTGCGTCGTGACCCCGATGGCGTGACCCGCAGTTATGCCCACATCGGTACCGGAAATTACAACGCTACTACCGCCCGGATTTACACCGATCTGAGCCTGTTTACAGCGAACCCAGAGATCACGCGTGCCGTCCATGACGTGTTCAGCTTCCTGACAGCTTATGCGGAGAATCCCAGCTATGAGCCGCTGCTGGTTGCGCCCCTCGACTTGGCGGAGAAAATCATTGCGCTGATCGAACGTGAAACCGAGCACGCGCGGCAGGGAAAAGAAGCCCGCATCATCGCCAAGATGAATGCATTGCTCGATAAGACCGTCGTACAGGCGCTCTACCGCGCCTCGCAAGCCGGGGTGCAGATCGATTTGCTGGTCCGGGGCATTTGCGCCCTTCGTCCCGGAGTTCGCGGTGTCAGCGACAATATCCGCGTGCGCAGCATCGTCGGCCGATTCCTCGAACATAGTCGTATCTTTTATTTCGCCAATGGCGGCGAGGAAGAGATCTACATCGGGAGTGCAGACTGGATGCCGCGCAATCTGTACGAACGCGTCGAAGTGCTGGTTCCGCTCCGCGATGAGATGTTGCGGGAGCGCGTGCGGCACGAGATTCTGGACGCGTACCTGGCGGACAATCGCAAGGCTCGGATCCTGCTGAAGGATGCAACGTACATACGGGCTTGGCAACCGTTGCACGGTACCCGGAACCGCCGTCCTCCTAGCGGCGCCGCCGCATTCAGCGCACAGGATTTCCTGATCGGCGTTGCGGAAGGAAAGTCTCCGGCGATGCTTCCGGTGCCGCGACCGGCCGGAAAGCGTAAAGTGTTAGCAGGAAGGGAACGATAACCGTCGATGATTCTCTATTTTCTGCGGCACGCGAGCGCGGGCGAGCACTTAACAAATCCGAAGAAGGATGAGAAACGCGCCCTCGACAAAGAGGGGATTGAACAGTGTGGCTACATCGGTCGCGCCCTGGCCGCGCTTGATTGTCAGGTGGACGCCATCATCTCGAGTCCCTTGAAGCGTTGTACGCAGACCGCGTCACTGGTAGGCAACGAATTGGGCTACGAGGGCAAGTTGCAAATCGACGCCGGACTGCGCCCCGAGGCCGGACTTGCAGATTTTCGTAAACTCCTCGAGAAATGTGCGCGCCAGGAAGCCATCATGGTGGTGGGGCACAATCCCAATCTGAGTCAGTTTCTGGGAGCGATCATCAGCGATTCCGGCTGCGAAGCCTCGCTCGAACTGAAGAAGGGCGCGGTGGCCAAAGTCGAGATGCGCCGAACTTCCGGCATGCTGCAATGGTGCGTCACGCCCAAGGTTCTGCGCACTCTTTACGAAACGGCTGTGGAAAGTTCACGCCCGAAGACCTCGCGGAAATAGTCGCATTCTTTCTCGATCGCCCAAAGCTCCAAATCCACTCCCATTCGCCGCCGCGGGAGCAAAGTCAACTTTACCTCCGCGGAGCGCACTCCAATGCGTACCCTCTCGACGGCACGGCTCCGGCCGAGATTTAGCGCGCGCGCCAATCTCAGTAACAGGATCGCCTTCTCTACATTGGCGCGGTCGGCAGGATCCAGCATCTTCATCGGGCCATCTTCGAGAGCGGGGCGCGATTTTCCCAGATAGCGCGCAATCGCCGCGATCAGCCGCCGTTGCTGCGGCGTATAACCCAAGATCTCCGAGTTCGAGATGATGTAGTGAGTGTGGCGGTGGCGCCCGTTGCGGTTTACGTAATCGCCCACTTCGTAAAGCATTGCGGCCGCTGAAAGCCACTCACGATACTCGGGCGGCAGACGGTGCAGTGAACGCAAGCCTGCGAACAGAAGATTCGCTGCGTCTCGAACGTCCAGCGCATGTTTGCGGTCGACGTGGTAATGGTCCACAGCGTTCATGATTGATGCCAACCGTTCGGATTCGATCTGCCGGCCGGATCGCGTGCTGCGATCATAGTCGGCGGCCATTTGGGCAAGAATTCCGTCGCGCAACCCGAGTGGTGAGTAGCGAAAGCCCTTGAGGTGAAGGCGGTCGAGCAGTTCGTGATAGACGGTCGCACCAGCAACAATAATTTCTGCGCGCCGTGGACCGATGCCCTCGATCTTGCGGCGTTCCACAACAGGCAGGCGCGCCAGCCGTTTGGCGATGCGGGTCATTTCCGCGCGTGAGACCACTGGCCGCTGGCGGCCCGCGCCGTGCCGCAGGTGACTCGCGACCGCCGACAAGGCCGCTGCCGTACCCGACGTCGCGATCACGTTCTGCACCTTCGCGCTCGCGATCCGGTCGGTGATCCGGTTGATTTCGCGAGTCACAAATCCGCGCAGGCGCTTGAGCTCACCCTTGCGACTGGGATCGTGACGCAAGAATTCATTGGTCAGGCGAACCGCGCCGAGCGGCAGGCTGACCGCGTCGCGTATATGCCCGCCTTGTGTGACCGTGAGCTCGCAGCTGCCGCCGCCCAGATCCATCATGAGGGTCGAAGAGTGGTCCACCCGCGGACTCGAGACCAGTCCCAGGTGGATCAGACGCGCCTCTTCGACGCCGGAGATGATCTCCACTCGCCAGCCGGTCGCCGACCTCACCCATTCCAGGAAGGCCTGAGAATTGCGAGCGTCACGAAGAGCGCTGGTAGCCACTACGCGCACGCTGTCGGTTACGATCTGCTGCGTGGCGCGATGAAAGCGCCGCAGGACCTTCACGGTCTCGGCCATGGATTCAGGAGTAAGAAATCCAGAACCAAAGACGCCTTCACCAAGGCGCGTCACCTCACGGTCTTCGTGGAGCGCCCGTAGGCGACCCGCTTGCAGTCGGGCAATCTTCAGCCGGACGGAATTCGAGCCGATATCGACCGCGGCAAATGTGGGCATGGGGAAGCCTCACAGTGTACACGGATGCAGCCGGATCGTCATCGACGTTTGGAAGACGCCTGCAAGTGTGGACACTGCGGAGAGAGATGGGAGCGAAGATCGAGCTACGCGGCTGTCTCGGTGCGTGCCACGACGGCGGGGCTGTTCGAGCCCGATTTACGCGACGGTGGTGGAAGTACCGCCACCGGCTTGCTTGAGGTCTGAATCGAGGGGGAATTGGAGAGCACGGCAATCGCCAGGCGGAACTTGCCTCCGGTCACATTGTGAAGAGCCGCAACCAGAGAGGACTGGTTCACGTCGCCGAGCCGCTTGGCCGCAGTCCGCGTGAGAGTCAACCAGTCATGCCAGTTCCCAACCGCATCTTGAAGTTTTTTCAACTGGGCGATAAATTGAGTCGACTCTGTAGACTTCGGAGCAAATTCGGCGGCGTAGCGAGCGCGCTTGACCACGGTCCGATACTGATGAAGTCGCTCTTCATTGACTGGGCCGGCCAGACGGCCTACCTCTGCCAGCATGGTTCGGGCCACGCTCAACGGATCGCGCGCCCCTTCCGATACGGCTTCCTTGGATCCTCGCTTCAGCCGCTTTCGGATCTCGCGGATGGCATCGCGATTCAGCATCTTCCGCAGTTTTCTCTCATGCTTCGCGCGAAGCTCGATCAGGCCGTGCATGAGCTGCGTCTTGCGGCGTGGTTCCTGCGGGACCTTCAAACTCCGCAGGGCCGCAAGTTGTACGTCGAGATCGCGCACCTTCCCGGCGCGCTTGCGAATCCGCTCCAGCATCTTGAGGAGCTTCTTCTGATTGCGGTCGCGATCCGGAATCACTTCCTCAAGCAAGGTCTGCAGGCGACGGCTTGTGGTTCTAAAGCCGTGGACAGTCTCCGCATCCTGTCCTGCGGAAAGTTTGAGCACAGCCCGCTCGGTTTTCCGGAACTAAGCTGGCTAAGTTCGGGTGCAATCGACATAGAAAAACAATTCCTGGCAGCGGGAGAGGGTCAAAACTACAGTTGACTCAGATCCTGGACCTTGCGGACAGCAGCGACTCAAGAATTCAGAGATGACCGATGATCCACGACAGCGGAAAAGCTTGATTGATTTTAACACCTTTGTAACACGCCTCTGCTAGGGTTAGCGGAATGGCCAACCCCGCTTTACCCCGGCCGGATATGCAGGACCGCAACCCGTTGAAGGGACAAAGTTACACCCGCCACGGTGGTTTCGGCCGCACCTTTGCTGCAGGCTTCGAGCGGCGAGCTTCCCGACCGTATTTTCAAGTCCGCAATGACCGCATGCGCCCTGGCTGTGCTGGGCGTGCTGGTGCTGATCATCTACGAACTGCTGTCGGGCTCGGGCCTCTCGTGGCACGCGTTTGGCTTCAAGTTCTTCGGCGGTAGCGATTGGAACCCGGTCAGCGAACAGTTTGGTGCTCTGCCGTTCATCTACGGGACGTTGGTTTCGTCGCTGGTCGCGCTGGTCATTGCGGTTCCCCTGGCCGTCGGAGTGGCAGTGTTCACCACCGAGATGTGTCCCAAGGCGCTAGCGCTCTCCTCTCGTTTTTCGTCGAACTCCTGGCTGCGATCCCGAGCGTGATTTACGGATTGTGGGCGATGTTTATCCTGGTCCCGCTGTTAAGCGGATATGTCGAGCCGTTTCTGGGGAAGACCTTGGGCTGGACCGGCCTGTTCGAAGGCGCTCCCTACGGAATCGGGCATGCTCGCAGCGGGAATCATCCTCGCCATCATGATCATTCCGATCATTTCCTCCATTACCCGCGAAGTGCTCATGGTGGTGCCGCAGCATCAGCGCGAGGGAGTGCTGGCTTTGGGCGCAACGCGCTGGGAGATGATCCGCGTAGGAGTGCTTCGCAACGCACGCGCCGGAATTGTCGGCGGGATCATTCTGGGATTAGGTCGTGCGCTCGGAGAAACCATGGCGGTCACCATGGTGATCGGCAACCGTCCGGAGATCTCGAAGTCGTTGTTCGCGCCGGGATACACGATGGCCAGCGTGCTCGCCAACGAGTTCAGCGAGGCGACCGGCGACGTCTATCTTTCGGCGTTGGTCGAGATTGGCCTTGCTCTCTTCCTGGTCACCATCATTGTGAATGCGCTGGCACAAGTCCTCGTTTGGAGTGTGACCCGTGGCCAGCCTGCGAGGGGACATGCCTGAACTGACCGGAAGCCCTTCCACAAAACAAGTCGTGGCCTCCATCAGTTGGCGGCGCCGCCTCACCGATCACCTGATGACCGGCGTTGCGGTGTTGACTGTGGTGCTGGTGTTGGCTCCGCTGGTTGCGATCTTCGGCTATCTGGTGTATCGCGGCGTGGGTTCCATCAACTGGGCGTTCTTGACCCAAACCCCCAAGCCCGTGGGAGAAGCCGGCGGCGGCATGGCCAACGCAATCGCGGGATCAATCCTGATTCTGGGGATTGCCAGCCTGATTGGAGTGCCTTTCGGCGTGGGCGCGGGCATCTTCCTGGCCGAGTTTGGGAGGAATCGCTTCGGCAGCGCGATTCGCTTCACTGCCGATGTCCTGAACGGTGTGCCCTCCATCGTAATTGGAATCGTTGCCTGGGCCATCCTGGTTCGTGGTCGCGGATTCTCGGCGCTCGCGGGCGGCGTGGCACTGGCGATCATGATGGTTCCCACCATCTGCCGCACCACCGAAGAGATGCTTTTACTTGTGCCACAGGCGCTCCGAGAAGCCGCGTATGGACTCGGCGTCCCGCGCTGGCGTACGACGCTTTCCATTACCCTGCGTACCGCGACCTCCGGTGTGATCACCGGAATCATGTTGGCGTTCGCACGAGTGGCCGGGGAAACTGCTCCGTTGCTCTTCACTGCGCTGGGCAACACGTTTTGGAGCCTCCGTTACGATCAGCCCACGGCGGCCTTGCCGTTGCAGATCTATACCTACGCGAATTCACCCTATGACGATTGGCATCGCCAGGCATGGGCGGGGTCATTTGTGCTGATCCTTCTGATCGTCACTTCCGTGGCCGCCGTGCGCTATGTCGTGCGCCGTGGCACGTTCGGAGCAGCATAATCTATGGGCGTCGGAATCCAGGTCGAGAACCTGAATGCCTGGTACGGCAAAGGCCAGGCGTTGTACGACATCAATCTGAAGGTGGCTGCGAATCATGCTACCGCGCTGATTGGTCCTTCAGGATGCGGCAAGTCGACGTTTATCCGCTGCATCAACCGCATGCATGAAACCATTCCGGAGGCACGCGTCGAAGGACGTGTGCGAATCGGCGAGATTGACGCCTACGACGGGACTTCGGCGACGCAACTCCGCCGCCGCGTTGGGATGGTGTTTCAGAAGGCGAACCCGTTTCCTACGATGTCGATTTATGACAACGTGGCCTCAGGCCTCAAACTGAACGGATTCCGAGACCGTCGCAAACTCGACGAAGTCGTCGAACGTTCGCTCGATTCCGCCGCCCTCTGGACCGAGGTGAAGGATCAGATACACAAAAAGTCAGGAGCCAGCCTCTCCGGCGGTCAGCAGCAGCGCCTGTGCATTGCACGCGCCTTGGCCGTCGAGCCCGAGGTTCTGCTGATGGATGAGCCCTGCTCGGCACTCGATCCGATCTCGACCGGAAAAATTGAAGAGTTGATCTTCCAGCTCAAAGAGCGGTATACCATCGTGATTGTGACGCATAACATGCAGCAGGCGGCGCGTGTGGCCGAGTTCACCGGGTTCTTCCTGCTGGGCAAGCTGATTGAGTTCGACAAGACCGAAAAGATTTTTACCAAGCCTTCCGACAAGAAAACGGAAGACTACATCACCGGCAGATTTGGATAGTAGACTTAGCGAAGGAAGGTTCGGATCATGCGCACGCGCTTTCAACAAGGGCTGGACGATCTGCGGCAACGGTTGCTTCGCATGGGAGGACTGGCGGAGCAGGCGGTGGATCGCTGCCCGCCAGGCTTATGTGGAGCGCGACCTAACGCGCTGCCAGATGGTGCTGGAGGGCGAGAGCCTGATCAATACGGCCGAGCGCGAGATCGACGAGGCTGCATTCGACCTGCTCGCCATGCAGCAGCCCATGGCGGTCGACCTTCGTTTCATTCTCGCCGTCACCAAGATCAATTCCGATCTCGAGCGCGTGGGCGACCAGGCGGTGAATATCGCCGAGCGAGTGATGGACATGGTCGAGCTTCCCGCGGCCGATCTGCCCGTGGACATCGCGCGCATGGGCGCTGCCGTCAGTGCCATGGTGCGCCGGGCGCTGGAATCGTTCATCGAGGGCAAGGCTGAGTTGGCGCAGGCCGTGCTTGAGATGGACAATGTGGTCGACCGCATGCGCGATGACGCTTTCATCCAGTTGGTCAAGACCATGAACGACCGCCCCGAAGTCGTACGGCAGGCGCTCGATGCGCTGCTCGTCGCCCGCAATCTGGAACGGGTGGCCGACCACGCCACCAACATCG
>CAVPVE010000006.1:0-26454 GCA_963709025.1 uncultured Acidobacteriaceae bacterium
AGTTGAAGTACCAATACTTCAGCCTGAATCAGTCAGGTGCAGCCTGGGACGCAGTTGCCCGTGCGCGCAATCTCGCCGCCTATGTGCCGGACGACTTTCCGAATCCGACGCTGGAGCTACTAATCTTATTTTGTGCCGGAGCTGTCAGGGAGTTAGGTATTCACAGCGGGCGCTCAGGATTTTTACCCCGCCGTCTGCCCCGATCGTGAGTGTTCTACTTCCCGTCTTTCCCACCTGCCCTGGAGCGGAGAGCCATTGTATGCTGAGGCTCCTGGTCTCGGGCGACCACTTCAGACCTGGCGAGGCAAGCTCAATGTTGTCACGAGCAGCTTTCCAATTTTCAGGTGGTACTTCTCGATTGGCTCCTTCCCGCTAATTTCAATCACACGCAGAAACCGCTCCTCGCCAGGCCTGGCAGTATGACATCCCGCCAGGGATAGATGGATAGCTGTCGGTAAGGACCACCAAACCGGACGCCTCGGCTATTACCGTTACAGATATGGGCCTTGCCTCTTTCGCCACGTTGGCATCGCGCTGCAAGCACAGTTTTGATGTGCTGCCGCTCGCGTTGGGAATGAAGAACGCAGTGCGCCTTCAGAGGCTGAATAGTTGATCGTCTTACCAGAAGGCAGTTGTATGCGATCTGCTGCCCTGGCAGCTAAACTTGCCATGAGAAGTACGACGCTAACCCAGAATCTTGTCCGCATAACACACCCCAGAATACTTCCAGTGGGCCTCGGTCGATGGCGCACCACCGAAAGTACCTTTATCCCTCTTGTGAAGCTCGGATTCGGTTTTCCCCTTATTTTCGTCGTCGTTCATATCCCAACCGATATTGCCGGTCGTAGAATCGCAAAGGATATTAGGATGCCGGACCCACTTCCCGGCCTTTTCGTCCCATTCGTGGTAAGAGCCTCCATTCCAGCGGCAGATAGACTCATATCTCAGCTGATCACTTGTGTAAGTGCGATTGCTCTGGCTCAGATAACCCATGGCAGTGGTGCGTTTGTCGGCAAAAAGCTTGAGCCCGCCCTCGACATTGAGTTTCCAGTTCCAGACCTGCTCGAAACTGGGGGCGGGCCTTGTTAGCTGGCACATCCCGTAACCATTATCAAAAGATCTGATCGGTTCCCCGGTCGCATTGAAATGTTGCCAGCCCGACTCTTCTCGGAGGACTTTTGTCAAAACCGTCGCTGTTAGGCTTGCCGTTAAGAAATTGTCTAACCTCAGCAGCACTGGGATTCGTTCCTTTAATCTTGAGCGTAATCACGGCAATCTCGTTCTTAGCGCGAGCGCCGAACTGTCAGTGTCCCTCCGTAATTCGTGACCGCGGCCCTAGCGTCCCAGGAGTTCGACGGACTGCTCGCGCTCCCTGATCTCGTGAATGTCCCCCAAGCTATTTCCCAATTCCATGTATGGGGGCCGGAGCCGTCCGTCTGCAGAGTTACACTCGGCCAATCCGCACCGGACGTAATGATGAAGTTTGCGTTTGTAATCGGACTGGTAAATCTCATCGGCGTTGCACCTCCGATCACAGCAATCCGTTCCAAGGCTCGATATGCTACTCGAAAGTTCCGGCAACTTCCACAGAGGAATATTCGGAATCGAAACTTGAGTTGCGCTTGTCGACTAACCTCTGGCAGAAGGTTACAGTCCCAACTTTAAGGACATCGAGCAGCTTATGTTTTCAGATCGCATCCCTCCAACAACGAGCTGGAAGATCATTCCGTCCGGTCGCTCAATGTTTAAGTGCAAAATACAATACGAGTAAAACGGCCAGAACAAACAACCCATTCAGCGTAAGAATGAGAGCCCAGGGCACCTGCGCTGGTTTTGCAGAGCCCAACTCCGGACTTCGGGGAACCGCCGGCGGCGTTGGCATTTGCGGATAACCGCCAGCTTGTAAGTGGGGAGCGGGCGGCTGAGCCGACACGTGGGAGGGCTGAATCGCAGGCACAGGAATCGCCAGGCTTGCGCTACCCGACAGATGAATCCCCTGGTTCCGGTCGCCCGCGGCACTTCCTTCGCAGGAGTGGGGTTACTTAGTCCACCGGAGATAATCCTCGTGTACTCGCTGGGACCGGCGGGCACACTTGACAGCTTGGACTGCGGGTCTTTCTCAGCACTGGAAAAGACGCGAGTCGCGCCCGCCGGTTCAGAAGCCTCAGAAAAACGCGGCTCCATGTCATGGGATGACGGCATGCTCGTGGCGCTTGGCGATCGCGGGAGTGACCAGGAATCGGTGCGCTCCGGCACGGACGATGAGGAGAGCGGCGAAACCGAATCGGTATCGCTGGAGTATCGCGCCTTAACGGTGGAAGAAGATGCCTGCTTCGGCGATCCACTCTCCATTTCGGAGCCCACCGAAGGCGGCTTCTGGGTATCGGCAAATACTCGGGTGAAGCCGGGATCGCTCCCTACTGTCGAGTCATCGGTGGTTTTCGGCGTTGTATATGCCACGGATGAGGCGCGCTTCTGGCTCGCGCCGAACACTCTCGTAAAATCTCCCGCGCTCTCTGCGGGACGTGGCGCCGACGTCGAAACATCTGGCGTTGTCTCGGGTCGTTCCGCGTTAAAAGGGCCGCGGAAAAAACCCGTGAATTCGCCGGTTGACTCTGGCGATTTGCCGGCCGCTCCGCCCCTTGAAGCTGTCGGCTGACTATCCAGGACGAAGCCGGTTTTTTCGGTGTACCAGGCGAGATCAAACTTCGATCCGAAAATACCACTGGCGGAGCCGCTGGGAGCTTCCACGTTCGAAATGGGTCCGGAATCCCTGACAAGAGTCTCATTCGGAAACAGATCGGACCTGTTCATCCTTAGCCGGCGCATAGGGCGCGATAGGGCTCGCCCCATCCCTGCGGAATTTCGCCAGAAATTCCTTGGTAAATTCTCCGGGCTCCTGTGCCTCGACCTTTCGCTCGACCGGGAAATCGCTTTGGCGGCGCAGCGGCAGCGGTTCCTGTCAAATCAGTAGCGGCTGCCGAAACTCGCGTTGCTTCGGGTTGCGGCGCTAGTCCTCGCCGCAGTGCCTCGAACACCGCAGTAATCCCTTGTTCCTCACCAGAACCGCAAAGGGTAGCTTGCTCGGCAGCCCGGAATTTCCTCGACCGCCTTGACCCCGGGCGCCGGGACGGAGTTCTCGGAAGGCTCGACGGTTAGATTGGCCGACTGGCCAGCCTCATACGTCCGAATCCACTCCTCAAGACGAGCCTGAGCGGGCATTCTGGTGACAAGATAAGCGTAGGAGGTGCCCTCATACTTGCCGGTATCGATCACCAGTTCGGCGGATTCGGGAGCCACGGCGCGGAAGGATTCCAGAACCCATTGCACCGTCGGCTGGTTGGGTTTCTGTTCGGGACAATCAAAGATATGCGCCAGTACCCGCTCATTAGTCGCGACTACACGCGCGCAACGAAAGTCTCCACCCGTCCGCGGGTAACTGACTCAAGAATCTCGTATTTGGCGGTAAACGTCACGGCCAGTGATGACCTCGGATAGGCACGTCTCTAGAAAGGTCGAGAGCGTATCCGATTTTCCGCTTGAAATGCCCAGTAATGGCTACAAGCTACACCGCAACGGCGAAGCAGTAAAGCGGTAACTCTTGTATGGCACGCTGAGCTATGCAAGATTACTGTTCTCAAAAAGCCGGTTCGGGAGAGAATGGCTTCCTCCGCACTGAGCAGGTGATCCGGCATGAAATTGCTGTCCAAGATCGTCTGGGCAGAAGGCATGTATCTGGCCCCGCATCATTTCCAGGCGCAAAACCGATACTTTGAAGAGTCGGTGCATTTTGCCACGGCGAGCCTCTGGAAAGATGCATATGGGTTTGCTGATTATCAGCTCGACGCCGATGCCTTACGCAATGGAACGGTAGCTCTTTTGCACGCCCGTGGAATTTTCGAAGATGGTTTGACGTTTGACATCCCTGACTGCTGATCCCTTGCCGATGCCATGCAATATTGCGGAGCTGTTTCCTCCAACCGCCGAGCGATTTGACCGTGTCTCTTGCCGTGCCCCGCTGGTTGCCCGACGGGCAGAATTGCAGTTTGGAAGACCCGGCGGATGAAAACACTCGCGTTACACCGACGTTGCCGAGATGCTGCATGATGAAAACACCGGGCGCGACGAAAAACCCATTCACCTGGGTCGCAAGAATATCCGGTTGGTATTGGAGAGCGATGACACCGAAACTCTCTTGACGCTGCCGCTGGCCCGAGTGGCCCGTGACGGGTCAGGGCATTTCGTCTTCGATCCGTAATTTTGTCGCGCCATGCGTGCGGCTAAGCGCGAGCGAGTGTTTGACCGGCATGCTGCAGCGACTGGTTGAAATTCTCGAGGAAAAAAGCGGCAGCGGTTTCACAGGAGCAGCAGCATGTCGGCAGGAAAGTTTCAGGCGGGGATGTCCGCCCGCCACGTATCGCAATTTTGGTTCCTGCACGCCATCAACTCCAGCCTGACGCCACTGCGGCATCTGCTTGCTGTCGAAGCATGGTCATCCCGAGGAACTGTTTCGTGAAATGTCCCGGTCTGGCGGGTGCGCTCTGCACCTTCGGCATCGATACGCATCCTCGCATCCTTGCCGGCTTACAATCATCGCGATCCCGGCTCCTGCTTCCAGATGCTGGATGAGCACATCCGTCGAATGCTGGAGGTGGTCGTTCCTTCGCAGGCCATTTCGATCCCACTGAAGCCGCTGAGAAGCTATTTTTACGAAGGCGAAGATCAAGGACCAGCGCTGCCTTGGGCGCATCGCGCTGGATACTGGGCATTCACTCGCCGGTCGGTGAGGCCGATTTGATATCCAGGACTGCCCAACTGGTAAAGGTTTGCTCTTCTAAGTTTGTTCCCGAACTTGTGAAGCGGGCACTTCCGGGACTCACGCTGACCCACATGCAGGTACCTCCCTCTGCGATTTCCGCCAAAGTGGAGAGCCAATACTTCACTATCAGTCGAAGCGGACCCTGCTGGGAACACATCATGCAGTCTCGCAGCGTAGGGGTGTATGTTCCGGGTGAATTACCCGTCACCTGAGATGGAACTGATCGTGTTGTTGGAGAGTTGAAATATGTCATCTACGCCTGTATCCGCCTCTTCGTAGCTATCAAGGTTCAAGTCCTGCCTTGGATCGCCGCGGCTGGAACCTCGCTCTGGCATTCCAGGAAGTGTTCACTGCCATCGTGCGTTTGCGATACAACCGTCAGGCAGTCCCCAGTGCCGAAGCCTTTCGCGCGCACATCAAACAGGCTCTCAGGGTGTCTGAACAGGAAGCCCGCAGCGGCGGTTACAGCCCGGAGGATGTCAAGCAGGCGATATTTGCCCTGGTGGCATTCCTCGATGAGTCGGCGATTAGGTTGCCGCAATCCCGCCTTTGCCGACTGGGCACGATTGCCATTGCAAGCGGAATTGTACGGCCATCAGTTGGCCGGCGAAGTCTTTTTTCAGGAACTGCATAAGACTCTTGAACCGCGGCGACTCTGCCGAAACTGCGGATATGCTTGAGGTTTACTATCTGTGCTTGTTGCTTGGATTTAAGGGTCGTTACGCGGCCGGTGGCGACCTGCGGGCGATCATGGCAGGCATAGAAGAAAAAATTCGTCGAGTGCGCGGTCCGTGCTGGTGCATTGTCGCCGCGAGGAGCAATTCCGGCCGAGGCAGTCCGCGTGAGCGCAGGCAGATCCCTGGGTTCGAAGGATGGCTATCGCTGCGCTGGCCAGCTGCATTCTCGCGCTGTGCTCTTTTCGTTGTATTCAAGATTGTGCTGGCTTCCGGTGCTTCTGAACTTTCCACATCGGCTGTCCGTTAATCGAAGTAGGGAGGCTGCATGGGTGTTTACTGGGTGACCGCGCGGCATTCTGGCAGCATACTTGGTTTTGGTCTGGTTCATTGGCACATGGTTGCCGCTGCAGCGGCTCGGACCGTATGGATCCTGCGGGGTGGCCTAGCGTTCATCGGCTTGGTCGGTGCCGGTGTTTTCCTTTGGTTTCACCGCAAGAACAAGCGAGCGCAATCTGACGCCGAGGGCGAGTCGCCAGCCGGCGGGAACTGGTGACATTGATCTGGTGGTGCGACGAAGCGGTTCGCAGGCTGAAGCATTCGACGCTAGGCCGTGGCGCGAGCATCGGCAATCTTCCCGTCGTGTTCCTCTCGGAGAATCCGGCTCGACGAAAACCACCACCATCATTCATTCCGCTCTCGACCCGGAACTGCTGGCTGGGCACGTATACCAGGACAATAACATTCTGCCTACCCGAGTTTCCAACGTCTGGTATACGCGCCAGGCGGTGGTCGTGGATCCGGCTGGCGATCTGATGGCGCAGCCATGCCGCTGGAAACGTCTGATCAAACTGGTACAGCCGCGGTCGAATCTCTGCTGCCTTCGGGAAGGGCCGGCAAGCTCCGCGTGCGGCCATCGTTTGCTTCGATTGCAGTGGCTTTCTCCAGCCGGGTGCGAGCGAAAGCACGCTTTCGGCCGCGCGTAAACTGGCCGCGCGGCTGCATGAGATCTCGCAGCTTCTCAGCATCAGCTTTCCGGTGTACGTTCTCTTCACCAAGCTGGACAAGGTTTCTTTCTTCCCGGAATTTGCCCGCGACCTGAGCAACGAAGAAGCTTGCCGAAGTGTTGGGCGTCACCTTGCCGGTGCGCTCGACAGCCGCTGGAGTTTATGCCGAAGAAGAGACCAAACGCCTGACGAAGGCTTTCGACGAGTTGTTTTACTCGTTGGCGGAAAAGCGGCTCGATCTGCTGGCACGCGAGAATGAGAACGACAAGCTTCCTGGCATTTATGAATTTCCTCGTGAGTTGCGGAAACTGCGCACGCTGCTCGTGCAGTTTCTGGTGGATTTGGCGCGTCCCAGTCAGCTTTCCGTCAATCCATTTCTCCGCGGCTTTTACTTCTCCGGAGTTCGTCCTGTGGTCGTGGACGATGTTGTGCAAGCGACTCCCCGCGCGCAAGCTTCTGAAGCCGGATTCGATGGCGGCGCGACTCGCATCTTTACTCCGACGGCGCCCGATCGGCCCAGGCTCCGGCGCCTGCCCGAGTCGCCGGATCGCGAAAAGTGCCGCAGTGGGTATTCCTTACCCGGCTGTTCAACGACGTCATCGCTAAAGATCGCGTCGCTTTGGCCACCAGCTCTGTCAGCTCCAAGGTGAGCCTCCTCCGCCGGATCGCTTTAGTTTCTGTTGCTCTCATCGGCATTGTCTGCGCGCTTGGTTTCACCGTCTCCTATTTGGGAAACCGGGAGCTGCTCTCGAAGGCCGAAGTTGTGAAGGACCAGTCAGATTGGCACGTCCATCCGGAAATCAACCGCCATCGCTACGGACAGCTGCAACTTCTGGAGCAACGGGTCAATTGCTGGACGACGTTGAAGCCCACACGGCAAGTACAGCGCCGCTCACTTGGCCTCCGATGGGGCTTATATATCAAGGCGACGACCTCTATCCAAACGGTGTGCAGTGCATACTCTCGAGACCTCAACCAGCTCATTTTGGATGGCACTCGTTCCTCGATGGCCGAGCGGCTAAGGCAGCTTTCGTATCGGCCCGGAGGCGCCGCCAATGCCGCGACAGAAGACAATCAGGCATTCAATGACGCTTACAGCACCCTGAAGACTTACCTGGTTATAACCAGTGAGTCGAGGTCCATGCAGGGACTGAACATACGCCTCGCGTCCGATGTTTACGCTTATTGGCCCGCCAGCTGACGTTGCGACGCAACAGCCGGACGAACTGAGCGATCAGCAGCAATTGGAAGGGCGGAACGCGAGCGATTGCACCGGCGCAGCTGGGACGCCATGTAACGTATATGCTCGAAGTGAATCGGCCAACTGCTTATGGCGGCGTCGGACCAGGACGCCGTCAAATGCCCGAGCTTATCTGAACAGTTTCTCGGCCGACCAGCGGATATATCAGGCGATGATTGCCTATGCGGATCGAAAGGTGACAGCGGCATTGGCCTCGCCGGGCGACGAAACGGTCCACGATGACGATCGGGTACCCGCCGCATTCACCAAAGCCGGCTGGAACGCAATGATGGAGGCACTTCAGAATCCTGGAGCACTACATCAACGGGGAACCCTGGGTTCTGGGCAGCAATCGTTCAGGGCGCGGCAGGTAATCTCAGCCCAGTAGTAGTCAGGGCTACAGAGAACGATATCGTCAAGGAGTACATCGCCGCAGTGGTTGCAATTCATCGACGAGCCAGGGTTTCTGGTTATCGCAGCCTGGGCGACGCCTCTGCGAAGTTGCCCGCATTTGCCGGCGCACATTCAGCACTGCTATGCAGTACTGTGCCTGACCGCAAAGAATACTTCTCAAGACAAAGAGCTCGCACAGTCGTTCAGCGATGCAACCGGTCTCGTCTCGGCCACCGGAATGTGAAAATAATGCCGGTGGGCAGAGAAAATGGGAAGTATAACGATGCCCTGTTTGACCTGAAGACTTGTATCGATAACATCCCTCGTCAGACATCGCCTGAAGATTCTGACAAGCAAAAGAAAGCGTGTGAAGGATGCGAGCGAGTAAGAAGCCAGGGAACAGTTTCCAAACTGCTGGCTGCAAGAACGAGGGAACTGACCATGCGGTGAATGCAGCTGTCACAAGGTACTCGATCCGCCCGATCGACAACCTCTCCGTGTATCGTCAAACTCTCTCCCTCCTCCCGGCGCCGAAGACGCTTTGCACCGCGCTCGATCCAACTGGGACAAAAGTTCCCCGAGGGCAACAACGCCCTCGATGACCTCCAGAACGTGTTCAAACCCGGCGGCCTGCTTGATCTGCATAAGCCGCCTACCCTAATCCCAATCCAGCGTTACGTAGCGTTCTTTAACCGTGCGAGCCAAATCCAGCAGGCGCTTTATGGCGGCGGCAGTGCCCTACAAATGCACTACAAATCACCGTACTGCCCAGCACAGGAGTCGAAGAGTTCAAGCTGACACGGCCACACAAACCTTGATGTCTTTTAACAGCCCGAGAGAATTCATTTGGAGCGGTGACCCAAACGAGGCAATAACAGCTGAGCATCGGCGCCTGTCGACGACACCCCGGACCGCTCGCCATCTTTAAGTTGACGGAACAGGGCGAAGATGCAGGCTTGAGGGACTCGAGATATTTGTTCAGTGTCAATGCGCGGCAAGAATTGGGCCACAGACGACGAACGAGCAGAAATTGACGATTTGCGATCGATGCCGGAGCAGCCAGCCTATTGTTCCAGCGGGGTTGGGCTGCCAGCTTGGGCTGCACGCCTAAGGTTGTCCAGTAGATCCAAATCGGACGACCACCCGACGTTGCCACCATGGCTGCGCCGCACGAACCAGCAGGCAGGTGATGTTGTCATCGCTCTTCCCGTCTTTTGCCAGCTGAATCAGCTCTTCGCATGCCATCTGCAATGTCTTGGCCCGGCTGATGGTTTCTGTCATGGCACTCTCCGCCACGAACCTCGATAAGCCGTCGCTGCACATCAGCAATGTGTCGCCCAGTGCGAATTGTCGGTCTTGCAAGTCGGGCTCGACACTTTCGTCCGCTCCAAGTGCCCGGATGATGACGTTTTGCATCTTCGAGCTTTCGGCCTCCTCAAGCGTGAGGATTCCCCGCCTAACCTGCTCCATTACGAGTGAGTGATCATTCGTCAATTGCTGAAGGTCGTCTCCGTGCAGCAGGTACACGCGGCTGTCGCCGACATTTGCGATTGAAAATTGATCTCCCTCCACACAGACCGCGACAATGGTCGATCCCATGCCGGCGAGTTCGGGCCTCCCTTCGGCAGCCTGGCGTATCGCCTGGTTAGCCAACTGAATCGCATTGGCGAGCTTGTTCGCGCGCGTCGACACTTCCCCGAAGAATCTGCCGAGCACTTGTGTGCCACTGTCATGCAGATCGCGGGTGAAGTAATTAAGTACGGTTTCGACCGCCATCTTGCTGGCTACTTCACCCGCCGCTTGTCCTCCCATCCCATCGCAAACCACGAAGACTCCATGGCGAGTGTCGTAGCCAAAGTTGTCCTCGTTGTTGGTCCGCACCAGACCAACATCGGTCTTGCCCGCTACTTGCAGTGCCAGCTTCATACCACGCTTGCTAGAGGTGGGCCGCCCATTGCGACTTTGCCGCAGATGCCCAGACCCGATGCGGTTTCTCCTCAACGGCGGCTACCGGGTCCGGACATGTCAAACGTCAGAGCCTTCGCGTTTGTGCTCACTTGCGGAAACTGCTGTACGAAATCGCCGTCATCGAGTGAACTGGTCGCACCATCGCCCCGAAGGTCCGCCAGCGGATTGTCGAAATCGAATCCGAATAAGCGAGGGTTTTCGCCAATCACCGCGGCGGAGACAATATAGAAAACATAATCGTAGGTTTCCTGGGGGATCTGGTCGCGATGTTTCGCAAGCAACTGCCAGAAGTTCCGATCTCTCGGATTGGCGGGCATGCTGCGGACCAGCGGCAACACCTGGTCCTCGCCCCAGTTATAACAAGCCATGACCAGCAAACCGGACGCCTGCGCATCGGTGCCATAGAGCGTTTTGATGTATTCCGCCGCCGCCTTCGTTTCCTTGTCCCAGTGGTGGCGATCGTCGGCCGGGATCGGGACGCCGGAGATCGACCAGCGGTCCCAGATGCAGCCCATATTTGACCGCCGTTTCAGGGATGAACTGCCACATGCCTTTGGCGATGCCTTTCCTTGTCATCGGACCGCTGATGTAAGGGTCGAAGTTGCTTTCCTGCATGGCCAGGTAAAAGAATTGGGGAGGCAGGCCCTGATTCAGCAAGTCGTTCGAAATCGGAGCGATATAGCCGTTATCTTTCGCCGGATTGATCGCATTCTTGAACCGTCCTGAGGATTGCCACAGCTTGATGTACCGGTTGACTTCCGCCATGAAATCGGGGGGCATGTCGAGCTCGCATTCGCCAAAAATGCGCGCAACACGCATAACCAGCCGTTCCTGTTCGGTCATCTTCGGATTGTAGACGTGGAGAGTGGCCAGGAACTGGTTGTAATTCTCGCTCCATGTCTTTGCGCCGGCTCTCATACTTCCGAATCACATCGAGTGCTCTGCTGGTTATTGGAGCTCAAGACGGCTCGCTCGAGGTTGGCGATGTCCACATCGAGAGACTTCATCGCATAGAAAAGGTCTTCTGCCATCGCCCTTTGCTTCTTGAACCTGCTGCCGTTCATAGACGGCATAGGCTCCTGCGCGCCACAATGGCAGATCAGTAACCTCCGAGAACATATCCGTACTTTCGTTTCTGCTTGGTCTGTACATGAGCGAAAGGCCTTGCGGACGAACATCGTGTGTTCGCCCACAGGCTCATGGGCGGCATCCTTGCCAAAGTAATGCTCAATGTAGCGTTCAACGACGGTTTCATCGTCCGCTGAATCCTTGCTATGGGTAGGGGCTTCCACGACTTCGAAAAGAAGCTCCGGACCATAAATGCCGAGCCTAACTGCCATCTGTCCCGCGATGGCAGCCTGATCAAAACTCCGGCCTCCCGAGTAAAGTCCGTTTGCGCTGTGCAGGTCACGGATCCGCCAGGCGCCGTCTTCAAACAGACACTTCGGCATGAGTTCGGCTGACATGCTCATCCTTGACGCAAACGTCACACTCCTCCGTCCGCCCGATCTTGAAAGGCCGCGAGAATTCAAAGCGCTGTTGCTGAAGTCCAGCGATACAAACGGTAATCCGCACAGTCGGTCGGGACGACGCGGCGAGCCGGGGAGCCTTCATGGACGTATTTGCCTTTAGCGATGGATGCTAAGTCTATAACGGAATGGCGAATTTACAAGCCTGCCAACGGGCCAAGGGGATTGGCCTCGGCAATCTCATGATCGCGTTAGCAGGTTTCCTGCAATCTCGATCCTGCGGGTGCTGCATTTCAGCGCCTTTTCCTCAACTGTATGCGACAAACCCTTTCCATGCCTGTACTTACATTGAATTGTGGCCGGCAGGCTCCTTGGCAGTTGCAGACCAGGAGCAGATTTCGCGTCACTGGGCGCAGGTCGCCCCCTCCTTCGTTCAAATAACGGGTCGGCGATGCTCCTCGGCTCAATCGTTATCCTTGCTACACCGTCTATCTTCGTTGCACAATGGCGCAAACAACAACTCGGCCAGTGAGGGAGCCCCTCCCGATCGTCGGCGTGGTGGACAGTCCTTTGTCCAAACGACATAACGCTCAAGAAATGAGGGGGGCGCGC
Organism: uncultured Acidobacteriaceae bacterium; assembly: GCA_963709025.1. Taxonomy (GTDB): domain Bacteria; phylum Acidobacteriota; class Terriglobia; order Terriglobales; family Acidobacteriaceae; genus Sulfotelmatobacter. The sequence goes on from CAVPVE010000006.1 coordinate 12,183, forward strand.
TGGCTTGATGTTTGGCGCCGCGACGGAAATTTAACAATGGCCGCCCCCACCAAAGCGTTCAAAATCGGTAAGTACGACGTAATCGACACCATTGGGCGGGGTGGTATGGGAGTCGTGTACCTGGCGAAGGACCCATATCTTGATCGCCTCGTTGCGATCAAGATGATGAACGTGGATATCCATGAGAACACGGACTTCCTGGAACGTTTTTACCGTGAAGCAAAGTCCACCGCCAGCCTGCAGCATCCCAACATCGTCACGGTATACGACTTAGGAGAACACGAGGGCCGGCCTTTCCTGGTAATGCAATACCTCGAGGGAAACAGCCTGGAGGATCTTTTGCGCGCCCACCGGCCGATGCCGTTGCTGGAAAAGATCAACATCATTGCCGAGGTTTGCCAGGGACTAGGCTACGCCCATCAGCACGGGATCATTCATCGTGATATCAAGCCTGCCAATATCATGATACTGAATGACGGCGGAGTTAAGATTGTAGATTTCGGTATTGCTCGATTGGGTGATCACAGCCTAACACAAGACAGGACAGTTCGTCGGCAGTCTCTACTACATACCCCCCGAACAATTCCGCGAGAAAGGATCGATAGCCCGTGCGGACATCTACTCACGGGAGTAGTGCTTTATCAACTGCTGACCTATGCTCTTCCCTTCGAAGGCGAAAGCACGGTCAGCGACTATGGCGAAGATCATCTCCGAGGACCCGCCGCCATTTCTGCAATATGGAGCATCTCGTGTCCGCCAGAGCTCGAAACAATCACGCTCAAGGCACTGGCAAAGAACCGGGACCAGCGATATGCATCAGGCGATGCGTTGGCGAGCGCACTTGCTGAAGTACAGGATCGACTGAAACAGGCATCCATCGCTGAATATTTGAACAAAGCTGAGATCCTGCAACAGAGCAACGAATTGGTCCAGGCGCAAGAGTACTTGATCAAAGCGCTGAAACTTGACCGCCAACACAGTCAGGCCGCCAAGAATCTTAGCTCGGTACGTGCGAAGCTCCAGTCGCAGCTCAGCGCCGAGCGTGCTCGAGAGTTGAAAGAACGGGCTAGCGCTGCGTTATGAACAGTGAGGACTACGAAGAGGCATTAATATTCGTCAATCAGGCGATTGAACTCGATGATAGTCCTGAACTGCAGACGCTTCGTGCAGGCATAGAAAAGCCAAGTCCGAAGCGGAGTTGTCTAGCAAAGCCGTCGCTAGGGCAGAAGCGGCCCAGCGTACCGGCGACCTGGACACCGCCAAAAATGCGATCGAGGCCGCATTTGCACATCGGCCTAACGATAGCAAGATCAACGCCCTGCGAAGGGCAATTGAACGCGACTCGAGGAACGAGAGCGTCAGCGAAAGGTGAGGGACTGCTCGACGAAGCGCGCAGGCAGATGGCGGCGCGAAAATTTACTGCCGCCCTTGACGTGTTGCGAGAAGCCCAGAAACTGGATCCCTCGGCTCCCTCAACTGCGCACGCTCCTCGAGAGACTTTCAAGTTGGAGCACCAGCGGGAAAAACAGCGTCGGCGAGCTCGAACGACTAATCGGGAAGTTCAGGACGCGATCGATCGCGATGATTACAAGACGGCTTCGGCAAAGGCCGCTGAAGCACTAAGAAGTTTCCCAATGAAACTAACCTTGCAAGACTGAAAGAACTCGCTGACGTCCAGATACAAGATAGCGACCCAGAAAGAATTTGTTCGCGATCAGATTGCAGCGGCTCAGCAATTGCTGGACAGCGGCCAAACGCAGCATGCTCTTGATGCTATCGAAAAGGCTTTACAGAAAGTGCCCGGAAAACGCGCGCCTCGAATCCTTCCGGACGTTGATCCATGACCGCATGCATCATCGAGCGCACCGAGGCAGACAAGGCTACTTGTCTGCGGCAAGCAAACGAAGCCATCAGCCTTGGCCGATATCCTGATGCCATCCAAATCCTGGAAGGCGCTCAGGTTCGGTTTGTCGAGTCCCAAGACCTTGACGAACTTCTTCGTTTTGTTCGCGATCAACAGGTCAAAGCACAACGGCAGGCGTTCGTCGAAGAAACAATACACTCGGCGCGGCAGTTACTCATCGAGGAGAACTTTGAGGGAGCAGTCCATCTGCTAGAGAAGGCTGTAAATCAAGTTCCCAGTGAGGACCTAAATCTTCTGCTCCAGCAGGCGCGATCGAAGCGAGATGGGTTTCGGCGTGACCTTCAAGCGGCGATTGCCAAAGGAAAAAGCCTGCTGGAAGAAGGCGCGATCGCCAATGCGCGAGAATTCCTCAGTTCGAGACCCTCTTCATATCAGCAATCTGGGGAATTTCGTGGCCTGGTTGAAGAAGCAAAAACTACCACGATACCGACTCCTCAAACTGAAAATACCGAAGCCGAAGCGACAAAAATGTTTGCTAGTTTCGGGATCGAGTCCCATGGGGCAACAACAATTGACGAGGAACAGCCATCTGCAATTTTAGTCCCAGTCGAAACTGAGCCAGTTCCCGAACTCGTACCGGCTCTTCGTGAGCCAATGCCGCTGTGGCGAAAACCACTGGTCATCGCCGTGGTGGCGCTGGCGCTCGCGGCAATCGCCCTAATCATTTGGTGGCTGAAGCCCGTTAAGCCCACCGAGGCGCAATTGATAATCCAAGTAAAGTCGGGAACACAACTCTTGCGCGGGCGCACACCTCCTAGTCGACAGCAAGGAAACCGGGATGAGCACTGGCGACGGCACTATTTCGACGGGCCTTGCAGTCGGATCCCACACCGTGCAAGTCAGCCTGGATAGGTACGAGACGTGGAGCGACACGGTTGTGGTGGGGTCCGGGGAGCACAAGAATATTTCGGTCGAAATGAAACTCAAGGCACTGGGAACGCTACTGGTTGGAAGCAATGTCTCGGGCGCGGATGTCTTGATTGACGGTGAACCGAAAGATGTGACGCGCCCTGACAACCATCTTCAGATTCAGCTGAACCCTGGGACGCATAAGGTGCAGATCAGAAAATCTGGATATCAGGACTCGACTCGAGCAGACCATCGAGATCCTCGCGAATACAGAGACGCGGCTGGCTTTTGTGCTGCGCGAAATTGAAAGCCAGACATACTTGAAAATCGAATCCAAGCCGCCGGGCGCGGCTGTGCGGGTCGATGACAAACCTGCTGGTAGCACTTCGGCGACCAGACCATTGGCCGCCAAAGTCGGCGCAGGGCCACATAACTTGCAACTGACTTTGGAGGGTTACAAACTTTGGACCAGGAGGGTCGATGTTAAAGACGGGGAGACTCTACCAGTTCGCGCCGAGTTGGAGCTGAAGCCAAAGCCGGTGGTGGCCGCCGAAATCAAGTTCTCCGCTACGCTTGAAACGATCCAGCCAGGCCAGTCAACGAAGCTCAGCTGGGATACTCAGAATGCAACCGAGGTTTCCATAGAGCCTGACATAGGGAACGTCCTGCAAAAGGGGACGCAAGACGTGGCACCACGTAAGACGACGACCTATACGATTTCGGCGAAATGGAGTGGTGGAGAAGAAAAAAATCTGTGCTAATAACGGTGGAACAACCTGCGCGGGTTGAGCCTCCACGTATCGTCAGCTTCACCACCAGCGAAACGGCGATTAGAGAGGGCAAAGAAACCACCCTGCGGTGGGAGACGCAGAATGCTACCAATGTCACTATCTCCCCTGGAATCGGCCATGTGGACGCAAAGGGCGAGAAAACCCTCAGGCCAGACGGTAAGACCACATATACTCTAACCGCAGCCGGGCCGGCGGAAGCCTCGAAGAACGCTCAGTGATAATCACGGTAAGAGAGTCAGAAAAACCGCCTGCAAAAAGTGATGCGGAACAAATAGCGCAAGCTCGCCAGTCGTGGAAGAAGCAATACGAGGAGAGCCACCATGCCAAGTTTGTAGAAGATATATGTCCTACCGTCGCATCGCTCCCGGGCGACAGCGTGGATTTGAGTTGCCGCGAGAAAATATCCGTTCTTGTAAACGGTGCGCGAGAAACTCCCAAGACCATTATTACCTACCACCTCAAGAGGACAGACAACGGCTGGATCGTCGAGAGCGCTACATTCAGCAAATGAGTCTTCCGTCTCTAAATTGCGCTTTCTTCACTCCACGAATCATCGCTCCGCCTAGAGTCGAAGCACGTATCCTGGCAATGCTCTAACCACCGTTTACTATTTCCATTTTGGGTCGGCGTGTCGCCTACTTCCGATTGGTCTTATTATTTTCTTATTGACTGTATCAGAGGTGGGTGCTAGGTTGGCTGACCATCAGACATAATCAAGAAAGTTGACAACCCGCTCCCGGGAAACATCCCTACTTGATTCTGGAGGGTCAAATGGCGCGCCACTGCCGTTTCCGTCTGCACTGCCTGCTGTCCTGCTCCGTACTGCTCCTAACCCTGTCCAATCTTGCGGCTTCGAGCGCTGCTACCCAATCAGCGAAGGCGGTCCCGGGCTGGGCTGCCGAGCAACGGGCCCGGCTACTCAGGCGGGAAAGACCACGTTCCTGGTAGCGCCAACATTGGCTCTTTCAGGTGCTCCCACCAGCGTGGCAACGGGCGACTTGAACGGCGACGGAAAGCCTGATTTGGTCGTCGCGAACTTCAGCGCCGGGAAGATTTCGGTGTTTTTAGGGAAGGGAAACGGTCAGTTTGCGCCGCAGTGGACTACTGCGGTTGGAAACCGCCACATTCGTGTTGCTCGGTGACTTCAACGGTGATGGCAAGCTGACGTCGTCGTTGCTAATGAAGGGGACGGCAGCATCAGCGTGTTGTTTGGCAATGGCGACGGGACTCTACAGGAGCGCCACAACCTACGCCGTTCTGCTGATCCTGTATTCATCGCAACAGGTGACTTCAACGGCGATGGAAAGCCCGATTTGGCGTAGCTGGTAAAGCCAGCAATACAGTTGCGGTGCTGCTTAACGACGGAACTGGTCACTTTCCAAAAGCGATTCCCTACAACATCGGACGGGGCTCCGCAATCGTTGGCTATTGGAGACTTCGACGGCGACGGTCATGCTCGATGTGGCGTCCGCCAATGTTGACGGCACAGTGAGTATTCTGTTCGGCCGGGGCGATGGAAGCTTCCGAGCGATTTCCTCCGTCAACGTAGCATCGGTCCCGTTGTCCTCGATTGCTTCGGGAGATTTCAACGGCGATGGGAAAGCTCGACTTGGCGGTCACTGAGTCAGGCACAAGAATCGTGACAGTCCTGCTGGGTCGAGGCGATGGCACTTTTCAAAGCTGGCTTGACCCTATGGCGTTGGAAGCAATCCGGCGTTTGTATTGCTTGCCGATGTTAATAACGACAATATACCTGATTTAGTCACAGCCAACCAGTCCGGCAATTCGTTCAGCGTACTCTTGGGCAACGGCGACGGTACGTTCAAGCCGTCTCAAAAGACTTCATAGCGGGAAATTCTCCGCGTGCCTTCGCTGTAGCGGACTTCAACGGTGACGGTCACCCCGATTTGGCAGTCGTCAATTTCTCGGATCGCACCATCAGCGTGCGATTGGGCAACGGTGACGGCACATTTCAGGCTGCGCGCGCCTATAGCGTCGACTTGGACCGTAAGTCGGTTACGGCTGGTGATTTGGACGGCGATGGCAAGCCCGATTTGGTGGTCACCAATTTCTGCGGTACCGATGCGACCTGTTCTAGCAATGGAACTGTCAGCGTGTTGCTCGATGCTGGCGACGGCACATACAAGCTTGGCAGGCAGTTATCCGTTGGGCGCCGGACCTGTTATCCGTGGCTTTAGCCGATGTCAACGGCGATAAGAAACTTGATCTGATCGCGGTCAATCGCGGCGACAAAGCGTCAGTGTATTGCTTGGCAACGGTGATGGCACATTTCAGTCAGCCGTCACATATCCGCTGGGACAAAGCCCACGGCGATGGCTGTAGGCGACTTCAAAGAGGATCGGAAAGCTGATCTCGCGATTTCGGTGATTGTGGATACAAGTGCTTGCGCTCAACCGGGCGAGGTAAGTGTACTGCTCGGTAATGGAGATGGTAGCTTCCAAGCGGCGGCGAACTATCCGGTAGGATACTCCCCCTCGGCAGTTGCAGAGGGATATCAACGGAGATGGCAACCTTGATCTCGTGATAGGGAGTGCCTGCGGTAAGGATAGTTCCTGTCAGGGCCATGGCGCAGCAACTGTGCTTTTGGGTGATGGAAGAGGAGGATTCACGAATAGCAGTACCGTCGAATCAGGCAATAATCCTTCCGCCCTGACTTTACGAGAGATACCAATGGCGACGGGAAATTGGATGTGGTCGTCGCTTCTCGCACCGGCAACAAGATGGTGTCATGTTGGGAAATGGCGACGGCGCTTTTGTGAATTCGGAAGTCGTATATCAGGTTATCGGGGCGCCGTCCTCTATTGTCGTGGCTGACTTCGACGGCGACGGCAAACAAGATGTGGCCGTCGCTAGCTTCAAGGACTCAACTGTCAGCGTTCTATTCGGGAATGGCGACGGAACACTACAAGCAGCAGTCAAGTTTCCGGTCGGCACTGGTCCCGAATCATTGGTAGCCATCAGCACCAAGTAGTACCCTGTCTGACGTTGTGTCTGCAAATGGCAATAGTGGCTCGACACCAACGGGTAGTAGTATAACAGTTTTGAGAAATCTATCCCAACCCAGCGGGACTATTAGTACACAGACCACATTAGCAGCAAATCCGCCAAGTCACTCAAGCTATAATGAACAAGTCGCTTTTACTGCAACCGTAACTGCGAGCAATCACGGGAGTCCAGACGGAACAGTGAACTTCACTGACGGCGGTACGTCGATCCCCGGTTGCTCACAAGTGCCATTGGTTCGGGGGATACAAGAAAGCACTGCAACGTGCCAAACTTCCTCCTTGACGGTCGGCACTCACCACATCCAGGCAACTTATACTCCTGGACAGGGCTCGCAGTATATTGGTAGTTAGCCAGCTTGCCCCTTACCTACACGGTACAGAAGGCCAACACTACGACGACTCTTGGAGCTACGCCTCCCGCAATACCCCTATCTCCAACTAGTTACGTTCACTGCAACCGTGACTGGCCAGTACGGCGGATCTCCCACTGGAACAGTAAAGTTTACGGATAACGGCAACACGATTTCGGGCTGCTCAGCGGTACAGCTATCATCGCAGCAAGGCGGGGGGAGCGTGGCGGACTGTCAGACTTCTTCCTTGGCGGTCGGTACGCACACGATAGCGACGAGCTATACTGGCGATACCAATTATACCCAAGGTTCGCCAGCCTCAATCTCTTATATAGTTAGCCAAGCGCCGACAAATACAACACTCACGGCCGTACCTCCTCAGTCTAGCTATTTAGAGCTAGTGACCTTTACGGCCACCGTGACTGGTCAGTACGGTGGTTATTCCCACGGGAACAGTAAAGTTCACGGATAACGGCAACACGATTTCAGGCTGCTCAGCGGTACAGCTATCATCGCAGCAAGGCGGGGGGAGTGTGGCGACCTGTCAGACTTCTTCCTTGGCCATCGGGCAACACACGCCATCACAGTGACCTACGGCGGTGACTCCAACTTCAATTCGAGCAACGCGTCGATTTTATATACAGTGAGCCAGGCTGGCACTACTGTCACACTAACAGCCGCCCCCCTCAGTCGAGCTATCTCCAGCAGGTAATCTTTACGGCAACTGTGACCAGTGCGAATGGAGGCAACCCTACCGGAACAGTAGCTTTTACCGACAACGGCAATCCCATTGAGAATTGCTCGGCGGTACAGCTTTCCCCGCACCAAGGCGGAGGGAGTGCTGCCCAATGTCCCACCTCGACCCTAACAGCGGGGTCTCATGCCATAGTGGCTACATACGGTGGCGACTCCAACTTTGGCCCAGGCAATGGCTCGCTTCAGTACACCGTAACTAAAGCGACAACGACAACTGCCATCACGGCTATTGAGCCGCCAAGCTCGAGCTTTCTGCAGCAAGTAACCTTCACGGTTCTGGTCGCTGGCGCATTTGGAGGCAGTCCCAGTGGATCAGTGGTGATCCAGGATGTTACTAACGGTACCCCAGTCCCGATTTGTACCGGAACGTTGCAATCCAATGGACGTAGAGGGAAACATCTGCCGCAGGGGAGCGGCAGTACGGCAACATGCCAGAGCACGAGCCTGTCGGTTGGCACGCACAGCATCCAAGCAACCTACAACGGTGATGCCAACTTCGGTGGCAGCACAAGCACACCTCCCATTTCTTACACGGTGACTCAGGCCGTGACGACGACTGCGATCACCGCTGCGCCGCCCCAGCAGTCGAGTTTTGAGCAGCCGGTAACATTCACGGCAACGGTGACTGGAGCCAACGGCGGTAGCCCGACAGGCACTGCTAGTTTCACTGACAACGGTGCCTCGATCCAAGGTTGCCCCGCCTTGCAACTGTCGCCACTAGTTGGTGGTGGGGCTGCGGCAACATGCCCGACTTCGACTTTAGCAATAGGTCAGCATACGATAGCTGTGAGCTACGGCGGTGATACCAACTTCAAGTCCAGCAATACGTCAATTTCGTATACTGTCGTCAAGGCCACTAGCACGACTGCTCTGAGTCCCACGGTTCCTTCAGTCGTGAACCAACCCGTGACATTCACAGCGACTGTCTCGGCCCAGTTCCCGGGGAGACATTGCCCACCGGCACCGTGGCTTTCACCGCGAATCGAACGGCAATATAGCGAACTGCGGCCAAGTGATGCTGAACAGCAACAACGGGAAGGCCCAATGTACGACGGCCACATTGCCGATTGGCTCTGATCCGATTGTGGCTACCTACGGTGGTGACGGCAACTTTAGCGGCAGCTCTGGGTCTGCAGTCCAGCAGGTGAACCAAGCAACCACCACTACAGGGACGGTATCGTCCTCGCTCAATCCTTCAGTCTCCGGCCAGTCGGTCACATTCGCAACCACCGTAACGCAGTTCAGGAGCGACATTGCCTTCGGGGACGGTGGCCTTCTATGTAAACTCCGCCCCTATTCTGGGCTGTGCAGCAGCGCCGCTCCAACAGAGCACCGGCGTGGCCCAGTGCATCACTACTGCCCTCCCATCAGGATCCAATCTCCGTATTACAGCAACCTACAGCGGCGATACCAACTTCCAGAAAAGTTCATCGCTTACGCCCGATCTAACCCAAACAGTTGAAGATTTTTTGCCTAAAATTGACTCTACCGCGGGAGTTACTGCTGGTGTCGTAAGTGTTCTTCAAGGCTATACAAATACTAGTCAGCCTTTCAACCAACAGACGATCACCTTCACTGCGACATCGTTGTACGGGTTTGGAGACTTTGACCTTCGGGTCACCCTGCCAAGTCACCCAAATTGACGGGCAGAGCCCAACGTGCAGCTATTCCGCCGATGGATCGCGTTTGTGAATGGCACTGCAACGGCGACGATTACAGTCACGGCTGCGAGCTCAACTCCAGTTGGTAATTACACAATCACTATCGCCGCTACTGACCAACTGACCGGTTTGACCCATTATGTGAGCTTTGCAGTGCTGATTACCAATACCGTAGGCGCCATAAATATAACTCCCCGGACCTACGGGGGCTAGTACGACGGTATCATTTGTGAGCACCAGTAACGCCGATGTGACTTTTTCTTGTTCGCAGATTCTGCCGGCAGCCCCAGGAATCACTTGTATCTTCGACCCAGTGTCCAGTACAGTCACCACAAACTCTCCTACGAATATTCATTTGACAGTCACGGCCGCAACTCAAAGTGCTCAACTGATCTTGCCCGGAAGAATTTTTGGCGACTCTTTGGCCAGCACTGCCAGCGTTTGTTTTGGTAGGAGCTTTGCGGCCCAAGAAATGGTCCCGCAAGAGGTTGCTGCAACTTGTAGGTCTGATGTTGACCCTCACCGCCCTGCTGCTAGGAGTGAGGGGTGTGGCGGAGGTTTCACCAGGTCCGCGAGTCAAGTCACTCCTGGAGGACCATATACGATCCTAGTAGTTGGAGTGGATTCGCACAATATGGTACAGACCTCGGCGGTTGTCCCTATCAATGTGGGTCACTGAGGGACATGTACTTGTGGGCGAATCTACGATTACTGTCAACTCGAAGAAGTATAGAGTTGGCCGAGGAAAATATATGACAAAACGTACTCTGCTTCTCCCACTACTGTGCTGCCTATCTAGTATCAGTGCCCTAGGACAACAAGTGCCTTGGAACTGTAACAATCTCAAGAATAACAATCTTATTTGTCTGCTGCCCGTCGCCACCTATGCTACCCAACAGGGTACGCAGATTCTCCAGCAGCAGCATTCAATTCGGCCTTCGCGACGCAGTTGAGTAACCTGCCCATTGTGAGTTCGGCGTCTGGAATGGGAGTTACTTTACGCCGACGGGCACCGTGGTGTCTTCTGAACAGAACTTGGGACCGATATTGACGGACCGGGCGGAGACTATTGGCAGGCACAGGCTGTTTGTGGGTTTTTTTTACCAGCGATTTCGATTTAATAGCATTGACGGCACGAGCTTGAACAATGTGCCACTCGTCATTACTGCGAGCACCGCGGGGTCGGGCTCTAAAGAAACGACACAGTATGCTCAGCAAACAAACGATATCGATTTCAAACTAGATCAGTATGTCGGGGTGGTGACATTTGGTCTCACAAGTAAGACCGACGTATCAATGGTGATTCCAATCGACAGGGTGTCGATCGGGGTTGCTACGCAGGGCACAGAATATTTTTTTCTGAATGGCGTGCAGCAGGGCCCATCTAAATCTATTAATGCATATAATCGAGGGTCATATAGTGGGATCGGGGATGTGATCGCCAATGTAAAGAGCCGTTTTACAAATGGGGAGCATTTTAAGTTTACAGCCGGCATGTTAGTCCGTTTCCCAGTGGCGACGCCCTGAACTACATGGGTTCGGGTGCATTCCAGGTTAAATCCATATGCAGTTGTGTCGTACCAATGGAAGGTAGCGCCACACGCAAGGCTCGGCTATCAGTGGAACACCAACACCGTCTTAATCCCATCAAGTTCGAGCGGGGGCAGTTCCCGACTGCCTGGGGGTTTCCAATATGATATCGGCGCCGACTGGTCTGCAACCAAACAGATTACGGTCGCGGGCGATTTCCTGGGCAGTGAGTTTATACAATTCTCCCGCCCTGGCACCCGGTACAACTACGATCCCGACAAGTACTCCAATGGATGAACCTACTCTCAACTCTGTGACTAGCTCTTATCAAGTTAATTATTTTAGTATCGGAGCGAAGTACCGACCCATGAAGGAGCTTATACTCTATGCCAATGCCTTGATTCAGTTGAATGATGTCGGCCTGCGCAGCAATGTCGTTCCCTTAGTAGGCATCTCCTACAAGTTTGGGAAGTAAGCCCTCTTCCGCTGCCGCTGAGGATTTCTTCGCCATGCTCACGATGCCAGGTTGAAGAAGTTGGGGCGTAGAACCAAGCATGGGCGAGTGCAGAAGCCACCGTGTATTCTCGACGTCCCAATATCGTCAGACGCACATTTAGATACGGCGCGAGAAAGTTGTCCCCTCCAACTTTTCGCTCATTCGACCCCAAATGTTGCCTAATCCGGTCCCGTTGGCGTGTCTGGCCTTCCGCAGACATTGTTCTTGTGTTTCCATCAGGAGGCTTTGAACGCGGTCGGCTGGGTTCGAGAAAACGAACCCGGCGTAAGAATCTTCGGCGAGCTTGCCTTCTACATCGGATAAGAGATATCGTCCAGAAATAGCGGTTGAAGGTGGCGGTTTGCCGATCGCCAAGATAAATTGTCGCTGCCAGTCCCCAACAAGGTTTCAAGTCCTGCGAGTGGGAAGGGTAAGACCCGTATCGTCAACAGTTTAGTAGAGCGCTGCTGTGATCTGTATCGCGATTCTGAAACGCCTCGGCGCCTGGACCTCACGCAAGGAAGTGCGCGGTGAATATTGGTCTTTACGGTGTGATGGGCGAGGTCGGTCGCGGCGGCATGGGGGTCGTCTACAAGGCGACGGATTCGTCAACCGGACGGGTCGTCGCGATCAAAATGATAAAGGGCATGGCTGCGTCCAATCAGCAGGGGCGCATGAGCCTGGTTCGTGAAGCCCGACCAAGCAGCGGGCAGTCTAAATCACCCAAACATCATAAAGATACCCACGACATTGGCCAACATAAGGGCTGGCTTTATATCGTCATGGAATATCTTCATGGTGAGCCTTTGGATCGCGTCATCCGATCACGGAGTGCATTACCGGTCGGCCAGAAGTTACGCATCTTAATTCAGCTTTGTGATGCCCTAGATCATGCACACTGCAATGGCGTCATTCATCGCGATGTCAAGCCGGCAAATCTGTTTATTGCGCAGGACGGCACCGTCAAGGTCCTGGATTTTGGACTGGCAGTTCAGAGCAACGTTTCTGGCCCTGGTCGATTCGCGGGAACGATTCAATACATGTCGCCCCAGCAGATAGGCAATGGCGAATTGGATCGTCGGTCTGATGTTTGGTCGGCGGGTGTCACGATGTACGAGCTGCTGTCAGGTCAGCTCCCCTTCTAACTTTGAACCCCTAGCGACTTGTGTCATAGGATACTCACTGCACGCCCACCGGTGCTCGAGCCATCAATACCGCTGGCCGGTGAATTGTGCCACGTACTTGATCGGGCACTGGCGAAAAACCCGAAGGCAAGATACGCCACAGCCGAGGCGTTCGCAAAGGACCTGCGCAGGCTTGAGCGCGCCCTCCAACTTAGCTCACGTCCTACAAGGAACCCGTTGTTACCAGCGACTCTCTTACAGAGTCCGAAAATCCAAGCTTACAGTCTACGCAGGAGATCGTTGGGGAGCCCTTTGACACGAACAACTCGCCGCCAGGAAGTCAACCTGCGGAGAGTCCGACACATCATTACAGCGGACTGGATTTGGGATTTCGTTGCAACTGTGTTGGCGCCGTATCGATTCGATCGGGCATCTTCCGAGTGGGACAACTTCGGCGGCGACTAGAAGAGAATTGGGGATTTGTTAAGTGGCTGACACCTTTAGTGGCTTACATGCTATTAGTTTTTTCTCTTCAGGCCTGGGCTCCTGCCATTTATTTCGTCTATCTTGCGCTGTCTCTCTGGCTGCTCTGGCTTCCGTCGATCTATATTTTGCGGTTTGCCTATTCTCTGGTGCAGCATCCGCGATGCCGTCGTTGCCAATTAACGATGTCGCTCACTAGCAAATGGACCCGATCAGTTACCTCCAACACTGAAGTCGTACTAGGCTATCGAGACTGCGTGGCAGCGCTACAAGAAAAGATGTGGCAAGATGCGGCGAAGCTGCTTACCGTGCATGGGGCCGAACCAGCCGAGCTTCATCCTAGCAAGCTGATCTCGACCCCATTGAGATATCACCTTTCGTTCCATGAATGTCGTACCTGCAGCCACCATGTGGCTAGACTTACAACCGATGATCTAATCGACGACGCTTGGCATTCCCGAGACCAATTTATCCAGTCCTATTGGGGAACGGCTGTCGACGCACCATCGCGGCTTCGTCGCCTCCGCTCAGTTCCCTCTCGCATGGCTGACATTGTTGCTGGCTCGTTACGTAGTGCCGACCCGATTAAGATTAACGCCAGGCTGATCGGGGGAATCGCTTTCATGGTGCTTATCATAGGGGCCCTCTCGATACAAGCGTGGCGCGCTGAGCATGCAAGAGGACTTCTAAACTCAAGGTCGCCGGGATTGAGCGTTGACGTTTTAATTGCAGAGGTGCGGGCTTGAAATACTACTACGGTAACGGCGTCCCAAAAGACATGCGCATCGCGGCGCGATACTTGAAGCAGCCGCGCGTGGGGGCGACGGATTTTCTGCCAATCGGCTTGGTGAAATGTATGAGAATGCCATTGGCCTACCCCGAGGCTATGACAGGGCGCGCGAGTGGTACCATATCGCCTTCCAAGAGGGCAACTCGGATGGTGCGATGAATCTCGGCCGCTTCTACGAGAGCGGGATAGGAGTTGACAAAGACCTGACGGAAGCAGAGACTTGGTACTCGATTGCGGCTGAGCACGGAAACCAGGATGCGAAGGGTAGGCTTGCGCATCTTCGATCAAAACAATAGTGGGGAGTTATCAACTCCGATTCGGAACTGCGGGCCGTTCCAGCATTGGGAGCTCAGTACCGAATCAGAAGATTGAGTGCGTTTGGTGAATAACTCATCCTTGGAGATTCTCCCCCAAGAAGCCCCCAAGACTGGCGAATGCAAGGGGTAAGACCTGTATCGTCAACAGCTTAGGAGAGCGCTGCTCTGACTCTTA
>CAVPVE010000007.1:0-318538 GCA_963709025.1 uncultured Acidobacteriaceae bacterium
CCCTCGCATACATCGTGGCCTGCGAAGGCCGCGGGACGGGCGGCGATCTCGGCAATGGCAGTACCGCGATAGTGGCCGTATTGGCCGAAGCTGTGGGGGACGACAAGGGCGCGCAGGGAGACGAACGCAATCAGAGCGATGGTCATCACTGCCGCGAGCCTGACGAGGTGCTCAATATCCTTGAACAAGTTGTGCGCCGGAGTCTGGGCGCTAGTTGCGCCCAACAAAGCGCAATGCTCTTGGATACCTAGGATTCGCCCGGGGAGCGATGATTGGGGTCACAGGGGTCTGTGACAGCGGTCACGACCGCACCGCCAGAGCAGCCTCGAACCCACGGGTTCGCCGCCGATCCTCCTCAGTGTTCTGGGCGGAGCCCCCACAACCGAAATTTATCAACTCACTCGTTTTGCATGAGTACGCATCCCTGTGGAAGCTCCAAATTATTTGACTTTCGCTACCCCTCCCTGTATTACGAAGACTTGCGTTTAGTTTCGTTTAGTATTCTTCGAGCGCTGACAGCCGATGATGAAATGCTCTATGTATCCAATTGAGATTTCGCGATCTGACGGCAAAATCTTTCGAAAGCTGCGAGCCATGATTAGGATTAGGTCCTGGATTTTTCTTTCCATTGTCGTTGCTTCTTCTTTGCTTGTCGTGGCGGCGGAGAACCCTACCGGTAGTCCCCAAATTCAGGGCGGCAATCTGCGCGTTGAATTCGATAACCGCTTGCGTAGCCGCGTAGTGGCCCGTTTCGACAAAACAGAGACGGTGATGGGACCCTTCACCGCCTCCGAGACTGTAACGACGGCAGACATGCTCTGGACCGGATTTAGTCTGATCTCGCAGAGACACGAGCGGACAAAAGACGCTTTCGGAGAGGGCGAACGGCTCACCGTCGAAGGCAAGGCAGGGGAGCTGAAAAAGTTGGTCTCTGTGACGGTATACGATGACTTTCCCGCGATGGCCTTCTTCGAGGTCCAATACACCAATACCGGGTCAACCAAGCTCGCGGTCAAAAGCTGGACGAACAACGCCTATATAGTGAACGCCCAACGCGGCGTGGGCCTGCCAGCTTTCTGGTCTTACCAAAGTGGCTCCTACGAGAAACGTCCCAACTGGGTCGTACCCCTGCACACCAAATTTCGGCAGGAGAATTTTCAAGGCATGAACGCGAGCGACTATGGTGGCGGCACTCCGATTGTCGACGTCTGGCGCCGTGACGTTGGGATGGCTGTTGGACACGTCGAGCCACGGCCGAAGTTGGTTTCCCTCCCCGTAGGAATGCCCGATCCGGCACATGCCAGAATTGCTGTGCGCTTCGCCAAAGATATCTCATTGAGTCCCGGTGAAAGCTTTCATACGTTTCGCACCTTCGTCGCCGTCCACCAGGGAGACTACTTCCGCACGCTCACCGATTACCGACGCTTCATGATGAAACAAGGGTTCCAGACGGCCACTGCTCCCGACGACGCGTTCGGTGCCATCTGGTGCGCTTGGGGATATGGCCGATCGGTGCAGCCTCAGCAGGTCTATGACACGCTTCCCACGGTGAAACGCCTGGGATTTGTGTGGGTCACGCTGGACGACGGTTGGCAGAACAATGTGGGCGATTGGCAACTTGATCCCAAGAAATTCCCCCACGGCGACGCCGACATGAAGGCCCTCGTTGACCGCATTCACCAGGAAGGATTCAAGGCGCAGCTCTGGTGGTCACCGCTCAGCGCTGTGCCGGACTCCGCACTGCTTCGGGATCATCTTGACTACGAGTTGCTGAACCGTGATGGCTCCCCGAGAAAAGTTTCCTGGTGGAACTCCTACTATTTGTGCCCAGCGGACCGCCATGTTGTGGAGTACCACCAGGCATTGGTGCGCAAGATTTTGGGGGATTGGGGATTTGACGGGCTGAAGCTGGATGGCCAGCACATGAACGGGGTCCCAGCCTGCTACAACCCTGCTCACCATCACGCACAGCCGGAGGATTCGGTTGAGGCTCTGCCCGATTTCTTCCGTGCAATTTACGAAACCGCTCAGTCCGTAAAGCCTGGGGCGTTGGTGGAATTCTGCCCTTGCGGCACAGCGTTTTCTTTTTTCACCATGCCGCACTTCAACATGTCAGTAGCTTCGGACCCGACAAGTTCCTTTCAAGTGCGGTCGAAGGCGAAAACGTTGAAGGCCTTGATGGGAGACACAATTCCATTCTTCGGCGATCACGTCGAACTGAGCGATGGTGGCGATGACTTTGCGTCCACGGTGGGCGTCGGAGGAGTCGTGGGAACGCAGTTTGTTCTTCCGTCTTTGGTCACAAAGCACGGCAAATCAGATCTGACTCCAGCGCGCGAGCAGGACTTTGAAAAGTGGCTTCGCATCTATCGGGAAAAGATGTTGTCCAAAGGACAGTATCTCGGGCACCTCTATGACATCGGCTTTGATGTGCCGGAGACTCATGCAATCCGCAAGGACCAGACCATGTACTACGCCTTTTTTGCCAAGAGCTGGAAGGGGCAAGTCGAACTGCGCGGCCTCGAAGACCGCAACTATAGTGTCGTGGACTACGTCTCAGGAAAGGACCTGGGGACGGTGTCCGGACACAGCGCACATCTACAGGTTCAGTTCGACGGGCATCTCCTAGTGGAAGTGCGACCACAATGAACAATCTTTAAGCTTGCATCCTTCCCAAAATCCCTACCAGATAATCTTGGCAGCTAGCTGAATGTGCCGAGAGCCGCCCGACCCGATGACCGGGTTGGCTGCAGCCACGTCCGGCGTGTACACAACCGTTCCCACCGTGCTTGGGACGGACAAGTCGGTATTCATGGTAAAGACATCGAAGTTCGCGTGGTTGAGGATGTTGAATACCTCTCCGCGAATTTGGAGCCGTACCTGCTCGTGCAGCCTCCATACCTTGCTCAGAGACATATCCCAGTTCGTGAAGTTAGGGCCACGGAAAATGTTGCGTCCCATCGTCCCTTGGGTGCCGGAATCGGGCGGCGTGATGATGGTATTCCCCGAAACATAACACCCGTAATAGGCGATTTGGTCCGGATCGCCATAAGGAGCACAGGCCGGATTGCCGGAAGGGAAGTAGTTCAGAGGAGTGCTCGGGGACCAGTGAATGTTGCGGGCTGGACCAATCATGTTCCAGCGGTCGTTGTACTCGCCAGTCAGGCTGATATCGTCGTTGTAATCACCCAACGTGAAGGGTTCACCACTCTGCAGATTCACGATGCTGGTGACTTGCCAGCCTTCAAGCATCTGCAGTTTGCTCTTCACGGAAGGCAGATCATAGGTCGCAGAGAGCGTGAAGCGGTGCCGTATGTCGAAATCACCGTTGCCTCGTTCGGCGGCGTAGTTGTTGCTGTCCGGGGGCACGCCGGCCAGGTTGCTGGTCGCGGTATCGATCGCGTGCGCGTAGGTGTAACCCGCCAGCAGATAGAGGCCGTGGGAATACCTCTTCGTCAGCGTAACCTGCAACGAGTTGTAGTTTGAGTTCGACTGATTGCTGAGGTAATTGAAGAAGCCCATATAGGGGAAGCAGGGACCTCCAGTGCCCAGGCCCCCGAAGGCGGATACTGGACAATTAGTCACGAGAGGCCGCCCATAGAGTTCACAGTGGTCGCAGTAATTCGGGTTGTTGGGATCGTTCTCCAGCGGCGAGTTCGGGTTTACCTGATTGATATCCGTAACGCTGTACAGTTTCACGCCATGGTTGGCCACATACGCCACCTGCAAGAGCATGGTCTTGGTCAGTTCCTGTTGCAGGTTGAAATTCCAGTTCATTACGTAGGGCGTCTTGAGATGAGTGTTGACCCCAAAAATGTCACATTGACTGTCGATGCTGCACAGTGCCCCGGACGTTCCAACTGGAAACACTGTCGGAGACTGGTTTGGCTCAAGCCAGTTGATTTGGGTGCCATCGCTTGAGACCTGCAGAAATGAGTTAATCGTTCCCGACGGTTGCTGCGTGACACCGTTAGCATCCACGTAGGGAATCCCGCTGGGATTCAGATTCAAACCACCGCCGTTAAACATGAACGTGCGGATAGAGGGCTGTTCGAAGATCACTCCGAATCCTGAACGAAACACCGTTTTCCCAGTTCCAAAGACATCCCAAGCTATTCCAATCCGAGGAGAGAGATTATTGTAGTTGGTGGGATAAGGAGAGCTGATACCTTGGCCCACCTGCACCAAGCCGCTGACGGAACTCGGCACATAGTTGGCCAGCAGATTGTGCGAGTCCTTGATCGGATCGGTCACGTCGTAGCGCAGGCCAAGATTCAAGGTGACTCGTTGTGTGGCTTTCACAACGTCTTCAAGGAAGAACCCCATCGCCTTCTGGCTGACCTGGCGCCCTGGATCGCCATACAGAAAACGCCAGCGCCGAACATCCCCGCTCAGGAACTGGTAGAGTTCGCGGAAATCAACTCGCCCGCGACCATAGCCAGCCCGGAAATAGTCGACGTTGCCGTAGCGGAAATTGCCGCCGAAGCGGATGGTCTGCCGGCCCCGCGTGTACGACGCTGTATCGGAGAAACTGTAAGTCTTACTGGGAGTCGTGTATAGCGGCCAACTCGAGTTGCCCCCCATGTAATTGAATTCGGAGCCCGGAGTAATGCGGGGAAATCCGAACAGCCGCGGATCCGTGACACCTGTGTTCAGTCCGTACTGCGTTGGATTGACGTTGTGGTCGAGTGGAGCGATCGCTTCGTTGAAGCTGTTGTAGCTGAAGCGAACTTCATTCGACCAGGCGGAACTGGGAGTCGATGACAGACTTACACCGAATACCTGGGTAATCGGGCTGGTGGTTGACAGCCATTCGGGCCGCAGAGGAATCGTGTCCTCCTCAGTCTGCGTGGTATTGGCGTAAATAAATCTCGCGCTCAGAACATTGTTTTTGTTCAGAACAAAATCGGTTTTCGCGACCAGATTATCTCCGCGATTGGTGTTGGTGAAATCGAAATTGATGGCGGCGGGATCGCTTTGCGACATGGTGAATCCCGGGTTGGGCAGAAACAGTTGCGACAGTTGCAAACTCAACGGATTCACCCCGCAGGCTGAAGAGGAATCGTAATTGGCCTGACAATATGCAACGTTGTTGGGGTCGTTGAAGTACGCGATCGCATCCGGAAGGCTGTACAGAGCCGAATTCGGGCTTCCGTCGGAGTTCGCAATCCCACCCATCTGGGTCGCCAGCGAAGAGGTTACGGGGCTGTCGGTTACCCCAGGATTGCCTACCTTGTCGCGGATGCCCTCATAGTTGACGAAATAAAACCATTTGTTCTTGATGATCGGTCCGCCCAGCGAAGCCCCGAATTCATGCATGTTCAGCGCGGAGGCCGGCTGGGGCGCAGGATTGAAGTAGTTGCGAGCGTCAAAAGCGGCATTGCGGTTGAAGTAATACGCCGAGCCATGGATGTCATTGGTCCCCGACTTTATACCGATGTTCATCACCACACCGGGCTTTACGCCGTAGTCGGCGGACGGGCTCTCCTGCGTGTTAAATTCCTGAATCGAATCCAGCGGCAAAAAGCTGGCAGGAGTTCCTGCGATGCCGGCCTCATTGGCGACGCTTTCACCGTAGTAGGCATCGTTGTCATCGGCTCCATCGATGAAAAAATTGTTATCGTCCGCGCGGTTGCCATTGGATGTGATCGACTGGAACCCTCCGCCCGGGGTGCGTTGAACTCCAGGATGCAGTTCCAGCAGGTTCTGAAAGTCGCGGCCTTCTACAGGCAGTTCGGAGATGGCCTTGTTCGAGAGCACGCCATTGAGCGTCGCATCGGTAACGTCGGCGAGCGCACCCTCCGCGCTCACTTGCACGGTTTCTGAAATGGCTCCCGGCTGGAGCTTCAAATCCATGCGAATTTCTCGCGAAACCTCAAGAACAAATTGAGTGCTCACCGTTTTCTTGAAGCCGCCAGCCTCCGCTTCGACCGTATAGGGTCCGGGCTCAAGATTGGAAGCGACGTATTCCCCGGCACTGTTCGTCACCAGGTGGCGACTAACGTTGGTGGCCATATTCGTGACTGTGACTTTCGATTCGGCAATTACCGCGCCGGTCTGGTCAAACACGGTGCCCAGGATTCGGCCTTGCGAGGTTTGGGAATGCAGAGTCGGAACAGCAACGGCAAGGATCGCGAACACAACAGCAAGAAGGCGAAAGCCTTTCATAGAAGTCCTCTGTTTCTCGTCCCTAGGATTATTTTTGGATTGCACCGCGAGAACTAATGTTTTGGGGCATTAGAGGCCAGATTTGAGCATGCCGATATCGACCATGAAGGACTGCCGCTCTGATGCACGCGGAGTCGAACCTCGCGAGAGACGAGAAAAGATACGGAAAGACAATAAGCTCGCGCCCAAGCGAAGCCCCGGCATGGGCACATTCTAGCACTCCCGACCGAAGATGCTGAAGAACGACTTTTTCATGCGTTCCCAGGGATCGAACCGTTTCCGCTGCCGTCGCCGACGCTGACGCCTGACTCCGCTACTCCTGCCCCCGCTACTCCTTCATGACTCCGTACCGGAAGCGTGGTGACAGTTTGGCTCCAGTTCGTTCGGCAATGGCCAATGTGAGTGCCTGAGGAACCAAGACAGACGTCAGGCCTTCCCACGGTTCCGGAACAACATCGATCTTTATCGGCAAGAGTCTCTCCGAACGTTGACGTTCCTCGGTCTCAACGAGAATGACTCTCCCTCCGCGCGCCAAACAATCCTCCGCGAGAGAAACTCCCAGACTTGCTGCCCTGCCCAAGGCCAGGATTATGGCGACGTGAGACTCGTTGACGTCGAGTAGAGGCCCGTGGCGAAAACCTGCGCCGGAGTGAGGGGCGGCACGCTGGCCCGTCATTTCGCGGATACACAATGCGCCCATGATGGCGCCTCCATAAGCGGGACCGCGTCCGATCAATTCAATGTTGGCCGCACCTCGACAGAATTCGTCCATTTCGGTCCGCATGCCGAATACCTGATCCAAGGTGGCAGGGTACGACCGGAGCATCTGCTCGGCATCTTCCTGCCACGCGCGTCCCAATATGTGCGAAGCAATGACGATGCATGCCGCGGTGGCGTTGGTATACGTTTTGGTAGCATTGCCGTACTCTGGGCCTGCCAGGATCGGGAGCCTGTTTTGCACTGATGACCAACAGGCGCTTTTTTTATTGTTGCAAAGCAGAGCAGTAGGCTTGTGCGCTCCCATCCGGCACAATTGCACCAGTTCCGCGCTTTCTCCGGAGGTAGTCACTAACAAGGACAGGGCAGCCTGCTCCCACGCACCCGAATAGTGCAACCACTCCCCCGCATCGACTGTAAACGAGGATCGCCCACCCGACTGCAGATAGGAAGATCCACTGATTGAGGAACAATAAGAAGCACCCATCCCGATGAAAAGGATCGGTCCAGCCGATAACGACATTTGTCGTAGCTTATCGAGTTCTTGTCGGATCAACGGATCGATTTGATACGCATTCAGCAAAGATGCAAGGCGTTTGGGTTGTTCGCGGCACTCGATCTCATAAATCGAGTTCATGCTCTGATTGAGAAGATTGCTCGGAGGCTCTACTCCGGCGATCCAGCCCGACGCATTGTCGTTCTTGTCTTCCATTGTGTCTCCGCCCGAAATCACAGCACGACAGATGTTTTTAATGAATCATTATAAACTTCCAGATATCATCAGAGCGAGGTGACTCGGTGGCCGATCTGCAGTCCTCATCAGTGCCGCACGTAAATCGTGGCTTCATCCTGCGCGTCTCGTCGATGGCCGCCCTTGGAGGCTTGTTGTACGGCTATGACATGGGCATCATTGCTGCCGCAGAAATCTTCGTAAAGCGCACCTTTGCCCTCTCGACCGTAGTTGAGGAACTGGTTGTAAGTATCGTTTTGATCGGAGCCATGATCGGGGCAATTGTCGGAGGAGCGGTGGCCGACCAGATCGGTCGCCGTGCGACGTTGGTATGGGCCGCGGTTATCTTTATCGTCGGTTCGCTTCTGGCCCCTCTGGCGACGAATGCCGTGGTTCTGATTGTGGCGCGCGCCATTATCGGGCTGGGGATCGGTTTCACGTCGGTGACAGCGCCGGTGTATGTTTCCGAACTGGCTCCGCCGCAATCGCGGGGCTTCTTTATCGGGTTATACCAGTTCGCTTTGACGTTGGGGATCGCTCTGGCAGATCTCGTCGGCTATCTGTTGGCGGCACAACAGGCTTGGAGACTGATGTTTGGTCTCGCCGTTGTGCCGACCGTTTTCTTCCTGATCGTAATCCTCACTGTTCCAGAGAGTCCACGCTGGCTTTTCGCACATGCGCGAGAGAAAGATGCTGAGGCGGTGCTACTCAGCTATACGGATGCAATCGGAGCGAAACAGTTTCTGGCCGACATTCGAGAAGGATTGAAAACGCCGGTAGAGCAAAAATGGAGCGCTCTGTGGAGCCCGGCAGTACGCGGTTCGCTCTTCGTTGCCGTGGGGTTAACCGTGCTCCAACAAGTCACAGGAATTAATACGATCATCTACTACGGCCCGCGGATATTTGCGCTGGCAGGGAGCGCATCCCACAGCAGCGCCATCTTTGCGACGTTGCTGGTCGCTATCGTGAACGTGATTGCGACCGTGGTGGGGATCATGCTGGTCGACCGACTGGGGCGCAAGCCACTGCTCTATGTCGGGGTGAGCGGGATGACGGTCGCACTCTTCTCGCTTTCGTATGCCTTCAGCCACAGTGCGGATCTGGGCTCGTCGATGGGCGTTATTGCGATTGCATGCCTCATGGCCTACATCACCTGTTTCGCATTCAGCCTGGGTGCGATCGCATGGATCCTGGTGGCTGAAGTTTTTCCATTGCGCGTTCGGGGAAGAGGAGTGGCCGCTGCGACGCTGGGCTCCGGCATCTCCAACTTTGCCGTCTCGTTCACGTTCTTGTCTCTTATTAGTGCAATCGGCAGCGCTCACACGTTTGCCATCTATGGGACGCTCTGCGTTGTGACACTGTTATTCGTTCGATTTGTCGTGCCGGAAACGTGCGGACGGGACTTGGAAAGTATCAGCCTTGGCGGAGCATAGTCGAGGTTCTTTACAACGGTGCGCCATGGGACCAACCTGCAAAGGGAGTTGTGTTAAGAGCGCGTCTTCATTTCGTCGGGCATTCCACCATATCCAGCGCTAGACGAATCGCCCCCATCAACTGAGCGTCCTGGCCAAGACTGCTGATGATGATTCTTGGCTGCGCTGGCTCGCCGTGCCGCTTCAGGATCTCTTCCGTGGCGCCGCGCAACGCTTCACTCATGCCGACACCGCCGCCCAAGACGAACAATGATGCATTCAGCACGAGAGAAATGTTGTACACAGCATAAGCCAGCAGTTGAGCCGAGCGGTCCAAAATGATCTTTGCTAACGGATCCCCAGTGAGCGCAAGATCGAAAATTTCTGTTGCCGTGGGAGGCTTCGAGTGTGTGCCGGAGTTGGCGGCCTCCAGCCACTGTTTCCGGACACCATCGCCGCCAAGAGCGCACTCCAGCGAACCCGGTGCGCCACGTTCTGCCACTTGCTCCGAAGCTCCGGGCACATACATATAACCGACTTCTCCGGCCGTGCAGGTGGCGCCTCGGATGAGAGTGCCATTGGCAAAAATTCCAGCGGCGATTCCCGTTCCAATCGCCAGAAAGACGAAATCGGGGATCTCGCGCGCGACCCCCTTCCAGTGCTCCCCCAGCGCTGCCATTCTCACATCATTTTCCACCGCGGCAGGAATGTCGAAGGCAGATTCAAGCAGGCCCTGAAAAGGCACATCCCTCCACCCTCTTAAATACGAGGTGGCGACAACGACTCCCGCCTCCCTGTCTGTAATGCCGGGAGCCCCCGCCGCAATCGCTGCCAGCGAAGCGCGCGATTGCGAAGATTCCTTAAGCAGAGAGTCAATGCCTGTTCCAATCTGCGCGATAACCATCTCGGGAGAAGATGTCTCCTTGGTCGACGCGCACCATTTGCCCAACACCGTTCCGCGAAAATCTGCGAGGGCAACTCGCAGATTGCTTCCTCCGATGTCCACTCCAACTACCAGCCTGCGATTCCCATCGATTCTCTCGGTTCGTGATCGTCGGCGAGCTACAGAGTTTCCTTGAGGAGTCTTTTGCATATTAGGCGTGACGGGATGTTTGCTAGCAGAAGATTTCATTAGATATGTAAATCAAAAATGTGAATCGAAGTTTTCAAGTCCATCCGAATGGCCGGCTATTTGGCTGGCGGTTGCGGAATCATCTCCATCGCCCAGACCGACGCCGGCCTCATGTACATCGATGCGCGGAAGTTTCCGTCAACGTCCCAGGCCTCGGGTGTCCGGAACCAGTATCCCTTGCTCTCATAGATTACGTGATATAGACCCCAGGCTGTGCGATAAGCCTCGTCCTTCATCCCCTCGCTGAGCAACAGCGCCGCAAAACCGAAACTCGTTCCCACCCAGACCTCCGGAGCCTGCTCGTTGTCGCGAATGATCGATCCATCGGCTGTCATACCATTCGCCGCGCCCATCTCGCCGCCGCCAAACTTCATGACGTTGAATTCGAAGATCTTCTTGGCCGCGGCTAACTGCATTTCGCGGGGCACAAGATCTCCCAGTCCTGTCATGTTGGCGTACCATTGTCCGGCCAGCTGATCTGCTTGTACGCTGTCGCGATCCTCGCTCTCGGTGTCGTAGCGAAAGTATTTTCCATTCCACAGTCTTTCGATGTAATTCTGCTGGGCCTTCAAGAAGAGTTGGTGATATTCGTCCGCGACGTTGCTCTCACCGAGAATACGTGCCATTTCTTCCGAGGCGCGGACTGCCGCCAGCCACAATCCGCCACAATACGCGCTCACTCCTCGTACCACCCACGAGTCGTAGGTCTGATCGGGATATCCCCCATTTTCGGGAATTCCGGCACCACGATCGAACTGGCGCAAATAAGCGACTGCTTCTTTCACTGCCGGAAAAGTCTCGCGCAGGAACGCTACGTCCTTCCTGCCGGTTAGTGCGTAGTCGCGATACACCATCAGAATGAACTTCGAATTCAAGTCCTTCCAGTCGTTGGTGTCCTGCCACCCAGGTTCATTGACCGCAATGAACGGATCGCCCTCGGGCACACCGAGATCGTGCGGAACAGCACCCCTCTTTTTCCGCATGTGCAGGCTCGGTTCCCTTGTTTGTTGAGACTTCCACACCCATTGCCCTTTTTCCGGCCACTCCCGCGGCACGGTGTCGGCGAACTGACGCAAGACTCGTTTGTCGATGTCCGGCCAGAACTTCAACAATGGCATCGAACCATAGAAACGCACATCCAGCGTTCCGTAGTAAGCGTAGTCAAAGCATTCGAGGAGCGCGAACGATGGCTCGTCCTTCTTTGAAGAATCAACCGGACGGCCCCAGAATGTGCCTCCATCCGTCAATACATACAGCTCGTTGAAGAGCATGCCCCGATACCACAGCGGTTTGGACTCATCATTGACATCGGGAGCCTGCCAGGCGTCGATGGCATCGCTCCACGCTGTAGCGTTCTGTAATCCATCGCGCGCGATAGCCCATGCGTTGTTGCCGGTTGCGCCGTAGAAGTCGGTATAACGGCGGTTCCATTCGCGGCCCTCGCCAAATTGCACGACGGGAAAATCCCAGGCGATCACCATCGGAATCACCTTCCGCTCTCCGGGTTGAAGAGTAAAGCGGACTGCGATGGCGCCCGCCAATTTCTCGCCGTCGCTGACCCACGAGGCATCGTTATTTGCCAGGCGCCCGTCTTTCGCGAAACCGCTCCAAATCGTCTTGCCATCCCCTTCGGCTGGAAACGTAGCGTGATAGGTGACTTCGACTCCCGCAGACTCCATCGCTGCGATTGCAAATTGACCGTCAACCTCGCGCGGTCCGGCGCCCGCGCGGTTGCGATTGAAGATGATCCCCTTCATGAGGCCTGCCGCGAGTTTCTCCCTCGCAAATTCATTGTGATTGCCTTGGTTCGGCGCTCCCTGAAAATCTCGAGTGAAGGTACGAAACCAGCCGACCATGTTCGTCCAGGACAAAAGAACAGAAACCGTGATGGCTTTGTTCGTTGGATTCTCCGCGTGCCAGCGATAGACCGCGACGGGATAGCTGGATTCGCGATAGTTGTCGGGCAGTACCGGCGAAAATTGTTCAAGTACAACGCGTGCCGGAAACTGATCCCACTTGTAGTCGTACCAGGACTTGGGATAGAGCGCGGCGTATTCGCCCGCGCCTACCGGATAGTCCCACTGCCAACTGCTGAGCGTTTTGTCCGTCGGATGATCCGTCATCAAAACACGCGCCGTGCCCTGTGCCTCACCCTCGGCCTGCTGAAACATCGCAAACTGGTTGGCATAGACGGGGGCGTACTTGTGAACGCCTGCCTTGATGTGCCAGCGGGAAAAATCTCCTCGGTAGCTTCTCGAAAAAGTCCCAGAGCCGAAACCACCGACCGGAGCGCCCTGCCAATAGCCGTCATCGATATTGCCTGGAACTCTTGTGATTCCCGGTTTGTCGAGGGGCAGGCCGAGCGGACGACGCCAGGCAGCCCTCGGTATCGCATCGCCAGCCCACGCGTGGGTCGCGATCAAGAGAACAAGTGTGAAGAGCCGGACGTATGAATACGCTTTCATGTTCAGTCGATCTCCTAGGACAATGCACTTGTTCGTGGCAAATGACGCGCAATACCTATTGCGTCGACCAATATTGGTTGAAACCTTCGTAGTCTGAAGGAAGGTTCGCCAAAATCGTTCTGCGCAGCTCCAGGATGTCGACGGAGCCTTGTTTCTGATACAAGACCTTGCCCTGGGGAGAGATCAGCACGGTATAAGGCACCGCCGAGTCCCACTTAGGATCAAAGGCAGCTTGCAGGGCTGCAGTATCGTTCGAGTCGAACAACAGGTTGCGGCTGGTGGCATGCATTTTCTCGAGCACCCGCATGACAGAGTTCTTTTCATCGGGCATGTTGGCCGACACCGTAACCAACTCGAAATCGCGAACGCTGTACATCCGGTACGTGTCTTCGAAGTCTGGGAACTCGTGGATACAGGAGCCGCACCAGGTCGCCCAAAAGCTCACCAGCAACATCTTCTTGCCTAGGTTGGTGCGCAGCGTGCTTAAATCGGCTGCAGAAGCCATTTCCAGGTGAACCGGTTGCGACTCGATCTTGCGCAGCGCTTCCAGTTGGGCGGTGTGTCTCTCCTTCCATTTCGTCGAGCAACCAAAGACGCCGGTGTGCTTCACCGCAACCTCGCGATGCGCCAGGAGCGCGTCGATCGCATCGCGCACCTCGTGGGTCGTCACTAGTTCGGAACGATAGCTATTGTCGATACGGCCTTCATAACGGAGTCGGCGGCTGCTGTCGAAAACGAAAGCGTGCGGAGTAGCCTGCGGACCATAGGAGTCGGTGACCGATTGCGTCTCGCCATCGTAAAGATACGGATAACTCAAGTGCTTGTATTGGGCGCGGACTTTCATCTCTTCGAGACTGTCGCTCATGTCCGAAGAATCCAGTTCGTCGATGGTGATCGCCTTAGGATCATTCGGCTCGATCACGACCACGTTCACACCGCGATTCGCGTAATCCGTAGCCAGTTGGGCGATGCGTCGCTCATACATTTGCGCAATGGGACAGTGATTGCAGTTGAAGACCACCACGAGAACTGGACTCGCGGCATAGTCCGAGAGCTTGTGATTGGTCCCGTCAATTCCTGGAAGATCGAAATCCGGCGCCGGAGATCCGATCGCGAGTATGGGATGAGCTGGCTGGGCTGACGCTGACGGCGAAAGCAGAATCGTCAGGGCGAGCGACCGTAGAATGCCCGGAATGACTTTCACGGAATCGTTCTCCTTTCTACTCGTATCGTTACTACCTAAGTGTGGGCGACGACACCGTCAGCGTCGTCCCGTCGATCACCGTCAGTTGATCTCCTCCAAGACCGCTCACGTACGCTTTGTGCGTGGTGCTGTCTACTACAACCGCAAAGGGCCACGTGCCAGTGGGCAATGTCGCTGCAATGGAATTTGTTGTGCCGTCGATCACGGTCGTGGTACCGGAATGAGTATTCGCTACGTACACCTTGTGATTGGCTGAGTCCACCGCCAGGCCCTGCGGCCGCTCGCCCACCTCGATGGTGGCAACAACCGAGTCACTGGTACCGTCAATTACCGTGACGCTGTTACCTGTGTAGTTGGCCACGTAGACTCGTCCGCTAGAAGAATCAATGGCCAGCGCGCATGGAGTCCCGCCCGTGTGCACAAACGTTGCGCCCTTCGATTCTCCGCCTAAGATCGTTACGTTCGAACTGCCAGCATTGGTCGCATAGATCTTTTTGTTTGCCGGATTGGCCGCGAGCGCCCAAAGATGCGTTCCTGCAGGAACTTCGGAGATGCTGTGATCCATATCATCGATCACCTTCAAATTCGGACTCTCGTAGCTGAGGAGGTAGATCTTATTGGTGGCCGAATTTACAGTGATCGCGTCGGCTTGCTCTCCCGGCTTCAGAAAGCTGGCTACGTTTGTCTTCCCGTCGATCACCGTCATGACATTACTGAACGTCCTCGCGACATATACCTTGTTCTCGGCGGGGTTAACCGCGACGACGGTAGGCAGGTCTCCCACTGCGACGCTCGCGATGGCTGTATCCTTATTTCCATCGATGACGGTGACGGTGCCACTGCCGGAATTCGCCACATAAATTCGATTCGTATCCGCATTGACTGCAATGGCTTCGGGTTCGACTCCAACTTTCACAGCCGCGGAGAAATGACCCTCTCCGTCGAGCACGGTTACGGTGCCTCGTCTGGTATTTACGGCATAGACCTTGTGAGTTCGCGAGTTCAGCACGATTCCGCGCGGACTGATTCTGATTCCGCTTGCCTCCGGCGCAGTACTTTGACTTGCGCCAGTCCCCAGCCAATTGATTGCGTTATCGATGACTCGATTTTGCACGACACTCGTGAAGATCTTGTCGCCGTGTCCCATATTCATGTACAGCATCTTGTATTTCGTGTTCGTCCACATGACGGGCAGGTCGCCGCTGATCAGCACATCCTTCAACCCGATCGGATAGTTCGCCGGATCGAATGTCGCGAGAACCTTCACATCTTGATTGAGCCGCGGGCTCGGCTTCCAGACGTACCATTCATTCGCGGGAGATTCGAAGGAATCGGGGATTCTGACCGCGACTGGATGGCTGCGATCGTCCATGATGATTCGAGCCGGCAGCGGGGGCCAGCTATTGATGTGAAAGACAGCGCCTCCGAGGAAATTGACGAACCACGGCCAGTTCGTGTCCTGGTCGTTGTAGCCGGCGGCATGGAAGCCCAGCCATGCTCCTCCATGTTCCATGTACCGTTCGAAAGCGCGCCTTTGCTCCGGTTGCGTCGGCGATTCGTTCAGCCAGATGATCAATTGGCACGTCTTTAGATTTTCATCATTCAGGTCTTGCCATTTGGTTGTTGCTTCGAACGTGAAATGTTCGCTTACAGCCCGCTCTTGCAAGAATTTCAACGCGTCCTGGGCAAACTGCACATGGTCCGCTTCTGCTGTTCCCGAATAAAACGCCAGCACTTTGAATCTCGATTGCTGGGCAAGCGCCGCGCTCACAACTTGGGTTGCCAGCAATAAAACAACGAGGAATCTGCGAACGCTCATTGCTGTGCCGCCCACAAGATTGAATTGTGAAAAATAGTCGTGAAGGCAGAATTCTGAAACAGCTCGGGATGATGCCCCATAAAGATGTAAACATTGCGCGCTTTGACCTTCTCATTCGTCCAGATCACCGGATGATCACCCATCTTTTTGCGGGTGTCAGGCGAATAGCTAGCCTCGTCAACGCGGGCCAAAACGCGAACATTCAGGCGGGGCGATTTATCGTAGGTATACCACTCCTCTTTTTCCACCACGAACGAAGGGCCAACGTTTTTCATCACAGGATGCGCGGCGTCTTCCACTATGACAGTGGCGGTGGCAAAGTCCGCAATGTAATCAGTGAATCGAATTCCACCCATGAATTGAGAGAACCACGGCCAGATACCGAATCCATCAAATTCGCCAAGCAGCGTCGCATGGTGAAACCCGATCCATCCCCCTCGGCCTTCCTCAACATATCGAGTGAAAGCAGCAACGGCCTTGGGCGTCCATCCATAGGGCGGATAGTTCAGTTGAATAAAGACCCGATATTGCGAGAGGAACGCGTCGTCGATCTCGCCGGTATCCTGAATGTAATCGACAGAGAAATTGTTATCGACCGATTGCTTCTGCAGCCATACCTTGGCCGCGTCGACGAAGGGCCGATGAATTCCACCGGCCTCGGCTAGCGCTATGACTTTGAATCGCGAGGTGGATGTTTGCGCTGCCCCATCCGTAGCCATGAACAATAGAAGAAGGCAGAGACACCACCGGACGCGGAAGGAATGGATCGAAGACGTCAGACGATACAGACACATTTGCAAGTCATCCTCGATAAGCTGTCCGCAGTTGCTGGTCACAAATTGGACTTCGGCAGTATTGTATGCCAAACATAGTTAAGAATCATTAGAATGTCGGAAAAGCGCCGCTATTGATGAAGTTCAGGGTGATCCACTATGGTGAAAAAACCGGTTGTGCTCGGTCGGCCTCCGCTGATCCGCCAAACCAATGCTCAAATCCTGTTGCAGCTCTTGCGGGACAACGGACCGTGCTCCAAAGCGGACCTGGTGCGGGCGTCGGGCCTGAGCGCGCCTTCTGTGACAAATGTAGTCGCGACTCTCATTTCTACCGGATTGGTCGACGCCGTTGGAGAGGGAGACTCAACGGGCGGCAGGCCTCCCGACATTCTGCGATTCAAGGCGGAGCACAGTTCGGTTGCGGGAGTGGAGATTACACGTGACACTCTCCGTTTTCTGCTAACCGACCTCAACGGAAGGGAGTTGGCCTACTCGGAGACTCCGATCAAGAGATCCGAGTCAGCACCTTCTCAGGTTTGCCAGCAAATCAGCAACGAAGTGCGCAAATTGCTCCGCAAGAAAAAGCTGATGGCATCCCAACTCGCGGCGTTGACAGTAGGTGTCCCCGCGATTGTGAATGTAGAGGAAGGAACGGTGGTCGCCCTCAGCGCGTTGCAGGATTGGAACCAAGTCCCTCTGGGGTCGATGCTGAGACGAGAGTTCAAGTGCCGGGTGGTTATTGATAACGACACGAACCTGGCGGCCGAGGGTGAATTCTATCGTGGAGCGGCGCAGGGGGAGGCAGACTTTGTTTTTGTCACGATTGGCGAGGGAGTAGGGGCCGGAATTTTTCTGGGAGGCGGCATTTATCGTGGCTCCAAATGGTCAGCCGGCGAGATTGGATATTTGCGCGTTCCTGCGATCTCCAGAGAGCGTCCGACGATTCATAAATTCGGCAAGCTTGAAAAAGCACTCTCCGCCTCCGGTATTCTGAAGAGTTGGCGTGCCAGCGGCCGAGCTTCGAGAATTCGCTCTCGAGTAGTTCGCGCCGCGGATGTTTGGGACCTGGCGGCCGCAGGCAATGCGGAAGCGAAACGGATCCTTAAACAGCGCGCTGCCATTCTGGCGGACGTTATCCTCGACCTGGCGCTCATCCTCAATCCAAGCCTTATTCTGCTCGGGGGAGAGGTCGGAAACCACGCAGCTTTGTTGCACGAACTGAAGAGCCTGCTTGAGGGTGGCGACTTCCCGATCGTCCGAGTAGCGTTGAGCACTCTGGGTTCTGCATCGGTGTTGTGGGGGGCGGCTTGTACCGCGCTCGAACCTGCCATCCATGGTCTATTGCAGGCCCCTCCTCAGGAAAACTAATCGCTGCGGCCGGCGCCGTGAAGGTGACATTTTCACGTTGCTGTTGGGGGGGGACGGAATTGTGGAGCTAAAACACGCAACTCGAATCTGTGTCGACGGTCGGCTGGTTTCATGAGATAATCCATTACTCCCCCTGTCTCACAACCCCCCCCCGTTCTAAGTGCTGAAGGAGCAAGAGCTTGCGGCCTGCCTGGAAATCCTCGTCCTGCATTCGGTCCACGGCCCTCTATTCGTTCGTGCGGGTTTGCACCGGTGCCCGCATCGGTCTGTGGGGCGCTTTGAGTTTTGTTCTGGTGTGCAGCGTGTCCGCGTTTGCCGGTAGTCCAGCAGTGACTTTGTCTCCAAGTAGCCTGACGTTTGGGACGCAACTCCGCAGCACGACCAGCGCTCCTCAAACGGTTACTCTGACCAACACCGGCACCGCCAGCCTGACGATTACCAGCATTCGAGCGAGCGCTTACTATTCCGAGACCAGCACCTGCCAGTCGAGCATTGCAGCCGGGGCCAGTTGCACCATCTCAGTCTCCTTCTCTCCGGCGGCAAACGGTACGATCAACGGCTCCATTTCAATTGCGGACAATGCGACCGGAAGTCCGCAGACAATTACGCTTTCGGGCATTTGTACCGTCGCCAGCCTGACTCCAGCGAGCCTGACGTTCGGCAATCAGACCGCCGGAACCTCAAGTCCGGCCCAGGTTCTTACTCTTTCGAACGTCGGCCTGAATGCGGTGCATGTTTCGGCAATCACCATCCAAGGCTCCAACCCATCGGATTTTTCGCAAACCAACAATTGCCCTTCAGTTCCCTCTGGCGGCCACTGCGCCATCAACGTGGTCTTCAATCCGGTGTCTGCAGGCACTTTCACGGGGACGGTCAACGTCACCTTCACAACGTCCGTTTCTCCCATCCCGGCAACTCTGACCGGCACCGGCGTGAACGCATCTGCGGCCGTTCCTTATCTGCAACAACCCTTGGCGCCCATGACAGCGGCGCCTGGAGCATCAGGCTCCACGTTGACACTGAATGGCACTGGATTCGTCGCCGGCTCCATTGTGCTCTGGAATGGCGGCAGCCGGGTCACGACATTTGTCAGTCCAACCAAACTGCAAGCGGCGATCCTCTCAACGGACGTCGCATTTCCCGGGACGACCCAGGTATCGGTGATGAATCCCGCTCCCGGAAAAGGGATTTCGAATCCGCAAAGCTTTCAAATCACCAATCCCACGAGCACAGTATCGCTGGGCCGAAATGATCTTGCTGTGGGGACAAACCCTCGAGGCATTGCCATCGCTGATTTCAATGGCGATGGCAAACCGGATATGGCGATCGTGAATCGGGTAACCAATTCCGTTACGATCCTGCGGGGAAACGGCGACGGTACTTTTGCAGCCGCGGCCACGTATGCCACCGGCGCCGATTGCATCGCTATCGCGGTGGGCGACTTTAACGGCGACGGCAAACTCGACCTGGTGACCGCCAACCGTGCCGCCTACACCATCTCCGTTCTGTTGGGCAATGGCGATGGCACTTTCGGCAGCCACGTGGACTATACCGCCGGGACTGAACCGATGGCGGTCGCAGTGGGAGACTTCAACGGCGATGGCTATCTGGACGTCGCGGAAGTCAATAACGCAGACAATACGCTGTCGATTTATCTGGGTCTAGGAAACGGTACCCTTCAAAATCCGGTCACCTACACGGCTGGATCGAGTCCGATCGCGATCGTTGCGGGGGACTTCAATGGCGATGGATTTCTTGACCTTGCAGTTGCTAATGCCGGCTCGGACAACATCGGCGTGCTTCTTGGCAGAGGAGATGGAACCTTTCAGAGCACCGCATTCTATGCTACTGGGTCCGACCCCGATGGCTTGCTCGCCGCGGATCTGAATGGAGACGGAAAGCTCGACCTCGTGGCTGCCGACAACGGAAGCGACACCATTTCCGTGCTGCTCAATGGGGGCAACGGAACCTTCCCTTCGAACGTTATTTATCCAGTCGGGGCGCTGCCCTTCGCCGTTGCGGCTGGCGATTTCGTTGGCAACGGAATCGTTGATATCGCGGTCGTTAACTCCGCCGACAGCACCGTTTCCATTGTTCCGGGCAACGGAGACGGAACTTTCGACTCCGCAGGCACCTTAACTTTCGCTACCGGGGAGGGTGATCTTGCGCTGGCGTCTGGCGATTTCAACCTCGATGGTCGAGCGGACCTAGTGGTCTCGAATTCTCAAGACAACACGGTTTCAGTGATGCTGCAGGTCCCGACCGTCACACTCTCGACCGCCAGCCTGGCTTTCGGCGCGCTAAATGTGGGCAGCGCCAGTAGCCCACTTACGGTTGGGTTGACCAATACCGGCAGCGCTGCTCTGACCATCGGCGGTATTGTGGTGAGCGGATCGAATAGCTCGCAGTTCAGCCAAACCAACAATTGCCCAACGAGTCCCAGCACTCTAGCACCCGCAGCCGGATGTACGATCAGCGTGACGTTTGCTCCCACGGCCGCGGGTACAGCTTCGGCGACCCTTACGATCACAGATGGCGCGCTCAGCAGTCCGCAAACCGTGTCGCTGCTGGGAACGGGCGTCTCATCCATCGTAGTGCTGTCGCCCGCCAATTTAACGTTCCAGTCTCAGACTGTGGGTACGACCAGCCCCGCCCAAGTGGTTACGGTCACCAATACTGGCAGTGAAGCGCTTGTTCTTACTTCAATCACAGCGAGCGCAGGCTATGCCCAGACCAACAACTGTGGATCTTCAGTTGCCGCCGGTGGCGCGTGCAGTATCAACGTCACTTTCACTCCCACGGCAACCGGCACTGATACGGGCAGTATTACCCTCGTCGATAGCGCCGCTGGAGGATTACAGACGGTCGGCCTGACGGGGACAGGCTCGGCCGCACCCGCCGTCACTCTGGCGCCCAACTCGCTTACCTTCAGCAGTGAAACGGTCGACACTTCCAGCGCGCAACAGACGGTTACGCTTACCAACACAGGTGCTGGACCGCTCACCATCGTCAGTATTGCGAGCACCGGCGACTACTCGCAGACCAATACCTGTGGAACTTCGGTAGCTGCGGGCGCAAACTGCACCATCAGCGCGACATTCACCCCTACGGGAGTTGGAACCCGTCACGGAACCGTGGTGGTGAGCGACAACGCCATCACCAGTCCCCAGAGCGTGACGTTGACTGGCACGGGCACTACTCCGAATATCGCTTTTTCCCCGACAAGTTTGAGCTTCGGCAACCAGGCGTTGAATACAACCAGCGCCACCAAGACCGTGAAACTTTCCAACAATACGGGCCTGAAGCTGACCATCTCCAAGATCGCGGCTTCCGCTAACTTCTCTCAGATTAATTCCTGCGGCACGGGCGGCGCCGCGGGCGGGATATGTGTAATCGCCGTTACGTTCACTCCGACCGCCATTGGTGCTATCAACGGAACCATCACCATCACTGACAGTGCTACCGGAAGTCCTCAGACCGTGCCGCTAAGTGGAGTCGGTGTCGCCGCCTCGATTGCGTTTGCACCAACCAGTCTTACGTTTGCCGATCAAGTCGTCGGCACATCGAGTCCGTCCAACGTGGTCATGCTGACCAATTCAGGTACCGCACCGTTAACTATCAACAGCATTACGCTGAGCGGCGCGAACATCGGCGACTACTCGCAAACCAACAACTGCGGCGGATCGGTCGCGGCGGGCGCGTCCTGCTCCATCAGTACAATCTTCAGTCCAACTGCTGTGGGCGTTCGGAGTGCGAGTATCTCTGTGAGCGATAGCGCCGGTGGCAGCCCGCAGACCGTGTCACTTACTGGAACTGGTACTGCGCCCACAGTTTCGCTGTCGCCCGGTAGCCTCACATTTGCCAACCAGGCAGTAGGCACAAGCGGCCCCGTGAGCGTCCTCACACTGAGCAATACGGGCAATGCGACGTTGACGATCAGTTCAATCGGCGTCACTGGAACCAATAGTGGGGATTTCACCCAGACCAATACCTGCGGGACTTCGCTGGCCGAGGGAACGAGTTGTTCGATCAGCGTGGTGTTTACTCCCCTGGCCGCCGGGACGCGTCAGGCCACCATCTCCGTCATCGACAATGCAACCGGCAGTCCGCAGGCGGCTTCTCTCACCGGCGTAGGCACGGCGGCCTCGGTGAGCTTCAGCACTGCCACCATCTCATTCGGCAACACGGCCGTGGGGGCCACCAGTCCTCCGGGCGGGGTGACGTTGTTTAACACCGGCAATACGGCGTTGTCCGTTTCCAGCGTTGCGATCACGGGGGCGAATGCAGGAGATTTCTCGCAGTCGAACAATTGCATCCCTTCCGTGCCAGCGGGAGCAAATTGTACGATCACCGCCTTGTTTAGTCCGAGTGCCGCGGGAACGCGAACGGCGGCGATCCTCGTCACGGACAGTGCCAACGGAAGCCCGCAGTCCGTGGGCCTGACCGGAACCGGGACGACGGGCGGCCCCTCCGCCTCCATCTCGCCCCTGAGCCTGGCCTTTTCTTCGCAGAAGGTTCTGACGACGAGCGCGGCGCAAACGGTGACGCTGACCAACACCGGCTCTGCCGCATTGAGTTTAAACAGCATTGTCGCCAGCGGCGATTATGCGCAAACCAACAACTGCGGAACTTCTCTGGCGGCGGCTTCCAGTTGTACGTTGCAAGTCACTTTCACTCCTTCGGCGGCGGGTTCCCGCGTCGGATATATCACTTTCAGCGACAATGATCCGGCGACGATGCAGACTGTGACGCTCTCCGGCACCGGTACGGCGCCGAGCACTACGGTTTCGGTCGTCCCGGTGCAGGCGTCGGTCACACCCGGACAGAGCGCGCAATTCCAGGCGTTCATCAGCGGCGTGTCCAGCACGAATGTCACGTGGGCGGTCGACGGAATTACCGGAGGCAACAGCTCGATTGGCACGATCTCAACTTCCGGACTCTATGCCGGGCCGAGCACGGCGGGCTCGCATACTGTGACGGCCACGAGCACCGCGAACACGACGCAGAGTGCAAGCGTGCCGGTTGTGGTCACGAACTACGCGGGCACGTTCGTCTACCACAATGACAACGGGCGTACTGGGCAGAATCTGAATGAAACGGTGCTAACCAGCGGCAATGTGAATGTGGCGCAATTCGGCAAGATTTTCACCTATCCGGTGGATGGCCAGATTTACGCCGAGCCGCTCTACGTGCAGGGCGTTAGTGTTGTGGGTCAGGGTGCGCACAACGTGGTGTATGTGGCCACAGAGAACGACAGCCTCTACGCCTTTGACGCTGACGGAGCCAGCTCAATGCCGCTGTGGCAAGTCAACCTGATTCCGGCCGGCGGCCAGGTGCTCAACGACGCCGACATCGGCGGCTGCTCTAACATTTCTCCGCAAGTCGGCATTACGTCAACGCCGGTGATCGATCCGCTGACGAATACGATTTTTCTGGTCGCCCGCAGCAAGATCGTCAGTGGTGGCGTCACTTCGTACTATCAGTATCTGCACGCGATCGACATTACCTCCGGCGTGGAGCGATCGGGCAGCCCGGTGGCGATCCAGGCATCCGTTTCTTCTACGAATGGGACCGTAGCCTTCAATCCACAGATGCAGAACCAGCGCGCAGGACTCTTCCTGGACAACGGCGTCGTCTACATTGCATGGGGTTCGCACTGTGACATCCTTCCGTATTACGGGTGGCTGATGGGATATCAGGAAAGCACCCTGCAGCAGGTCGCTGTCTTCAACAGCGCCCCCAACGGCCAAGAGGCTGGAATCTGGCAGAGTGGTGGACCCCCGGCTGTCGATGATTCCGGCGACATTTTTCTAATGATCGGGAATGGAACCACCGACGCAAATGTCGGCGGCAGCGATTGGGGCGAGGCCTTGGCCAAGTTCAATCCCGGCAATCTGTCGATTGCGGATTACTTCCTGCCGTCGAATTTCAAAACTCTCAATAATTCCGATCTCGACTTGGGATCGGGAGGCCCACTTTTGATCCCCGACCAACCCACGCCTCCGACCAAGATGTTGGTCGCGGCAGGAAAGCAGGGCATGGTCTACCTGGTGGATCAAACGAATCTGGGACAGTACAACGCCAACGGCAATCAGGTTCTGCAGGTTCTGCCCGCGGGGACCGTCCCCACCGCGCATAGCATGCCGGCCTATTGGCAGAACAATATCTATTTCGTCGGAGTAGGGGATCACGCGAAGTCGTACCTGTTATTCAATGGACTTCTATCAACTTCTCCCACCTCGCAGTCTATCGTTGCCTTCGCCTATCCGGGCGCGACCCCGGTCATCTCAGCCAATGGATCGACCGAGGGCCTGCTGTGGGTGCTGACGACGTTCAAACAGAATGCCGCAGTTCTTCACGCTTACGACGCCGCCAATCTTTCACGCGAACTCTACAATAGCGGCCAAAACCCAACTCGAGATCAGGCTGGCCTGGCCGCCAAGTTTGCCGTTCCTACCGTGGCCAATGGCAAGGTCTACGTTGGAACCTCCACCGAACTCGACGTGTACGGGCTACTGCCCCAGCCTTAGGATCTATTACTGGGAAGGTACGTTGAAAATCTCAGCGGCGGTCTCGCCGCATGAGTCCTGGAACCGCCTTTCCATGCGCGCGACACGGGCGGGGCGTTCGCGAGGAATGCGCCCCCAAAAAAGCAGGCCACGTAGTGGTACGAGCGCATCGTAGCTCTCTTCTGACTGCGAACCCGCTGCAAGCGCAGACGGGTCAAGAACTGAAACGCTGCGATCAAGGTTCAAAATCAGCCCGAGACTTGTGTAGAATTG
This sequence comes from uncultured Acidobacteriaceae bacterium, assembly GCA_963709025.1. Classification (GTDB taxonomy): domain Bacteria; phylum Acidobacteriota; class Terriglobia; order Terriglobales; family Acidobacteriaceae; genus Sulfotelmatobacter. The sequence continues at coordinate 24,571 of CAVPVE010000007.1, forward strand.
GCGGCACTGAGGCAGTCGAAAGGAGTCCAGGGTGGATGACGTCGCCGGTCTTGTTGCCGAAATTCGTGCATTTCGCCCCTTCCTTCCCGCAAAGGAATTCGAGACGAGTCTGCGCTTCTACAAGGCGATTGGTTTCGAAGCCTATCCGCTCGGAAAGACTCTTGCCGAACTAAGCCTTGGGACGCATGCTTTCCTGCTGCAAGGCTACTACGTCAGGGAATGGGCCGAAAACACGGTGATGCATGTCCTTGTCAAGGATGTCGACGCGTGGTGGCGACATATCGAATCGCTGGCCTTGTCGCGTCAATTCGACGTGTCGCCCCCAGCGCCTCCCCGGGCCGAGCCGTGGGGCCTCACGGTAGCCTACGTATTCGATCCGTCGGGGGTGCTGTGGCACTTCGCGCAGGCGACCGCGGAGAATTCGAATTCAAAGACCACATAATTGCAAGCTGAGGCACGACCCACTCTTGCCTTCGGGGGCGGGAAAATCCGATTTACGTGTCTTTACAACCCTGAGTCCATCCTTGTGATACCGTCATGTTGAGAAGGCTCCCATGTATATAGGCCGCCGCTGTCTGCTCGGTCTTGTTCCCCTTTTCTGCGGGCTATCGCTCCAATCCCAGACTTCTTCTTCTGACTCCGGCAATACCGTCGCGACCATTAAGAGCAAAGTACGGCTAGTTCTTGTCGATGTGGTGGTGACCAACGGCAATGGAGACGCCGTTACCGGCCTGTACAAGGAAGACTTTCAAGTTTTGGAGGACGGCAAGCCCCAAACCGTTTCCACTTTCGAAGAGCACCACGGCGCGTCCCCAACCCAAATCAAGCTGCCGGCGCTACCGCCGCACGTCTATACGAATTTCCCGGTCACCCAGACTTCTGACGCAGTGAACGTGCTCCTGCTGGACGCGATGAACACGCCCACACTCGACCAGTCCTACGTTCATACTCAGATGATCAAATATCTGAAGCAACTTCCCGCGAGTACGCGCGTCGCTATTTTCACGCTGGCATCGCGCCTGCGTATGTTGCAAGGAGTCACCACCGATTCGTCGGAATTGTTGAAGGTTCTCAATAGCGTGGAGGCAGGGCCGCATGAGTCGCCCCTGCTTCCATCAGACGCGGAGACCGAAGCCATCCACCACCTTATTGCCTTTCTCGCCGAGAATTCCTATGCCCCTACTCCGCCAACCAACGCGCTGGCGGCGGTCGATCCCGGCAATGCCCTCAAGCAGTTTCTGGAGGACAGCCAAAGGTTCCAGACTGAGGCGCGTATTGGAATTACGCTGCAAGCCATGCAACAACTCGCACGCTATCTTGCGGGTATTCCCGGCCGCAAAAATGTGATCTGGTTCGCCAGTTCTTTCCCTTTGGGTATCTATCCCGACCCGAGCGTGCCGGACCCGCTTACTTATACGACCAACTTCGGGGACGATATGCGGAAGACTGCTGACCTGCTTACAGCAGCCCAGGTCGCCATCTATCCGATCGCGTCCGAGGGGCTTGCGCCGGACGCCGTATACCAGGCCAACGCCAACGAGATTGGACAAATGAGAGCGCAAGACGCTTTGCAAGATCAATGGCAGCAGATGCAAACCGCAGCGATGACCCGTGATTCTAGCCACAACGCCATGGACGAGTTGGCCAAGGATACTGGCGGAAAGGCTTTCTACAACACCAACGGGCTGAATGACGCTCTTACCCGCGTGATCAATAACGGCACGCGCTACTACTCACTGGCCTATTCGCCCACGAATTCCAAGATGGACGGGAAATACCGCCGCATCCAAGTTAAGCTTGTGAAGGGCAAGGACACGCTAGCCTACCGCCGCGGATACTACGCGGACGACCTCGAAGTCGTCCTCGCAGCCGCCCAGAAACCGGAGACGGACCCGCTCCTCATGCTCATGGGGCGCAACCTGCCCGAGTATTCTCAGATCCTTTATAAGATCAAAGTCCTGCCCTCAGATCCGCAGCCTGCGCCGGATGCGCCCCACATCGGCAGCAACACCGACCTCAAGGGACCATTCACGCGGTACGGTGTGGACTTCGCGATCTCGCCGCAAGACCTCAAGCTCGATCCCACTCCCGACGGTAGTCGGCACGGCAATATCGAGATCGTGTTGCTCGCGTATGATCGCGAGGGCAAACCATTGAACTTCGTGGTCACGAAGGGCGATGTCAACCTCGATGCCAAGCTCTACGCCAGCGTCCAAAAGGTCGGCTTGCAGATCCACAAAGAAATCGACGTGCCGAAGGTATATGTCTACCTGCGAACCGGCATCTACGACTTGAAGTCGAATGCTGCTGGCACGCTTGGGGTTCCGCTAACCGATGCCGTTACATCCGCCGCCAAGTAGTAGATCACCCCAATCAACGCGACGATTCCTTGCGTTATCACCGCATGTTGACCATAGGTGTTGAAATTTGGCTAAAGCTCAAAGCCCCTTAAGGCAAGCTGTATTCCTCATGAGTGGGAAGCATTTCGTCACGGACCCATCGTTCCCAACTGTCGAAGAATCTTGTGGTAGGCCAGCGCGGATCGGACTCCCTCCGCCACGACAGATGAACGACTGCAAGCGGCATATCAGAACCTACGATCTCGAACAGCACGTCATCACGGTCGATTCGAGCCGCTAGTGCTCTTGCAGTCAATCCGTACAAGACATGTTTCGGAGAAAGTTCCGAAGACAACTCGGCCTTGAGTAGCTCACCATTTTTTTCTGGCGTATCGGTGATGATGCACCACGGAATCAATATTTCGACATTGTCAGGAACGGACACGGTTTGCGACCCGCCACATTATTGCATGGCGACTGGAAGGCTGGTGGCAAGGTCAGAGGTCTGAAGTCAGCTTCATCTCCTGCGGTACCACTCGACGGTGCGGCGCAGACCTTCTTCAAAATCGACTTTGGGTTTGTAACCGAGGGCGGCTTCTGCTTTGGAGATGTCGGCGAGCGAGTGTCTGATGTCGCCGCCGCGCTCGGGGCCGTAATTGGGCTGACCAGTGCAGGAGGTCAGTCCCTGCAGGATTTTGAAGGTCTCGTTGAGCGTGACTCGGCGGCCGGTGGCGACGTTGAACATCTGTCCCGCAGCTTTGTCGGCAGGCGCCTTGCAGGCCAGGAGATTGGCTTCGACGGCATTTTCGATGTAAGTGAAGTCGCGGCTCTGCTCGCCGTCGCCGTAGATGGCGGGTTGCTCGCCGCGCAGCATTGCAGTGATGAATTTTGCGAGCACGCCGGAGTAGGGAGATGACGGGTCCTGGCGCGGTCCAAAGATGTTGAAGTAGCGCAGGGAGACGGTCTCGAGTTGGTAACAACGATAAAAAGAAGAAAGGTAGTGCTCACTAGCCAGCTTGGCCACGGCATAGGGCGAGATGGGATCGGGCTTCATGTCCTCGTGCTTGGGCAGGGTAGGCGTGTCGCCGTACGCTGACGACGATGCAGCGTAGATCACCCGCTTCACCTTAGCGTCGCGCGCCGCCACCAGGACATTAACCGTGCCGTCGACGTTGGCCTGATTGCTGCCGAGAGGGTCGAGAATCGACTTCGGCACGGAAGGAATTGCCGCCTGGTGCAGAACGAAGTCCGCCCCGGCGCAGGCAGCGTGCATCGCGCCGAGATCCGCAATATCAGCTTCGCGAAAGTCGATGTGGTCCATGATGTCGCTGAGATTTTCGCGTTTGCCAGTGCAGAAGTTGTCGACGCCGCGCACCTGGTCTCCGCGGGAGAGCAAAGTTCTCGCCAAAGACGATCCGATGAAGCCGCCGATGCCAGTAATCAGGTAGAGTGCCATGCCTCTTCATCATAAATGGAAGAGACTCCGGCTGGAACTGAAGGGATTTCCGAGGTACTGGGAGAGCGGGGGGCAGATGCGAAGAAGTCAAGAGTCTGAAGGCTTATTCTTTGGTCGCAGTTTCATGGCTTTTCCGGAGGATTCTGAGGAAGTCTTCGCGCATTAGCATCTGACGGTTTTCGAAGAATTCCGTCAGAGCACGTAGGGCGACCAAGGGATCGGCGATGTAAGGCAGAGATTCGAGAGGGCTGCCAGCGGGAATCGAGGACGCGATTCCCGGTCCCATGATCACAGTGGGCCGTGTGATAGTGGCGAGCAGTTCGCGCAGCCGGGATCGATTTTCATCCGACATGTCGAGGAAGGCGACGCCCATGCCGAGGTAGGGATAGTTGACGCGCACGGTGCCCTTGGTTTCGAGACGAACCCCATTGGCCTCGAGTTTCATGTGGAGAAGGGTGCCGGCGGGATAGGTGGCCTGCGCTTCCACGTAACAGCCGTGCAAGCTGATGTCGCTGAAGGTGGCCCAAGTCCTGACGTCGTGCCCCTCCTCGCACATTTCGGCGCTGCCTTCGCACTTGTAGCGGGGGCTACGGCGCTTCTCCGCGCCCTTAAAGCGATCGCCCGAATCCGCGGAAGGCGGGTGGGCCTCCGGCGTCGCCTCCCGTGCGGGTGTGGCCGAAGTTGCGGCGATTGGACTGACCGATTGTTTCAGGGCCTTCAGATAGGCAGCGCCGTCGTCGATTTCCTGTGCCATAGGTGCTCCGCGGCGGAGAAGAAATCTCCGCCCCCATCGAATCAGACCCGGTCCGGCTCTTTCGAAGGGGTGAGCGTCGCCGGGAACTCTGATCTCCCTATCGGGAGGAACCGGGGCGAGCATTAGTACAGAGACCAATCATCGCGGTTAAGAAATCACTAAGAGAGGGAAGTGCCCGAGGAGGCTTCGGTCTCGGTCATTTGCCGAGCGACTTGTCGGATGTGCTTCCAGAGTTCGTCGCGTCCGGCACCGGTCTTAGCGGAAAAGGGAAGCAAGCGAGCCATGGGATATTCCTGGCTCAAACTGCGCAGGGCACCGCTGAGTTGGTTATTGGAGAGGCGATCACTTTTGGTGGCGACGAGTAGGAATTCGCGGTCGGAGGCAGCGAGGAAATCCAGTAGCTGGCGGTCGCTCTGTTGGGCCGGGACGTTGGAATCGACCAGAACGATGCTCAGGCAGAGTGTGGGGCGGTCATTGAGGTAAGGCTCGATGAATTTGGGCCACTCCTGGGAAATCTCGCGGGAAATCTTGGCGTAGCCGTAGCCGGGGAGGTCGGCGAAAATCAGCTCGGGGCGTGGCTTTCCGGGCCAGCGGATCTCGAAGAAGTTGATGGCGCGGGTGCGGCCTGGGGTCGAGCTGGTGCGGGCCACTTTATCCCCAACGAGGGAGTTGATTACGCTGGATTTGCCGACATTAGAGCGGCCGAGGAAGGCGATCTCGGGCAGGGTGGGAGCGGGGAATTGTGCGGCGTCAGTCGCAGACGCCATGAAGCGGCAGAGAACCCTCATGCTCAAGTTTGCAACGCGGGGCGGGAAATTAGCAAGCGCAGTACAAACCTTAACCACGAAGGACACGAAGTATCAAGAGAGTTCCAATTCCCCGGTCGGTAACTTGAAAAGGCGACTTCGCAAGAATTTGAGTGCCCACTGAAAACGTCGGTAACCGGCCGGTCCTCAGTGGTGCGGCTGCAGACTCAATCTCGGCTCCCAACCGCCGATTGAGTCAGTAGCAGCATAGGAGACTCAAATGGAAAGCATCCGGAAGACGACGCTCGACATGCACACTCTGCTGCTTTGCGCAGACGTCCAGTTCACGGGGATCACGCGGAACGTGCTGAACCAGTTGCACGTAACGCCGAAGATCGTGGGCAATTGCGAGGCGGCGCTGGCGCTGATTCAGGAGCATGAGTTTGACGTCATCATTGTGGACTGGCGCGAGATCGACAACCTGGGAGAGTTTCAGTGTGCGGTACGCAAATCGAAGCTGAACCAGGAGTGCGTGCTGGTGGCCATCATGCGTGATCTGCTGGATCTGCGGCAGGCGTTTGCGGCGGGGGTTCACTTTCTGATTCATAAGCCAGCGTCAGCCCTGCAGATCGAACGCTGCCTGCGGGCGGCCTACTGCGCCACGGTAGCACGACGGCGGAAGCAGCACCGCGAGCCAGTACGGATTCTGGCCACGGTGAGCACGCGCACCCAGCCGTTCACGGAAGCGATCATTCTGAATCTGAGCGAAGGCGGGATCGGATTGCAGACCGATCCCGGGAACGATAGGGCGCGTGTCGTGCTGAATGCCGGGGAGGACGTGGGCGTGCGTTTCGAACTGCCCGGCGGCGGCGAGATCCTGCACACCGCGGGAAGAGTGGTGTGGGCCTCTCCGCATTCGTGCGGCGTGAAGTTCAGCTATATTCCCGAGGACGAGCGACTGGTGCTGGAGCAATGGATGACGGAGTGCGTCGAACGGTCGCTGGCCGAACTATGCGGTAGGATGCGGGCGGTGTGCGCGTAATAAGCGGCTTCCGGCTCTCGGCTTCCGGTACGCACGTCACGCTGGAAGCCCAATGATCATCTTTGGAGGACAAATCAGAAAAAGGCCCGCGCGCGAGCGGGCCTTTTCGAATGACGTATTACAACTGCACTACTGATGGGCTGTGGGGGCCTCGGTGGTTCCGGTGGTGAGGGGTGCGATGGGTTGCGCGACCTCTTCGTCCAGTTGCGTCGGCAACGGGGATTCCAAAGCGATTTGCAAGACTTGGTCCATGGTATCGACGAAGTGAAGCTTCATCGCGGTGCGCAGATTTTCGGGGACCTCCGCAACATCTTTCTCGTTGTCCTTAGGCAGAATGACCTCGAAGAGTCCGGCGCGGTGAGCGGCTAGAAGCTTTTCTTTGAGGCCACCAATGGGCAGAACTTTGCCGCGGAGAGTGATCTCGCCGGTCATGGCAAGGTCGCGACGAACGGGAATCTTGCTCAGAGCGCTGGAGATGGCCGTCGCGATGGTGATGCCTGCCGAGGGGCCGTCTTTCGGGATGGCACCTTCAGGAACGTGGACATGCAGGTCGAGGTTGCGATAGAAATCGCGGCTGAGGCCAAGGCGCTGCGCGCGGGAGCGCACGTAGGACATGGCGGCCTGCGCGGATTCCTGCATCACATCGCCGAGCTTGCCGGTGAGCGTCAGCTTACCTTTGCCGTCGACGACGCTGGCCTCCGTGCTGAGAATGGAGCCGCCGACTTCGGTCCAGGCCAGGCCGGTGACGAGACCGATTTCGGATTTTTCGTGCGCCAGGGTGTCGCGATATTTGATGACGCCCAGGAAGTCGTTGACGTTCTCGCCAGTGATCGTGACGCTGTAGTTCTCGCCTTCCTTGACGACCTTGCGGGCGACTTTGCGGCAGACGTTGCCGATTTCGCGCTCGAGGTTGCGGACGCCGGCTTCGCGCGTGTAAGAGCGGATGAGCCCGGTGATGGCCTCGTCGGTGAACTTGATGTTCTTCTCCGACAGGCCGGCGGCGAGCATCTGCTTCTTCACGAGGAACTGCTTCGCGATTTCGACTTTTTCCTGTTCGGTGTAGCCGTGCAGGCGAAGCACTTCCATGCGGTCTTGCAGGGCCGCGGGGATAGTGTGCATCACGTTGGCAGTGGCCACGAAGAAGACTTGCGAAAGATCGTATTCGACGTCGAGGTAGTGATCGACGAACATGAAATTCTGCTCGGGGTCGAGCACTTCGAGCAGTGCGGCAGATGGATCGCCGCGGAAGTCCATCGACATCTTGTCGACTTCATCGAGCATGAAGACCGGGTTCTTGGTGCCGGCCTTTTTCATCATCTGGATGATCTGGCCCGGCAGGGCGCCGATGTACGTGCGGCGGTGGCCGCGGATTTCGGCTTCATCTCGGACGCCGCCCAGCGACATGCGGACGAACTTACGTCCGGTGGCCTTGGCGATCGACATGCCCAGCGAGGTCTTGCCGACGCCCGGAGGTCCGACAAAGCAGAGGATCGAGCCTTTGGGATTCTTGACGAGTTGGCGCACGGCGAGGAATTCGAGGATGCGCTCCTTGATTTTCTCCAGGCCATAGTGATCTTCGTTCAGAACCTTTTCAGCGCGGGAAATATTGCGGATTTCCTTGGATCGCTTCTTCCACGGCACAGCCAGCAGCCAGTCCAGATAGTTGCGGGAAACCGTGGACTCGGCCGACATAGGCGGCATGGCTTCCAGTTTCTTGAGTTCCTGAAGCGCCTTGTCTTTGACTTCTTTCGGCATGCCAGCGGATTCGATTTTCTTTTTCAGTTCGTCGAATTCGCTTTTTTCACCGCGGCCCAGTTCCTTCTGGATGGCCTTGATCTTCTCGTTGAGGTAATACTCTTTTTGCGCCTTCTCCATCTGGCGCTTGACTCGCGATTGGATGGTGCGGTCGACGTTCAGCTTCTCGATCTCGATGTCGAGCACATCGGCGATGCGGGTCAGGCGCTCGGCCGGGTCGAAGATCTCGAGTAGCTCCTGCTTTTCTTCAATAGAGAGCTGCAGGTTGGCGGAGATGACGTCGGTCAGCTTGGCCGGATCTTCCATGCGCACAGCCGAAATCATGGTTTCGTAGTTCAGGGCCTGGCACAGCTTGACGTACTGCTCGAAGAGGGAAGTCACGCGCTGCATGCTGGCTTCGAGCGCCGGGTTGGGTTCGGTGCCGTAGCGGGCGACACGAACCGTAGCCTGCATGAAGCCTTCGGTGTCGACGACCTGGAGAATCTTGCCGCGCTCGACGCCTTCGACCAGAACTTTAATGTTGCCGTCGGGAAGCTTCAGGCTCTGCACGATGTTGACGATTGTGCCGACCTGGTAAATCTCGTTGGCCTTCGGCTCATCGATGGAGGCATCGTGCTGGGTGGCGAGGAAGATCTTCTTGTCCGCGGCCAGCGCCTCTTCCAAGGCTCGTACGCTCGATTCGCGGCCAACCACGAACGGCGTCATCATGAAGGGAAAGATGACCACGTCCCGGATGGGCATCATGGGCAGCTTTCTAGATTCGAACTTTTCCTTGGATGTGGTCACTGAGTCTCCCTGGGGTAAAGGTCAAGCGAACAGCCAACGATAACGGTCCTGTCAGATTCTACCGCGCCCTGCACATCCGGCGACATAGCACTTCCCGACCATGTAGAGACTTAAGCCTCTACGAACGCCTAGCCTGCCTTCTCCATCACGGTAGCGAAGGAAGCGGTACGCTTCTCCACCATTTCCCGCGTGACTTCGAACTCCTTCAGTTTCTTCTGGCTGGGCAGGTTGAACATAAGGTCGAGCATGAGCTCTTCAAGGATCATGCGGAGTCCGCGCGCACCCACTTTGCGCGCCATGGCCTGACGGGCGATGGCACGAAGAGCCTCGTCGTTGAACTTCAGGCGCACGTTCTCGAATTCGAACAGGCGCTGGTACTGCTTAACGATGGCATTCTTCGGCCGGGTCAGGATTTCGATGAGCGCGTATTCGTCGAGGTCTTCCAGCATGCCGACGACGGGCAGGCGGCCGACAAATTCGGGAATCAGGCCAAACTTGATGAGGTCTTCGGGCTGGATCTCGGTCAGCAGTTCTTGCGTCCGCTTCTTCGAAGTCGCAATATCTTCTTTCTCGGCATCTTCACCGCTGCGGAAGCCGAGCGATTTCTTACCGATTCTGCGGGAGATGATCTTGTCGAGGCCGACGAAGGCCCCGCCGCAGATGAAGAGAATGTTGGTCGTGTCGACCGGAGTGAATTCCTGGTGGGGATGCTTGCGTCCGCCCTGGGGCGGGACGTTGGCAATGGTGCCTTCCAGAATCTTCAACAGTGCCTGCTGGACGCCTTCACCGGAAACGTCGCGGGTAATCGAGGGGTTCTCGTCCTTGCGCCCGATCTTGTCGACTTCATCGATATAGATGATGCCGGTCTGGGTGCGGCTGACGTCGCCGTCGGCGGCCTGCAGCAGCTTGAGGATGATGTTTTCGACATCCTCACCGACATAGCCGGCTTCGGTGAGCGTCGTGGCGTCGACGATGGCGAAAGGCACATCGAGCATGCGCGCCAGAGTCTGCGCCAGCAGCGTTTTGCCGGTTCCGGTCGGGCCGATGAGCATGATGTTCGATTTGCTCAACTCAATGCCATCTCCGGTCTTCTGCCGGTTCATATAGATGCGCTTGTAGTGGTTATAGACGGCGACGGCCAGCTTCTTCTTGGTCTGCTCCTGCCCGATGACGTACTCGTCAAGGAAGGTCTTCACTTCCTGGGGCTTGGGAAGTTGGTTGGGAGTGGTAGCCTGGGGAGTGGCCGTGCGGTCGTCTTCCAGAATGGAGTTACAGACCGCGACGCACTCGTCGCAAATATAGGCGCGGGGATAATCGCTGGGCGACGAGATCAGTTTGGCTACAGCGTCCTGCGACTTGTGGCAGAACGAACAGCGTAGAATCTCGTCGGAGCCCGACTTGGTTTTCACTCGGCTCTACTCCTTAGTATTTCTCAGGCATGATCGGGATCCCAGCGTCTTTCTGCCCGTTCCGCCGTTCCGTTTTTTCGCCACCGACCTGTGGTCAGGAGCGAAGGCAGATCATACCGCTTTTGCCGTCTTATAGATGATATCGTCTATGATTCCATATTCCTTAGCCTGCTGCGCGTTCATGATGAAGTCACGCTCGACATCTTTTTCGACCTTGTCCAGCTTCTGACCACTGTGCTTCGAGAGTAACTGGTTCGTAATCTCTCGCATGCGCAGGATCTCGCGGGCATGGATGTCGATGTCGGTGGCTTGTCCCGACAATCCACCCATAGACGGCTGATGTATTAGAATCCTCGAATTCGGCAGTGCCAACCTCTTTTTCGGTTCGCCTGATGCCAATAGTAATGCCGCCATGGAGGCGGCCTGTCCCACGCAAAGCGTCATCACGTCATTTTTGACGTACTGCATGGTGTCGTAGATCGCCATGCCGGCCGTGATAGAGCCACCCGGAGAGTTGATGTAAAGCTGGATGTCTTTCTCGGGATCTTCCTGAGCCAAAAACAACATTTGGGCGATCACCAGGTTGGCGATGTTGTCGTCGATCGGCGTGCCGATGAAGATAATGTTGTCGCGCAGCAGCCGGGAATAGATGTCGTAGGCGCGTTCGCCCCGCCCAGTCTGCTCGATAACCATCGGAACGAGCATCATTTGTGCGTCGTTCTTGTTTCCATCATTTGGCTTCATGTTCACCTGTCACACTCCTTCCCGACGCAACGGCCAGCTTGCTGGGGAGGATCGAAAGTGGCCCGCGTTCATTTTCTGGACTTACGCGGACTGGTGATACAGAAAATCGAGGGTCTTTTCGCTGCGGATTCTGTTCCGGATTCTATCGAGGCCCCCATCTTGTGTCAAACGAGCGCGGACCGCTTCGGGAGTCTGTTTCGACGGCTGGGCAAGGGCTTCAATCTCATGATTGAGTTCGTCCTCACCCACCTCGATTTTTTCCAGATCCGCGACGCGTTCCAGTAACAACGACGACTTTACATCCTGCACCGCCTGATCGCGCTGTCCTACCCGCAAGCGAGGAAGGTCCATTTTCTTCAGATCTTCCATCTTCATGCCTTGCGCCGCGAGCGCGCGCAGGCCGCGTTCCAGACGCACATCAATTTGCCGATCGACCAGCGATTCCGGCACTTCGAAATCATTCCGTTTGACCAGGTCGGCGACAAGTTTATCTTTCGCTTCGCGCTCGGCATCGTGCTTGCGCTCGGCCTCCATGTTTTCGCGAATCTGCTTGCGCACCTGGTCGAGGCTGGCGAAATCGCCGAGCTCCTTCGCGAAGTCGTCGTTCAGTTCGGGCAGGTTCTTCTGCTTGATAGCCTGAATCTTGACGGTGTAGACGAAGGTCTTGCCGGCCAGACGTTTGTCGGCAACGTCTTCGGGATAGCTGACTTCGAACTCGCGCTCGTCTCCGGCATTGGCGCCGCGGAGGTTCTCGGTGAACTCTGGGACGGTGTTCTTGCCGCCGATTTCGATCAGCACTTCGTCCATGTGCACGGGCTGGGAGGTGCCGTCATCCTGCTTGGGCTTGCCGTCCATCGAGGATTGGGCGAAGTCACCGTCGGCGAGAGGGCGTCCTTCGACCGACGTGTAGGTGGCGTGCTGTTCGCGCACACTGTTGACTGCGGCTTCGACCTCTTCGTCTTTTACGATGATCTCAGGATGGTCGGCGCGAAGTTCTTTGTAGCCTTCGACCACGATCTCGGGCAGGACTTCGAAACTGGCTTTGAAGCGCAGCGGTTCACCATCGTGAATGTGCAGGTCGGTGACGCGCGGCTGGGACACGGGAATCATTCCCAGCTTCTCGGCCTCTTTGCGGAAGAAGCGCGGGACGAGGGCTTCGACCACGTCGCTCTTGAGATCTTCCTTGAAGCGCTGCTTGATGATGGAGGCAGGCACATGGCCGGAGCGGAAGCCCGGCAGGCGCGCCACCTTCTGGTATTTCTGGACGATCACTTCCATTTCGCGAGCGACATCTTCGGCGGGAATTTCGACCGAAATCTCGCGTTTGACGCCGTCCTGTTTCGCGTCGACTGTTTCTGTTTCAGTGGGACTCACGTTTAACCTTTCGGCTTGCCTGGAAAAATCCGGCCGGATCCGAAGGGTCCTCGAGCTAAGGACCAATTCTGTTCACACGCCGTTCATCTTGAGTGTAAAGACTAAGGGAGAGCAGCGTCAAACGATGGAAGAGACATTCGCGCAGGGGCTGCGACTCGCCTCCCAGAAGCGGAATCTGTCGGATCAATGTTCCGATCCGTGGTGCGCGACGCACAGGTTTTCTAGTGACCGTTAGTATCCCCAACCGTGAGATTCTTGTAGATCTTTCCGTCCTTCATGATGACGAGGAAATTTCTGGCCGGATCTGCGATCAGCTTGATATTGGCGATGGGGTCACCGTCGACCAGAAGTAAATCGGCCAGAGCGCCTTCTTCGACCACCCCGAGCTTGCCCGGATAAGGGCTGCGCAGGCCGGAAAGAGCAAGCAACTCGGCGTTATCGGCGGTCGCCATCTTCAGGGACTCGGCCGGCGAATACCACCGAACCATTTTTGCGAGTTGCGCACCTTGCGTCTTTGCGTTTTCCGCGCTGAACAGGATGTCCGTGCCCCAAGCAGTCTTGATCTTGTATTTCTTCGCGAGCCCGTAGGCTGTGTCGGTTCCGGCAAACATCTGCAACTGCTTCACGCGGTTCGGCGAACTCTCCGGATAGGCGGAAGGCGTATCGTCGGTGAACGGCTGCAGGCTCCACCAGATGCCTTTCTCGGACATCAGCTTGGCGGTTGCATCGTCCAGCAATTGCCCATGGTCAATGCACTTGACGCCCGCCTCGATCGCCTGGCGCACAGCGCGGGGTGTATAGGCATGGACCGTGACATAGGTGCCCCAGTTTTCTGCTGCCTCAACGCCGGCGCGTAATTCGGCGACGGTGTATTGCGTGACGTCGAGGGGATCGTAGCTTGACGACACGCCTCCACCAGCCATCATCTTGATCTGCGATGCACCCAAGGCGAGTTGTTCGCGCGCGCGGAGCCGCACCATGTCGGCACTGTCGGCAATGGCGGAACCGCCGACACGCTCGATGAAGGTGAAGTCGCCGGGACGAGCAGGGAGGTCGGTGGGCAGGCGGAAATCGCCATGGCCGCCGGTTTGCGAGATGAAGGCTCCAGACGGCCAGATGCGAGGTCCGGGCACCAGGCCCAAATCAATCCCACGCTTGAGTCCGAAGACAGGTCCGCCCAGATCGCGAACGCTGGTGAAGCCACGCATCAGCATATCCTCGGCGGCTTTCACGGCGACGACATTGATGAACCCGAGATCGCTGGTCAAGGCGACCATCTGAGGAATCGTTTCGAACATGAGGTGAGTATGCGCATCGATCAGTCCAGGCATGAGCGTGCGGCCATTGCCATTAATAAGGGTGGTCTGTGCGCTGCGGTCGGTACGAATGGGGTCCGTTGAGATCTTCTCGATCTTATTGCCGATGACGAGGACGTTGGTGGGTGCGGAGAGATTCGCGCTTCTTCCGTCGAAGACGCGAACGTTGGTGAATAGGACAGTTGTCGGGGACGAGTTTTGGGCGAGACTAGGTCTCTGACCGCATAATCTGTTTCTTCTGTAACCGAACTTCAAGCGTGCCTTTTTGCGGGTGAAGCGCCAGTCGATGGTGACCCGATTACGATTCATTCTCCGACCCCAGGCCCTGGCTTCCCGCCTCAGATCGCCCAGCGATGGGATTCTTCGCCGTCCCAGGCACTGTCGGGAGAACAGGCTGATTTCGATTTCCGCCTGGTTCAGCCAGCTTCCGTGCTTCGGTGTGTAGTGTACCCTGAACCGGTCCCACAGCCAGCCTCCCGCCTTCTCGCCGTACCGCTCCACCACTGCCTTGCGGGTGTGCGAACTCAGATTGTCCATGACCAGATGAATGGCGTCGGCGGCCGGATAATGTTCCGCGATCTCCAGCAGATAATCGGCAAACTCGGGCGAGGAACGGTCCGGAGTCACGCGAAGATAATGCCGTCCCGCCTTGGGCTCCACTCCGCAAAATGCGTTGGCCGTGCCGCGGCGTTCGTACTCGCAGTCGCGCCGCAGAACTTGTCCCGGATGCAGCGGCCGGGAGGGGCGGAGATCGGCATGCAGGACCACCGGCTTCTCATCGATACAAACCACCGGTTCCGCCTCTGAGAGCGGCTTCTCATACAAGGCCAGCACGTCTTCCATGCGTCCGAGATAGTCCCGGTCCAGTTCCGCCACACACCACATTTTTTTCCCGCCACGGCTTCAGGTCATGACTCTGGAGCAAGATGCGGATCGTTTCCCGGCCCACCCGCCGTGCCAACTTCCGCTTCACCGCTTCCTGGGCGAGGAGCCGCACACTCCACCGCGCCCTGCCTTCCGGCGGCGGGCCGCACACCAGGGCGATGATGCGCTGACTCTGGCCCGCGTCCAGCACCCGCCGCTGGCCCGGACGCGGCTTCTCGTACCATGCCGACTCCAGCCCTTCCTCCTCGTAGCGCCGGGCAATGGCCCGCACCGTCTTGGAGGCTACACCCACATTGCGGGCTACCTGCCCGGCCGTCTGCCCCTGGCCGAGTTCCCGCAGGATCACAGCCCGCCGCAGCACCCGCGCCGATTCCCACCCCTTGTTCAACATGGCGGCGATCTGTTTACGATCCTTCTTGGTCAGCTGGACATGCACCCGATGATAGGCTCGCATGCCTGCACTATGCCGCTCTTTTGCTCCTTCCACGAGTATCTATAGATATACATCTCCATACGGTCGTAGACCTAGTAGCCGAAAGAGCCGTCAGGACAATCGTGAGTGCCGCGTAGATTCGTGGGATGAACCGCATCTGCATCTTCCTCTCTGGTCGAACGAGTAGATGGTTCTGTTCACTGTCCTCGGCGAGCGTAGAACGTCCAAGGACTGCGAGGGGAGGACAGCGTGAACACGACGCGACCCTCCAGTGAGGGTCGCGGTTCGAATCAGATGTGCAGCGGAGGCGGCGCTTCGACTCCGCTGGATCGGGTTATTCGTTTGGCGGTGGCAGGGTCAACGGCGCAGACAGTTGGAAGGTCAAGGCCGACTCGGCGGGATACTCGATCTGCTTGTTTCCGGTTGCTGCTCCTCCGATGAGTCCGGCACCGGCTCCGACGAGAGCGCCAATGCCTGCTCCTTTTCCGCCGCCAGCGATGCCGCCGATCAACGCGCCTCCGGCCGCTCCTCCGCCGGCTGCGACAGCTGTTCTCTTGCCTTTGCCCTTAACTGTGCTGTCGAGCGTGGCGGTCTGGATCGAATACGTCTTGCCCCTTACGGTGAGGCTGTTGAGCGTGAGGACAAGTTCGCCTTCGCCCTTGATCTTGCCCTTCGCCTTGGCCGAGACCACAGTGCCACTGGCGGTCGATCCGGCGGGGATCGCGGTCTTTCCTCGCACGGTCACCGGTTGTGCCAAGGTCACGAGAAAGGTCTGGCCGGTCTGGCTGGTCTTTGAGCCCATGGCTTGGCCTAGCTTGACCGTGAGAGCGGTGCCTGAGGGCACCACCACGGGTTGTGGTTTGGGTTGCTCCACGGGCGGCGGAGCCTGTTCAGGAGCAGGGGCAGGAGCAGGAAGCGGCTGGGCAGGTTGCGCAGCCATCGTGTCCGGCTCGACCTGGGTTTGATCATCTACAGCAGCGGCTCCAGGCTCTTCCTTGGCGATCTGTTCCAATTTCTGACGCGCCACCGGGGTCTTTACCTTGCCGGTCAGCGTTACTTTCCCTTCCTTAGAAGCGACAGCGACCTCGGAGTCCTTCGTATCAGGGTCGGCTGCGGCCTTGGTCTGAATATCTTTTTGGATTTGCTCGTCTTTCGTGCGACTGGAACAGCCGATGCCAAGCCCTAGTAATAAGATCAGTGTTGAGAGCAGTGCGATACGTTTTTGCATGGTGATTCTCCTAGAAATGGGTTCTGTGATTGTGGCTTCCGTCGAACAGATCTTCTCGATTGAAGTAAGTAGTCCCCTGCAGGGGGAATTACGACTGGCAGAGTTAACAGTGGGCATTTTCGGGGAGATTGTAGCGCTTTCCGGGTTGTTCTGTTCCCGA
The DNA here is from genome assembly GCA_963709025.1 of uncultured Acidobacteriaceae bacterium. Lineage (GTDB taxonomy): Bacteria > Acidobacteriota > Terriglobia > Terriglobales > Acidobacteriaceae > Sulfotelmatobacter. Next base: position 40,998 of record CAVPVE010000007.1, read on the forward strand.
TGAATTGGCATTCTTACCCATGCTTCCAGCCAGCGAAGAAGCGACTGCGGCGATGTGGTGTAATGAGCGGGTGAACTGGCTGAGCGTTCTCAACCGCGAGGTGGTGGCGTGCACGCGCTGTCCGAGGCTGGTCGCGTACCGGCAGGAAGTCGCGCGGGTGAAACGCCGGGCTTATCTGAGTTGGGAATACTGGGGCAAGCCGGTTCCGGGTTTCGGGGATCCGCATGCGCGGGTGCTGGTCATGGGGCTGGCGCCGGGCGCGCACGGCTCGAATCGTACTGGGCGTCCGTTCACCGGAGATGCCTCCGGGAACTTCATGTATCCGGTGCTGTACGAGACTGGATTTGCCAGCCAACCGACAGCGGTCGACCGAAATGATGGGATGAAGCTAATGGATCTCTATATAACGGCCGCAGTTCGGTGTGCACCTCCGGATAATAAGCCGCTTCCGCAGGAATTGACCGAGTGCTCGCATTTTCTTGATCGGGAACTGGCGGGACTGAAAGACGTGAAGGTGGTGGTGGCGCTGGGGAAAATCGGATTTGACGCCTATCTCAACGCTTTGAGGCGTCAAGGCCTGGTGGCGAGCAGGAAAGAATATGTTTTCAAACATGGTGCCAGTTACCGGATGCCGGACGGCAAGGTGCTATTGGCGTCGTATCACCCATCGAACCAGAACACGCAGACCAGGAAGCTGACGCGGAAAATGTTTGTCGAGATCTTTCAAGAAGCGGCAAGAATTGCCGATAGAGAAAGCTGAGGCGCCGCTGGTGCCGGTTCGTTCACCCGTCCTCACTCGAGGGTATAGCCGAAAATGCTGGGTGGCGAACCGGAGCGGCGCCGTATTCCAGTAGCGCGGTCGTGCCCATCACTTATCTCAGCTTCGTTACCGTCACCTCAAGCTGGAACTGGCGCTTGGAGTTGGGATCATCCGCGCTGCCGATCAGGATCGGCTTCCCCAAGACAAGCGCCGTGCTGCCTTCAATTCTGATCTGGCGAATCACGGGACCTGGCCTTGCACTTGTCTCGGGCCTGGCTGACGTGTCGAGGCTGCTGATGTCACCGGAGACATGGAGTTCGTTCCCGTGGCTAATCAGTTGTGCGCTCAAGTGAGTCCCGAGATCCAGGTATTGATACTGCTCGGACGCGCCGCCCGACGGAGAAGATGCAGAAGATGAGTTGCAATTGGCGGTGACAACGGGGACCCTGGTGCCGATTTTGATATCGTTTGGCCTTCCGCCCGTCAAATCAATGGAGTAATGCCGAGTGTTCAGTTTCTTGCCATCCTCGAGTTCGTTGAAAGAAACATCGAGGCGATAGGCATCCACTGAATCTTCAGCCTTGGCAGTCTTGGATGCGCCGGATTCCTTGGGTTCCTCTTGTGCGCTTGCCTTTCGTGTACATCCGAAGACCGCGATCATAAATAACAATGCGGGGACCAGAAGCGTTCGTTTTGGCATGTTGTTCAACCTTTCTTAGTTAGATTCAGTGGATTCGGTGGCCAGCGCTCGCATCTTGGCCAGAACTTCTCTTTCGGATGCCTCTTGCGCCTGTGCAACCAGCTTCGCGTCGCTGGGAAAGTTTCGAACATATCGCGCCAGCGCCAATTCTTCTTCACTCAACGGCCGCGGTGAGGGAAAGACATCCAGTTTGGGATCTGCCTCGGCAATTGCTCGAGCCCGGGGAGCAGAGCCCCTCACCGCAATCGCGCCCCCGCGGTGCGTGGCTCTAGTCGGAGTGTTTCCGAGGAGGCGTTCACTCGCAGTTGCTTCCGGCGGATTTGCGGGCCGGCGAATCTGTTCAGTGTTCGTCGGATGCCTGGCCAATTGTGAATGCGTGGTTCTGCCCGATCTCCACGCAACAGCCATCGCTACAATCACCATTGCCGCCAGAGCCCCAGCCAGTCCCCATCTCCACCACGCATGACTTGGCGCGGTCGGCTGGGCGCGAAGATCTGCCAGGATTCTTTCTTCCAATCCTGCGCGCGGATCGACCGACGAGTATTTTGTCAGGGCAGCATCCAGTGCGCGATCGAGTTCGTCACTCCGCGAATCCTGCACGTGCGCTTGCTCGTGATTCTGATCCGTCATGGTTCCACCTGTCTCCTACCTGTCTGTTGCGCCAGCTTCTCCTTCAAGATCTGCCGTGCGCGGAAGACGCGGGAGCGCACGGCGGCTTCGTTGATGCCCAGGGTCGCGGCAACTTCCCGCGGAGACATTTCTTCGATCGTCGACAAGATCAGTGGCTGACGCAGTTTCTCTGGAAGGGCCGCGATCATTTTCTCGAGTGCCGCGTTGAGTTGTGAGCCTTGCACCGTCTGATCCGCCGGAGTATCGGACGATGCCACTTCTGGGATGGGCTTTTCGGGATTCTCCAGAGGAATCTCATGGATGCGGCCGCGCTGCCGGCCGCGGTCGATGGCTACGCGCCAGGCAATTCGAGCGAGCCACGTCTTGGGATCTTCCACTTCCGGGAGCTTCGAACTGTAGCGCAGGACTCGCATGAACGTTTCCTGAGTCGAGTCTTCGGCGTCGTGGTGATTGCGGAGGACGGCATACGCGATGCGGTAGACCAGGCGGGAGTGGTCGAGGACCATCTGTTCGAGCAGGTCGTGGTTGCTTTCCGTGCGGCCACGCTCGGCCTCGTTGCGCTCGATGGTCGCCACTCCGCTCAGGATCGCCTCTCCCACCGCCACGCGCTTGCCCTCACTCATGAAGACCGGGCTGGGGTTTTTTCTGTTCAGGAAAATCCTTGGAAGAACGTGATGGGAGACCCGGCTTGCGAAAAGCTTTCACCGCGGAGCTTGCTAAGAGAAGAGGAAGAACGGAGAGTCGATCTCTTGGCGACCGGCTTCTCGCGGGCGGGGGCGCCCGCGCTACATCGACCTAGAAGCCGACCATTACGGGTTCAGGTTCTAGCTGCACTGCCCAGATTTCTTCAACGCGCTGCTGGATCTGATCCTTCAATGTAAGCACTTCGGCGGCAGTAGCGTCGCCACGATTTACGATGGCGAGCGCATGTTTCGTGGAGATGCCGACGTGGCCGAAGCCGTAGCCGCGGGCGAATCCAGAGTTCTCGACCAGCCAAGCCGCTGAAACTTTGCGGCTTTTCTCCAATGCGGGATAGCTGGGCAGGGTTAGTCCCTTCATTTGGGCCCGCTTCTGCAAGTCCGCGTGCCGCTGTTCGGAGAGCACGGGATTCTTGAAAAAGGAACCGGCGCTTTGGCAATCGGGATCGCCCGGGACGATCAGCATGCCTTTGCGGGCGCGAATGTGCCGCACCGCCTCGCGAGTTTCGGCAAGATTGGGGCGAGTCTCGCGGCCCTCGAAGTGGCGCTTCAGGTCGGCATATTCGAGGTGAGCCTCGCCGCCGGGCGTAAGTGCGTAGGTGACTCTGAGGATGATGAACCGTCCGCGCTCGGTCGTATTGAAAATGCTGGAACGGTAGGTGAATCCGCAGGCCTCGCGGCAAAGTTCGCGCACCTGGCCGTCTTTCCGATCGAAGACTCCGACCGACTCGATGGTTTCCGAAACTTCCTGCCCGTAGGCGCCGACATTTTGGACGGGCGTACCGCCAACGCTTCCGGGGATTCCACTCAGGCACTCGACACCCGCGCACCGGGCCATGACCGCGTGGGAAACGAAGCGGTCCCAGGATTCGCCGGCACCAGCGTCGAAAAGAACCTTGCCCTCGTCGTCATGTCCCGGGCGCTGCTCGATGCTCGGGATTGCGACCTTCAGAACCAAGCCGGGCCAGCCTGAGTCGGCCACGACCAGATTGCTGCCGCCGCCCAGGACGAAGAGATCCTGGTTCTTCGACTGTGCAAAGTTGACTGCCTCTGCCACTTCTGCCGCTGATTTTGCTTCCACGAAGAAACGGGCTGGGCCTCCCAGGCGGAAGGTGGTCAGCGGTGCCAGCGGGACATTTTCCTGCAGGAGCATGGATGACTTTCAATATACACAGGACGAGCATTTGAAAAGGTAGATCCTTCGACTGCGGAACGGCTTCGCCTTCGTGAGGCCGTTCCTCGCTCAGGATGACACTTGGCGGCAGGAATGCGAATGGCACGTTCACTCGCGGGACTCTGACACGTTACAATGAGATCACGTAATTCAAACGGGGGAATAAAACTGACATGCCAATGTATCCCGAAATAATGGTGATCCCGATGCGCGAGGAGTTGACGCGGCTGGGGATTGAAGAACTCCGCACGCCCGAGGAAGTGGATCAGGCGCTGAAGAACCGTCCGGGCACCACGATGGTGGTGGTGAACTCGATTTGCGGATGTGCGGCGGGACGCATGCGGCCCGCGGTCAGGATCGCGATGCAGAATTCTGCGCGGCCGGACCATGCCTGCACGGTGTTTGCTGGACAAGAGAAGGACGCGACCGAGCGAGCGCGCAGTTATTTCACGGGACAGCCGCCCTCTTCGCCGTCAATCGGGATCCTGCGTGATGGGGAGCTTGTGTATCTGATGCCGCGCCGCGATATTGAATCGCGCGAAGCACCAGCCATTGCGGCTGATCTGAAAGCGGCGTTCGACAAGTTCTGCGGTAAGCCAGCCGCGGTGTAGTCGCATGGCGCGGCGGTCTCTCCGTCACTGCATACTTTGAATCTATTTCTTCGTTCCGGTGGCAGCCAGGAAGGCTTTCACCACGATCGCGTTGGGCTGGACGCCTACCGGGATTAGAGTGAGAAGCGAGTACTCTGAAGTCTCCAAGGTGCGCTTTGGCTTGCGCTTCTGGATTACCGTGACGTCGCCCGATTGGGTGTCTAGCACCAGCAGATAGTTCTGATCCGGAGTGAGCGCGAGGCCGTCCGGCCTGCTGCCTACGGTCAAAGTCCAGATGAGGCGGCCCATATCGATGTCGTAGACCGCAACGCTGTTCGACCCGAAATTGGTCACGTAGAGCCGGGAATTGTCGAGGGTAACCACGCCACGGGATGGGCGCTGGCCGACTTCCTGGCTGCTTCCGACTTCGTCGTTGCCGGTCTCGATGATCGAGATGCTGTCGGAGTCGAAGTTGCAGATGATCAGTTCGCCGCCGTCAGGCTTGAGGGTGAGGCTCACTGGCGTGCGACCGACATCGAGCAACGCGAGCACGCGGTCGTCTTTCTGGTTGCTGCCCTTGGCCGCGTCGCTTTTCAATGCGATTGAGGCGACTTGCGATGATCCGGAGCAAGCGACGAAGGCCTTGCTCGAGTCTGGCAGGATCGCGATCTCTTCCGGTTGCTGGCAGACGGGCAACGTTGCGCGTACGCGCAAGGCCTTGGCGTCGATCAGGGACACGGTGTTGTCACCGCGATTACTGACGACGATCGTTGAGCCGTCCGGGGAAATCCGCGCCACTCCCGGCGCAGCACCTACGCGCACATTGCCGATGACCAGCCGCTTTTCGAGATCGATCACACTGACGTTCGACGAGCCTGAGTTCGCTACGTAGGCCTGTTTGCCGTCTTCAGCGACATCGATGAAATAGGGACGTCCATGTACGCCGATGGTCGCGACCACGGTATTCGTCTCGGCGTTAATTACGCTGACGTTGTTGGATCCGGTGTTGACGACGTAGATCTCGTTCTTCTTGCTGTTGACGGCGAGGCCGGTCGGCTCGCTGCCGACGGGGATGGTTTTGGCCAGGGCGAACGTGCGCAAGTCAATCACGCTGACCGTGTTGCTCTTGCCATTGGAGACGTAGGCGTACTCGCGGTAGGCGGGGCCGTTGTCGGGCAGCGCCTGCTCGCGGAAATACCACCAGCCCATCCCGCCGAGGATAGGAATCAGGACTGCGATGAAGAGAAGCTTTCTCAAGGTAGATTCGGTTAGGAAGAAAAGCTTAGCAGAACCGGTACGTCCGGTGCCTAGTGGTTATTGCCGAGCCTGAAAGAGACTTCGATGAGGATTTCAACGGGGACAGGTGCGCCGTCCTTGGTTGCGGGCGCAAATTTCCATCGCTTTACCGCTGCAATCGCATTGTCGTTTAGTTCAGGAGCAGAACTGCAGGCTATTTGAAGGTTCCGGGGGAGGCCGTCTGTGCCGACCACAAGATAGATACCAACATTGCCTTGCTGAGCTTCAATCCGCGCTTTCTCGGAGAACTCGGGTTCAGGCGCGTAGAGTTGTTTCGGGGCAACGATGCCCGGCTCGTCCACCCGGTGGATCTCGAGTCCCGGTTCCTGAGGCCGAAGTTTCGCGAGCGAGGAGATTGTCGGCGGCTCAGGTGGAGGAGATTCGAGCTCTACATCGCTGTTGGCCTCTCTCAGCGAGAGATCGAATCGGACATGGATTTTGTAGGTTGTCTCAACCGGTTGCCCTTGTCTCATCTCGGGATGAAAGCGCCACCTGCGGATCGCAATGATCGCGCTTTGGGAGAACTCTGAGTCGCAGTTCAGGACTACGAGATCCCGCGTTTTGGAGTCGGTCGCGATCACCGCCCGCAACTCAACCTTCCCTTCCACTCCGTTGCGAAGCGCATCTTTCGGATATTTTGGCCGGACCATGTTGTCCGGATAGTTGCTAGGGTCGTCAGGGGAATGGGCGCAGGATGGAATATCTCTCCGCTGTGTGGAGTCGTCCGCGCGTATCAAAGTGACGCTGCTTGCGAACACAAGCGCGACGGCGATCTTTCTGACCATTCCAACTCCTCAACTGTTGGGCTGGCTAAAGACTGAAGGATGTTCAGGACTGAATTTGGGATACCCGGTCGCCGAACAGAAGGACGGCTGCATCGACTTCGTTGCGGATGTCACAATGCCAAAATAGGAGATTGACCACTACTTGCTGACTGCCACCGGTTCTCGAATCCCGATTGCCGGCACCGTTCTACCGACGACGGCGGCGATCTGACGCACTTGCTCCATTAACGTGTCGAACTGATCGGGGAAAAGCGACTGCGGGCCGTCGGAGAGGGCCTCATCTGGTTTGTGATGCACTTCCACCATCAGGCCGTCCGCGCCAACGGCGACCGCCGCGCGCGAGAGCGGAGTGACTTTGTTGCGCTTGCCCGTGCCGTGGCTGGGATCGACCAGGATCGGCAGATGGCTCAGCCGCTGCACTGCGGGCACCACGCTCAGGTCGAGGGTGTTGCGGGTGTGGTCGGCGAAGGTGCGCACGCCGCGTTCGCAGAGCGCGACGTTGTAGTTGCCCTCGCTCAAAATGTATTCGGCGGCCATCAGGAATTCTTCCAGCGTGGCCGACATGCCTCGTTTCAAGAGCACGGGCTTGCGAGAGCGTCCGGCACGCTTCAGTAGAGAAAAATTCTGCATGTTGCGGGCGCCGATCTGGATCATGTCGGCGTATTCTTCGACCAGGTCGAGCGATTCGTGGTCGATGGCCTCGGTGATGATCTTCATGCCAAACTGCTGGCGGATTTCGGCCATGATGCGAAGGCCTTCTTCGCCAAGTCCTTGAAACGAGTACGGAGACGTCCGGGGCTTATAGGCGCCACCTCGGAAGAACTGGGCTCCAGCGCGATACACGCGCTCGGCCACGGTGAAGGCCTGGTCGCGATTCTCGATGGCGCAGGGGCCAGCGACGATGGCGAGCCCTGGTCCGCCGATGGTGGCGGCAGTTCCGGCAAACGTGATGACGGTGTTGTCTTCCTTTACGTCGCGGCTGACTAGCTTATACGGCTTCGAAACCTGGATGACTTCCTGCACGCCGGGCATTTCTTCGAGCGTGCCTTGTTCGACCTCGCCTTTGTTGCCGGTGATGCCGATGGCGGTGCGGGTGGCGCCGGGCATGGGATGGGCGCGGTATCCGAGTTTTTCGATTTTCTGGCAAACGGCGCGCACCTGTTCTTCGGTGGCCTGGGCCTTCATGACGACGAGCATAAGTTCACCCTGAGAAAGGACGATGTGGGGACAGCCGCCTTCGGCTGTCCAGTCGAGCGAGGCTCGACTTTCTCACCGCGGCTGCAGGAGAAGCCGCAGTCCAAGTCTACCGTTCCGCATACCTGCACCGCAAATAGAGCAACGGCCTGAATCGGAAGAGATCGCCAAGCATCCAACGAAAAGGTTATTGACAATTCAGTTCGGAATGTTCCAGGAGAGTTCTTCATGAAAGCAGCAGTTGTTCCTTCTGTGAATGGTAAGTGGGAGGTGAAAGAGTGGGAGACTCCCAAGGCCGGTCCCAATCAAGTCGTCATCAAAATTCACGCCAGCGGGCTTTGTTATACGGACGTGTATTTGACTCACGGTTTGTTCCCCCTGCAGTTTCCGCGAATCCTGGGTCATGAGCCGGTGGGAGAAATCGTGGAGGTCGGCCCGGGCGTTACATCCCGCAAAGTGGGAGATCGCGTCGGCGTTGGCTGGCACCAGAAAGGGTGCGGACGCTGCGAGTGGTGCCTGCGGGGAAAGAAAGAATTGTGTCCGAACGCGATTGCCACGGGGATCGGACTGCAGGGCAGCCACGCCGAGTACATGCTCGCTTACGCGGACGCAACGATGCTGATTCCGGACGAGCTCGGTTACGAGCAGGCAGCGCCTATTTTCTGTGCGGGCTATACGGTCTGGAGCGGGTTGCGGCTGGCCGATCCCAAGCCGCACGAACGCATCGCGGTGGTTGGTATTGGAGGTCTCGGCCATCTGGCGCTGCAGTATTCCAAGGCGTCAGGCTTCGAGACGATCGCAGTGACCAAGTCGAAGGATAAAGAGAAGATGATTCGCGACCTGGGAGCCGACGAGGTAGTCGAGAGCGGCGAGAAACTGCTCGCGGCCGGAGGGGCCGACGTTTTGCTGGCGACCTCGAATTCATGGGCTGCGACGGCCGATGCGGCGAAAGGAATGCGCCCGGATGGCCGCATCATTCTCATGGGAGTAGGACACGAACCGCTCAACTACAATCCCGAACTCATGTTCAAACGGGTGCGGTTGATGGGATCGAGCCAGAATGGTCCGGAGTATTTGTACGAAGCGCTGGATTATGCCGCGAAGGGCAAGGTGAACGTGGTCGCGGAGACTTACAAGCTCGATGACATCGCCAAGGCATATGACCGCGTTGCGGACGGCAAGGTGCGATTCCGGGCAGTAATCACGATGAACTGATTGCGGCGGAGATCTCCGCGCGCTTGGCGGCCTTTCGACTATGCGGCTGGATATAATTTTGCCATGCCCCGCTCGATGGCGCGCGAACAGGACATTCTCAGTCGGCCCGCGCCGAAGCATTTGCCCCGCCTCACATCCCGCCGCATTGGCATTCACACTTCTTCCGCTGGAGGGGTACAGAACGCTGCCGAGCGCGCCTACCGGCTGGGGTGCAACACGTTCCAGATGTTTTCTTCCAGCCCTCGCCAGTGGGCTCCGTATGAGTTGGGCGAGTTGCAGTGCGCCGAGATGAACCGGTTGCGCGCGAAATACGATCTGAAGCCGCTGGTGATTCACACCAACTATCTGGTGAACCTTGCCAGCTCGAATGAACTATTTCTGCAGAAATCGATGGAAGCATTTCGCGGGGAGGTCGAGCGGGCGCTTGCCTTGTGCGCGGAGTATCTGGTGTTGCACCCAGGCTCTTTTCGCGGTTGCGATCGCGAACAGGGGCTCGTGCGCACGGCGGCTGCGATCGCAGCGGCCACTCAGGGGCTTGATCTTGCCAAGCGAGGTCTGACCATCCTGATCGAGAACACGGCAGGTTCGGAGTCTTCGCTCGGCGGCAGCTTCGAGCAGGTGGCGGAGATTCTGGAGCGTCTGTGCGGACTGGTGCCAGTGGCAGCGTGTATCGACACTTGCCACACGCACGTTGCCGGATACGACATTGTCAGCGAAGAGGGGCTCTATGCGACGCTGCGGCATCTCGATGCCACTATCGGACTGAATCTCGTCAAGGTTTGGCACTGCAACGACGCGAAGGCGACTCGGGGATCGAAACTCGACCGGCATCAACAGATCGGGAAGGGAATGATCGGTAAGGAAACTTTCCGGGTGCTGCTTAACGATCTTCGCCTGGCCCATGCCGCATTCATCGCAGAAACGCCAATCGAGAAGCCGGGGGACGACCGGAGAAATGTCGACGCTTTGAAAAAGCTGGTGGCGGAGACGTAGGTCACCGCTAGAGCAGGAAACGTTGCCAGCAACGACTCCGTGGCTCGATACTCTTCTGCATGAAGCTCTACCGTTCCCGTCGTGGTTTTGTGGCTGAGCAGGCTGGTCGCTATTGCACCTTGCACGCGTCTTCCTGGGACGAACTGGTTGCTCGCGAAGATCTGCGGGATCGCATTGAATATCTAATTGCAGGGGGCCAGCCTGCGAATGCTATGGCACCACAAGATCTGCTTCCGCCCATCGGTAGTCAGGAGGTGTGGGCGGCGGGCGTGACGTATTACCGCAGCCGCGACGCCCGCATGGAGGAGGCAAAAACCGCGGGCGGTGGAGATTTTTACGACCGCGTTTATCATGCTACGCGGCCGGAGTTGTTCTTCAAGTCCTCGCCGCATCGGGTGGTGGGTCCGGAGGCGAAGGTCGCGATCCGAGATGATGCTACGTGGTCGGTGCCGGAGCCGGAGTTGACTTTGTTGGTGTCTCCGGGTGGCAAGATTGCGGGCTACACCATTGGGAACGATATGAGTTCCCGGGACATTGAAGGGGAAAATCCACTGTATTTGCCGCAGGCCAAAGTGTATGACCGCAGTTGTGCGCTTGGGCCTTGCCTATTGGTTGCGGACGAGCCATTGCCGGCTACCACGGAAATTGCGCTGGAGATTCGACGGGATGGTTTGGTGACGTTTTCCGGAGCGACCAAGTTGAAGGATATGAAGCGGAGCCCGAAAGAACTGGTCGAATATCTCTATCGCAATAACAGCTTTCCCCATGGATGCTTTCTGCTGACCGGCACGGGCGTTGTGCCTCCGGATTCGTTCACTCTGAAGGCTGGCGACGAGATCCGAATCACGATTCCTCCGATTGGGACGCTCGTAAATCGCGTTGGATGAAATGCCGGAACGCAGCCTGTCAGGATGACGAACCCCTTTATCACGAAGGACCCGAAGCTTCACTAAGGGAAGCCTACGGATTACAGAACTGGGAGACTCTGGCGAGCCGCTTCCTCGTGCCGCCCCGGGCATTGCTGGCCGACGTGTAAAATAGAGGACTATTTACTGGTGCCTTCCTGTCTATGGCTATCGGAGAAAAAACTGTCAACGGTGTGACGAGCGGCTCTGAATTTGGAGTTCCTGCGGACCGGCCCAACGACGAGCGCTACGATGCGCAGCGCGTGGAGACGAAATGGTTCGAGCGCTGGCAGCAGGATGCTGCGCTTTACGCCGCCGAGCCCGACTCGACCAAGAAAAAATACTACGTGCTCGAAATGTTGCCCTATCCCTCAGGCGCGCTGCACATGGGGCACGTGCGGAACTACGCCATCGGCGACGCTTTGGCGCGCTACATGTGGATGAACGGGTACAACGTGCTCCATCCCATGGGGTGGGATTCGTTTGGCTTGCCCGCAGAAAATGCGGCCATTCAGAACAACACGCCGCCGCGCGAATGGACCCTGCGCAACATCGCCAACATGAAGGCGCAGATGAAGCGCCTGGGCTTTGCATACGACTGGGCGCGCGAAGTCACTACCTGCCTTCCAGAGTATTACCGGTGGAACCAGTGGTTCTTTCTCCAACTCTTTGAGAAGGGCCTGGCGTATCGCAAGAAGAGCAAGGTGAACTGGTGTCCGAAGTGCGCGACTGTGCTCGCGAATGAGCAAGTGGTAAACGGCTGCTGCTGGCGCCACGAAGATACCTTGGTGGAGCAGCGCGAGTTGGAGCAGTGGTTCGTGCGTACGACGAAGTATGCCGACGAATTGCTGGCCGGGCTCGACAAGCTGGAAGGTTGGCCGGAAAAGGTCCGGACCATGCAGCGCAACTGGATCGGACGCAGCGAGGGCACGCTGGTCGACTTCAAACTCGATTACGCGGAGAACCATACCGGGTTCGGCCCGGCGGGATCGACAATTCCGGTCTTCACCACGCGTGTGGATACGATTTTCGGAGCGACGTCGGTGCAACTTGCGCCGGAGCATCCCATCGTGAAGGATCTCGCAGCGGCGAATCCTGGGCTGCGCGCAAAGGTTGATGAATTGATTGGCGAGCAGCGCAAGGCCCGCGAGAAAGGCGATATCGGGGAGATCGAGAAGCACGGCGTCTTTACCGGGCGCTATGCCATTAATCCGTTCAATAGCGAGCGGGTGCCAGTGTGGGTCGCGAACTACATTTTGATGGACTATGGCACGGGCGCCATCATGAGTGTGCCGGCGCATGATGAGCGGGACTACGAGTTCGCCAAGAAGTATGGCCTTGAGATCCGCATCGTCATTCTGTCGATGTCGGGCGATCCGGATGATACCGTCGCCGAACCTCAGTTGCCGTTTGTCGGACACGAGGGCATGCTGATCAATTCGGGGCGATACAACACTTTGGCGTGCGACGACGCGATTCGAAAGATGTCCGCATACGCCGAAGAGAACAGGTTCGGTAAGGCAACCGTCACTTATCGTTTGAAAGACTGGGGAATTTCGCGGCAACGCTATTGGGGCACGCCAATCCCAATGCTGTATTGCCAAAACGATGGGATTGTCGCGGTGCCGGAAAAAGATTTGCCGGTGATCTTGCCCGAGAATGTCGATATCACGTTGACCGGAGGATCTCCGCTGAGCCGAGTACCGGAGTTCGTCAATGCAACGTGCCCAAAGTGCAGTGGGCCGGCGCGTCGTGAAACCGACACGATGGATACGTTCGTCGACTCGTCTTGGTACTTCTATCGTTACACGGATGCGCATAACGATCTTGCGCCGTTCGACGGAAAGACTGCGCAATACTGGTTCCCGATTGATCAGTACATTGGGGGCGTTGAGCACGCCATCTTGCACTTGATTTATTCGCGCTTCTGGACCAAGTTCATGCGCGACCTGGGGATGATCACGAATGACGAACCCGCGGACCGCTTGTTCACGCAGGGCATGGTGATCAAAGATGGCGCGAAGATGTCGAAGAGCCTGGGCAACGTAGTGTCGCCGGACGTGATGGTTGCGCGCTACGGGGCCGATGCGGCGCGTCTCTATAGTTTGTTTGCGGCGCCGCCGGATCGCGATCTCGACTGGCAGGATTCGGGGATTGAAGGGATCCAGAGATTCCTGGGGCGGGTGTACCGGTTCGTCGTGCGCAACGCCCGCCCGGATCATCCTGATTGGCGTAAGCCCGTGCCGGCTGAGTTGCCGCCAGCAGCACGAGCGATCCAGCGCAAGTTGCACCAGACGATCAAGCGGGTCAGCGACGATTTCCAGGGACGGTGGCACTTCAATACGTGCATCTCGGCGACCATGGAGTTGGTGAACGTCCTGTACGCTTCGGAGGAGGCGATCGGTCGCAATGAGATTCCGGCCCCGTTTCTGGCGGACGTGCAGCGCAGTCTTGTGCTGTTGCTGGCGCCCTTCGCGCCGTATCTCGCGCACGAATTGTGGGAGATGCTCGGCGAAAAGGGGAACCTGCTCAAAACGGCCTGGCCGAAGTTCGATGCTGAGTTGGCCAAGGAAGAAGAGCTTGAGATTCCGGTGCAGATCAATGGGAAACTGCGCAGCCGCGTTGTCGTTCCCGCGGATTCCACCGAAGGAACTGTTCTTGAGCGTGCTCTCGCTGATGAGAAGGTGCGGGCATTCATCGCAGGCAAGCAGGTGGTGAAGAAGATTTACGTGCCGGGCAAGCTGGTGAATATTGTGGTGAAGTGAGTTTTTGTTCCTCGGCGCGGTCGTCACGACTCATCGTGCAGGATAGGGATCCTTCGACTCCGCAAAGGCTCCACTTCGTGGGGCCTTTGCTACGCTCAGGATGACATCGGTTAGGAGCGGAGATGGGGAACGGAGTTGGATGATTGGGAATGAGTTATCCTGACTAGGCATGGCCATCTCGCCTACCGCCGAAGGATTTCGTGCCGCGTTCCGGCGGCCGTCGGTCACGCTGGCGGAGATCATGTGGCGCTGGACTGCGGGCGCAACCGCAGCGGCCCTGTTCGTCTTCGGCCTCTTCGAATACCTCAGCACTCTTCCCGTAACCAACGGCGAGTTGCTGTTTCTGCGGACGCGCCATCCGTACCTGGTGGGAGAGGCGATCGCGCATATTCTGCGCGGGAGCCTGAACCGGGTCGTCATCTCCAGCCTGTTCGGGGCGATGATGTTGGGATTGCTATGGATTGTGGCGGCGTCCGTGGGCCGGATTGCCACCGTGCGCGGGCTGCTGGATTATTTCCGTAAAGACGTTGCCGGCAACGTTTCTGCCAAGGGCGCTGCCTTCCCGTCATTGCTGCGTATCAATTTTCTTCGGGCTGCGGTCTCCGTGGCCGCCGTATTGGGATTGGCAGCATCGTGGATTCTGGCAGGATTCGCGTCCCCGGACACCAATCCCCAACCGGGACTCGCGTTCTTTCTCTTTCTGCCCTTGGCGGCGCTGGTCTGCTGGGTATGGTGGACGCTCAACTGGCTGTTGTCGCTGGCGGGCATGTTTGCCGTGCGCGATCGTGTCGACCCAATGGGCGCGATTTCTGCGGCGGTGGCCTTCTGCCGCGAGCGTACCGGGGCCGTGTTCGCGGTGAGCACCTGGACCGGACTGGCTCACCTGGTCGCGTTTGTGGGAGCTAGCGTAGTCGTCTCGATGCCGCTGGGATTTGCCGGAGTGTTGCCTTGGCGGTTGATCGTGTTAGGGGTCGGCTTCGTGACCGTGGCGTATTTCGCAGTCGCAGACTGGCTGTACACAGCAAGGCTCGCGGGATATGTTTGCATTGCGGAAACGCCTGAGACATTACTCAGGCCGGTGCCGCCCGCGCCGCCAGTGCTGCCGCCCGTCGCAGGGCTGCCAGTCCAGACCACCATTGACCGCGACGAACCGATCCTGAGCGATGTCCCGAATCTAGCGGTGGAGATATGAAGGTCGCAAAAGAACCGCGGACTTCTGCCCTCTGAAGAACTCTGATTTCAGAGGAAGGGTTACGAAGTGCAGTGAACGTCAGTTACCTTCCAAGGAGAGTCGCCTGCTTTACACCGTCTCCCCTAATTTGAGAAACTCATTTGTGGCAACCCAATCCCCGCACAATAAAATTTCACTCGGCCAGTCGATCGTAATTCTCGACTTTGGCGCGCAGTATACTCAACTGATCGCGCGCCGCATCCGCGAGCAGAATGTCTTCTCCGTGGTGCTGCCGTGCACGGCCAAGCTTGACGAGGTCAAGAGCTACGACCCCGTAGGCATTATCCTCTCGGGCGCGCCGTGGTCGGTGTATGACAAAGATGCTCCGCCCGCCGACGCACGTGTTTTCGAACTGGGCGTGCCTGTGCTCGGAATCTGTTATGGATTGCAGTTCATGGTGCATACCCTCGGTGGCAAGGTGCGCCCGGCTGACAAGCGCGAGTATGGCCATGCGGAAATCGACGTGGTCTCGGCCTCGGTGCTTTTCCAGGGAATGGCCAAGAAGCTGGCAGTTTGGATGTCGCACGGCGACGAAGCGCTCGAACTTCCTCCCGGCTTCGAGTTGATGGCCAAGACGCACTACGCGGTGGCTGGCATTCAGAACACGGCGAAGAAGTGGTACGCGGTGCAGTTCCATCCCGAGGTGCACCACACGCCGCAAGGCACGCAGATGCTGAGGAATTTCATCTTCGAAATCTGCGGCGCGAAACCAACATGGACTCCGCAACGTTTCATTGAGTCGACGGTTGAGCAAGTGAAACAGCTAGTCGGCAATGGGCGCGCGATTTGCGCTCTCTCAGGTGGTGTCGATTCGTCGGTGGCTGCCGTGCTGGTGGACCGTGCGTTGCGCGACGCCAAAGGCAGGTCGCGGCTGACCTGCGTCTTCGTCAACAACGGCGTGCTGCGCAAGAACGAGTTCGAGAAGGTGCAGAAGGTTTTGCGCGACAAGCTGAAGCTACGTCTGGATGCCGTCGACGCGACCGTCCGGTTCATGAAGAAACTCGCGAGCGTCAGCGATCCTGAAAAGAAGCGCAAAATTATCGGCAATGAGTTCATCAAGGTGTTCGAGAAAGAAGCCCGCCGGATCGAGAAAAGTGAAGGCAAGGTGAAGTGGCTGGTTCAGGGCACGCTCTATCCCGACGTGATCGAATCGCGCTCGGTGCGCGGGCCATCGCAGGTCATCAAGTCGCATCACAACGTGGGCGGCCTGCCGGCGAAGATGAAGCTCAAGCTGATCGAGCCGCTGAAAGATTTATTCAAGGATGAGGTCCGCAAGATCGGCCGCGACCTCGGCATGCCTGAGGAAATTCTGCAGCGGCAGCCATTTCCCGGTCCGGGTCTCGCGGTGCGGGTGCTCGGCGAAGTCACGCCTCAGCGCCTGGCGTTGCTGCGCGATTGCGATGACATTGTGGTCAGCGAGATTAAAGAGGCAGGTCTCTACAACAAAGTCTGGCAATCGTTCGCCGTGCTGTTGCCGGTCATGTCTGTCGGCGTGATGGGCGACATGCGGACGTACGCTTATACCTGCGCGATCCGAGCAGTGAGTTCCGAAGACGGCATGACAGCCGACTGGGTGCCGCTGCCCCATGAAGTGCTGAAGACTATCTCTACGCGGATTGTGAATGAAGTGAAGGGCGTGAACCGCGTGGTGTATGACATCACTTCGAAGCCGCCGGGGACGATTGAGTGGGAGTAAGCGACTCCTGGCTCCTAGCTTCTAGCTTCCCAGCCGAAGTCCCAGCGTCGCTTCTTCCGTGGAGCGTGATGGTAGCCGCTTCCTTGCTTAGAAGCTGAAGCCGATCTTGGCAATGAGCACCTTTGTGTTTGGCTCGAGCCCGTTAAGATTGTCGAACCCATAGAAGCCGACTCCGTGGCCGGCGATGAAGTGGCCCTCCAATTGGCGTAGAAATAGGAATCAAAGTCATAGCGGCTCGATGCCACCCAGTCGCGAAAGTGATTGGCCGGATCGGATTGGTCCGCGGCCGAGGCCACGACATAGTGTGTGTAATAGGTGCCCAATTGCAGCTTGTCGGTCACATGATATCCGCTCATGACAAACCATGCGCGGGTGTCCGACAAGTTGGTGGAGGGCGCGGTGCCGCTCACGGTGATCACGGTGTATTGACCCAACTTCATGTACTGTCCAGAGAAAAAGAACTTCCGCGCTTCGTATTCCCCATACACGGTCGGCCAATAGGCAAGCGGCTGACGGAGAGTGCCGTCCGTTAGATTGCCTTGGGCGTCGTACATCATGAGGGAGCCGCCGACTTTGAGTCCCTTCACCGGCGTTTTCCAGCGCAAGTCAAAGCCCGGGGTTTTTCCGGAAGGCCGATTGGAAAACGTGAGTCCGGATTCGGTGAAGCCCTCCATGTAGCCGTCGTTGGGAGCGTAGTAGTAGTCACCGGCATAGACGCTGTATTCAAGGTCGCCGAGTTTCTTTGGTAGTGGCAGACTGCCATAAGCTTCCACTCCGAGTACCGATAGATTCGTAGCGCGCACATCGACCGCGTAGATGGGCTCGGGCAGAAGGGACCACATATATCCGGGATCGAAGTCCTGCACATCATTGAAGAGTCCCCAGCGAATTTTCACTACTCCGGCACGCATTCCGAGTTTGCGGTCGAACTTGTAATCGCCCAAAGCCCAGTCCACGCTAACGCCCTGGTCGCCGAACTTGCCCAGTTCCATGAAGTGGAGTTGCATTCCGACGCGCAACTTGTCGCTGACCTGGTCGTTCACGTTGAGGGCAGCCTCGGTCCACGCAGTGGTTCCGGAACTCGTCTCCATGCCGAGATAGTTATTCGCGCTGCTATATACGAAGGCCTGCGTGACGAAGCCGTGAACCTGCAGGCCGCGGTCGTCCTGCGCCGCTAGAGTGCACGCCACACAAAGGCCCACGACGATCACAAAGAAAGGACGTCTCATGGAACACCTCAATATCGCAAAGAGAGATTCTGGATACCCTATCGGTCAGTTCGGACGAAGCTTCAATTGGAAGGCGAAAGAGAAGGCCGGCGGGGGAATTACCCATCCGGGGGCAGGGTTCGCTGATTGGAGCGGGACGGGGTGTAAGGTGGCGGGTCGATCCGGGAATGACGACTATTCGTCGCGGTGGACGGCTTCCATGGAGAACGCCGGCACGCAGACGGCGATATATTCGGCGCCACCGTCCTGTGGAGTGGAATAGCGGACCCACTCCCCGGCATGGGCGACGACGGCTTGTCCCGCGGCGACGTCGAGGGAGTCGATGGTTCCATTGGAACGCTTGTGCTCCACGCGTAGCATTCCTTTCAGGACAATGGTGAACTCGTCGAACTCGGGAGTCTGGCCGGGCTCGAGCCAGCCTTGCGGGCTACGCATGTGGGCGACGCTCGTGGTCGAGGTCTTCGAGTTAACGCGGCCGACGTATTCGTCAATGAGTTTGGGCTTGTTGCCGGCGGCTTGAATACGGGTGGGCTGAGCGATGAGTGTGGGCATAAAATGGGCTTTCGGCTCTCGGCTTCCGGATTAGGGTACTACAACACGAAGACCGTTGAGGCCGATCGTCGCTTCCAAAAATACGTGAAGGACCGGTGCGGATCTCCGGTCCTCCACTCTTGTTCCAGCCGGGATTAAGCCGTGCCAGGGGGAGTGCCGGGCGATCCGGGCATGCCCGGAGGTGGGCCGGTGTCCGGGAGTTGGGGCGGCGGCAGCGGGCGCGGTGCGACGGGTTGAATGGGGATCGGTTGCTGTTCCGCCTGTCGGACGGCAGCGCTGACCGGGTCGTGCTCGAGCGTGAGCGGTTGACGCAGCACCATATCAACGGGCGATCCTACATCAAGAAAGAAATGATGCGAACTGAAGAGCAATGTCATGGACATCACTGCTCCGACGGCGCCTCCGATGCCCGCGCCGATGATCGCATCTTTGCCCTTAGTGCTGAAGACAGGGGTGCTGATCGTTGTGCAAAAGGGAGGCGCTCCGATGCATCCGGGCGGGAATGCGGAGGTGACCTCGGATTGCGGCTGACCGACGGAGTGACCGATCAATGCGCCGATCCCGGCGCCCGCCGCGGGTAGTGCGAACATTCCGACGGTGCGTGCCGTGCCGGGGTCAACGACAGCATATCCCTGAACCGTTTCGAGGACTGCGGGTCCCGAGACGGGTACAACGTAGCCATCGGGGAAGGTGATCGACATTGATTGCAGATACAGCTCCCCACGTCCACTCTTGCGTTGGAGTTTGTCGACGATACCGTCGACCAAGGTGCCGGGTGGGATTACGACATCATTGCCCAGCGTGATGGGAGCGGTGACCTGGGCATAGATATCGTCTCCGCGATGGACGTACCGACTTTGGATGGGATGGGTGAGTACGAGCGCAAACCTGGTTCCCGCGGGAATAGTGTCGGTGACTGGATTGGGCTTTGCCGAGGCTTGCAGATTGGATTGGGAATCAGGGGTCGAGAGCGGTTGAGGTTGATCCTGATTTTGAGCCAAACAGGTGAGGGCAAGAAACAGGGTTGAAAGAACCGCGAGGGATGGCCTCGCATGAGTCCCGGCCAGATTCAGAAAGGCAAACATGGTCGAAACGGGTCGAGAGATACCACGAGTGTTCGCCACTTGCTACCTCCTGTCGAAGGCTTCCGTGGTTGAGGAAGCTTCGATCTCGTGCGGAAGCGGGGGAGAGGAACTTGGGCTCCCAATGCATTAGACCCTTGTCCTTTACAAAGGTAGCGTTTGCGCAGGTAAAGGTTTGCAAAGAGTCGGTAGCGATTTGTAAAAAGGCTTGCAGGGCGCGGGTTTTGATGCAATTCGCAACAGCCGCAGCCTGTCGGTCGTTCAAATCATTCACGACGAAGGGCACGAAGGTACATGGAGGCAGAACCTGATTCCTCGTGCGTCGTTGGGCGTTCGGGCGCTATTCTGCTTTTTCGCTGACCCAGCGGGAGAGCGCGGTAACCACTTTGCGCGGAGCTAAACGGGTGGACTGAGCGACCAGCCAGTTTTGCATTCCGGAAATCGCGAGCGTCCGGCCTTCCATGACGGCGCGGTAACCGTCGAGCGCAACTTTTTCTGCGCTCATCGCGCCGAACTGCTTGAACACCCGTGACTGATCGTTCCCGGCGCGTTTCGCAAAACCCGTGTTGGTCGCGCCCGGACAAAAGCAGGTTACGGTGACGCCCGAGTGGCGCAGTTCGTTGGCGATCGCTTCGGAGAACGAAATCACATAGGCCTTGGTGGCGTAGTAGACGGCCATGAGAGGGCCGGGCTGGAATCCGGCGGTGGAAGCGACGTTCATGATGCGCCCGGTGCGGCGCTGCACCATCTGCGGCAGGAAGAGACGCGTGAGTGCTGTGAGTGCGGTGACGTTGAGGTCGATCTGGCCTTGGATTTCTTCCTCGGACATTTGGGCAAATTCGCCAAAGGCGCCGAAGCCGGCGTTATTCACGAGGATGTCGATGGTGATTGCTTCGCGCTGCAGTTGGTCGAAGAGGAACTTGGGTGCGGGTGTCTCGGCGAGATCGAGGGCCATTGTCTTCACCGTGACTCCGTGAGCCTGCAGTTCCTTCGCGACCTGCGCGAGTCTGTCGGCGCTGCGGGCCACGAGCACCAGACTGTGATGGTCGCGGGCGAAGAGCTTGGCGAGTTCGTATCCGATGCCGCCGGAGGCGCCGGTGATGAGAACGGTTTGGTTGGAGGCGTTCATGAACGTTTTATACACCTCCTCGCGAAATTGGAAATCGCGCCCCAGAGAGTTATCGAGAAGAGGCCCTTTCATAATTTGTATAAGCTAGGCTTTGCGCTACACTACGTTCCGCTTCGAAATCCATTCAATTTGAACCATTCCTGCCGGGCCTGGACTCTTGACGGAGGCTTACGATGTCGTTTCGCCCAGTCTTTATCGCGGTGGTTATTGCATTCGCCCTGATCATCGGAGCATTTCTCATCAATCGTGCACGGCCGAGAGTGGAAACCGAACAGCCCGGCACAGAGTTCGTGCGGGCGTCGGGGAAGTGTGCCGAGTGCCACTCGCGGCTACAGTATTCCGTCGTGCATGAATACGAGATGAGCAAGCACGCGCAGAAGGGCGTGAATTGCCTGGAGTGCCACCAGCCGGCGCAGGGACAGGATAAGAAAGATCATCACGGATTTGTGATTGCGAGTGTGCGGCTGACGGCGGGCAACTGCCGCAGCTGTCATGAACAGATTTACCAGCAGTTTCTGCACAGCCGTCATGCCGCACCGTCGTGGGCGGCAATCTATGGCGAGAAGGGACTGACACCCGAGCAGGTGAATTTTTCGGAAACGTACCAGTCGGGTGGGACGCGGCGACCGCCGCATCCATTTGTGCTTTCGGAGGGCGGACCGGCGATGGCGAGCGGGTGCGAGCAGTGCCACAGCGTCGGCAAGCCCAATGCGGATGGAACGATCGGTACCTGTACGGCGTGTCACACCAGGCACACGAGTTCGGTAGCGATTGCGCGGTTGCCCCGCACGTGCGGGCAGTGTCACATGGGGCCCGATCATTCGCAGATCGAGATCTATGAAGAGTCCAAGCACGGGGTGATGTTCAATGCGCAGGAGAGGCTCCTCAACCTAAACGCCGACCCGAAGAATCTGACGACGCGCGATATGTTTGTGCCGACCTGCGCGACCTGTCACATGAGCGGGCAGAACGGAATTGGGATCACGCATGATCCGTCGGAACGGCTTTCGTACTATCTGGCGAATGCGATCAGCGAGAAGCGGCCCAACTATGCGGTCGCGCAGGCCAAGATGAAACAGGTATGCGCGCAGTGTCACACGCCGACGATCATCGATCCGGTCTATGAGCGAGCGGAAAGAACTGTGCAGGCGACGAACGAAAAGGTTTCTGCAGCCAAGGCCATCGTGGACGGCCTGCGGAAGGATGGAGTGCTGAGCGGGCCTCCGTTCTCGCAGCCGATCGACTTTGTGTACTTCGATTTCTGGCATTACGACGGGCGCACGGCCAAACACGCTGCGTTCATGGGCGGCGCGGATTTTGTGCAGTGGCACGGAAACTATCCCATGCTGCGCAAGACCGCCGAACTCCAGGCCATCGGGGAGGAGTTGAGGAGAGCGCATGCCGGAAAGAAGTAGAGCGTGGTGGCTTGAACCGTGGCTGCTGCTGGAAGCGTTCGTGCTGGTGAATCTCGGCTTCCTGACCTTCGACATTTATCTGGCGCACTCGTTTAACGAATTTCGCAAGTGGCCAGAGTATGTTCCCCTATATTTTTCCGCGCTGGCGCCGATGGTGTTGGGAATCGGGCTTGCCCTCAGGTCGAGTTACGTCGCGGTGTGGAGGGATCTCGGCTACTTTATAGGATGGGGCGCAGTCGTAATCGGACTAACGGGCGTCGTGCTGCATCTGAACAGCTTGTTTTTCTATGAACGGACCCTCAAGAGCCTTACCTATTCGGCGCCGTTCATCGCACCTCTGGCGTATACGGGACTGGGATTTCTTCTCGTGATGAATCGCATGATCGATTCGCAATCCAGGGAATGGGCCGAGTGGACGCTGTTCTTCGCGCTGGGAGGATTCGTGGGGAATTTCGGCCTCACCCTGAGCGACCATGCGGAGAACGGGTTTTTCTATACGACGGAGTGGGTTGGGGTGTGGGCCAGTGCGGTTGCGGTCGGTTTCTTGGTGGTGCCGCTGCTGCTGCGAGTTTCGCGTGAATTCATTCTCCTCTGTGCCATGATTCTTGTCGCAGAAGCGGGAGTGGGAGTCTGGGGATTCGTGCTGCATGCCACAGCGAATCTCCATGGGCCCTCGACGCATGCCTTGAAGAATTTCACGTTTGGAGCGGCACCCTTTGCGCCGCTGCTTTTCCCCAACCTGGTTCTATTAGGGACGATTGGATTGTGGAGGTTGTGGGCGGTCGCCCGCGAGTAGTTCGCGGAACTCACCGTGAGATAGTCGAGGCATGAGATCTATTGCGCGATCGACCCGAGAGACGCGGACGAATTGCCTGCGTTCTGGAATTGGCCAACTCAGTCTCGGGCAGGACGTCCGCGAAGAGGAAGCCGTCGCGCGCTACGATTTCACCGTCCCGGATAGGAATCGGTTGAAAGAACATGGGCCCGGCGTAGGCGAAGGTGTGAAACTCACCGTTCTCGCCGCAGGGATCGACTCCGGTGGGCAGGCGATCCAGTAGATCGTAGTCGAGATCGCGGCCGACGAAATCGCCGGCTAGTGTGGAAGGATCGGCACAGACGATGCGGGCACGAAGACCGGCATCCAGCATTTCTAAAATCAGGTGCCGCGTATCCCGTCCCCAGAGCGGGAACAAGGGTTCGAGTCCGGTACCGCGGAGGCGGTCCTTGCGATAGCGACGGACGTCTTGAAGGAAAAGATCGCCGAACGCGATAGCGGAGATGCCTTGCTGAACGGCCGAGGCGCAGGCGGCTAACATCGCCTCTTCATAGATATCGTTGCTACAGGGCCAGGGTAGGGGAACCTCCCTGAGCGGCAGGCGGGCGGCGTTGGCTTGCGCTTGCAGCAGCGCGTGTCGCGTGCTGTGCATGGCGACGCGGTCGAAGTGGCTATTGATCGTGGTGAGCAGACCGACGACTTCCAGGTCGTCGCGTTGGCGAAGGACGTGCAAAGTCCATGCACTATCTTTGCCGCTGCTCCAGGAGAGAAGGATCTTTCGTTTCAAAGTGAGGACTCGCTAAGTGTTCGTGACCAGCAAAAAGAAGGGCGCGGGCGAGGGCGCCCGCGCCACAGAACCACTTCGAGTTTACGCGTGCACGAGTTCCACGCCGTAAATCGAGTGCCACGACGTCGCGGCTTTCAGCTTGTCGTTGACGTTGTGGATGTTCTTTACGCCTTCGGTTTCCAGCCACTTGCGGAATGCGGCTGCACCCTGCTTCGCGTAGATGGGAATACCGTCTTTCCAGGTCGCCCGGCCGCAGAGGACGCCGTTGAACTTCACTCCGGATTCTCCGGCGAGTTCCAACGTCTCACTGAACTCCGCGTTGCTGACGCCGGCCGAGAGATAAATGAACGGCTTGGTGGCGACGTTCGCGGCTTTGTGGAACAGGTCGATCGCTTCCTTCTTGGTGTAGGCCTTAGTTCCGCCGAAGCACTTTACGCCTTCGACGAACTTCATGTTGACCGGCACTTCGACCTTCAGGACATCGACGCCGTAACGGTCTTTGCTGAATTCGCGCATGCTCTCGGTGACGATGTGCGGTTTTTTCTTGGCGTAGTCGAGGCCCTTTTCGTCGGCGCCCTCTTCGTAGCCCACGAACTCCAGGAAGTAGGGGATGTCGTTGGCGCGGCATTCGTCGCCAATGCGCTCGACCCACGCGTGCTTGATCTCGTTGACGTGCTTAGGATCGTCCGGCGTGTAGTACAGCAGAATCTTGACGCAGTCTGCGCCGGCTTCTTTCAGGCGGCGCGCCGACCATACGTCGAGCAGATCGGGCAGGCGGCCGGGACCGGTCTTGTCGTATCCCGTCTTTTCATAGGCCAGCAGCAGCCCTGCGTTCTTGGCGCGGCGCTTCGAGGCTGGCAGTCCCCACTCGGGGTCGAGCAGGATGGCGGTGGCGTGCGGCGTGAGAACTTCCGTGACCAGCGTTTTGAATTCTTCCATCATGGCGTCGGTGATTTCGCCGCCCTTTTCCTTGGCCAGGGACTTCTGCAGGGAGCCGCGCTGGTCCATGGCAGCGGCGGCGATGATGCCGCGTTCGTTGGAGACTTTTCTAAGACCAGCAAGTTTGCCCGGGGTGAGTTTCATGAGAATCCTCCTGAATACGAATGAAGATGAGTGCTTGGAAGTACCGAGTATTGTAAACCAAAGGGCAGGAGAATCTGCTCATTACGGAGGACAAAATGGGTTGAGTGTGCTCTGGATGGGCGAAGTTTTGTTCGTATGCGGGTGATCGGAGTCACTGCAGAGATTGTCATCCTGATCTAGTCTGAGACTGTCAGGTCACCTGCCACTACGACAGGTTTGGAGGTGACGCCATGTTGATGGTACTTATGTTTTTCTGCGCGGCGGGAGCGGTCTTTCTGATCGGCATCGGCGCCTATACGGAATTCCGGGAACTCTGGACGCACCCGGGGCATCGAGTGGTGGCTGGCACCTCGCATCCGGTTCGGCCCCCACGATCTGATCCCCCACATTCATTCTGAAGCACTCCTTTTTCGGGCGGGTGAATTCCGGAGCCTGAGCCATTTCTTACGTCGTACCAATGGTATAGTGGTATGACCGCGCCCGGATTTGATCCGTCAGAAATCAATATTCAGTTGGGCGCGAAGGGGTCGGTTGCGGATACACTGCGTCCGACTTGAAAGAAGGACCTGTCATCATGGCAATCGCAACAATTAATCCTGCTACGGGCGAAGTCCTCAAAACATTTCAGCCACTCTCGGAATCCGAGATTGAGAAGAAATTGCAACTCGCGGTGACTGCGTTCAGGGCCGAACTGAAAACTCCATTTGCCGTGCGCGCTAGGCGCATGCTGAAGGCGGCCGAGATCCTGGAGCGCGACAAGCAGAAGTTCGCGCACCTGATGACGCTCGAGATGGGCAAGCCCTACAAAGCTGCCGTGGCCGAAGCGGTCAAGTGCACCACCGCCTGCCGTTACTATGCCGAGAATACCGAGCGCTTTATGGCCGATGAGCCGGTCGAGACCGGGGCGAAGAAGAGTTTCATTCGTTATTTGCCGATCGGGCCGATTCTGGCGGTGATGCCGTGGAATTTTCCGTTCTGGCAGGTGATCCGGTTTGCGGCGCCTGCGCTGATGGCAGGCAATGTTGGATTGCTGAAGCACGCCTCGAATGTGCCGCAATGCGCGCTGGCCATCGAAGAGATTTTTCTGGAGGCTGGGTTCCCCGCGGGCGTGTTCCAGACCCTGCTGATCAGCTCGGGACAGGTGGATGCGCTGCTGAACGATCCGCGAGTAGTGGCGGCAACGCTGACCGGCAGCGAGCAGGCCGGCATTCAGGTAGGGATTGGGGCGGCGAAGCGGATCAAGAAAGTTGTGCTGGAGTTGGGCGGCAGCGATCCGTTCATCGTGATGCCATCCGCCGATCTGGATGCAGCGGTCAAGACGGCGGTCGAGGCGCGTATTCTCAACAACGGGCAGTCTTGCATCGCGGCGAAGCGTTTCATCGTCGCCGATTCGATTGCCGACGAGTTCGAGAAGAAGTTTGTGGCGCGCATGGAGGGCCTGAAGATCGGGGATCCGTTTGACGAGAAGACCGAGCTTGGTCCCCTGGCCACGGCCGATGCCGTCACCACGCTCGATGCCGACGTGCAGAAGACGGTGAAAGCCGGGGCGCAGCTCCTAACCGGCGGGCATCCGTTGAAGCAGAAAGGGAACTACTATGCGCCGACGGTGCTGACCAACATTCCTAAGGATTCTCCTGCGTATGGCGAGGAATTCTTTGGTCCGGTGGCGTCCATTTTTCGGGTGAAAGATCAGGATGAGGCGATCCGCATTGCCAATGACGTGCGGTTTGGGCTGGGCGCGAGCGCGTGGACCAACGATGACAAGGAGCGCGAGCGATTCATCAACGAACTCGAGGCTGGGATGGTATTCATCAACAAGATGGTGGCGTCCGATCCGCGCATTCCGTTTGGCGGGGTGAAGCAGTCCGGACATGGGCGCGAGTTGGGGGCGGTGGGGATTCGCGAGTTCTTGAATGCCAAGACCGTGTGGGTGGCGTAGGCAAGAATCTTCAACCACGGAGGACGCAGAGGACACAGAGGATTCACTGGGGAGACTCTGGTGTCGGCCGGCTCACTAAGACTGATTCTGCGGACTTTTCGCCCAACATTTCCTTCCAGGGACATGCGTCGGCCACAAATCTGTGAACTGCGGCCTGAACTTTGTCGCTGGTTCCGCTGTGGCGAACCCACACCACGCGGTAGCGCGCCGTCTTTCCGGCGTAGAGAATTCCGATCACATCACCAGATCGGAGTTCGGCATCGAGCCCTGTGAGCAGCCCTCCACTCAGGCTGATATCGCGGGCGCGGGCTTCCTGCAGGAAACGGTCGCCCCGCGTGTCTACGCCCCAAACAGTGAGTCCGAGGTCGATGTCAGTACGCGGTTCGCGCCGGCGGTCTTTGCTTTGGGCGTCACTGTCTCGTCCGTCAATGCTGCGGAGATTTCCCATGCCCTCAACGTAGCGTTCGGAGGAAGGCGTGTAAATGCCCGGTGGACGCTTCGCGGAACGAAGGTCGTAGAGGCAGTGTCAATTCGGGAAAGGTCCTAAAACGGCTCTCTGAGAGCTTGACACCTTCCGCACAAAAGTATGTAATATAACTACTTTAGAGGGGCTATGGAAAAAGCCATTTCAGCGTCCGAGGCGAACCGGAAGTTCTCCCAACTCCTGCGCGAAGTGCGGGAGGGCCGAAGTTACGTGGTGACCAGCCACGGCCGGCCCGTCGCTCGCATCGCTCCGGTGACGGCAGAGCGCCGCAGCAAAGCCAAGACAGCCTTGCTGGCGCGGCTGCGATCGCAGCCGGTCATCGATATTGGCCCTTGGACGCGCGACGAGTTGTACGATTAGGCTGCTCTTGTGAGACTCGCTGTCGACACCAACATTCTTGCTTATGCTGAGGGAGTGAACGGACCCGTTCGAAAAAAGGCCGGGCTCGAAGTCACTGGCAGGCTGCCCGCCGAATCCACCTTCGTGCCGGTGCAGGTTCTGGGAGAACTCTACCGCGTGCTGGTGGGGAAAGCGGCTTGGCCTGCGAAGCGGGCGCGGGCGGCGATTCTGAGCTGGCAGGATGCGTTTCCGCTGATCGAAACTTCACCCGCGATTCTGGTCGCCGCCCTCGATCTCGCCGCCGACCATGGTTTGAGCATCTGGGACGCGATCATCCTTTCAGCGGCGGCTGCGGCCGGATGCCGGTTACTGCTCTCCGAGGATCTGCAGGAAGGATTCACCTGGGGCGGGGTTACGGTGGTGAATCCGTTTGCCGCGAAGAAGCACGAACTGCTCGCGGGATTACTCCGATAGTGAAGCGACAGCGAGTTACTGACGAGCTCTGTGCGATCTGGAGCGGAGGGACTCGTAGCAGTGGTGGCAAAGAAGTTGAATGTTGATCTTGGATTCGTTCTGGTCATTCCACTCGCCTTGCTCGTGGAACACTCCGTCACAGGCCTCGCACCACGCATCGGGCCATCGTTTTAGTTCAGATGCATTGTCAGAAAGCCATTGCTGCTCTGGATTTGAAATCAAATGCTCACATACATAAGTACCGTGGCCGCTGCCGTGGGTGCTGCATTTAATCTGATTCGCGTGAGGTCGTGAAGTGGATCTTTCAGCAAGGCTTAGGTCCGTGTAGACGAGATAAATAAAGCCGTCCTTTCCCGGGCAGCGATAGGCTCCTTTCGAATCGAGGACCCTGGCGGTAATCGCCGTCATTGCCCAGCCGAGGTACTCGTCATCCGTCGCGCTCGGTTCGACGAGTTCGGGCAGGTTTTCCTTTTCTCCAAAAGCGCGCACCCGAAGCATTTCGTCGGTGACTTCTGCTGGGAGACTGCTGTTAGCCCAACTCCAGAGCCAAGTTCCCGATGACTGCGAAGTGGTGCCTACCACCCGAATGTGTGCTACAACTCGCGGTATATCATCCTTCGAAAACGTTAGAGTTCCGTGCTCGAAATCGTAGTCCCAGCGTGGCCATGAGGACAGTTGGAAGTCCCTGTCGCAGGACTCATTGAGTCGTATCAACGCATGAACAGCTTCGTGGCGGAATTTTGAGAACTCGTCCGGAGTCATGGGAGTGTTTCCACTACTGCCTCAGCGTCAGCGCTTTCAGCACCGCCTGCTGCTTGGCGATCAGACTCTGCACGCCTTGCTTGGCGAAGGCAATCATCTTCGCCAGTTGCTGGTCGTCGAAGACCTGGTGCTCGGCGGTCGCCTGGACTTCCACTAGTTTGTGCCCAGCGGTCATGACGAAGTTCATATCGACGTCGGCGCGGGAGTCTTCTTCGTAGCAGAGATCGAGCAGGATCTCTCCGTCGACAATCCCCACACTCACCGCAGCGACAAAATCCTTGAGCGGGACCGACGTCAGTGTGCCTGCGTCCACCAACTTCTCCAGAGCCAGGCCCAGGGCTACGAATGCACCGGTGATCGACGCGGTACGTGTGCCTCCATCGGCCTGGATGACGTCGCAGTCGATCCAGATGGTGCGTTCGCCAAGGCGTGCGAGATCGGTCACCGCCCGCAAGGACCGGCCGATCAGGCGCTGGATTTCGTGGGTACGCCCGCTCTGGCGGCCCTTGGAAACTTCGCGCGGAGTGCGGGTCAGGGTGGAGCGGGGAAGCATGCTGTATTCGCTGGAGATCCAGCCTTTGCCGCTGTTGCGCATGAACTGCGGGACAGTCTCTTCGATCGAGGCGGTGCAGATCACGCGGGTGTTGCCGACTTCGATCAAAACGGAGCCTTCCGCGGTCGTGATGAACTCGGGAGTCAGAACAACGGGGCGCAGCTGATCGGGAGAACGATTATCAGAACGATAGAACATGCTTCGGGATTGTAAATGATCGAGGGTCCGACCTAAGACCTCAGACCTCAGACCTCAGACCTTTGGCTTCCGGCTCTCGGCTTCCGGCTCTCGGCTTCAGGCCTCCGGAGCCCTGTGTACGCAGCAAAGTGAAGGAAGAGGCGGAAGTGAAGGCGGACACTCTCGGGCGCATCAGGGCTGAATATAGGTCATTGAGACTAGTCTAATCGGAGAGGAAACTCTGAGTCTGACGTCCAATGCCTGAGGTCTTTTATTGCCCGGGCTGCAGTTGCGCGGCGAGCTGATTGACCGCCGTCACGTCGTAGAACGAAGAAAGATCGGCGTGGCCGGCGAGGGTGTCGCGCTCGTTGCCATCGACCAGAATCTTCACTTTCAAGATTCCCGGAGTGTTGGCCGAGATGGTGTGGATCAGCGAGGCCACCGTGAGTTCCTCCACCAGCACGCCCGAGCGGTGGGTATCGGCGAAGGCAGAGTTCACATCGATGACGGCGACTCCGGGATCGACCAGAAAGACGCTCCGGATATCGGCGCCGGATCCCAGTACGTGGGGCGACGACTTATCGAGATATAGCTGCAACAGGGCGCGCAGCAGTTCCTCCGCGCGCTGTTGCCGGCCGGAGGGAAGCGGAATGAGAGCCGACTCAGCGCGCAGGCTGCCATCCTCGTCGTGCGCGACGAAGATCGTCACTCGCTCAGTGGGGCCGGCGATCGGCGGAGCCAGGGGGCGGGTATCGGAGGAGACAGGCGTAGCCGCGGCCGTCCTTCTCATGTGCCACGCGTAGACACTCAGGCCCAGGACCGCCACCAGGAGTATCGACAACGCAATGACAAGATGGCGGGGGATCATGCTTTATAGCTCACGCTTCGCGTTTTGCTTCCTCATCGCGCGACTCCCAGTTGATCGCGGGACGCGGCAATCGCAGTCGCGACGGCGCTGGTGACGAGTCGCTGGTAGTCGGGCGCCGTGAGTTGAGAAGGATCGGATCCCTGGGGTGCGACTTCAACGGCAATCGCAGGTCCGGTAATGTTGTTCAGCGGGCGAAGCGGGGCGGTCAACGTGCGGACTGGGACCTGCCGTCTCTGGAATTCAACGGCGACTGCGTTGGCGATGCTCTGACTTTGGGGCAAAGAGGCGTGTTGCGCGGTCGACCACGCCCGGAAAGTGCCCCGATCGTCACCGCCGAAGGGTAGCATTGCGGTATAAACCCGCACGCCATGACCATTGGACGCTGCGTGCACGGCGATATAGATGGCGGCGCGGTCCGCGTTGGCGGTGACGGCGCGCTGGTCGACTGAAAGATTTGCGTCGGAGTCGCGCAGCACCAGCGTTGGGATCCCGCGGCTTTCGAGTTCCTGCCGGAGGCTGCGCGCGAGCGCGACGGTGACATCTTTTTCGAGTAGGACGTTGCTGAGGGTTTCTCCGTGATCGTCGCCTCCGTGACTGGCGTCGACGACTGCGAAATAACGGCGTGCGACCGGGGCCGCCGCGGGGGGATTGGTCGAGGCTGCGGGCATGGACTGACCCGTACTCGGCACAGTTCCGGTCGCGGCCGGAGTTGCATTTTGCGGGGCATTTTGTGCGGCTGCCGAAGCCGATGTGGCCGAGATGGTCACCGTGCGTCCGTCATTGCTGAAACTGGCGATCACCGGAATCGCCGCATTGACCGTGACGACTGCGGCTCCGTTGCTCTCGCTGTAAATCGCCGACGGGATGGTCTTGTTTCCGAAGGTGAGAGTGGGCGAGGCCGGAGCGACCACGGGTTCGCGGGTGAAGGTCATACGCAGCGCCCCGGGTTCGGTCGCGATCATCGGGTTGACGGGCGCAGAGAAATGGAAAACCAGCCGCGGAGGATTGTCCCCGGACAACGTCGCGGTGAAGTGGGTCGCCACGCTGCCGATAAACAGGCGTCCGGATTCTTCGTGCAGCGTGACCGGTCCGCCAAGAAAGCGCGGAAGCAGGGAAGGCAGGGAGCCGACGGGGACCAGTCCACGATCATTCTCGACCAGAAACTTCCCGCCGAGATCGGCGTCACGTCCCTGAACGCGGGCGCGGGTCTTGCCCACCTGGAAATCGCCTTCCACATTGTTATAGTGCAGGCGCCAGCCCTTGCCTTCCGACTTGGCACTGACCTTGCCCAGTGGCTCGAGCACTTCGAGCAGGCCGACATATGGACGTCCTTCGCGCTGCACCAGGGGAAGCGAATAGTTTGCTGCCACTGAATAGACAGCGAGGTGCTTGTCGGGCGGTGCGCCCGCCACCAGAATTGCGCACACCAGAGACCCGCAGATCGTCAATGCTCCGCACGCCACGATGATTCGTGTGCGCCGCGCCAGCGGGACACGGGCGCTTCTTGGGTTGCTAGTCCAGCGCATAGGCCGTTAATCCACTGAGCAACTTGGGGTAAAAATCGGTGGACTTCTGGGGCATGACTTCGCCCGCGAACGCCACGTCGCGCACTCGCTCGACTGGGCACGGGTTCATGAGAAATGCGATGTTTGCCTCACCCTTGCGAACCTGCGCCAGAGCTTCGGAGGCATCGCGCAAGTAAGAGAGATTCTGCTGGTTCCGAATGGATTCTTCGGAAAGCTTCAGCACGCCTTCGAGCAGGCATTTGTGCAGTTGCACGACGTCGAGGGCTTGCTGGCGAGCGGAAAGTCCGGCAAAGAATTTGGCGCCTGCGGGTTTTGGAGAATGCAGAACGAAAGCGCGATTGGTGGTGACAGTCAGCAGCGCGGTTCCGGAACGGCCACGCTCCCGCAGTAGCGCGCCGGCGCGGGAGGCGTCAAGCGCAGGGTCGACTTCTTCCACTTCGAAAAAGGTGTTGCTGGATTTCTGAAATTCCTCTGCGGAGAACGACTGGAGCGAATGCACTACGCGATGAGTAGGCAGGACCAGCAGTCCCGGATCGTTCATGTTGACGAAAGTCATCATCACGTATTCGTAGGGTGCCTGCGGATTCGAGCCCGCGCCCGCGGCGGCGCGACATTCGTTGCGGAAGTTGAGTGCGGTTTCGTAGCGGTGGTGGCCGTCGGCGATGACCAGTTTCTTGTTGCGCATCTGGTGTTGAACGGAGGCGATGGCGGTGGCATCGGAGATCTGCCAGACGCGGTGGGCGACTCCGTACTCGTCGACGACCTCGATCGTGGGTCCGGTGCTGTTCGGGGGCGTGAGCAGGGAAGCGACCTCGCCGGAATCTTCGTAGAGTAGAAAGAGCTGTTCGTAGTGCGCGCGTGTGCTGCGGAGCAGGTCGAGGCGATCGGCCTTCGGCTTGGAGAGCGTCTGCTCGTGACGGTAGACGACCTTGGCGTCATAGTCTTCGACGCGGCCGAGCGCGATGAATCCGCGACGCTCGAACGTGGCCCCAGTCGGTGCGGTAAAAGTCTGCGAGTAGGTGTAGATCGAAGGGGCGGGATCTTCCCGCAGAATTCCGTCATTCCGCCATTGGCGGGCGAATGAGG
Organism: uncultured Acidobacteriaceae bacterium; assembly: GCA_963709025.1. Taxonomy (GTDB): domain Bacteria; phylum Acidobacteriota; class Terriglobia; order Terriglobales; family Acidobacteriaceae; genus Sulfotelmatobacter. The sequence continues at coordinate 73,890 of CAVPVE010000007.1, forward strand.
CGGCCCGAGTGTAGACGTTGTGAGCGGCGTTGTCCCCCGTCTCGCGTCGACCCAGGATAATGCGCACCAAATTGTACGGGCTGGCTGCGTAGTATCCCTCTTGCATGGCGGGAGTGATCTTGTCATAAGGTTGAGTCACAACGTGCGAAGCAGCGACTCGCTGCAAGTCGTAGCGGAGAGCGCGAAAAGGAATGATGTCAGCCATGGGAAACTTTTGATTGTAACAAGTTAGCGGCAGTCCTCGGGAGCGGGCGACGGGTGTGTTGACCGTGACGTGCTGTGCAGGTTCGAGCCGGATGGCTTGAAAGCGGCCGAACTGCACCGCTTTTCGGGAGGACACCTCCAAGAAACGGTAGTTTTAATCGTCTCCACAGCCAACCCACGCCTCACAAATAACAACGAAAATGCCGTTGTGAAATTTGTCTCTCAATTTTGACAAAATGTGTACGCGGCGGGGCGAAAGCTGTGCTAACATCCGCGTCAGATGAGGTATTTATGGCCCGCCTACCCGTTGGGCGCTGGTCATCTCACCCGATGGCCCTAGTTCGAAGTGGCTGTCAGGTTCTCCCCTGGGACCCGACTCCAGCCCGGCTGCGCAAAAATCTCTTCACTGCCAACCTGTGGCTGTGGTTCTCCGTCAGTCTCGTCGTATTCGCGTGGTTCTGCGCTCCTGCATTCGGCCAAACCGATGTGAACGATGTGCACGTTGCGCCGCGGGAAGTGGAAAAGCCTCCGGAGCCCCCCAAGCCTGATCTGGTTGCATCAACCGGCGGGCTAAGCGCTCACGTGCGTCCTCTGAAGGTTGACGTAGATCTTGTGCTGGTCCCGGTCACGATTACCGATCCGATGAACCGGTTAGTGACCGGACTCGACAAGGAGAACTTCCAACTCTTCGAAGGTAACTCGTCCCAGGAGATTCGAACGTTTTCCAGCGAGGACGCTCCAGTTTCACTGGGCGTGATCTTCGATTCCAGCGGCAGCATGAGCAGCAAGATGGAACGCGCCAAAGACGCGGTGATCGAGTTTTTCAAGACGGCCAACCCGCAGGACGAGTTCTTCATGATCACTTTCTCCGACGAGCCGGAGACGGTAAGCGACTTCACCAGCTCGGTGGATGAGATTCAGAACAAGTTGGTTTTTGCCGTGCCGCGTCATCGCACCGCTTTGCTTGACGCCATTTACATGGGCATCAGCAAGATGCGGCAAGCCAAGTATCCAAAGAAGGCTCTGCTGATCATCTCCGACGGGGGAGATAACCACAGCCGGTACACCGAAGGCGAGATCAAGTCGCTGGTGAAAGAAGCGGACGTGATGATCTACGCCATCGGCATTTACGACCGCTACGCGTCTGCCATGGAAGAACGGCTGGGCCCGCAACTGCTGAGCGACATCACGGAACTGACCGGCGGCCGAGCGTTTACGATCGACAATCCCAACGACTTGGGGGATGTGGCGACGAAGATCGGAGTGGAACTGCGCAATCAGTATGTCCTGGGATACCGTCCGAGCAAAGTGGTGCGCGACGGCAAATGGCGTAAGATAAAAGTGAAGCTGCTGCCACCGAAAGGATTGCCGCCTCTACGGGTGTATGCCAGGACGGGATATTACGCGCCTCAGCAATAGGGCTGCGAGGGTTCTGCTTTTTGTACTTGTGATCTGGGCCGGTGCGCAGTTACTGGCCTGGCCCCAAGCCGCCCCGCCACAGAACGACTCTAAGCCGGCCAATCCGTCTGCAGCCGCGCCGGTAGCCGATCCTCCCGCACCTCCGAAGACCCAGGACGATCAAGACAAAAAGCTCAACGATCAGGGAGTCTTCGTCTTCCGCAAAGACGTGGACGAAGTCATGCTGCATGCCACGGTGATCGACGACAAGCAGCATATCGTCACCACGCTCGACCGGGGCGCGTTTACCGTCTTTGAAGACGGAAAGCCGCAGAACATCATCTCGTTTCACCACGTGGACATTCCCGTGGCGATGGGCATCGTCATCGACAACTCGGGTTCGATGCGGGAGAAGCGCGGCAAAGTCAACCAGGCCGCGCTGAATCTGGTGCGATCGAGTAATCCCAAGGACGAAGTCTTCGTGGTGAATTTCAACGACGAGTATTATCTCGATCAGGACTTCACCAACGACCTGCTGAAGCTGAAGGAAGCGCTGGAAAAGATTGATGCCCGCGGAGGCACTGCACTCTATGACGCGGTAGTCGCTTCCGCCGAACATCTGAAGCGCTTTGCCCACCTCGAGAAAAAAGTATTGTTTGTCGTGACCGACGGTGAGGATAACGCCAGCAACGAGACCCTGGAGCAGGCGGTGAAGCACTTGCAGGATGAAAACGGGCCGTCGGTGTACGCCATTGGGATTCTTGGAGACGAAGAACATCCCAAGCGCGCCCGAAAGGCATTGGAGATCATCGCTCAGCACACGGGCGGGATCGCGTTTTTCCCCAAGACGCTGGACGAGGTGGACGCGATCAGTAAGAGCGTCGCGAATGATATCCGAAACCAGTACGCGATCGGCTACAAGCCGACTAATCCCAGAGGGAATGGCGGCTTCCGTCAGATCCACGTCGAGGCGAAAGCCAAGGGTCACGGCAAGATGATGGTGCGCACCAAGAGCGGATACTACGCGGGGGCACAACCCACGACCGGGGCGGGCAAGTAGAGGTTGGCCGAGAGGTCGTGCGCGCCGACGTTTTGGGCCGTACCGCTACCTCTTAAACGCAATCCGATATTCCGTCTTGCTGACTCTTCTGGGGCGTCCATCGACCCGCCAGACATCTTCGACAGGCTGCCCCGGACGAGCAAGAGTGACCGAGACCACAGCCCTTCCGCTCCGGCCCGCGCGTTTATCTGTAACGTGGAGAGTAAACTTTCCCCCTACGTCGACCGCAAACTCATAGTCCGCGTTGGAGTCCTCCCCAAAGCCACGCTTGGACCATCCCGCGGCGTCTTTCTCAATGTCCGTTGCAGCAAGTCGGTTGGTTCCGTCAAATCGTCGCTGCTCTTCTGCCGTCGCTGTTTCGAACCTGCTTCCGGTCCATTTACAGAGAGATCCATGGTAGTTCGCATAGACGGAGCCTTCGAATGGTGTGTACAAGTCCGGGGTATTTGCCTGTTCTTCGTCCAAGGCTTCGACCACATGGCGATCCACTCCAGACGCCGTTATATGGACTACGGTGACGGAGGTTCGTTGTGCATCCGGGCCCCGAACTCCATAAAGTAGTTCCTTTAGCACCACCCACGGATATTCCAGGTATCCCATTTGAAAGCCTCGATGACGCACATCCACGAACAGAAATGCTTCGCTTCCGTCCCATATGAGGTCGCCGCCACTATCGTCGCGTATAAAATATGTCTTTCCAAAGACAAGTACTCCGACGCCGATCACAAGGACTGCGACAAGAACTATCAGTTTCAGCTTGTTTCGCATATTGGCGCTTCACTGCACGGAGTTTTACCTCAATCGTAACAACACAATTCTCTCCCGTGCGGGGAGACAGAAGAGAGACTGTTGCTTTCAGGCCGTTACACGTTTTGACCAGGCATGGTTCGGGTCAGGCCCAGTCGCCCCAAGCGGTCTGCTCTGTGAACTGAGGAGTATCCTAGTGCGCTCTCTCCTCCAGCATCTTCGCGGCTGACTCGATCAGAGACGATTCATCTTCCAGAGCTTTCGCCACGCGTACGATTTCCTGCTCTGCCTCGGCATACTTCTTCAGTTCAATCGCTTCCCGCACGCCTGGAACAGTCTTCACGCCGTATCCGCTATAAACTCCGGGGGCATAAAGCAGATGCTTGTACCAGGGGCGCCTCGGGAGTCCGTCCTCGTTGGTGAGTTTGCGTTCGCTCTCGATCAGTTGCTGGTTCAAGGCGCGAATCGATTCGATCTGGATCTCGCTCAGCGTGGCCTGCTTGTGCGAAAAGGCCTGCCGGTATTGCTCCGCGCTGCGTTTTAGCGATTCTGCTGCATTCTGCATCGGGGCGAAGTTCAGGTGCGGAGGGACTTCTTCTCGCGGCGGTGCGACCGTAGGTCGTCGAGGGTCCAGCGTGGCTTTGAAGACGCCTTCGTCCAGTTCCTGGTTGCGTTCGCGAATTTCTTCCTGCTTGTCCGCCAGCAGTTTTTCCAGATCCTTGGTGTATTTCTGGATCGTGTCGGCGAAGTCCATAAAATCAAAGGGCAGAATTTCGGCGTCGGCCAAGCGCATCACCGATGTTCCCACGGTTTGCGACAGCGCGCGCCCATAGACGAAATCGTAGTCGGAGAAATGCATGTACCAGTAAAAGTCGTCGTAGATGGAGTGGTAGATTCCCTGCTCGTCTTCGCCGCCGTAGCCTAGGTCGAGAGTAGCGACGCCGATGTGGTCGAGAAAGCCAGTGAAGTCTGTACCGGAGCCGAGCGCGTTGATGCGCAGATCGGCACGCTGCCGCAACTCTTTGCGGTCGTCGGGGGATTTCGCCTCAGCAATTTTCGATAGCTGCAGTCGCTGCCAGACAGTCAGCTTGGTCTCAGGATCTTCAATATCGCGGGCCACTCCATTGATGAACTGTTCCAGAGTGTGCGACCCGCCCATCTGAAGAAGGCCCCGGTCGTTGCCGTCGCTATTGATGTAGACGGCGGCATGCTGGCGCAGTTCGTCGGCGTGCGCCTCGACCCATTCCGTTGAGCCCAGCAACATGGGTTCCTCACCGTCCCATGCCGCATAGATGATAGTGCGCCGCGGCTTCCAGCCCTGCTTCAGCAAAAGGCCCAATGCGCGCGCTTCTTCCAGCAGAGGAGCCTGGCCGGAGACGGGATCCTCGGCGCCGTTTACCCATGCGTCGTGATGATTACCGCGGATGATCCATTCGTCGGGCGCGACGCTGCCGGGAATTTTTGCGATGACGTCGTTCACCGGCTTGGTGTCCCAGTTGAACTCCACTTTTAGATGAACTTTCGCCGGTCCCGGGCCGATGTGATACGGGATCGGAAGGCTTCCGCGCCACTCGTCGGGCGCCATCGGTCCTTTGAGTGCGGCGAGCAGAGGTTGAGCATCGCCGTAGGAAATCGGCAGCACGGGAATCTTGGTAATGCTCTTCGCATCTTTCAGCGCGAGTCGCTTGGCGCCGGGAGTAGCGCCGATGCCAGGGGTGAGTGGATCTCCGGGACTGGCCGAGGCGAAGTCCATTACGCTGCCGCGCTGCACGCCGTCAGGATTCCGCATGGGGCCCATCGGGAAGACGTTGTCGCGGGTGTAGCCGTCATCCTTCGGCTCAGAGTAGATCAAGCATCCAATAGCCCCGTGTTCGGCAGCAACTTTAGGCTTCACGCCGCGCCACGACTGATAGTACTTCGCGATGACGATCGCGCCTTTCACCGAGATGCCCAAGCGGTCGAGTTGCTCGTAGTCTTCGGGCAGTCCATAGTTCACGAAGACGAGGGGAGCGGTCACGTCGCCGTCAATCGAATATGCGTTATAGGTAGGAAGCTGCTCCGATTTCTGATTCGAGGTCGGATCCACGGCCACAGCGGGCTCTTCGAGCTTGGCGGTGAACTTTGTCGGCTCGACCATCTCCAGCACGCGAATCTTGGGCGTAGGAAAGAGGACGTCGAAGGTTTCGATGTGCGCGTCGAGTCCCCATTCCTTGAAGCGGGCGAGGATCCACTCGGCGTTCTCTTTGTCGTAGGGAGATCCGACGTGATGCGGCCGGGCGCTGAGGTGGCGCATGTATTCCTTAAGGTTGGCAGGATCAGGAATCGCCCGAAACTTCGCCTCCCAGTCGCGCTCGGTCTGGCTGGAGCGGGTCGAATAGCCGGCCAGCGCGGTCTCGTCGGCGCCTAGAGCGAGGGATGGAACAATCAAATTGATGATCAACAGCACGGCGGCGAAGCGTCGCATGCAATATCCTTTCTGTCTCGGGAGGCGTAATTATAGCCTGAGGTGCCGTGACTTTCGCTTGCCCTGCCGCAATTGACGATCCTGCACACCTCCCCGTACCCTGTAAGGTGACTTCGAAAACTTCTGAAATGTCCCGCCTGCGCGTTGCCGACGACATTACCCAACTGGTCGGTGAAACTCCCATGTTGCAGTTGAAGCGGTTGGTTCCCGCCGGATCGGCCGATGTATTCGCCAAGCTGGAGTACCTGAATCCGGGCGGCAGCGTGAAAGACCGGGCGGCTATCGGGATCATCCGGCGCGCGGAGCTCGAAGGAAAGCTGAAGCCCGGCGGAACGATTGTCGAGGCGACTGCGGGAAACACCGGGATCGGCCTCGCGCTGATCGGTGTGAACCGCGGTTACAAGGTGCGGTTGTTCGTGCCGGAGCGCTTTTCTGAAGAGAAGGTCACGATCATGCGGGCTCTCGGCGCCGAGGTTGTACGGACTCCTGACGCCGAAGGAATGCAAGGCGCCATCCAGCAGGCGAAGGCGCTCGTAGCCAGCGATCCGTCAGCGTTTATGGCAGGACAGTTTGAGAACCTTGCCAATCCCGACTATCACTACGAGACTACTGCGCACGAAATCTTCGAGCAGATGAACGGAAAAGTGGACGCCGTCGTCCTTGGCTGCGGCACCTGCGGAACGTTCTCAGGCATCGCCCGCTACCTGAAGGAGAAGTCGCCTTCGGTGCTCGCTTATGCCGTCGAGACGCAAGGGTCGACGCTCGGTGGCGGGCAGCCTGGCCCGCACAAGGTGGAAGGCATTGGCACGAGTTTTACTCCGAAGACATTTGACCGCGCCGTGTGCGATGACGTGATGATGGTATCGGATGACAACGCGTTCGGCATGGTGAAGACGCTGGCGGCGAAGGAAGGCGTGCTGGCTGGGTCGAGCGGCGGCGCAGCCGTGTTCGCGTCACTGGCAGTTGCGAAAAAGCTGGGCGCCGGGAAGCGAGTCGTGACCATCATTCCGGACTCGGCGGAGCGGTATTTGTCCAAGAAGATTTTTGAGGGCGGCATTTAAGTTTACGACCTCTGGGCTGCAGATCTCGCAGAAATCAATTTCATGAAGAAAATCAAAGAGCCAGGTTTTGCCACGCGCGCCATTCACTGTGGGCAGGAGCCCGATCCTTTAACCGGGGCGGTCACTGTGCCCATTTATCCTACGTCGACTTATGTCCAGCAGGGAATTGGCGAGCACAAGGGATACGAATATTCCCGCGTATCGAACCCAACGCGGGCGCGGTTGGAGACGAATCTCGCCGCGCTCGAAGGCGCAGTGGCGGCACGTGTATTTGCCAGTGGCATGGCAGCGATCAATGCCATCGTCAGCATGCTGAAATCCGGCGACCATGTGGTCTGCGGCAACGATTTGTATGGCGGCACGCCGCGCCTGTTCAACCAAGTGATGACAGGCTTCGGTCTGGAGTTTTCTTACGTCGATACTTCCGGCGCAGTAAACGTGGAACGCGCCATTCGCAAGAACACCCGAATGGTGTACGTGGAAACGCCGACGAATCCTCTGATGCGGTTGAGCGATCTCGGCGTGATCAGCCAGATTTGCCGCCGCAAGAAAATTCTGCTCGTGGTCGACAACACATTCATGTCGCCATATTTCCAACAGCCACTTGCGCTGGGGGCGGACATGGTGGTGCATTCCACGACAAAATTCTTGAATGGCCACAGCGACGGCCTGGGCGGTGTTGTGATGTGTGCCAGGCAAGAGCACGCCGACCAGTTAGCGTTCCTGCAAAAGGCAGCGGGCGCGATACTTTCTCCGTTTGAATGCTGGCTCGTACTGCGAGGAGTGAAGACGCTGGCGGCGCGCATGGAGATTCACGACCGCAGCGGCCGCATCGTGGCCGATTTTCTGTCGAAACATAAGAAGGTAAAGGCAGTGTTCTATCCCGGGTTACCCGATCATCCGCAACACAACCTCGCTCGGCGGCAGATGAGCGGCTTCGGGGCGATGATCACATTTGAGACTGGCTCTTTAAAGAACGCGAACAAGATGCTCAAGCGCGTGCGGGTCTGCTCACTGGGCGAATCGTTGGGGGGCGTCGAAACGCTGATCTCGCATCCCGCAACCATGACGCACGCGGCGCTCGGCGTGAAAGGCCGCAAGGCCATCGGCATCACCGACGGTTTGGTGCGAATCTCCGTGGGAATCGAAGACGTGGATGACATTCTCGACGATCTGGACGGAGCGCTGAACGCGATCTGAAAGTTTACCGATTTGAAATGACATCTTCTTCGCGCGAGTGGAATTCTGCGGTGTATCACCGGCTTTCCGGGCCACAGGTGAGTTGGGGCAAGAAAGTTCTTTCGCGGCTGCATCTGCGCGGCGACGAGGTTGTGCTCGACGCGGGATGCGGCACAGGACGTCTTACCGCTGAATTGCTGGAAGCGTTGCCACGCGGGCGTGTCGTCGGTGTGGACCTCTCACAAAACATGCTGGGCTCGGCGCGGGAACATTTCGCGACGCAATTTGGGGCGCGCGTCAGCCTGGTTGCCTGTGATCTCCTGCACCTTCCGTTCGATCACGCGTTCGATGCCGTCGTGAGCACCGCCGCGTTTCATTGGGTGCTCGATCATGACCAGTTGTTTGCGAATTTGCGGCGTGCGCTCGCTCCGCAAGGCCGGCTGGAGGCCCAGTGTGGAGGTAGTCCGAACCTGGTCAACCTACGCAAGCGGGCGAACGAACTGGCCGCGTCCGCCAAATTTGCATCGTTCTTTGTAGACTTCCGCGAGCCCTGGCTTTATCAGGACGCAGAAGGTGCGGCACAGAGCTTGCGGCGCGCTGGCTTTGTCGATGTCGAGACCTCGATTGAAGCGGCGCCGACGGTCCTCGAAAACACAGCGCAATACAGCGAATTCGTCCGCAACATCATTCTTCGGCGACACCTGGAGAACATTCCCTCGGAAGATTTACGGTCTGAGTTCATCGCAGAGCTGAGCCGTCAGGCCGCAGGCGACCAACCGGCGTTTTCGCTGGATTACTGGCGGCTGAACCTCCGCGGGAGAACTGCAGCATAGCGCCGCGGCTTCCACGTGCGGCTCAGGGCGCGGAGTCTTCCTCTTTGATCAGTGAGTATCCCAGCCACTGCAGATATTCCGCGCTCCCCTCTTCAATGCTGATCGCGATGCACTCCGGGAGTTCGTACGAGTGCAGTTTACGGATGGCGTCGCGCACTTCCGGGTAGCGTTCCGCGCTGGTCTTGATGAGCAACAACCACTCTTGATTCGTTTCCACTTTCTCCTGCCATCGATAGATCGATTCCACGTGCGGGATGATATTGACGCAGGCGGCAAGCTGGTGCTCAACCAGGTGGCGCGCGATCTTGCGGGCCTCATCGTGGGATCCCGCGGTAGACAGGACGATTCGTTTGTCAGTCATATAAAATCAGCGGTCAGCTTCCCGGCCAGCATCTTTCGGCTTGCCGAAGGAGAGCTTAGCACTGGTTGCCGACGAATGAGGTCGAATATGCTCACGCAAATCAAGTTTGGCACATCGGGATGGCGCGCGGTGATGGCCGAAGAGTTTACCTTCACCAACATACGCCGCGCTGTGACGGGGATTGCGCGCTACGTGGCCTCGCAGAAGCCGCAAGCGGCGCGGGTTATCGTAGGACGGGACCCACGTTTTCTGGGCGAAGCTTTCTGCGCGATGGCCGCCGAAATCCTGGCTGCACACGGGATTGCGCCCCTATTGGTGGCCGAGCCCGCGCCCACGCCCGCGTTCGCCCACGCGGTCGTTCAGAGCAAGGCGGATGGCGTGATTAATTTCACCGCCTCGCACAATCCGCCGGAGTACAACGGAATTAAGTTCTCGACGCCCGACGGTTGCCCGGCACTGCCCGAGGTCACGAAAAAGATCGAAGCCGAAATTGTTGCGGGAGACGGTGCTCCCGCTGAGGCTTCCACTGGCACACCCGCGCAGCATGCCACCCTCGATCCCAAGCCCGGCTATCTGAAGCGCTTGGGCGAGATCATTGATTTGGAGGTGATTCGCAAGGCGAATCTGCGCGTGGCCTTCGATCCTATGTGGGGCGCTGCCCGCGGATATTCTGACGAATTGCTGCGTGGGGCTGGCCTGCAGGTGGCCACCGTGCACGACTACCGCGACGTTCTGTTCGGCGGACACGCTCCGGAACCCGACGATCATCTGCTCGAAGATCTTCGCAAGAAGATGCGCGAGACGGGCGCCCAGATCGGTATTGCAACCGACGGTGACGCCGACCGCTTCGGAATCGTCGATGCCGATGGAACATTTCTGCAGCCCAACTACGTAATCGCCATTCTGTTCGACTACCTGGTCGAGAGCCGCGGTTGGAAAAACGGCGTCGCCAAGTCGGTCGCGACGACGAATCTGATCAACGCGCTGGCCAAGCATCACGAGGTGGAATTGCACGAGACTCCCGTGGGCTTCAAATACATCGGCGAACTCATCATGCAGGACAAAATTGCTATTGGCGGCGAAGAGAGTGCGGGCTTGTCCATTCGCCATCACGTTCCTGAGAAGGACGGCGTGCTGGCGGGACTGTTGTGCTGTGAAGCCGTCGCGCGCCGGGGGAAATCGCTGGGAGAACAATTGAAGGCGATCAGTAACCAGGTTGGTTCCTACTTTCCGGAACGGCAGAACTTCCGCTTGACGCCCGAGGTCAAGGACAAGTTCACTGGAAAGCTACGGCAAGATCCGAAGGATTTCTGCGGCCACCCGGTCAGCCAGGTCGTCCGCACCGACGGGCTGAAACTAGTTTTCAGCGACGGGTCGTGGGTGTGCTACAGGTTGTCGGGCACCGAGCCTGTGGTGCGCGTTTACACCGAAGCGCGCAGCCAGAAAGGCCTGGAAAAGCTGAGCACGGCCGCGAAGCATTGGATTTTCGAGTGAAGGTATTTAGATTGAAGTCTTTTTCCAGAATCCCGAGGTTGCCCCGGCCGGAAGATGGCTTGCGCGCCATGGTCGATCGCGCGCCTCAGGCGGAAGCTTTTGCCGCGTCCTGGATTGAGCGGATTCGACCGTTGGCGGTCCGCATCTACACGCTGCGACGTCGTATTGCCACGATTGCCGTGACGGTGCTGGCCGTCTCGCTGTTTGTCCATGTTATGTTCGGCGCCAACGGAATGGTCGTTTACAAGCAGAAGCGTGCGGAGTACGAAGCCCTGCGCAAACAAGTTGTCCAGGTGCAGCAAGAGAACGACCGCTATACCCAGCAGATCCAGGGCCTGAAGAGCGATCAGAAATCTATCGAAAAAGAGGCGCGCGAGCAATTGGGATATGCCAAGCCGGGAGAGTATGTGTATGTCGCGCCAGTTCCAGCCAAGCCCGCCTCGCCCATCACGCACTCCGCGAAAAAATAGTGCCCCTTGTTTTCCTGACGTGCAACTTTTGAGTATTGCTTCGAGATTCCTCCGACAATGTCGTCGCGGCTCTGTGGTATATTTCCGTTGCCTCATCTCACAATCAATCGGGGACGGCTGTTCCCAGCGGGACAGCATGATCCGCGACGTTGAGCGGGTTATTGCGGTGTGGGGCCGCAATCTGAATTCCAAAAGGAGAAAAACCGGCCATGAGAAAAGTTCTGTTGGTTTGCCTAGCGTTAAGCTTTGTGTTCGCCCTGTCGGCAATGGCGTTCGATGATATGGGCAAGAGCACAACCGTCAATGGATGGCTCGTCGATGCGAAATGCGGCGCCAAGGGCGCGAATGCGGGCGGCGAAGCGTGCACCAAGAAATGCGTGGCCGCCGGCGAGAAGCTGGTCATCGTTACCGATGGCGATTCGAAAGTGATCGCCGTCGACAACCAGGATGCCGTGAAAGAACATGCTGGTCATCACGTGACCGTGAGCGGAACCATGTCGAAAGACTCCATGCACGTATCCAGCGTAAAGATGATGTAGGTTTGATTCCCGACTGAAAACTGAAACGAGGGCGGCGATTGCCGCCCTCTTCTATTTTGGAGAAAGGTTCCCCAGACGAAGCGTGGGCGCGTGCGAGCGCGCTTCATGGGGACTCTAACGGACGACACCTTCCAGCGGCGAACTTGCGGTGGCGTACAGCTTTCTCGGCATGCGGCCCGAAAGATAGGCCTGGCGCCCCGCTAGCACTGCGTGGTGCATGGCTTCGGCCATGAGCACAGGATCCTGGGCATTCGCAATCCCGGTATTCATCAGGACAGCGTCTGCGCCGAGTTCCATCGCGATCGCAGCATCCGAGGCCGTGCCGACACCCGCATCCACAATCAACGGTACGCCTGTGATCATTTCGCGCAGAATGCGGATATGGGCTTGGTTCTGAATGCCCATGCCGCTGCCGATCGGCGCGCCCAGCGGCATGATGGTCGCCGCACCCGCTTCAATCAGTCGCTTCGCGAAGACGATATCGTCTGAGGTGTAGGGGAGCACGGTGAAGCCTTCTTTCACCAGCACGCGGGTAGCTTCGAGCGTTGCCTGCACGTCTGGATAAAGCGTGGCTTGGTCCCCGATCACTTCGAGCTTGACCCAGTCGGAGAGACCAACCTCGCGTCCGAGGCGCGCGGCGCGGATGGCCTCGTCCGCGGTGTAGCATCCAGCGGTGTTGGGCAGCAGAAAATATTTCTTGGAGTCGATGTAGTCGAGCAGCGACTCCTTGCTGCGGTCGAGATTCACGCGGCGCACCGCGACGGTGACCATCTCCGCGCCGCTGGCTTCGAGCGCCCGCGCCGTTTCCTGGAAGGATTTGTATTTTCCCGTGCCTACGATCAGACGCGAGCGGAAGGAACGTCCGGCAATAATCAACGATTCCGACATGAACCTATTGTAGCGCCGCCGTCCCAGCGACTGGGCCCCCGCCGCTCAGAAGAAGCTATGGTACGGCCGCCGCTTCCGCCTGCGCGTACAAATCGTCAATCTGCTTCTTGTAGCGTTCTTCGATCACACGTCGTTTCAGCTTCATCGTCGGCGTAAGAACGCCGTTGTCTGCGGTAAATTCGTCAGCGACCAAGAGCACGCGCTTTAGCTTTTCGAAGCGAGCCAGATTTCCGTTGATACCCTCAACGATTCCCTCGTAGAGTGCCTGCACCTTCGGGTTGGCGATCAGATCAACTCGCGAGGTGAATGGAACGTTGTTCTCTCGCGCCCATTCTTCCAGAAGAGTGAAGTTAGGCGAAACCATGACCGCTGGGAATTTTCGGCGGTCCCCAAGGATGGCCGCAATTCCGACCAGCGGGCTGAGCTTGAGCGAATTCTCGATGGGCTGCGGGGCGATAAACTTTCCGCCTGAAGTCTTGATCAGATCCTTCTTGCGGTCGGTGACGGAGAGATATCCATCAGCATCGATGTTGCCGATGTCGCCGGTCTTGAACCATGCGTCGACGAGGGCCGCCTTCGTTTCCTCCGGGCAGTTCCAGTAGCCTTTGAACACCGACGGACCCTTCACCAAGATCTCGCCATCTTCGGCTATGCGAACCTCCAGATTGGGCAGCGTCTTGCCCACGGTTCCAATGCGGTGATTAATGGGCGTGTTCACCGCGATCACAGGAGACGTTTCCGTGAGTCCGTAGCCTTCATGAATGCGAATCCCGGCCGCGGCGTACCACTCGGCCAGTTCGCGCCCCAGCGGTGCGCCGCCCGAGATAAAGGTCTCGACTCTGCCTCCCATGCCTTGTCTGATCTTCGAGAAGACCAGCTTGTTGGCCAGCTTCCAACTGCGCGACGTCGGAGTTTTGCCGGCAAGAATTTCCGGCTTATGGCTTTCCCCGACAGCGAGGGCCCAATCAAAGATCGCGCTCTTGGGCAGGCCTTTCGCTTTTTGCCTGGCCTGTGCATAGATCTTCTCGTACACCCGCGGCACCGCGACAAAGACGGACGGCTGCACTTCGAGCAAACTTGCCGGCAGCCGATCCAGAAATGGACAATAGGCCAGCGTCACGCCGTGATACAACATGGCAAAGTCCACGTGGCGCGCCGTGATGTGACACAGCGGCAGAAAAGAAATACTAATCAGGCCGGGCCGCATGTCGAAGCCAAGCAACGAGCACTGAATATTCGAAGCGATGTTGCCATGCGTCAACATCGCGCCCTTAGAAGTGCCAGTCGTTCCCGAGGTGTAAACAATCGTCGCCAGATCATCGGGACTAATGGAACGGGCCTTGGATTCAATCTCGGCACCGAGGTGTTCCGGACCCTGCAGCGTGATGTTATTCATGGTCACGCACTTGCCCGCAAACGGCGCCAGATCACCATTAAACTCGACAGGATCCATCACGACGATCTTTTCAATCTGGGTCTGATGCAGAATCGACAGGATCTTATGCAACTGCTGGTCCGACGACAGAAAGATCGTTCGGCAGCCCGAGTCATTCAAGACAAATGCAGTTTGTTCCGGCGTGAGGGTCGTATAGAGCGGGACAGTCACCGCTCCGAGCAGCAAGCTGGCCACATCGGCAGTGGGCCATTCGGGCCGGTTCTCGCTGAGGATGGCGATGCGGTCTCCCGCTCGAATGCCCCACGCATGCAGCGTGCGCGCGGTTCTAGCGACGTTGATGCCGAACTCACGAGAGGAAATCGGAAGCCACTTCCCGGCATCACGGTACAACATGATGCGATCCAGATTGCGTTCCACCGCGGCGAAGAAAATGTCGTTCAAAGTGGAGATACTCATGGCGTCTTTCGGTCCCGGCCGCGGAGCCATGCCTTACTTTGTCGCAACCGGCTCCGAAGAGAACTTTACTGTCTTGCCGGTGGTTTGGGCAATGCGTACCGTCACACTAGTTAGGTACTCTCCGGTTTACCGTGCGGGGCTCGGCAGGGTATGCTAAGCCATCACTCGATCCGTCGTCATTCCTGTGGGAGGAATTCAATGCATGGAAAACGTTTCGGGATTCTGGTGCTGGGGTTGCTTCTGGCGATAACCACCGCATCCCCATCGTTCGCACAAACTAACAAGGAGGGCTCCGCGATGCCGAAAGTCGGCGACATGGCGCCCGATTTCACGCTGAAACACTTTGACGGCAATAACCTCAAAGACGTGAAATTGAGCGACTACCGCGGGAAGAAGAACGTAGTCCTGGCGTTCTATATCTTCGCCTTCACCGGGGGTTGAACGCAGCAAATGAAAAACTTCCAGCAGAACCTGAAAACGCTGGAAGCTTCCGACACCCAGGTCCTGGGTGTGAGCATGGATAGTGCCTTCGCCAACAAAGCCTTCGCCGACCAAATTGGAGTGACCTTTCCCCTCCTGAGCGACTGGGGCGGAAAAGTAACCCGCGAGTACGGCATCTACAAAGACGAATATCAAGCCCCCCGCCGCGTAAACTTCCTGATCGGTAAAGATGGAAAGATCATCGAAGAGCAGGTAGACAAAGACGCCATCGATCCCAAAAAGATTGTGGATACTTGCCAACGTCCGACGATGAAAAACTGAGTAGCCGATCTGTCATCCTGGGGCCCCGCGCTTTCTGCGGGCCGAGGGATCTGTGCAATTTGCTGCTAGCGCTGATGCTGCCAGCGAGTGCACAGGTCCTTCGCTCCGCTCAGGATGACAAAGCTTTGTGTCTTCCGCCTCCCAAGTCTGTCCGCCCTAAGCACTTCCACTCGGGGAAACTAAACCGTCTCTATTGTGTTTACACACATGTCGGTAAAATCAACCGTTCGGAGTTCGATTCGATTGGGGCGGAACATATGAAGACACGCAAGCTGTGGACATGGATGCTCGTACTGGCGAGCTTAGCAATGGGACAGCTTTCCACCATCGCGAAGGCGCAGGATGACGCGCCGGATGCCCAGAATCAAGATCAGAATCAAGATCAGGCTCAGGATCCTCCTGGCCGGGTAGCACGCCTGAATTTCTCGGAAGGATCAATTTCGTTTCGTCCCGCAGGGGAAGACGACTGGGTCTCCGGAGTTCCCAACCGGCCCATGGTTACGGGCGACGACCTTTGGGCGGACGAAAATTCCCGCGCCGAAGTTCACATTGGTTCGACCGCGATCCGCCTGGGCGCAAAGACTGGAATCACTTTTCTAGCTCTCGACGATCGCACCACACAGATCCGTCTCGCGCAGGGGTCGCTCATCCTTCGCGTCCGTCACGTCGATGACGAAGACAACTACGAGATCGACACGCCCAACATCGCGCTCAACATCTTGCAACCGGGCGAGTACCGCGTGGACGTGAGCGAGGACGGCAGTCAGACCATTACGGACGTCTGGCACGGCCGCGGCCGCGTGACTGGGGGAGGCTATACCTGGACGGTTGTCGCTGGACAGTCCGCTACGTTTACTGGAAACGACCAGCACGTGGACTACGACCTCGGACAGGTACCCGAACGCGATGACTTCGACAGCTGGGCCTTCGAGCGTGACGACCGCGAAGATCATGCAGATTCCGCGAATTATGTCTCGCGCGAAATGACCGGCTATGAAGACCTCGACGAATACGGCGACTGGAGCTATGTGGCCGGATATGGTCCTTGCTGGCGGCCGCGTGCAGTCGTCGGTGGTTGGGCTCCCTATCACTTTGGGCACTGGATCTATGTTGGCCCCTGGGGCTGGACTTGGGTTGAAGACGAGCCTTGGGGATTCGCCCCCTTCCACTACGGACGCTGGGCGTCGGTGAACGGCGGATGGTTCTGGGTGCCGGGACCGGTTGTGGTTCGACCCGTATGGGCTCCGGCGCTGGTCGCGTTCGTGGGCGGCGGTCCAGGCTTCCACTTCTCGGCGGGCGTTGGCGTAGGCTGGTTCCCACTGGCTCCGGGAGAGGTCTACTTGCCCGGATATCACGTGAGCCGCGCGTACGTGAACAACGTGAACATCACGAATACCACGGTGAATATCACCAAGGTCACGAATGTCTACAACACGGTGATCGTGAACAAGAGCACGACAATCAACAACATCACCTACGTCAACCAGCACGTGAACAACGGCGTGACGGTGGTTTCGCATGACACATTTGTGAATGCCCGCCCTGTGGCGGGGAACCTGATGAGGGTCGATGCGAAGGAACTCGCCGCCGCGCCGGTGAGCCACATCGCGCATGTAGAACCGATTCGCACCAGCGTGATTGGAACGGGACGGCCCATGTCCGTTAGGCCGCCGGCCCCGGTGATCAGCCGTCCGGTGGTTGCGGTCAGGACGCCTCCTCCTCCTCCGCGGGGAATCGAACAGCGGCAGGCGCAGGCTGGCGGACATCTGAACGAGCAGGCGTTGGTTCGCCCTGTGGGTCCGGCGCAGCCCGCGCCGATGAATCAACGGCCGCAGCCGACGCAGGAAGGCTTCAAACCCTTCACTCCGTCGAACAGCGGGAACAATCAAGTCCGGCCAATGCAGCCGACGCAGCCGCGGACGTACGAGCAGCAGGGAACTCCGCCGCCGGAGAACCGGAATGCGCAGCCGCAGGAAAATCGCACCACGCAGCCTGCGAACCACGAATTCCGTTCGCCGCAATCGGAGCAGACGAGACCGCCGGCCCAGGAGACGCATCCACTGGTGCGGCCGACGCCGCCGGTGCAGCAGCGCAGTCCGCAACAGGAGCAGCAGCAGGAGCAGAAGTTTAATCAGTGGCATCAAGCGCGCCCCGCATCTCCTCCGCCGGCGCCGAAGCCAGCTCCTCGGGCTCCGGAGCAGAAACCGGCGCCTTCGAAGAAGGGACATTGACGCTGACGGCTTTCTTGCGGTGTGATAGGGTTCGCATACGATGCGCCTGCGGACTACAAAATCAGTAATGGCTACGCCGGGAGACGATCAATCGCTCCCGGCGTAATTTTTGTGGGACGGCGACGTTCGCGGTAGAGCAGTCATCAAAAGATCGAGAACGAGCGAGATGACCGAAGCCAAGCGTCCGACGATTAACTGGATGGATGTCCTATGGCTGGTTCTGCTCGCGGCCTTGGCTCTGCTTCCGCCCATCGAGGAGTACCACAAGCAACTCATCCTGCTGGCTTTCGGTGTCCTCCAGTTGGGCGAGGGATGGCTGATTGAGCGCGTGCCCCAGCGAGGTCCGGCCTATCTGGTGCTGTTGAAGATTGGGTTGGCCACGCTTCTAATCAATTACACCGGCGAGATCCCCATCAACAGCTACTACTATCCGATCTACTACATACCCGCGGTTACGGCGGCAGAGTATTTCGGTCCCTGGGCCACGCTGTTGTGGACGTTCCTGGCCTCCGGGGCCTACTGTTCCTACCTTTATCCCGCGTTACAGGAATTCGAAATTACGCCAGAGGACTATGGACGGCTGGCCATCCGCATCGTCTTCTTCTTTCTTGCGGCCATGGTGGTCAACCGCTTTGTCATCGAAAGCCGGCGCCAGACCCTGCGCTATCAGGCGCTGGCTGAGACCTTAGCCGAGACGAACCGCCGACTGGAGCAGGCGCAGGCCGAGGCGCGCCGTTCAGAGCGCCTTGCCGCCCTGGGACAACTTTCTGCCGGGCTTGCTCACGAGATTCGCAATCCCTTGGGAGTGATCAAAGGTTCGGCGGAAATGCTCACCCAGAAACTCGGCGAATCGAATCCCCTCACCACGGAACTGGCGGGGTACATTTCGACCGAAACCAACCGGCTCAGCGCGTTGGTTACCCGTTTTCTCGACTTCGCGCGTCCGTTGCACGCCGATCTCACGCCGCAAGACGTAACCGCCGTTCTTGACCGTGCGTTGAATGATGTTGCTCAGTTCTGGAAGGGCGGCCGTGTTCAAGTGGAGAGGAACTACGCGACGAATCTGCCACTCGTCCCGCTCGACGAGAGCCTGTGCGAACAGGCATTCGTTAATATTGTGCAGAATGCTTATGATGCGATGGGCGCGAATGGCGGCAGGCTGCGCGTCCAGATTCGGAAATCGCTAGCCCGCGACCGTGATGGCGGGGAGAGGGAAGGCGTCGAAGTGCGCATCGAAGACACAGGCCCAGGCATTCCGCTGGAGTTGCGCGAGCAAATATTTAACCCGTTTGTGACGACGAGGAAGACCGGCGTGGGGCTGGGGCTTTCCATCGTGTCGAAAATTATCGATGGTCATCAGGGGAGCATCCGGGTGGAAAGCTCAGACAACGCTGGTGCCGGCGCTGGACAAGGACCGGGCGCTCGTTTTGTGATATTTTTCCCCGCCGCGAGAGACCACGTGGCGGCTGGGCAGACGGCTCATCTGGTGATCTCGTGAGGCTCGGCGATTCGAAAGAGAGGCGCTCATGCCGGCGATTCTGATCGTCGAAGATGAAGCCAAGATGCGCCGCCTGCTCGAGCTGAATCTCGGCGAAGACGGATTCACCACCCATTCCGCCGAGGACGCTGAGACAGGGCTCAAACTTCTGCGTGAAAACCCCATCGACCTGGTTCTGACCGATCTCAAACTGCCCGGCATGAATGGCCTGGAGTTTCTACAAAGCATCAAGCATCAGAACTCCGCTCTTCCTGTGGTCGTCATGACGGCGTTTGGCAGCGTCGAAACTGCGGTCGAGGCCATGAAGGCTGGGGCTAGCGACTACGTGCTGAAGCCGTTTTCGCTGACTGAGATGCGGATGGTCATCCATAAAGAATTAGATGTCCACAACTTGCGGGAAGAGAACCGGTCGCTGCGAGAAGCGCTCGGCAAGCGCTATTCGCATCCCAACATCGTTGCCCGCAGCCCGAAGATGCAGGAAGTTCTGGCTACCGTAGAGCGCGTCGCACCGACCAACTCGACTGTGCTATTGGGTGGAGAGTCGGGTGTCGGCAAGGATCTGATCGCGCGTGCCATTCACGAAAAATCGCGCCGCGCCTCGGGGCCGTTCCTCAAGATCAACAGCACCGCGATCCCTGAAAATCTGCTGGAGAGCGAACTCTTCGGTTTTGAAAAGGGAGCCTTCACCGGAGCGGTCGCCAGCAAGCCTGGCAAGTTCGAACTGGCCGACAAGGGAACGCTCTTCCTCGACGAGATCGGCGACGTTCCGCCCGTCACCCAAGTCAAACTGTTGCGGGTGCTGCAAGAGCGAGAGTTCGAGCGCCTCGGCGGCACGCGCACGGTGAAGGTCGACGTGCGTTTGATTGCAGCCACCAACAAGGATTTGCGCGAAGCGCTCGAGCAAGGCACATTCCGCGAAGATCTCTACTACCGCTTGAATGTGGTGCCGATTGACATCGCGCCGCTGCGGGAGCGCCGGGAAGATATTCCTGATCTCGTGAACCTGTTCATCTCTCGCTTTACGGGAGAATCTGGCAAGCCCGTCGAGGGGATCACGCCCGAAGCGATGCAGGTTCTAGTGAATTATCACTGGCCCGGGAATGTCCGCGAACTGCAAAACATAGTCGAACGCGCCTGTGCGCTGGCGAAAGGCAGCGTGCTCACACCTAGCGACATCCACCTGGATGTGCGTCCCGCGAAATCGGTCGACGGCGGATTTCTTCCCGATGGCATGACTTTAGATCGATGGGAAGATGAAATGGTCCAGGAAGCCCTGCGCCGCGCCAATGGGAACAAAAGCCAGGCGGCCCGTCTGCTGGGCTTGTCCCGCAATGCTCTGCGTTACCGCCTCTCCAAGATCGGCATCGCCGACGAAGCGGAAACTTCTTGAGTCCTGCAATCTAAGACTCGTCAATACTTAAGTATTCGCTTTACAAATGTTCCTGTCTGCGATAACACTTAAGTGCGTGCTAAACAGAAAATCTGGCTCCTGAAGGAGAATGCCCATGCGCAAACTGATCGCTTTCAACCACGTGACCCTGGATGGCTACTTCGTCGGCCTCAGTGGAGACTTCCGCTGGGCGCATGCGGGGAACGACGATCCCGAGTACTCCCAGTTCGTGGCTGAGAATGCCAGCGGAGGAGGCCAACTACTGTTCGGCCGCGTCACCTACGAACTCATGGCCGGTTATTGGCCGACCGCGGTGGCGGAGCAACATGATCCAGCGGTGGCCAAGGGAATGAACAGCATGGCGAAAGTCGTTTTTTCGCGAACCTTGACGAAGGCTTCGTGGAACAATACAAAACTCGTAAAGGGCGACATCGTCTCGGAAATCCGAAAGATGAAGAGTGAATCCGGCCCGGGAATGGCGATTCTGGGTAGCGGCAGCATCATCGCGCAGTTGGCTCTGGAGCATGTGATCGACGAGTACCAGATGATCGTGGACCCCATTGCGCTGGGGAAAGGCCGGACCACGTTCGACGGCATCCGGCAGCCGCTGAACCTGAAGCTTACCAAGACACGCACCTTCGGCAATGGTAAGGTCTACCTGTGCTACGAGCCGACCGCGTGAGCTTGAAACAAGGAGCAATGGATGAAAACGAGACTGATTTTGGTCCTGATGTGCATCTTGGTAACGTCGAGCGCTTTCGCGCAGACGGGCAAGAGCGATTTCTTCAATACCTCCGATGGCATCAGAATCCACTACGTGGAAGCAGGCAGCGGGCGTGCCATCGTCTTCATTCCGGGATGGACAATGCCCGCATGGATCTGGCAAAAGCAGATTGATGAGTTGTCGAAGAGATATCGCGTCATCGCGGTCGATCCGCGTTCGCAAGGGGAGAGCGACAAGCCCGCGTCTGGACATCTGCCAGAGACCCGGTCCCGGGACTACAAGGAACTCGTCGATCATCTCGGGCTGAAACAGCCGGTGCTGGTCGGCTGGTCGATGGCGTGCGGCGAACTGGTGAAATATGCGGAACAGTTCGGCACCGGTAACGTCGGCGGCATCGTATTGGTGGATGGCTATCTCTCGGAGAAACAGAGCCCTGAGATGTTCGCCGCGCTCTCGGGATGGATGAACCAGCTCCAGCAGGACCGCCAGAAACAGGCGGATGGTTTCGTCCGCAGCATGTACAAGAAGCCGCAGACGGAAGAAAACTTGCAGAGTGTGGTTAACGCTTCCATCCAGGTGCCGGCCGACACGGCTGTCGTGCTGATCTACAACATGATCGCCGTAACGGACTTCTCCGCCGGGTTGGCCAAGATGAACCGGCCGGTGCTCTTTGCCTACCAGCCTGAGTCGCAGGCCACTGCCGATTTCCTGAAGTCGAAGCTCGGCGACAAGCTCCAGTTGGAGCGCTTCGACGGTGATGGCCACGCTCTGTTTGTGGATGATCCGGAGAAATTCAATCACGTGCTCGAAGAGTTCATAAAAGCCTTGCCCAAGTAGTTGGACGGCGCCTGGCAGGGAGGAAGAATCGTGAAGCAGCAGTCCGTTACTCACGCCACGTTCGTCATTGAGCGCAACTATCCCGCGAGTCCGGAGCGCGCGTTCGGAGCCTTCGCCGATCCTGCCAAGAAGCGCCGCTGGTTCATGGACGACAAGGAATGCAAGCCGGATGAGTTCGAAATGGACTTTCGCGTAGGCGGCAGTGAGCGTTCGAGCTTCCGCTCGCAAGGTGTCACCTGCACGAACGATACTGTGTATCGCGACATCGTGCCCAATCGGCGCATCGTGATTGCCTATACCATGACGCTCGGCGAGCAGCGCATCTCGTCGTCGCACGCCACGATCGAACTCCTGCCCGCCGCGCCCGGAACCGATCTGATCTTCACCGAGCAAGGTGCCTTCTTCGAAAGCGCCGATGGACCCCAGATCCGTGAAGAGGGCTGGCGGAAACTGCTCGACCATCTGGCGAAGTATCTGGCTCACTGATCTTGGCACATTGATCTTGGCATAGTGATCCCCGAGCACTGGAAAGGCACGAATGCTCACTCACAGAGCTCAAGTCGACCGCGTCTTCCATGCCCTTGGCGATCCAACGCGCCGGGCGATGATTGAGAAACTGAGCGAAGGCCCGGTCTCCGTCTCGAAGCTGGCCAAGCCCCTCGAGATCACACTGGCCGCGGTCGTGCAGCACCTGCAGGTGTTGGAAAGAAGCGGCCTGGTGCGTACCGAAAAGGTGGGGCGAGTCCGAACCTGCAGCGTCGAGCCGAAAGGCCTCTCGGTCGTCGAGCGCTGGATTGCGGATCGGCGTTCGCTCTGGGACGCGCGCTTCGATCGGCTCGGGAAGCTGCTCGCCGAGCCGGACTAGGGATAGCCCTCTGCTTTTTTTTCGTCTCTTTCTCTAAAATATTCATTCTGAATGACTTGGCGGATGGGGATAGGGTTGAAGCCCCGCAAAATCTTGATCCGCAAGGAGTTACTCGTAAAATATTCCAGAATAAGGACTTAGCTGCGTTGCGATCGGTCCCCACTTTTTCGTTCGGTTTCGTAAAGTGTTGATTCTGAGTCACTTGTCTATTGGGGACGGGGCCGGTCTCCGCGTAAAATCTTGAGCCGCAAGGACTTACTGTAAAATATTCCAGAATAAGGACTTAGCTGCGGACTGAGAGCCGTTGAGAGGATCAGTCGTCGAGCTTAGGTTTGGAGAGCCCTCGCGCATGTAGTGAGCTTGCGCTGTCTGAAATTTTCGGTCAAGGTTGTTCGTCACAAGAAGTGGAATTATTGCTGTGGAGGGCTGTGGAAAAAGGATGATCGCGGGCTGCGAGGGAGTTGCGCCGTTGACCCTTGTCTACGGATCAGCTCGCAGGTCGCTGCGGATTCCCATGTTGGGCGTAAGAATTGGGGAACGTCCCGTCTGGAAGCTGTGAAGAAATTGCCTTTTCGGAGAACCTGGAAGGACCGACATCGCTTATTTGAAGTGCTTCGATCTTTCTTCATCACTCGCGTTCACACACTCTGTGCCCCAGTTGAGCCATCCTACGTTGGCATTGCTTGCAGTGTCCGCTTTAGGCCGAACCATCTCGTCAGGTTGTAACTTAGACAGGCCCAAGTCGCTTCCATCGCAACTTTCAGGCGGCCTCGGCAGCGGAACTGCCGCAGGCCGCAGCGCTCTTTAATCCATGCATGCGGGAACTCGGCGATCTGCGAGCGTCGCGCGTAGATTTGTTTTGCTTCCTCGGTCGCCATTTTCTGCTTGAACGCGGTCGTCGCAGATGGCTCTTGCAGTCGCGTGATCGAGCGCCGCCACTCCGGGCGCGCCTGTTGCGGCGCGCACCGATCGCGCAGCGGGCAGTTGGGGCATGCCTTCTTCGGGGCGCGATAAACGTGGGTGCGAACACCGTTGTCGCGATTCATGAGTGCATGGTGGGTGAGCGTTTGTCCGGCCGGACAAGTAAACCTGTCCTGCGCGGCATCGTAAGGAAACGCGCTGGCGAGGAACTCGGAGTGCCGGCCCTGTGCATCGCGCTCTACCGCTCGCCAACTGTCCTGCCAAGACCCGTAGAAGTCCACTCCCTGATCGGCGGCCACCCGCACCGAGGCGTGGTTGGTGTAGTCGCCGTCGGCCACGATCTGTTTGGGCTTGCGTCCCAGCGTAGTTATGCAGCGTTCCAGCGCCGGCTTCATCTGCCGGTAGTCGATGGCATCGGTGGTCGCCTCGACGTTCACCACGATCCCGTGTTGGGTATCGGTCAGTAGTTGCACGTTGTAGCTGGGGACGGTGCCACCTTCGCCGTTGCGCATCACATGCGCCTCGGGATCGCTGCCGGAGGCGCGGGCCACGAACCGGTCGCGCTCGTGTTTCTTCTCCTGCTGCAGGCGCTCGACTTCGCGCACCGCCGCTTCCAGCCGACTGACTCGTTGCCGCGCGGCACGTCGTTGCGCCGCGGCTCGTCGGCTCGCGCTCTTCTCTTCTTCCTCCGCCTGCGCGTTCAGCGCACGCACCTGCTCGCGCGCCAACTCCAGGTGCGCCGCCAGCTTCTCTTTGCGCCGGAAACTGTTGCCGCCCGCGTTCGCCTTGATCTTCGTCCCGTCCAGTGTCACCCGTTCCAGCGTGATCAACCCTTCGGCACTCATCATGCCCAGCACCTGCACGAACAGATCGTCCAGCGCCGCTTTATGATCGGATCGAAAGCCGGACAGCGTCCGGTGGCTGATTGCCTGCAACCCGCAGAGCCACTGGCAGCCCGGCTCGTACTCGCACCGTCGCGCCAACTCACGCGCCGAACTAACCCCACGGCTGTAGGCGTAAATCCACAGGCTGATCAACAACTGCGGATCGGTGTGCTCCCGCCCCGCGCACCCTTCCACTGCCTCAATCTGCGCGTGATAGAGGCTCAGATCTAGGCGGCCGATTAGCTGCCAGATCAGGCGCGCGCTATGATCTTCGTCGATCAACTGTTCGACATCGATGCTGCGCAGCACAAGTTGTTGTCGATTGATCGAGGCAAGTCGCGGTTCAGCTGGCACGCCGTGGTCGCTCACATTCGCAGTCTACCCACGCTGGCTAATTTCGCAATGCCGTTGTTGGATCAGGAGATAATTTCTTCACAGCTTCCTGTCCCCGGTTTTCCCCCGGTTTTCCCCCGATCTTCAACTCGAGGGACTGGACTTATAGGTCCGAGGTTCCCACCCTTGCCAAGAACACCAAGAACGCAAGGGTGGGGCACCCTCAGTTGTGGTAACTCCAGAAGAACAAAAAAGGGTGGGCCACCCGCCGATTTTTGTTGTGGAAGGCTGTGGAAAAAGTCCTGATCCGACATGCCGCCGGGAGGGTCCTGCCAGTCCTCGACCTTCCCAGGTCAGGCCAAACAACTGGGGAACGTCCCGTCCCCGGTTTTCAACTACCTGACCAAGCAATCGATTGCCCCGAAATTCGTCATTGACAGGCAGCAGGGACAAGGCTATCACTTTCGGTTACTCTAAAAGGGGGAGCCGTTGCCACCACTAAAGATTCCGGATCGTCATCGTTCTGGCATGAAGGCTTTCTTGTCCCTTAGCGATTCTTCCTTCGCGGATATGCTCGCTGCTTTAAAGCGCGCTCCCTCGATGTCGAGTTCGAGGGAGTTAGTTGCCTGGGTCATACCAGAGGTGAAAACTGTCTCATCGGACGATGTAAAAAGCCTGGTAAATATGCTGACGTCGCTCTATCGGGTCAGAGTCCGAGCGAACGCATCGCTCCAGCAGTTGGCCGAGGACGTTTGCGAAGCCCTGCGAGCCGAAGGTGTGATGCCAGGAGAGCGGGAGGAGCAGTTCAAGGACAGATTGGCCACTATTCTAGCGGTGGAAGCATTGAGTGTCGTCGCCACCAAGGCTCAGGAGTTACGAACGGAATTCGAGCGTACATTCTGTGACGCAAGGATTATTACCGATATGAGGCCAGTGTTCGGGGGTAACGTGGAAGATGCTCCTACGGCGATGATAATTGTCCATACCTTAAAACTGGGGTATCACGATACAAACAGTTCTGAACATAAAGAGCTGTTCATTGCGTTAGATAATGAGGACATGGGAAAACTGGCGGAGCAGCTTGTGCGCGCCTCAAAAAAGGAAAAAACACTTAAAACCCGACTTGAGGCCGCTGGAATCAAATTTGTAGACCTCTCATGAGTACCAAGAAGGAAGCAGGATGATCGAGTATTGCGACACCGAACCGGGACTAGAGGAGTTCGAGAAGAATCCGTGGCTCATTTCTCCGTCGCACCTCAAATTTCCCTGCGATGTCGAACGGGACATCAGGGAGTGGGGCTGTGCATCCGTCCGTGGAGACGCGTACGCGATCTTCATCATGGAAGACATGGACGGTCCCCTTGATGTTGCAGATACGTCGGTTTCCGACAAGGATACCTTCGACAGGCTCGTCCCGCAGTGGAAGGAAGAGACATGGGCTGTTTCTTCGATTAGGAAGCGTGTGTCACACCCTGCGTACTTGAAGATTATTGGCCTCGGACGCGTCGCGATCCCATGGATTCTTGAGGAATTGAAGCGAGAACCGGACTATTGGTTCGCGGCGTTGGAGGCTATCACACGGACAGACCCAATCCCCCATGCGGACAACATGAGCCAACTCAGAGAAGCATGGTTGGCATGGGGGAAGGCGAATGGATATATCGGCTGAGTGGAGAGAACGGGTTCGCCGGTGGTTTCCCAACCTCGAAGAGGGAGTGTCGTTGGAGTTTACCAGCGAAGTTGACCTCAACTACAACTGCCTTGCTTGGGCAGTCTCCTGCAACACCCTGTACTTCGAAATCGGGAAAGGTTGTTACTGGCCTGGGGACAATATTCCCGACGACACGGCGGAAGGCTGGGCAGAAGTGTGCCGACTTCACGGTTTTGCGTCGATCCCCATCGAGAATATTGACTTCGTTTACGGAATTGAAAAGATCGCGATTCTTGTGAATCAAGAAGGGGACCTGCACGCGGCTCGACAAGGGAAGAATGGGCGGTGGAAGAGCAAGCTTGGTGGATGGGGTCCCGACATCGACCACGCAGAATTGGAGCAGATCAAGAGCGAATATGGTGAGGTAGTTCAAGTGCTTCAGCGAGTGCGCTCGGATTGGATGAAAGACGAAGTGCCTCAGTAGGATCAGATACCCGGATCGCTAGAATCTACGTAACATTCCTCCCGTCAATGTTTTGACCGGTGCTGCGCCATGCTTCGCGATGTTCGAAGCATGGGCGCCACGGACGAGGGTATCCATCGGCTTTTCTGTCGTCCCCTTCGGGACTTCGTTCCTTTTTTTCCTGACTTACCCCGGACTTACGTCCGGGGCTAAGTTATTTCGCCGCTCCGCGGCTCGGCAGGGTGATTTCGTGCAAACATCCGCGACGGCTTGAATGGGGCACCCGTTGGAAAATTTGATGCGGGCAAGAGCGAAGGCCTCAGTGGCCAGAGCCGCGGTGAATTGGCGTGACTTACGGCACGAGTAGAACTCGTGCCCTTCCCGGTCCCGGACTTATGGGGCGGCTTCGGAATACATAGATCCTTCGCGCCAGAACCAATGCGCTCAGGATGACAAAAAGAAATCGATGACAAAAAGAAATCGATGACAAAAAGAAAAGATAGATCCTTCGCGCCAGAACCAAGACGCTCCAGGATGACAAAAAGAAATCGATGACAAAAAGAAAAAGATAGATCCTTCGCGCCAGAACCAAGGTGCTCAGGATGACAAAAAGAAATCGATGACAAAAAGAAAAGATAGATCCTTCGCGCTAGAACCAAGGCGCTCCAGGATGACAAAAGGAAATCGGTGACAAAAAGAAATCGATGACAAAAAGAAATCTCAGGGTTTTACGGAACTGTCGTCAAGGGGCGTTCGCCGGGAAAGTGGCCGAAAACCACCGCCCTTGGTTGAGGTCGGCCAACTTCATCGAATTCCACCTGTTTCGGCTTCATACTGACCCTCTTTCAGACTGAAAACACGGGACTTAAAGGCACGCCCCCGCGCCTTCTTTGGCATGGTAGTTGCCCATCCTCTAGACAGAGATATTCCTTAGAACGCGGGTTTATACGGTTAGGGCCAGTTGGAAGAGGTGGGATATGAAAAGCAGATTCATAGCAAGTTTGGCAGTCTTAAGTTTGGCGGTGGCGGGCGTGTTCTCCATCAGCGCGCTGGCGCAGACGACCGAGGAAGGTCCCGGTCCGTCGGAGCAGCCCAGCGCCCCCATGGAGATCGGGCAGGATCAAAATGGCCCACAATCCCAGCCTGGCGAAGCCCAGCCGACCGAAGCGCAGCCGGGCGGACCGTCGGGCGAGGCTCCGGCAACGACCGATCAGGGGGTGGCGCGGATCAGCCTGATCCACAACGACGTCTCCACGCAGCGCGGTGATTCTGGCGACTGGTCCGCCGCAGTGTTGAACCAGCCAGTCATGACTGGCGACAAAGTTTCGACTGGCGACAACGCGCGCACTGAGTTGCAACTCGACTTCGCCAATATTCTTCGTCTCGGGCCGAACTCCAAGGCCAACATTGCAAATCTCACGCAGAAAAATATTCAAATTCAGTTGGGAGAAGGCATCGCGAACTACACGGTTTCGAAAGACAGCGAAGCCGAACCCGAGATTGATACCCCGAACGTTTCGGTGCATCCTGCGCATCATGACGGCGTGTTCCGCATCGAAGTGCACCCGGATGGTGACACGATTGTGATCGTGCGCCAGGGCGAAGTGCAGATTGCCACGCCGCAGGGCAGCACGGAAGTCCGCAGCGGCGAGATGGCCACGATTCGCGGGAACGCCGATTCCGCGCAGTACAAGATTTCGTCAGCTCCCGATCGCGACGCATGGGATCAATGGAATAGCGATCGAGACCACCTGATTCGTGACGCCAGTTCGTGGCGCCATACCAACCGCCGATACACTGGATCGCAGGATCTGGATGCCTATGGCCGATGGCAGAATGTGCCCGACTACGGCGATGTTTGGGTTCCGAACGAACCAGATGGATGGGTTCCGTACCGCGATGGTACTTGGACGTATCAGCCCTACTATGGCTGGACTTGGGTTGGCTATGAGCCTTGGGGCTGGGCGCCGTATCACTACGGCCGCTGGTTCCCGTATGGCAACTCGTGGGCGTGGTGGCCTGGGCCGGTCTACGCGGGCTACAACCCGTTCTGGGCACCGGCATACGTCTCGTTCTGGGGATGGGGTGGCGGTTTTGGCTTCGGATTTGGTTTTGGCGGATGGGGCGGTTTTGGCTGGCTCCCGATCGGACCGTGTGACTACTACCATCCATGGTGGGGCGGATACCGCGGGCGGTTCGGCGTAGTGAATGTGTATAACGTCCACAACTTCCATCAGTACGGTGGAATTGGGCCGTTGCACGGTGGAACGCGGTTCTCGAATGTCGCGAACATTCATAACGATCACGTTTTCCGAGCGATGTCGACGGTCAACGCGGGACACTTCGGCGCTGGCCGGGTAACTCCGGTGGCGGCGAGCCATGCGCAGATGAGCGGCGCGCGCATGATGGCGGGCAATCTGCCGGTGGTGCCTTCGCATGCGAGTTTGTCGGCGAGCGGACGCGCGGCAGCACCGTCCACGATGCGCAACACGGGTTCGCAGCGTTTCTACGGATCGGCGCATAACAACGTTGCGCGGCCGGCGTCGTTCCAGCAAGAGACTGCGAGTCTGCGGCAGACGATGCAGCAGAATCATGTGGGCGCGGTTCCGGCTGGTGGGCGAGTGAGTGCTGGCGAGTCTGCCGGAATGCGCGGCCCGACTCCGACGAACAATATGCATCGGCCGAGTGCAGGCACGCTCTCGAACCGGGAGACGAATAATCCGGGGAACAGAACGGCAGGCAATCAGCCGTCTTCAACGCAAACTGGAAACCGTGGAGCGTTCCGGCCGTTCACGCCGCCGAGCAGCAACAGTCGCCCTTCGACCTTGGGAAGCTCAGGACGAACGAGCCCCGGTTCCGGAGCGATGGAACCGCAGCGCGGTGCGACGAACTCGGCTCCATCCAGCAACCGGGATGGGTTCCGTCCGTTCACGCCACCTTCGGGCAGCGAAGCGTCGCGAGGCGCGTCGAATGCTCCGGCGAGCCGCGGCAGCAGCGGCGGTTATTGGAACCGCACTGCCCCGAGTTCCATGGAATCCCGCGGGAGCAGTTCCTATCCAGGAGGTTACGGGCGTGGATCATCGTCTCGTCCGCAATTGGATATGCGGCAGCCCATCGCGAGGTCACCGTATGGCGGATATCCGCGTGGAGGATACCCTAGCTACGGCGGACAGCGAGGGGCGCCGAGCTACGGCGGTTCACACTCGGCCCCGAGCTATGGTGGTGGCCATCCGAGCGCTCCGAGCGGCGGTGGGCATCCGTCTGGCGGCGGAGGCGGGCATCCTTCGGGTGGAGGGGGCGGACATCCCTCCGGTGGCGGCGGCCATTCCGGTGGAGGCCATCACTAAACGTACGAACGAGTTGTTGTAAACGAAGTGAAGAACAGAGGCGAGAAAGGGCGTGCTAAACGGCACGCCCTTTTTCTGTCGGCAGAACCTCAAAGTTTCAAGGTTTCAAAGGTTGTGAGGTTTCAAAGTAAACCTCAGGTCGTGGGGTGTGAAACCTTGAAACCTGTGAAACCTTGCGACCTTGAAACCTTGCCCTACTACGGCCTGGCATACGCGGGACTGTCGGGCTCAGGCCGATCATAGTCGCGGCCGTATTTATTCTTATGCGCAACGGTGACGTCAGTCTCCGTCACCGTGAAGGTTCCGAGTGAAGTATCGCCCGGTGCAACCGTAATCTCGCGGGCCAGTGCTCGCAGGGCATCCGGTCCAACCGAGGAGTGAAAGACCTTTACCTCATAGCGGCCCGGAGGAACGTTGGGGATGGTGAGGTCTCCCCGTACATCTGAAACGGCATAGTAAGGGGTTGCCAAGGCGACGACCACCGCGCTCATCTGCTCGTGGATATTGCAGAAGATGAAAGAAACGCCCGGTTTGTCGAACTGGACGAAGCGCGTGGTTCCACTCTCGTAGAGTCCAAGATCAAAGCGCTTTCCCTCGAACAGGGAAAACACATTGTGGAAGAACGGATCGTGGTTGGGAAATTCCACCTTGCCGCCCACCGGAATCACGAGAAGGGAAGGATGAAAGCTCTTGTTCTTCTGCACTAGTTGCGGGATCTGGGACTTCTCCTGGTGCGGAGTATCCACGGTTGAGCCGATCGGAGTCAGCCAGACGACCGCTTGCGAAGCGTTTGCCATGGTATGGCCATTTCGTATCAATTGAACATGCCCGCGGAGCGCCTGCTGTGCGGACGCGCACACGACGGCTGCCAGCACCGCCAGGACCAACATCCCGCAATGAATAGTGCGATTCCTCAAAACAAGAGCCCCACCGCTAGATTTACCTGATTGGTCGAATTGCTGCTGCTATAGACGGGAAAAGTGCGCAATCGTCTGAACTCCGCCGAGAGCACCAGGTCGGAGCGAGGACGAAAGACGACATTCCCCAGGGTTCCGCGATTGCGTCCGATGATCTCGCCGAAATTGTTGGCGTCAGTGGCGAAGCCACGGATGTTGCCCGTAAGAGCATCGTCTTCGGCGAAGACGCCATTGAACTCGACCTTTGGAGTGAGCTGGAACTTGAGTTGGGTCCATCCACCTGCTGTGTCGACGCCCCGGATCGGAGTGAAGTGAGCAGTCGGGTCGCCACCATACACAATGGAGGTTCCGATTGCGCCGCCCAGCCCGCCAATGCCGCGCCCGCGATAAAACTCACCGGAAAGAGCCAGGCGCGGGAGAATCGGAACTTGCCAGTCTGCCATGCCCGCCCAAGCGTCGACGATGCGTCCCCAGTTCCAGTCCTGGCGTCCATAGTAGCCGGCGACGCCGAAGGTCAGTGGATGTTCGTGCACCGGGCGCGACCAAGCCGTGCGCAGCCCGTAGGCCGGCTGTCCGGACAATTCCCCAGCTTGCGCCCAACGGTAAAACGAATTCGGCGGATACTCCCAGTCGAGGTTGTCGAGCACTCCTGCTTGAACCGTCACTGTCTGCTGGTCGGAGAGCGAGAAGCGATGCTCGAGCCGCACTTGAGGGGTCCAGCCCCAGAGGTTTCCGGCGAAGGCGAAGGTGGGCGTGGCTAACGAAGCGAACGACGTGGGAGAGAGTGGTGAGATGAACAGCGAATCCTGGCCTGCCACGACGGAAGTGTTCTCCCAGTCGAATCGCAGGCTGGCGGTTTGCAGGCGGACGATTCCGAAGTCTACGCCGTTGCCCGTGCTGGGAAACCCTCCTGCAAAGTCGAATTGCACGTCGGCTGATGTCTTCGCTCCGGCGATGCTCGGCCCGAAGATTTCGAATCCGATTTCCGACTGGCGCAGCGTTGCTCCGACATTCGTCGAGGACCATCCGTATGGGACTTTCTCAGAATAGTTAGGGAAGTCCTGATTGTCGGAGGAGCCGAAGTTGCCGAATGCATTCATCAGGACGATACCGTGAAGCCGTGCTCGATATTTGGACGCGCTCTCCACTTTGGTCTGGTACTGTTCATCGATTTTCGATCCGATGAGCGAAGTGGATTCTTCCAGTTTCTGCACGCGTTCTTCAAGGGGAGCTGAGCTTTGCGCTGTCGGTGGGACGGTGGCAGGAGCGCCATTCGACGCAGTCGCCGTGCTGTCACCGCTTGCCCCCGGCCGTTCCAGAAGCAGGCGCGTGGACTGCAGGTCTTGCCGCAATTGATGCATCTCGGCGCGGGACTCCGCATTTTCAGCGCGCATCTGTTCCACCAGACTTCGAAGTTGGTTCACTTGATCCTGCAATTCACGAACGGCGCTCGTGGTGTCACCGGGCGCCGGCGATGCGGCAGCAGGCGCTGCTTGTGCGCGGGCCAGCGTGTTGAACAAGACGAAGGCGGCTACCGTCATAACGATAGTGCAAAGCGCAGGGGTCTTTTTCACACCGTCCTCCTAACACCACCCAGGGGTTTGGCACTTGGAGAAGAGTGGACGTGCCTACGCACCCGGATGCGAAATCGAATTCTGTCTGGCATCCTCCCGCTCTGCGGGCACAAATGAAGGTATTTCCGCACCGGTGGCACTGGCGCTGCGCGAGGCATCTTGCGCGCGCGCGGGCAGTACGATCCGGAAGACCGTCCTGCCATCGGAACGCTCCACAAAAATCTCGCCACCGTGATCTTGAACGATCTTCTGTACGACCGCCAGTCCGAGTCCGGTGCCATTTTCTTTGCCGTAACTCACGAAGGGATGGAACAGCCGCTCGCGGATGGATTCGGCAACGCCGGGACCGTTATCTGCGACTGCAATCGTGATTGAACCTGCGGCCTCCGTTGCGGTGATTTCCACCTTGCCTCCCAGAGGAGAGGCGGCCTCGCATGCGTTCAGGAGAAGGTTGTATAAGGCACGTTCCAACTTGCGTTGATCGAACCATCCCGAAAGCTGAATGCTACACAGCACATCGATGGACCGGTTGTGATGGCGGGGATGCAGACGCACGGCCAGAACGGCCCGCTGGATGGTTTCCGAGACATTTGCGTAGGCGGGAGTCAGCGATTCGCGCGTGCGGGCAAATTCGAGCAGGGAATCGATGAGGTCGGTCATCAGATTTACGCCGGTTCGAACTTCCTGATACAACTCCTCGCGTTGCACGGGCGTGAGGTGACTGTCGCAAAGAAACTCTGAGTTGGCGACGATGGCGGCAAGCGAATGCCTCAGATCGTGAGAAATCGAACTAGCCATGCGTCCAATGGTGGCCAGTTGTTCGGATTCCAGCAGATCGCGCTGAGTCTTGAGCAGGCTGGCGCGCATGCGATCGAAGGTGAGGGTCAGCTCGGCCACTTCGTCGCCGCCTCGGGGATCGAGGGGATGATGGAAGTCTCCGCCTTCGAGCGCCCTTACGCCGGCCACCAGATTTCCCAATGGGCGCGTGAATGTGTGCGAGATGAAGAAGACCAATCCGCTGCCCACGAGAATCGCGGCGAGGCCGAGCAGAAGCAGATAACGATTCAGTTGATCGACAAACTTCGTGGCCTGATCGTAGGAGCCCAGCACGCTCAAGCGAACCGGGGTTTCTTGAGAGCCAGATAACTGAAGGGAAGTGGCGAGGAAGCGTTCACTCCCAATCTCGATATCCCGCGGATCGTCGTGGACCGAGCCAGCGATCAGTTGCTGAATACTTCCGCCTTCGGTCTGCGCTGGCATCAGCGTCGTGCCTACGATTTCGCTTCCGCACGAAAACGCCACCTGGCTGCCAGCCACTTTGCTGACTTGTGTTGCCAGACGGTCATTAATCTCGTATCCGATGACGAGGAAGCCGAGCAGCGTTCCATCTGTCGGTGAGCCGCGGTAGATGGGCTGGATGAAGGTCTGGTAGAGGTGGTGCTCCCCCAGCCACCAATGGCTGCTTTCGCCATGGTCTTCATCGAGGGACTGCTGGAAATATTTCTCCGCCACGTCCTTGGTGAATCCGGGAGTCTTGGTATGGAGCGCGACGACCTTGCCGCTGCGATCGATCAGTACGAACAGATCGCTGCTGCTGCGTGCGGTTTGCCAGACGGACTGCGACGCATCCTGGATGGTGACCGGATCCGAACTGGTCATGATGGAGCGTGTAATCGGAAGGTCCGCCAGCAGCGCCACATCGCTGGTTAGCATGGTTTCGCGTTCGTGACGGAAATCCTGAAAGGCAGCGACAGAATTCCGCAGGTTGACCGCAATGCTTTGCCGAACGTTGCTGCGGATGCTCCGCTGTACCAGCAGGAAGCTGGTCGTCGTGAGGCCGGTGGTGATGAGCAGCATCGAGAGCAGGAAGCGGGTGCGCAGGCGAAGGCGCGGCAGTCTGGCGGACGCGCTTGCCAGCCCGGCATGCACAGAATGAGGCGCGGGTTCAGTGGACGGATTCACAGAATTAGCGGACGAACTTATATCCCATTCCGTGTACCGTGCGGAAATGAACCGGGCTGGACGGGTCTTTCTCCAATTTTTGGCGAAGCTTGAGAATGTGGTTGTCGACGGTGCGGGTCGAGGGATAGTTCTGGTAGCCCCACACCTCGTTCAATAGTTCGTCGCGGCTGATCACGCGGTCGGCGTTCTGCACCAGAAACTGGAATGTCTTGAATTCCTGAGCCGTCAAAACCACGACTTTGCCGTCTCGCTTCACTTCCATCTTCTTGAAGTCCGCGGAGATCCCATCGAAACTGACCACTTGGGCCTCCGGAGTGCGCGCGGTGCGTCGCAGCGCGGCCCGGACGCGGGCCAGCAGTTCCCGGGGGCTGAACGGCTTGGTGACGTAATCGTCTGCGCCCAACTCCAGCAACAACACTTTGTCAGAAACGTCGCTGGCGGCACTGAGCACGACAATGGGCAACGTGGGAGCGAGCGCCTTGATCTCTTTGCAGACGTCGCGTCCTGAGACTTTGGGAAGGCGCAGATCCAGCACGACGGCGGCCGGCGCCGAAGACTGGAAACTGTCGATGGCAGATCTGCCATCGGACTGCGTTTCCACGGTGTAGCCCTCGGTCTCAAACAGCCGACGCAGTGCTTTTTGTACCGCAGGATCGTCTTCTACGACGAGAATGCGGTTGGCGGCTGGCTTCGCGGACGCAGCGCTTGGATTGACGGTTCTCACGGTGCTGAGCGGCGTTGCAAGATTCCCCATAAAAGTATTGTCCTGTGATCGGGGGGAACTTCCGGTTCCCACGAATCGGCCCCACCGGAAGTGGCTCGACCTCCGAAGCTTACAACGGTTTAGCGGCAAAAGCGGCGTGGAGCATGTGTTATTGACATTTTTTTTACAATTTCAAATCGGTGTCAACAGCCCTGACGGAGAAGCAATTGCTACGGATTTTTAGATCTCTGGGGAAAACCTAAATCGCCCATCCAATCCTTCCGGCAGGAAAATACCTAAAGCATTCACCTGGTAACCTCTACGGGAATCCCTGTATAGACCGCGTTCGGTCGCTTGCCCTACGCTGGTCAAGTTTGCGGCGCCGCAACGTCTTGACTTTGCACCACCATTCCTCCCTTTAGGAGTATGCGATGCGCTTGTCCGGCAAGTTCCTTCTACCAGCCTTGTTGTTGCTGTCATGCCTGATGCTGCCCAGTTCGTCGTTCGCCAACAGCACCACTGACTTTAGCAATAGTGGTGGAACGCTGTCTGGAACGAACGCAGGCCTCACACTCACTGGATCCACCTTGATCGCCGTGACCGGATTCAACGGTGGCGGCATCGTCACAGGCAACCTGGGCACCGTCACCTTCACCACCGGCGCTCTCTCCGGCGGATCCTTGCAAATGGGGGGAAACTTCGCTCCGGGAGGTACTTTCACCATTGATGGCAACGGGTCGGGCGGATTGCCCAACGGCGTTTTGTTCTCCGGCACATTCTCGGGAACAGTCTCGTGGACCCTGACTACCCTCGCCAATGGAACCCACAATTACACACTGACCGGAGTGGTTACAGGAATGATGGGAGGAACCAGCGTCAACGGTGTGACCGTGCAGCTGACGATCAACACCGGCAAGGGATACTTCAACGGCTCCACCACCATTTCCGGTGGTGATACGACTGTAGCCGCTTCGGTTCCGGAACCTTCGACGCTTGCGTTATTCGGCACAGGCGCATTTGCTTTCGCCGGTGCGATTCGTCGCAAAATTCTTGCCGCGTTGTAGCGGCCGCGAATCATGAATGCAGAAACGCCCGCCGTTGCGTGGGCGTTTTTTTTGCTTGCCAGCTCGTGCGTACCGGTCTCTGCCGGGGGCCACACCAAAAACTAGCCCAGACGGATTGAAGGTCTCTTCCGGTCCGAACCGTGGGAATCCCAAGCTGTCGTAGAATTAGGCGCTTGCCTGTCCTGTCGGAACTCGACGGTCTCGTGGTCGTGCTGGTGCGCCCGCGCAATCCTCTGAATATTGGCGCCGCGGCGCGCGCCATGAGCAACTTCGGCGCGCACCGCCTGCGCCTGGTAAACGCGTTCGCAGAAGGATTTCGCGAGGCCCGCTCGGCCGTGGGCGCCTCTGATCTGCTCCAGTCGGCAGAAGAATTCAAGACTGTGGCTGAGGCCGTCGCCGATTGCACTCTGGTCGTTGGGACGACTGCTGTGCGCAATCGCGCATTGCAACAGCCAGTGCGTCACCTCGACGAACTGGCTGGTTCATCGATTTGCCCGCAACTTCAGACTGGGAGAGTCG
The DNA here is from genome assembly GCA_963709025.1 of uncultured Acidobacteriaceae bacterium. GTDB lineage: Bacteria > Acidobacteriota > Terriglobia > Terriglobales > Acidobacteriaceae > Sulfotelmatobacter. The sequence goes on from CAVPVE010000007.1 coordinate 111,085, forward strand.
CGCTCCTGTTTGGCTCCGAGAAAATCGGACTGACGAACCAGGACTTCAGCCACTGCCACTGGCTGCTGAACATCCCGACCAAGGAACAAAATATCTCGATGAATCTGGGCCAATCCGTCGCTGTCTGCCTCTACGAACTGGCTCGCGGGACCTCATCCCCTCCGGCGGAACCGGCGCTCGAGCCGGCAACAGCAGGCCAAACTGAACAAATCACTGAGGCTTTGCTCGAAGCACTTCGCATCAGCGGCTACGTCAAGCCCGGGACGGACGCCATGTTCGAAAAAAAGGCACGCTGGCTGGTCCTGCGCTTCGGCTTGGAAGTCTACGACGCCAAGCTCCTGCTCGGCATGGTGAGGCAGATCGTGTGGAAGCTGCGTTCTGGGCCGAAGCCCTAGCGCGTAACTCGTTGGGGAACAGCCTCGGTAGAGGTCCGTTTAAAACGGAACTGAACCTGCCAGGCGCTGGCCGTAGGTTGGCCACCAACCACAGGAGGCGCGAACTCCCAGCTCTGCGCCGCTTTCAGCGCCAGTCCCGCGAAGTACTTGCTTGGTCCCGGAGAGGTGAGTTTGGCGGCGGTGACTTTGCCCGAAGAATCTACTTCCACTCGTACTCCCACCTTCACCGTGCCCGTGATCGTGCTTCCCGCACTGGGAGAGACGTCTGGCAAAACCCGATGCACGACCTCGCCGCCGGAGTCAGCCGACTTCTTTGGTGTGGCGGTTGGTGCGCTGACTGGCGATTTAGGAGTCGGTGCCGGAGCGGTTTCAGGCGCGGCCTGATGCGTAACGGTCTGCGGTGCGGTTTCGGGGGACGAAGATGGGGGTGCAGTTTGAACGGTAGGCTGCCCGGTCGTTACCGTCGGCGGCGCTTTCACGTCCTTCCCGCGAGAGAAATAGACGATCGATCCTACCAAGATCACGGCCACAATCACGGCGGCGGCAATGGGCCCGCGCTTTACAGGACGCGCAGGTAACGGTGCTTCTGGTTCAGCCGGTACCGATCGTGCGGCAGGCTGCAACCGCGCTTGAATCTCTGTGATGGAGCAGCGCCGCTTGGGATCGAGGTGCAGGCATTCGCGCGCAATCCCGCGGAACGGCGGAGGAACCGTTTCCGGCGGATCGGGATCGCCCCGCAACGTTTCGCCTTCGAACGCTACGTTCTGCGTCAACGCCGCGACCAGCGTAACTCCAATCGACCACACATCGCCCGCGGGCGACACAATTCCGGCGGCGGTTTCGGGTGCGTCGTAGACATCGCGGCGCTTTGGAACGGAGTCCGCGGCCGAGAAAGAAACAATCTGATCCGCTGAGAGCTTCAATTGGTCGCCCGTGGCATGCACGTTCGATGGCTTGATGCGCCCATGTACATATCCTTTGCCATGCAGGTACGACAGAGAGTCGAGAAGCGGAGGAAGCAACTCCGTCACCTCACCCGCCGCCAGGGGCCGCTGCGGAAGGATCTGGGAGAGATCCTCCTCGGCATACTCCATCACGAAATACAGGAGGGGAGTGCCATCGAGCCGGCAGCGCCCGGCTTCATAGATGCGCATCAGGTGAGGATGCGAGAGTTGGGCCGCGGCGCGCCAGCGGGAGAGTTGCTGCTCAGCATCCGCATCGGCCGCGATCAGTTTGATCGCGACCTTCTGCTCTGCGTGTCCGGGACGCTCGGTAAGAAAAACTGCGCTGTGCTCCGAGCCGCCCAGCCACTGCCGAAGCGGAAATTTCCCGTCGACGCGGCCTTCCCACTTCTTCCATTCCTCAGGACTGCTCATGAGCGGCTCCCCGCGAACCGTCATTCTATTTCATTGGCAAGAAGGGGGTAAATACAGGGGTTCCAGATTCATCCGCTTCCGACGGCGTCTGCTGTACCATAGCAAGTCGAAAGTAGCGCTGTCGTCCCGGTGCTACATGGACCGGAGGTCCATTTGCCCTTCAGCACCGAAAAGTCTAGACAGATTTACGAGCGCACGCTCGGTGTGCTGATTGAGGCCAGCAGTTCGTCCTCGCGGGGTCCTGCGAATTTCGGCAAGTATCCCATTTTTATGGAGCGCGGCCGCGGCTCGCGTATCTACGACGTCGACGGCAACGAGTACATCGACTGGATGATGGCCTTCGGCGCCCTGCCGCTGGGCCACGCGCATCCTGAGGTCGTGGAAGCCATCACCGAAGCGGCCACCAGCGGAGCGCACTTTGCTACTGCTACGCCCGTTGAACTGGAAGTGGCCGAGATGCTGCAGCACATCGTTCCGAACGCCGAGCGCGTGCGCTTCGCGAATACTGGCACTGAGGCTGTGATGGCGGCGATTCGGCTGGCACGGGGCGTCACCGGACGCCCGAAGATTCTCAAGTTCGAGGGACACTACCACGGATGGCACGACGACCTGCTGGTGAGTTCGAACGTCCTGCCGCTGGCCGCTTTGGGATTGCGCACCGATCCCGTCAAGATTCCCGACAGCTCCGGCCTGAATCGCACTGCGCTCGACGACACGATTGTTGTGCCCTGGAACGATCTGCCAGCCCTGCAGCGCGCCATTGAGAATCAGGCGGGCCAGATCGCGGCGATCATCACCGAGGGCATCATGGCCAACATGGGCGTGATTCCTCCGGCCGAGGGATATCTGCTGGGCCTGCAGAAGCTCGCTCGCGCCAATGGGATTCTTTTCATCCTCGACGAAACTGTCACTGGATTCCGCATCGCCCCAGGCGGCTGCCAGGAATACTACAAACTGTCCCCAGATTTAGTGACCTTCGGCAAAGCGCTGGGCTGTGGCTTGCCAGTGGCCGCTTTGTGCGGACGCGCGGAAGTGATGGACGCCTTGCAGTGGGGCGGTGTTCTGCACTACGGCACGCACAACGGATCGCGCATCGGAATGCACGCCGCTCGGGCGAACCTGCGCGTGCTCACCCGCGACAACAACGCATCTTTCCGCCACACCTGGCGAGTGGCAGAGCGGCTGTGTACAGGGTATAGAGATTTGTTCAAGAAGAAAGGCCGCGCCGTTGTAGTGCAGAACGTGGGTCCGATGTTTCAGTTGATGTTCACCGATCAGCCCGCGATCCGCGACTATCGCAACTTTTGCCAGTTCGTGGACCGCGCTGCGTTCCAGAAGTTTGTGCTGTCGCTGTTTCCGTTTGGCGTCTATGCCTCGCCCTCTGCCGCGTTGCATTCGATCGTGACACTGGCGCATACGGACGAGGATGTGGAACGTACGCTGGAAGCGGCAGGGAAGGTGATCGAGAAGGAGTAGAATTCCCCGTCATGCGGGCATTCCACAGCGGGCGCCAGGCCAAAGAGTTTCTGATCCCGAGAATCGTCGCCGAGGCTGAGCGCGAGAACGTCCCCCTCTCAGAAGTCGAGCGCAAGATGCTCTATTTCACGGAAAGTGGCTGGACACTTCCTGACATGACGGCGATTTATGAACAGTTTGATCGCGACTACGAGCAGGATGAATACGAGGAAGATTGCACGTCTAATACGGAAAGCCGACAACTGTGCTCGCAAGGAATCGCGTGAGGAATATAACGCATGGTGGGCCGCCATTCGTTTTCTCAAGGGTGAAGATCACTATATCTCGGTGATGGTTGGGATTGCCGCCCTGCGGCCAGTTGGCGATCAAATGAGGCTTCTTGCTGCAGGACTTGGCATCGTGACCTGTCTCTTTTTAGCGAAGTACATTTCCATTAGGTACAAGATCGACCCGTCACGGTATTGGCCTTCCAGCGAAGTTCTAACGTTCTACATTTGTGAAATTGCGGTCTGCGCAGTAACCGCCTACTTATTATTCCGATTCATCGTGGGCCGGAAAGAAGCACACGACCTCATCTCGAAGGCGTTGGAAAAACTGATCCGAATCTACCAGCGCACTCGGTGACCGGAACCACAGCTACGAACAGGCGACCTCAGCCACATAACGATGAATACGCACTCGAAAACCGCAGAACGCGCAACCCAACTTCTCTCTCTTGAAGGCAAAGTTGCGATGGTCACTGGTGCCGCTTCCGGGATCGGGCGGGGCATCGCCCTCCGACTGGCTGAGATGGGAGCGTTCGTCGCCCTGCTCGATGTTGATGACATCAAGGGGCGCGCGAGCGCCGCCGACATCGAAGCTAACGGGGGAGCTGCGGCTTTCTTGAACTGCGATGTCCGCAGGGCCGCGGATTGCCGTCGCGCCGTCAAGGTGGTGATTGAAGAGGCGGGCAGGATCGATATCCTCTGCAACTGCGCCGGCATTGCGATCCGTAAAGACATCGTCGAACTCACCGAGGACGAATGGGATCTCGCCCTCGATGTGACTCTCAAGGGAATCTATCTGCTGTCGCGTGAAGTTGTGCCTCACATGATTCGCAACGGGGGAGGCAGCATCATCAACATCGGTTCGGGATGGTCGCTCAAGGGAGGTCCCCGCGCCGCGTCCTACTGCGCCGCTAAAGGCGGCGTCGTGAACCTGACGCGCGCCCTGGCCATCGATCACGGGAAGCACAACATCCGCGTGAATTGCGTGTGCCCGGGAGACGTCGACACGCCCATGCTGCGGAGCGAATGCGCCCAGCTTGGTGAGGACAGGGAAGCGTTCATGCGGGAAGCCGCGAATCGTCCGCTGGCGCGAATCGGGACGCCTGACGACATCGCGAATGCAGTCCTGTTTCTGGCGAGTCCGATGTCGAGTTGGATTACGGGAGCCGCTCTAGTCGTTGATGGCGGCGGACTAGCGTGAAGTCAGAACCGCAAGGCTAAAGCCCGCATAGGTTCGGCACGGCTTACGCGGCCCTGAAGGGCCGCTCTTCCACCGGAGCGCCCAACCATCAAGATTACTGCGCCCGCCGTTGCCGGGCCGCTTCGTAGAGCACGATGCTTCCCGCGACGCCCGCATTCAGCGATTCCACCTGCGCCGTGTGCGGAATCGCGATCAACTCATCGGCTTGCGCCAGCACCGTACGTGGCAGGCCCGATCCCTCGCTTCCGACGAAGACTGCGGCCGGCCCCGTAAGATTCGCTTGGTCGATTGGCGCGCCCTTGTGCGAGGACGTCGCAATCAGCCGCACACTCTGCGCGCGCAGTTTGGCTGAAATCTCTTCCAGACCGCCCGCGGCTTTCCCGAGAATCACCGGAAGCCGGAACACCGATCCCGCCGATGCCCGAATCACCTTTGAATTGAAAGGACTCACCGTGCCCTCGCCCAGCACCACTCCGGCGCTGCCAAAGGCCTCAGCCGAGCGCAGAATCGTTCCCAAATTTCCCGGGTCCTGGAGTCCCGCGAGAACGATGACCGGGCCGACCTGCAAACGTTCCAAGACGTCTGCCAGAGAGAATTCCTTCAGTCGAACCAGCGCCGCCACTCCCTGTGGCGTCTCGGTGGGAACCGTCGTGTCGAAGAGTCTGTCGGGAAGGAGCAGCGTGTCGACGTTGGCGCCGATCTGCGGCAGCAGGCGCTCGGCAAGATTCTGCGCTGTTTCCTTAAAGAACACCGCTCGAAACCGCAAGCCGCTGCGGATCGCCTCCTCCACGATGCGCAAGCCTTCGATGGCGCAAAGGCCGTCTTCAGTGCGTTCAGCGCGTACGAAAGCTTGACGCAGTTCCTTCACCAGGGCGTTGTGGCGGCCCTCGATGCGGCGAAGCCGGTGCTGCTCGTTGGGCGCGGATTCTGCGGTTCGGGGCATTTTGGTTCCTTTATGCGATCATGCGGGAAGAGAAAAACCTTGAACCACGAAGGACACGAAGTATCACGAAGGCCTTGATTTCCATGAATTCCTTCGTACTACTAAAGAGTCCTCGCTCGTTAAGGCTGTTAGCTCTGTCCACTTCGAATCATACGCTGCTGCTTCCTCTTGGCGCGTTTTGCCGTATTATGGTAGGTTTCGCGGTCTAAATAAATCCAGCTGTAGCATTAGAAGGGAGCGCCGTGCGCGCCGAAATCCTAAAGATTAATTGCGAAACTCCTGAATCGTCCCTGGTGAAGTACGCCGCCGATCAGATCCGTTCCGGCGAAGTGCTGGGCATGCCCACCGACACCTTCTATGGACTGGCTGCTGACCCCTTCAATCTTCGCGCGGTCGATAAGGTCTACGACATCAAGACCCGCTCGCGCCACAAGCCGCTATCGCTGCTGATCGCGAGTACCGACCAGGCCGAGGAACTCGCCAAGCCCCTGCCTGAAGAATTCTATGCTCTGGCACGGAAGTTCTGGCCGGGGCCGCTGACCATCATTGTGAAGGCCGGATCGCGCTTGCCGCTCAAAGTGACGGCGAATACTGGCAACGTAGCCTTGCGTGTGCCCAATGCGCAGATTCCGCTGGCGGTGGTCACGGCGGCCGCGATCCCAATTACCGCAACCTCCGCCAATCTCAGCGGCGCCTCGGAGTGTACCAGCGCCGAGCAAGTCCGCGAACAACTCGAGGGCCGCATCAACATCATCGTCGACGGCGGCTCTTCTCCGCGCGACGTAGCGTCTACCATCATCGATCTTACCGACGAAGCCACGCGCTGGCGCGTGATTCGCGAAGGAGCGATTCCCGGCGATGAAATTTCCAAGTTCTTCGCGCAGGGATGAACCGCTGAAGATGATTATCTGAAGGACCACTATCTAAGGAATGACCGATGAAGCCGCCAACCAGCAATCCCGCCAGCATCCGCGGTGGTGGCTTCGCCTGCTGGCTCTTGCCGTCGGGGCCGTGCTGTTGTTCCTGTTGATTACCGCCGTTCAGGTGGTGCACACAGCCTCTCTCCAGGAAATCCACCCGGCCGATGCCATTGTCGTCTTCGGAGCGGCCGAGTATTCGGGGCGCCCGTCTCCTGTGCTGCGCGCGCGCCTCGATCACGCACTCGAAGTCTTTCACCGCGGCGTCGCTCCGGTGGTAATTACGACCGGGGGCGCGGCTGCTGATCCGACGTTCAGCGAAGGAGGAGTAGGCCGCGACTACCTGATGCGCCACGGTGTTCCCGAACGCAGCCTGATCGCTGAAACCCAGGGCCATGACACAGCGGAATCAGCCGCTCGGGTCGCCGTCATCATGCGCACCAATGGCCTGCACACTTGTGTCGCCGTCAGCGATGCCTATCACGTCTTCCGCATCCGCAAACTTCTGGAGCATGAGGGCATTGCGCCGGTCTACGTAGCTCCGCGCCCGGACTCACTTCCCCACAGCACCTGGCAACGGACGGTCGCGGTTCTCCGCGAAGCGACGAGTTACTTGCTGTGGCGAGTGGGTATAACGTAGGGCTAGCGGCGAGGTTTAGAAGGTGTCAATGCCGTTTGTGGTGCGAACCTTGAACCAATCATAACGCAGGCCATTCTGCATGAGCCCGTTGCGGACTTTCATGAAGGCATGCTGAATCCGCACCTCGAGATTGCTGTTCTTGGCCATCTCCAGCTGATCGTTCCGGGCTCCTCGAAGCTCCGCCATCTGCCGATTCTGGCATTGCTGGTAATCCTGGCTCTGTTGGCAAAGTTCGTATCCATTGCTGTAGTTCGCATCGCGCAGAACCTTGACGTCGAGATTCTGCTGGATGGCAGCCGCCAGCGTCTGGTCGTATCGGTCATACCAGATGTGGACTGCGGCCTCGGTCTGTTCCGGCGTGTGGCTCGATTTGTACGCGGCGATTGCGGTTACAACGTCGTCGGCGTTCTCAGCGCCGTCCATCTTCAAGCGCGGCAGAGGTCCGGCAGACGCTTCCATGTCCTCGTCCGTGATGACCTTTTTGACGTGCGCTGCTTTCTCTTTGGTGCTGCGGGCGGCTGCCGCCAGAGGACTGGCTGGTGCGGCGGTATTCGCGGCCGGGGGCTGAGCGGGCGCCGGCTGGGCTTGAGCGAAAGCCAGCGCTGAGCCGGCGAGGAGAACGCCGATCGCTGCAGCGCAACGCAGTTGAGTTTGATAAATCCGCATTCCTCGCTAGCCTAACGGGGCAAGCGGGGCTAGAAAAGATGACCTAAGTTTGTCGCGGATGGCCCGAAGGTGCCCTCAGAATCTACCAGCCCTCGCGCTCACGCAGGCTTGTGATGTGGCTCACATGGTGCCGTCCGTGCCAGGCATAAAGCGCCAGCGTCTTTTCCAGGGTCATCGCACCCATGTCAGGGTGGCGGAACGTGCGCCTCCAATCCTCTGGCGTTAGCGACCGAAGCAAGCGGATCCAGCGATCGTGGAGCGATTCGAGCAGTGTTAGCGAGACATCAACCGGAGTCAACCTAGCATCGGCCAACTCCGCCCACCGATCTTCCGCATAAGGCTTGATGGTCGGTTCGTCTTCGGTGAGCGCAAGCTTGAAGCGCACGTAAGAATTCAAATGGCTGTCCGGCATGTGATGGACGACCTGCCGCACGGTCCAACCGGCGGGACGATATGGCGTGTCGAGTTGAGCCTCGGACAGGCCGTTGACGGCGGCGCGCAGGTTCGCTGGTGTGCGCGCGATTTCATCCAAAGCCGTCTGCTTCTGCTGTGCGGTGAGAGGTCCGTCGAAGTGGAACTTGCCAATCGGGTAGCGCAGGTCGGTCATTTCTTTCTCCTCGTCAAAAGCGCAGCAAAGGCGCGTGCGGAGACGATCCTTGTGGTTTTGTGGCATTCGAGCACAAGCATCCCGCTCTTGTCGCCCGTTACCAAATAATCTGCCCTCCCCGCTTCCGAGAGTGCCAGCAGAAAATCATCAGTATGATCAGGCGACCGGCGCACGCGCGGCAGCCCGTCTACGCTCTCGGCAAGTTCTTTCAATTCATTTACAAGACCACCGGCCTTGTGAGGTTTGATGCGCTCGGCGAGCGCAGGCTTCTTCAGAGTCGTGCGCAACTCATCCAAGTGCTCCTCGCAGGTCAGCAGCGTGAAATGCCCCTCTTGCCAGGCACGATAAATGGCAGCAGGATTTCCCGTGGGAATCATGACGGCGGAAATCAGGACGTTGGTATCGAGTACCACACGCATCAGACTCTTGCGCCCTTGCGTTTGGCGTAGCGCTCGGCGCGGACCTCGCTCACGGTTTCGTCGATGATGCGTTGCAGTTCGTCAGGGTCCATGTCGGAGTTGCGCTCCCGGATGTCCTGCACGGTCTGATGAAATACACGCCAGCGGACGGCATCCTCAATGAATTTTGAGAGGTCGCCCTTCTTGGCGCCCCGCGCGCCGAGGAAGGTGCGCAGCGTAAGGTCGGTTGCTTTCGAAACTTTGATGTTCCAGCGAACGGCTTCTTCTTCCATAGACCTGAACCGCCTTCATAGGTAGATAAACACTTATACACCTATTGTAACTTCGAACGCGCTAGACGCCTAAAAACAATGGCTGTGGTGGATTTGCCCGAACCCTCCTGTTAACCACCACCCCTAGTACCTAATCCTCGCCGACCCCATCCCCTCCGGCTTCGATTTTCGGTTCCTCCCGCCTCCAACATGCCACTCGATTGGTGCATCCAATGTGCTTTCTAGGCTAAACTCTCTGAGCGATTGAGTTTAGCTACTCGGTTCCCGAACCAGCTCAATATGCTGCGGGAATTGCCTGCGAGGGGAACTATGCCATCGTCGGTCTGGTCTGGTCACTTAACCTTCGGACTCATCTCCATGCCGGTGCGTCTGTTTTCCGGCGCGCGCAGCAGCGGCATTTCCTTCAACATGCTGCATCGCACCGACAAGTCGCGGCTTAAGCAGCAATACATTTGTCAGGCGGACGGCCAGGTTGTCGATCGCGCCGACATCGTAAAGGGCTACGAGTTTCGCAAGGACGAATACATCATCATCGAGCCCGATGAGATCAAGAAGATCGAACCGCAGACTGCCAAGACCATGGAGATCCTGGAGTTCGTGAAGACCAGCGACGTCGATCCCGTATATTTCGAATCGTCGTATTACATGATGCCCGAGGAAGCGGGCCGCCGCCCTTACGCTTTGCTCACCAAGGCACTGGAAGAGAGCGAGTACGTCGCCATCGCCAAAATCACCATGCATAACCGCGAGTACACGGTATTCCTGCGCCCGCATGAAGGCGGAATGATGTTGCATACCATGTACTACGCAGAAGAAGTGAAGAAGGTGGAGGGATTCGGCGCTCCCGACGTGGAGCTAAAAGAAGCCGAAGTGAAGGTTGCGCACCAGTTGATTGAGGCGCTGGCCGACGACTGGGATCCCGAGAAGTACAAAGACAACTTCCAGGAAAACTTGAAGAAGCTGATCGAAACCAAACTCGAAGGCGGGGAAGTGGCCGCCGTAGAGAAGCCCAAGAAATTGGCCCCCGTCGTCGACCTGATGGCAGCGCTGAAACAAAGTCTGGCACAAATGGAGGGCAAGAAGAAGCCCGCTGCCACCATCAAGTCTGAGGAACCTGCGGCAGCTGCGGCGAAGTCTCGTCGAAGGTAGAGAAGGCTTCCGGCTCTCGGCTTCCGGCTTCCGCCGTCGTTAAAGACCGCTGGGCGGCCCCACCGTCCGACTGGACAGGACGCGCGAAGGCATCCCGCGCCGTTTTATTCGCATCCCTTTGCTGAAGCCGAAAGCCGAAAGCCGGACGCCGACCTCCGGCCTAGCGCGGACGGCTCACAATCGTTACAATACTCGTTTCTGTCTAAAAATCATTCGAACTTAATCCTTCGAATCAGAACTTCTTCTTCGGGGTGCCGATGAGTTTCCGACGTGTGGGCTGGGTGGCAGCGATCGCGCTGGCAACCGTGCTGGAGATTTCCTGTGGTCAGGTCTATCGGCCCGTAGTCATTCCTATCAATAACACCCCTCCCAATCCTGCGAATTTCCACGCTGTGTTTGGAGTTACGGCCAACGTGCCCTTGAACCCAGGGGCGGCCCTCCAGATCGATGTTTCCGGGGATACGGACATCGGTCAGGCCAGCATGGGTGTGAATCCAACGCATGCCGCCATTCTTTCCAACAACTCGCGGGTTTTCGTTGCCAATGCTGGTGCCAACCTCTGTTCTGGGGGAGCGGACTCAGTTACCGCGTTCTTTCCGGCCAGCCAGAGCGCTACTTCCACCGGACTCGGTACGACGACGACTTTCCCGGTACAAAACATCGGCAGTTCCCAGTCTTCGTCGATCACTGCCATCAGCGAAGCCGGCAATTTGGTGACACTCTCTCTCAGCGCCCCGATTAGTACTGCCATCGTGGGAGCGAAGATCGTCATTTCCGGCGTGGCGATCCCCGGTTCTAGCCCCGCAGCCTACGACGGGTGTTTCCCTGTCTACTCCGCCAGTGGCACAACGATCCAGTATGTGAATCCCGTGTACACGGGACTACCGGCCGTGACCGGTGGAGTTGCCACGGTTCCGACTTTTTGTCCTTATCTTCCCGATTTCGTAGCCACCACCCAGGGTAACGCCGCTTATGTAGCGAACTACGGATCTGAGGCGGATCCGAACTGCAATCTCCCGAGCACAGATTCGGTCATGGTGCTGAGTCCGGCGTCGAACACGACCACCAACCTTGCGTACCTCCCGGCCGGAGCACATCCGATCGCGATGGTCGAGACGCCGAGTGGGTCTGACCTCTACGTCCTAAACCAGGGCAACAATACGGTCCAGGATCTTTCTCCGACCGATCTGTCGACCTTCGCCACGATACCGGTGGCATCTTCCCCGGTATGGGCAGTTTCCCGCCCGGACGGCCAGCGCATTTACGTTGTGACTCAGGGAAACTCATCTGTCCCATCGCAGCTCTATACGATTAACAACGTCACGAACTCGGTGATTCCGCAATCGCCGCAGTCCGTGGGTGTCGCCGGCGCGAATTTCGTCCTGTATGACAAGAGCCGAAACCGTTTGTACGTGACCAACCCCAATTCGGGGGTGGTATACGTTTTCGACGCAACCGCCGACCCACCGGCTCCTGTGGGAAATCCGGCAGGCATCAGCATTCCTTTGCCTTCGAAGTGCTCGATCTCGACTTGCTCCGCGACGATCCCGGTGTCAGTCGCTGCATTGCCGGATGGCAGCCGGTTCTATGTTGCGAGCTATGCGACCGCGACCGCAGGCTGTCCGGACCCGACCTTAGTCGCCAACGGATGTGTGGTTCCGCAAGTCACAGTCTTCGACGCCGCGTCACTCACGGTGAAGACGACGATATTCCCGTTACTTCCCCCGGTAGCCGCTTCGACCGGCGCGATGCTCAACCCTTACGCGTTTGCCCCGGTTCCGTACTGCGCACCCGTTCCGTCTTACACTCCAGCCTCAGCGCGGTTCCGCATGTCCGCGGCTGCGTCTGTCGACAGCAGCCGGGTTTACGCCAGCGTGTGTGACGGTGGCTTGGTCTCAATCATCAATACCACGACCAGTTCGGTGGCGACCGGTGTGGTTAACACGCCCGATACGCTAGTGACGGATCTTCCCGCACCGTTCAGTGCGGCTCCCGCGCAGTCGGGTCAGGAACCCCCGCTGCAGAATCCTATCTTCCTGCTAACGGGACAATAATTGTTGGGATGGGGTGTTCGGGCGTTTGACGCTAAGCTGGAACCCGTCGCGGCCTTCCAATTCCGCCACGGTGTGACGCCCCGTTTCTGGACCGGGCTTAGACCTTGGCGGGAATCTCTTCCTTCAAGGCCTCTCTGGCCGCGTAATGCGAATCGACGTAGTCATCGAGAATCTCGATAAACTCCGCGACGATGCGGTCGCCTTTCAGCGTGGTGAAGAGCCGTCCGTCAACGTAGACCGGAGCCTTGGGTTCCTCGAACGTGCCGGGTAACGAGATGCCGATGTTGGCGTGCTTCGACTCGCCGGGTCCGTTGACCACGCATCCCATCACCGCAAGTTTCATCTCTTCGACGCCGACGTAACGGCCTTTCCACCCTGGCATCTGCTCGCGTAGGTAAGTCTGAATCTGCTCCGCCATCTCCTGGAAGAAGGTGCTGGTGGTGCGTCCGCATCCGGGACACGCCGTTACCTGCGGCGTGAAACTGCGAATGCCCATCGATTGCAGAATCTGCTGCGCCACACGAACTTCTTCCGTGCGATCGCCTCCCGGTGCCGGGGTCAGCGAAACGCGAATTGTGTCACCAATGCCTTCCTGCAGGACCACGCCCATCGCAGCGCTCGACGCAACCACGCCCTTCGCGCCCATGCCGGCTTCCGTGAGTCCAAGGTGCAGCGGATAGCTGCAGCGCGCCGCCAGCGCTCGGTATACGTCAATCAAATCCTGTACGCCGCTCACCTTTGCGCTCAAAATGATCTGGTCAGGGCGCAAGCCAAATTGCTCAGCCAGGTGCGCCGAATTGAGCGCGCTTACCACCATGGCTTCCATGGTCACGTCGCGCGCATCTTTCGGATCGTCCATCCGAGAGTTCTCGTCCATCATGCGGGTCAGCAGGGTCTGGTCGAGCGACCCCCAGTTCACGCCGATGCGCACTGGCTTCTGATACTTCACCGCGACCTCAATCATGGTGCGGAAATTCGAGTCGCCGGTGCGTCCGATGCTGGCGTTGCCGGGATTGATCCGGTACTTGGCCAGATCGCGCGCGCACTCGGGATACTTCGTCAGCAGAACGTGGCCGTTGTAGTGGAAGTCGCCGATGATGGGCACGCGGATGCCCTGCTTGTCGAGTTGCTCGACAATATGCGGAACGGCCGCGGCCGCCTCGTCGTTGTTCACCGTGACGCGTACCAGTTCTGAGCCGGCGCGAGCCAACTGCGCCACCTGCTGCACGGTCGAAGGGATGTCTGCCGTATCGGTATTGGTCATGGACTGCACCACAATTGGTGCATCCGACCCCACGCGCACACCGCCCACAAGCGCGGTCACGGTCTTTCTGCGTTGAATATTAGCCATAAGGGAAGCTCTATTTTACCACGCAGAATGCTGGTCTCGGAGGCCTCGGAGGCTTTTGGGTGGCGCAGCGCTTTCAGCGCTGCGATAGAGTGCCGGTGAAAGGGATACCGCTTTAGCCGCCGAGGTACCTCAGCGGCTGAAGCCATTCGGAGTGGAGGGCTGAATCGCAGCGCTTGAAGCGCTGCGCCACCCAAAAGCTACCGGGGGGATCCCGCCGCTTCGCCTCAGAACTGACAGTTACCTTCACCCGGGTGTCTGGAAGCGTTGCAGAAATTCGGATTTTGTAACGGATTGCCCTACCGGCAGCTCTGCTCTAGTGGAAGGTTTAGCATCCAACCTCTCAGTAGGGAACTGACCGAATCGACCTCGGCCCGAAAGACGGGGAGTAACGCGGAGCCCCGATTCCTCACTATATCTTTATCTTTTCCTCAATGGAGGTCTTCCGTATGAATCACCGCATCAAGGCAACTCCCACCGGGAAGAAAGCTGTCGAAACTCAAGGCGGCAATCCTGTCGCCCCTGCCTGGCCCAGTTACCAAGGAACCTCTCAATTTGTCGGGACGAGTCCCAGCGGCCGGGTGACGGTGTATGTCGACCCCTCGCTCGGCCAGCCCGCGTTGCAAAACGGTCGGGATCTGCTCAACGACGCCGATCGAATCGTGACCGCAAATGACGGCATTTTCGGCACCACGGGTGGCCCCGCGAGCGCGATTATCTTTGCCCTCGGCGGTGCCACGGACGGGACCGGAGGTGCCGACCATATGGGCTGCGATTACAGCACCGGCGCCGCGATTGAGGTCGACGCTTCCTTCGGCAACTCGGCCCGCGTCTCCGCCCTGTTCGAAGCCGAATTGAGCGAGTGCTCGATGAATGGAAACCTCTGCGGCCTCAGCACTGGAGAAGCTCTTTCGCGCTGGTGCGCGGCAGTCATCGGTAATAACGCCCTCGCCGATTTCGCGACGGCTCCGCAGTGGGTGCAGGATGGCGAGCCGGATTTTGTGAACAAGACGGATCCCACCGATCAGGACGCGGACAGTATCGGTTGCGGTATGGCATTCCTTTCCTGGCTGATCAGTCAGGGCTACGGTCTGGAGAAGATCGCGCCCGTGATGGTGAGCTTGGGCGACTCCGGAACGCTGGCTCAACTGTATGCCACACTGACGTCGGACTCGGTCTCCAACGCGCTTCCGAAATTTCAGGCCGCGATTCAGAACCTGCCGAACGGAGTTACCAGCGATGACCCGTTCGGCGGTTTAGCTGAACCCACGCAAATGGCGCATCTGACTCCGCAGACGGCAGAACTGGTGGGCAGGATTTTCGCAGCGATGGTGTCTGATCTCGCCGCCGGTCGGCAGCCGGAACAGATGATGGCCAGCGTGCGCGCTGCCATGCTTCCCGTATCCAATGCGAAAGCGCCCGCGGTGTGTGCTCCTAAGTCGAAGCGGTTGCTTCCTCCGGCCAAGGGCGCGTCCGGAACCGGGGAACACCGCCGTACCACCAAGTCGGCATAATCACGGTGCAGAAGAAAGCCGGCGGCTGAGAAACAGCCGCCGGCCTTTCTTTGTCGCTCTAGAAATCTAGGGCAGTCTATCTGCTAGCCCCGGAATCGTCTTCTTTAAATCGTTGTAGATCACCATCACAGCGAACAGCACCAGGAAGACGAAGGCGAATTGATAGACGCGCTCTTTGATGTTCAAGCTGATGTCGCGGCGCATCAGGCCCTCGATCAGCAGGAACAAGATCACCCCGCCATCGAGGATTGGAATCGGCAGAAGGTTGAAAATGCCAAGATTCAGGCTGATGGCCGCAGTCAGTCCCATCAGCGGAGTCCAGCCCTTGCGGCGAGCTGCTTCGCCTGCGGCTTGGCCAATCCGGATCGGTCCTTCAATCGATTTCGTCGAAATCTTGCCCTGCGCCATCTTCTTGACCAATTCCAGGATCAGCAGTGCATTCTGGCGGTTTTCATGCAGCGACAGATTCAGGGCCTCTGCAAAGGGCAGCGTCTTCACCTTCATCTGCATAGTTCCGATGCCGATGCGATAGCGCTTTTCCGAAAGCACCGGCTGCAGAGTGAATGTCTTCTCTTGGCCATTGCGAAGCACCGTCAGAGTGATGGGCTTGTCTTTCGAAACTTCCAGACTTTCCACCATCTCCGCCAGCGCCGGTACCGGCTTGCCATCGAGCTTAAGGATCTTGTCGCCTTCCTTCAGCCCGGCTTTCTCCGCTGGCATCCCCTCTTGCAGATCGACAATTGTGACCGTGTCTTCCTTCGGCGCCCAGCCCGCGTACCCGATCTGGTCCAGTCCCATTGCTTCCGGGACCACGGTCTTTTCCAGAGTCTGGCCGTTGCGATCGACAGTGACCGCGAGCGGCTGTCCGGGGCTCAGAGCCTGCTTCAGATCGACCTGCTCCCATGTGGGACTCTGCACATCGTCGATGCGTGTAATGCGATCGCCGACCTCGAACCCAGCCTTGGCGGCGGGTGTGTCCTTCGCTACCCAGCCAATTACCGGCGCTTCGTCGTACACCGCTGGATACTCATAATGCACCATGTAGACCGTGGTGAGCAGAATGATCGCCAGCAGGATGTTCATCGTCGGTCCCGCGATCGCAATCAGGAAGCGGTGCCAGCGAGAGTGATTCATGAACTCGCGCGGATCGTCCGAGCGCTCGTCCATCGGATTCTCGCCGCTCATCTTGACGTAGCCGCCCAGCGGAATTGCGTTGATGCGATAGTCCGTCTCGCCTTTGCGGAAGCCAATCAGCCGCTTGCCGAAGCCAATGGCAAACTGCTCCACTCGCACGCCCAGCCACTTGGCCACCGCATAGTGGCCAAACTCGTGGATCAGGATCATGAAGCCCAATACAGCAACCACTGCAACGAGTGAAGTCAAAAAGTCAGACATAATCGAGGTACGTACTCTCCACCTGGTTAGATTCCGAAATTATGCAAAAGAAGTTGCCCGGGGGCGTTCCTTTTTCTTTGTCTCCGCTACCCGCTGTTGCGCCAACTGGCGGGCTTCGGCGTCCGCCTCCAGCACTTTTCCAATGGACTCCAGTTTCCCGGAGCTTGTTCCCGCCAGAACGTCTTCAATGATTCTGGGAATATCGTTGAAGCCGATGCTGCCTTCCAGAAACGCTGCCACTGCAACTTCGTCGGCCGCGTTAAGTGCCACAGTCTTCGCGCCGCCGGCCTCCGCCGCCTCATAGGCTAGGCGGAGACAAGGGAATTTTTTCAGGTCCGGCGGACTGAAGTCCAGATGACGCAAGTCACTCACCGCAAAGCGCATATCCGACTGGATTCGATCGGGATATGTTAAGGCGTACAGGATCGGCAGCCGCATATCAGTCACTGAAATCTGAGCTAGTATGCTGCCATCCACAAATTCCACCATGGAATGAATGGTCGACTGAGGATGGACAATCACTTCCACTTTTGCCGGCGGCATATGAAATAGTCTGCACGCCTCGATCACCTCAAACCCTTTGTTCATCAGCGTGGCCGAGTCAATGGTGATCCGCCGTCCCATCTTCCATGTGGGATGGTTCAGTGCCTGCTCCACTGTGATCGAGGCAAACTCCGACTGGGGTTTATTTAGAAATGGCCCGCCGGAAGCCGTTAGCCAGACGCGCTCGACCTCATCCATGCGCCCGCCGCGCAGGCATTGATGCACCGCGTTGTGCTCGCTGTCGATGGGAAGCAGTGGCTTGCCTTGGCGTCGGGCCTCGGTTGTGATCAGCTCGCCCGCCGCGACCAGACATTCTTTATTAGCCAGACCTAGAATCTTGCCCGCGCGCACGGCTTCGTACGTAGCTTCCAGTCCGGCCACCCCCACGATGGCGCTGACTACGAAGTCCACATCTGCATGCGTCGCGACTCGAACTGTTCCTGCAGCACCGTGGACGACTTCAATTCCGCCTAAGCCTTCTTTCTTGAGTCGGGTGCGCAGCGAATCCGCGTCGGCTTCCGCTGCCATTGACACCACGCGCGGACCCCATCGCTTCGCTTGCTCAAACGCTGCCTCAAGATTCGAGCCGGCGGCCAGCGTCACAATCTGAAAGCGGTCCGGATACGACTCGGCCACACTGAGCGTGCTGCGCCCAATCGAGCCCGTCGATCCGAGGATGGCGATACGTTTCATATTTCGGTGCAAAATTGACACGAACTCTCTATTTTACGCGCTTCTGGGTCGCGCCGGGGAAGGATGAAGAGAGGTTACTGCATCACACGCCAAGCCGTATAAAACCATAATACCGGAGCCGCAAACAGCAGCGCATCGATCCGGTCGAACATGCCGCCGTGCCCGGGAAGAATCGCCCCGGAATCCTTCACACCAGCGCCCCGCTTGATCAGCGACTCGACCAAATCACCCAACTGCGCCGCGATGTTTAACACGATCGTCAAAAGAATTACGGGGCCCATCGCCGGTTGCTCCAGCCCGAACAGCCCGTCGCGCCGCTCAATCAGCCCGACTCGCAGCAGGGCAGAACTTAGCGGCAGCGCGTAGTGAAATAGCAGCCATCCGACGCCGACGCTGCCCACAAGCGAAGCCGCCGCGCCCTCCCATGTTTTCTTCGGGCTGACACGCGGCGACATCAAATGCCGCCCCACCGACTTACCCACGAAGTACGCGAAAATGTCTCCTGCCCAAACCACGAGTAGCAAATACAGCAGATAAAATGCCCCCGCCCATTGCTGCCGAAGCTGCACCAGCATCCCCATCGGCAGGGCGATGTAAGTGAACGCGAAGACCGAAGCCGCCGCTGCCGGATATCCGCTGCGCAGGTCGACTCGTAGCATCAAGATACTGAGCGCCAGAAACGGCGCAATCGCCGCCGCAAATCCCAGGCAGTACACAAACACGGCCGTAGAAAGCAGCGGCTTTTCATTCCCCATATTGAACGCCAGCAGCAGGAAAAAGAAGCCGACAAAAATGTAGGTCGGCATCCGCAACGGCTGCACGCCGTACGACTCCGTCAGCCTCAGGAATTCGATGATCGCAAGAAGCGCCACAACAAACGCGACGACCGCCAATACCGGCACCGGCGCCCGCAGAATGAGCGCCAGCACAATCGGAATGAGGACGACCGCGGTCGCGATGCGCTTTAACAAGGGAAGTGGTTGTGTCAAAGGGCGGCTTCAGCCGCGCTCATTAAAGAGTTTTGCACGAATCGCAGAATTTAACCATAGACGACCCTTCGGTAATCGATGTAGGTGTGGCGAGCGGCCATAAGCAAAACGGAGCAGAAAAAGACCTTTCTCAATCATGTCAGTTGACAATCAAATATGTCCAGCAGCTTGTTCCCATCGTGCTCGGCAATGTGAAAGTGAAACTCACACCCGCCCTGCGGGCAGACTGAAGTGCGATGAAAGGTGCTGGGGGAGGGTTGCAGGTCGGCGCGCCGCTCAACCCTGTCGCATCTGTAATGGGCTCAATGATGATGCGACTGGCAGAAGTCACCGCTGTCGTGTTGATGGTGTAGGTCGTCGTAAGACTGGGCACAACCACCGTTCCAGCTGGAGCCGTACCGCACGCAGCGGGAGATACGCCGTTGACATTGCAATTGGCGCGGGTCCCGATCGAGGGAATGCTTAGGATCCCATTCGAGACGATCGTGTTGGAGAAAACCCCGGAATTATCCTGAATAGGCCCAGAAGGATAGTCCGAGGACTGCTGCATGACCCAGACGTTCGCACTCCCTGCAAGCAGAGTGACGGCGAATCCAGCACCGGAGGGTCCCCTGTTGAAATTGTTGTTCCCGATGAACGTGCCATTGGTGCATTTGCATTTCAGACCAGTCTTGTTGTCGTAGAAGTTGTTGCCGAAGAGGGTGAAGGCCCCGCCCTGGATCTGCATTCCTATGGCATTCGTCCTGGTCATGCTTTCGACGTCGTTGTTGCTGATCGTCGTGGCATTGTTGAAGGTCGAACTGATTCCGACGGAGTTGGCCCCGCCGCCACCGGTGATTTGGTTCCGGTCAATCTTGAACCCGGTGGCGTTGATCAGGTCGATGCCATTCCCGCCGAAGTTCTGCACCCGGTTGTCGTTGATCGCCCACTGCGAAATGCTCCCGTTATTCGCGGAATTGAGGTAAATCCCAGTAGCCGACTGCCCGTTGAAGATGTTGTCCCGGATCGTGCATTCAAAGATGGTTCCTCGCCTAACCGTGGTCCCATAGACGCCATATCCCATGCCGTTGAACTGATTCCCTTGAATATAGACTTGGGAAACAATCCCCGGCCCAGCACTTAGATTGATGTGTTTCCCGGTGCTTCTCCCGGTGAAATAGAACCCTGCGATGGTCACCCCATCGGCATTCGGAGTAATCGTGATCGTGTCACTGGAGGCGGTCGAATTGGTAATTATGCTCCCGGCTGGTTTGAGCCCTGCCCCCGATCCTCTCTGCGAGTTCATGCCTTGCAGGTAGATGGTTCGCGATCCGCCGGCAGGAATCACCCACGCCCCGCTTCCTGTGATCGTCAGATTGATATTACCGAAAAGCACAAAAAGCGATTGTGTTGACGTCAGGCCGGCAAAGGGATTGCTTGCGCAACTTTGCGCTCCGGTCAATGCGCGGGCGTCAATCTGTCCGTCAGCGCCCTCAAGATCGGCAATCGCTGCGGCGATCTTCGCACAGGCATCGGTCCCCTGGTATTGATCCGGCCATCGCACACCGTTGGTGCCTCTGGAGGTTGCCGGTGTGCTCAGTTGGAGGTTTCCTGCACTGGCATCGAAAGCTGGAAGCCACCCGGTCGTGGGCATCGAATGGAAGGCAGTAGCAGGAATAGCTCTGACTGCGCTGGCATTGGCGAAGCTCGTGGGGCGAGTCGCATCCGCTGCCGAGAGGGTATAGCCGGTCACGGTCCGGTCGTTCACGCTGTTCAGCATGGCCGCGTTATTCTGCGCGAGAGAGGGGAGCGCCAGCAGGAAGATAATGAAATGAAGTCTCATGGTCCGCCCGAAGAGAATCCCCGAGCCTTTCCTCTGTGTCCTTCGTGTCCTCTGTGGTTACGATTTTCTTTCGGAACCCGCGGAAGTCCCGATCGCCGCGTGTCCGTCTCCGTGGTTCAGGCCACCGTAACGCCGCTCGCGCTTCTGATATTCCGCGATGCCCTCGAGCAGATGCGTCCCGCGAAAATCAGGCCACAGAGTGGGCGTCACATAAATCTCAGCATACGCCAGCTGCCACAGCAGGAAATTGCTCAGCCTCATCTCCCCCGAAGTCCGCACCACCAGGTCCGGGTCCGGCAGGTTCCGAGTATACAAATGCCGCGCCACCATGTCCTCATCGACGTGCAGATGCTCGATTCCGCCATTCTGCGCCGCTGCATTCACCATCGACCGAAACGCATCTACCAGTTCGCTGCGCGCGCTGTAATTCAGCGCGAGAGTCAGCACCATCCCCGAATTGCGGGAGGTGGCCTCGCGCGCCCACTCCATGCGCTCCTGCACGTCCCCGGGCAGCTCGTGCTGGCGCCCAATGTATTCCAGTCGGATATTATTCTTGTTCAGCGTAGGGACTTCCGCCTTCAAATACCGGCTCAGCAGTCCCATCAAAAAGCCCACTTCGCTCGTAGGCCGTTTCTTCCAGTTCTCTTCGGAAAACGCATAAAGCGTGAGCGCGGGAATATGAATGCGCGCCGCGGTCTCCACGGTTGAACGCACGGCTGACACTCCGGCACGATGCCCAGCCACGCGCGGCATATGGCGCCGCTTGGCCCATCGCCCGTTGCCGTCCATGATGATGGCGATATGTTTCGGGAGCCGTGCCGGATCCAGCCGCCGGTAAACTTCCGCTTCCTTGCGGTCGAGCCCCGCCGGTACTTTGTCGTACAAAGTGGTCACAGGTAGAGGCTAACACAGCAGGAAAGCGCTGGCAATGCGTTTACTCACTGGCGTTTACTCACTGGAGCCTTACGATCCAAACATCAGACCGGGGTGTGCCATTGGCCTCGGTGCCGACCTGCTCGTCCCAACTGGACGTGAACATAAAGAATCGGCCGTCTCGGGAAATGCTGCCGAGCGGTTGAGTATTGAAATACTTGGCATACCAGTGGGCGCGATTGTGCGCGAATCGCCAGATCGTTGACGCCGCGCCATCCGTCTCAATGCAGAAGATCTCGCCTTCGTAGGGTATCGTGATGTCGTCCTTGTCGATCGAGTCATAGGTTGACGCGCAAACTGGCACGCTATCGTTCACGTCCACATTGTTCCACGTGAAGTGTTTGTCCTGGGGGAAAGAATGCTCCGGTTCGAGCGGCCAGACCAGAGGGATAACCCGCGTCACATCGCTGAATGGACGTTTCACCGTGTCCATGAAATTCATATAACCCCTGGACTGGACGATGTCGTTGTAGCCCATCGCGGTGTATCCGCCGCAGCGCATCTCGGAGTTCACCAGACAATGCGTGACTTTCAGGGTTGCCACGTCCCACACGTACCATCCGCCACTCGCATTGATGCGAACGAAATTACCGCTTCGCGACAACGCCGCATGTGCGATCAAAAAGGAATCGCTGGTGGAGGCCGATCCCGATGGTCCCCACCGCCCCCCAATCTTCCCTGTTTGCGTGTTATACCAGCGGCAGCCCAGCACCTTGTCGTACACGATCACAAACATGTCCTCGTCGAACGCGGGGCCACCCTCCGAGATCGAAACCCGGTTGTCATCGAGCGATGGCGTCACGTCATCGTCACTTCGTACCTGAGGGCCGGGAACAAGCCGGGGCTGAACGCTGCATTTGGTGGTATCAATCACCGGAGTCAACGTTCCGGTGCTGAAGCGGTAGCTTGTGATCTCCAGATCATTCGCGTGGTTTGTGCCATACATGAGATCAGGATCGGTGAAACTGAATGAGCCGCCCGCGCGCAGCGGCACGGCGAGACCGCGTCCCGCAGGGGCTCCGGGAAGACTCCCGATGTTCATCGTGAGAGGGTCGAAGCTGTAAGCGAGCGTCGTCCCTCCTTCGCCGATGACATAGAATTTGCTGCCGTTGCTGTTCCACATGTTGGCCGTACCACTGGCTTCGGTCCGTAAGTACCCGCCGGGATGAAGATATTGCGAGGTCTCGTCTGTTACGCGCACCAGCTGTGATCCAAAATCCGGATCGACGAACGGGACGTTCACAGCGGGTGGCGTCATCGGGGTTTTGGTGTGAACAAGTTGATCTGTCGTGGCGTTTGGGTAAGGCTGCACCCCCTGGGCTGATAGGCTGGCCTGCGCCATCAGGACGCAGATCGCCACGAGTGGCCCCTTGAACCATGCTTTGCTGATATAGCGTCGGCTGATGCGGCGGGTCACGGCGATGCTGGAAAGTGTGGACTGCCTGTTGATTTTCACTGGAACCTCCTTCGGCGGGCTCTAAGACTTCGTGGGAAAGTGCGAAGTGAGGGCTACAAGGGTACTACAGGTACGAACACACGTGTCAATTCGTGAATGTTCGTGTTATGGATGTTCGTCCAGGCAGGGTGTTTCTCACGCCCGCAGCGTCTACCGTGCCTCCTCTGGCACTAACTTCAACTCCAGCTTGTCAGTCCACCGCAGCACGGTCAGCGAGCAACTCACGCCCACACGCACATCGGTCAGTACGCGGTGCAGATCATCCACGCCCGCGACGGGCTGACCTTCCAGCGCGACAATGATGTCCCCCTCGCGCAGCCCTGCCCGCTTCGCCGGACTATTCTCTTCGACGCCGAGCACGACCACGCCCATCTCCTTTTCGGCAGATCGTAGAACCGCACCACGCGGCGGTGCACCGGCACCGTTTGCGCCGAGACGCCAATAGAGCTGCGCCGGATGCGGCCATCGCGCAGCAACCGGCTGGCCACAAACTTCGCCGTGTTGATCCCGATCGCGAAGCAAATCCCCTGCGCCGGCAGAATGGTCGCCGTATTCACACCCACCACGCGCCCCGCGGAATCAACCAGCGGCCCACCCGAGTTGCCCGGATTCAGCGAAGCGTCGGTCTGGATCACGTCGTCAATCAGCCGCCCCGAATATGACCGCAGCGACCGGCCCAGCGCGCTCACCACGCCGGCCGTCACTGTCGACTGAAAACCGTAAGGCGCGCCGATCGCAATCACGATCTGCCCCACCCGCAGCCGCTGCGAGTCGCCCAGAGCGGCTGCGGTCACCCCAGGCTCGCCGGAGTGCGGTTGATCCAGCCGAATCACCGCCAGATCGCTCGCCGGATCATCGCCAATCACCGTAGCCGGCATGCGTCGGCCGTCCGCCAGCGTGACCGCAATGCGGACCGCATCATGCACTACGTGGCTGTTGGTAAGGATCAGCCCATCCGGCGTAAAGACGAAGCCCGAGCCGCCGCCTTGCCGTTCGTGCGGCTCGCCCGCCCGCGTGCGCCCTGCGGACTGGTGTACTTCAATATTCACGACTGACGGGCTCATGCGCTCCACCGCGCCCGTTACAGCCGTCGAGTAGGCGTCGAGCAGCGAATTGTCGCCGGCATTGTGTGGAGCGTTGGTCGACTCCCGGAAAGGCTCATCCTCCCAACCCTCTCGATCGGATGCTAGCGGAAACAGGGCGCTCTCGGACGCGTCACCGACGAAACTTAGATCTTTTGGGTTCATGCTGGATAGATGCGGGTCAATCTACCTGGGATTCAACGGCCCGTTGCTGAGGGGGCCACAATAAAAAAAGCCGGGACCCAGAATCAGTCCCGGCGTTAGTGTTGGCTGGTTGCCCGGATAAAATCGCTGAAAAAAATTTCGAAGTGACAAGGTTTCAAGTTTCAATGTCGAAGCTAATTCGAGCTCGGAAACCTTGGAACCGTGAAACCTTGAAACTTTGACCTTACGCGCTTCTCCGCGGCCGCACCGTCAGATCCCGCACCTGGGTCAGAATGCTCGACATTTGCATTCCGTTCAGCTGCGCGACAAACGGCAACAGTTCCGCAATAAACTGATCTTTCATCAGTTCGTTCACTTCTTCCTGACGGCTGCGTTCGCCGCCGCTGAGCAGATCGGGCACGGTGACCTCCAGTGCACGCGCCAGCCGTTCCAGGGACGACAGCGTAGGCGTTGCTTTCTCGTTTTCGATTTTAGAAACGTAGGTGCGCGGCACCGACATGCGTCCCGCGAGTTGTCGTTGACTGAGCCCGTTGCGCAGGCGCAGGGAGCGGATGGAGGTCGCCAGGTTCAAGTGCCCGCGTCCGTTGGTGCCGGGCATGGGCATCATCATGGGCGGCGCTACCATGATGGGTTCGGGTTCAGGTTCCTCGTCCAGAGACGCGTGGCAGCGTCGGCAATTGTTATTGGATGTACGGAACTGGACCAGCAGGCAGTGATCGCATCGTACGACTTCCCGTGAGTCTACCGGGGCAAGAGTCGTGGCCATCGGGTTGTGGGAGTGCCAGAGCGGGCTACTCCTTACAGCCTTGGTGCAAGGAACCAATTGGGGGAGAGGTTCCGACTGCTTGGTCAATCTGCGGCATCTGCCCTGTGGAAGTCAAGGTTAAAATACGAGAAACCCGCGAATTTTGCGGGTGAAACCAGATGCAACACGGGAAATACACGGAGAAAACAGGCGAAACCCATGATTGATCGCGAATCCGCCCGGTGTTTACTAACTGTAGTCATGGCGATCTTGCCAGCACGTGACGTGCTGCGTTTCAATGGGCAGGAAGTGCAAGATATTTACGGTGTGTGGGACCGTAGCACAGAGTAGCACTATATTTTTAGCCGAACCCGAATTATTCCTTCAAAGGCGTCCCGTCAGGGTACTTTGACTCAACGGCGTGGTTGCGAGATAAATCGCATTCACCCGTACGCAAACCGGCAGCCTCACAGCCCTTCTCAGACCGGGGCTAACGTTTTGGATGGCAATCGCCTCGCACACCGAGGAGAGCCTAGCAGGTGTAGTCTCCGTTCTCGACGGTCCGTTATGTGGGTAAAGGCTAGCGAAAGGGGCGTAAGATTGAGTTACATTCACAGGAGGCGCGAACATGAAACATCTTGGAATGAAGTTGTGGCGGGACGACGAGGGCCAAGACATCGCCGAGTACGCGGTTATGCTGGCGGTTATTCTAGTATTAGTGGTCGGCACCATTCGCCTGATCGGAAGCAACGCGAACACCGTGTTTTCGTCCGCAGCCAGTTCGATTCAATAACCGGCCCGATAATTTCCAACTCCATGGAGGCGAGAGACAGACAAATGTATGTCCCATTCTTGCTGTTCATAATCGTGATCGTTCTTGTTTTGATCTTCTGGGAACTGAGCAAGATTAATAGCCGCCTCAAAAAGTCGCTCCTTTCCCCACATGACGCCGCAAAAAGCCACGAAGGGACGCGACCCTGAAAACCGCGAACCTGGAATGAGCCCCGAGGGTGTCTCGCAAGAGGACGCCTACCTCGATTATGTTTGGCGGCGGATGCGCTGTGCGCTCCCTTAGGGATTGACGATGAAGGCGTGGCCAACGTCGTTCTCGTCGGTGAATCTGCCTGTGATGGTGGGCGCACTTCTTTTGCTATCAACAGCTGAGTGCGGGCGCGTCCGCTCTCCGAGCCCTGACAGCCTCGCCCGCGGGACAATTCGCACAAGTAACTCGGAGTATTTGCAACCATGAATAGAAGCAATACGATGGATGAAGCGCGGAAACTCCTAGAGGAGTTCACCCAGTCTGAGAGTTTGCGCAAGCATGCCCTGGCTGTCGAAGCCTGCATGCGCGCCTGCGCCCGCAAGTGGGGGAACGGTTCCCCAGAAGACGAAAATTTGTGGGCGGTCGTCGGACTGATTCACGATTTCGACTACGAACGCTGGCCCAGCCAGGAAGATCATCCTTACAAGGGCAACGAAATCCTGAAAGAGCGCGGATACTCCGACGAAATCCGCCGCGCCATCATGTCGCACGCCGAATACACCGGCGTCACCCGCGACACACCCATGGAAAAGGCGCTCTTCGCCTGCGACGAACTCGCGGGATTCATAACCGCCGTCGCCTTGATCAAGCCATGCAAGTCGCTGGCCGAAGTCGATGCCAAGTCGGTGCGAAAGCGGATGAAAGACAAAGCCTTCGCCCGCAAAGTGAACCGCGACGACATCATCCAGGGCGCCGCCGCTTTGGGCGTTGATCTCGACGAGCATATCGCGTTCTGCATCGAAGCCCTGAAGCCAATCGCCGACAAACTCGGGCTAGACGGCAGCGCGGCCAAAGCCGGATAATCCTCCCTTCGCGACGGAAGGTTGACTGAGAACACAGGAACTCGACGCAAACCTGTGCTAATATCTGCTGGCAATTCTTCCCCCAGGTTCGCACCTCACATCCGAAGTGCGGAGAGCCGGTTCCTATGCCGACAGATAGCACCACGCCGCCTACAGCCAAAGTCATTCTGGGCTGCAGCAAGTGCGGCGCGAGCCTGCCCGACGAAGCCCAGTTCTGCCTGAAATGCGGCAGGCCCGTAAGCTCTCCGCCGAAGACTCCTGCCGTGGTCGGAGCTCCGCCTCCAGCAAAGATCGCACGGCCCAAGCGCAATCGGCGCTGGATTGTGTGGGTCCTCCTCGCGATTCTGACCGGGGTGGCTTTGTGGGCCGCGACCAGCGACAGTACGGGCGCACAGCAAGTGCAGGAGTTTGTCGGGCTAAAGCAGGACCGGATCATTCTGGACTCTGCGTTCACCGTCGGCCCGCATACGTTTCGTTATTACAAGTTCGCTTTGCCCGAAGGATCGGTGAACGTCGCGGTGGTCGGCCAGTTTACATCTGCAGCCGACAGCCAAGGATCCAATAACCGTCCGGACAGAACGAAAGACGCTGCCAAAGAGAGCGATAACAACATTGAAGTCTCCGTTCTGAGCGAACCGGCCTTCACCGTCTGGCAGAATGGTTACGCAACCAGCTCTCTTTACGAAAGCGGCAAGGCTGCTGCGGGCAACGTGCAGGCCGATGTTCCTGCGGGCGCAGGAATCTACTACCTCGTCTTCAGCAACAGAGCTGCACCGAAAACTCCCAAGGCGATCCACGCCACGGTACTGCTGCGCTACAAAAGCTGGTTGCCCGACTGGTTTCGCCGCATGAAAGGCCGCGTCCTGGACTGGGTCGGCGCCAACTGATTCGCGAGCAAACGTCCGACGCCCCGCGTTCCTCAATGAAATAGCCCGGTTACAAAGGACCGGTGCTTTGGTTACTTGCCGCTTTTCTACCGCTTATTTCCAATAGCAGCAAATCTTTTCCCGCCGGGAGAGGGAGCCTACCCGACTCTTTCCGAGGTTGCGATGTCTCTTGCCGGCCGGAAAGAAATATACCGTTTCACCTTAGGAGATCACTGTGCGCAAATGCATTGCTTTAGCCTGCTTTTTGACGCTATTTTCCATGGCCGCGATGGCGGCAGATTATCCCAAAGCGGAGATCTTTGCCGGCTATCAATACACCCATTTGGAAGGCAGCTACAACGGGAACGGTTTCAACTTCGCTCTGAACGGAAACTTCAACGACCATTTCGGAATCACAGCCGACTTTGGCGCAGCCTATAACACCCAGAACGGCGTCAGCTTGAACAACTACACCTATACGTTCGGTCCCGTGTTGTCGCTGCGGGCCGACAAGAGGTACACGCCGTTTGTGCACGCGCTGATCGGCGGAGATCACGCGACCGCGAGTGTCAGCGGTATGGGCAGCGCCAGTGGCAACGGTTACGCCCTCATGGCCGGGGGCGGAGTGGATTTCAATATCAACCGGGCTCTGGCATTTCGTGCGGCCCAGGCCGACTGGATGCTGGTGCATAGTAACGGTTCGACCACCGGAAAGAATCTGCGCATCTCAACCGGGATCGTATTGAAGTTCTAGATTCGCGATGGCATGCAAAAAGTGGGCGGCCTGGCGGCCGCCCTTTCTATCTCTTAACCGTTTCCGGGATCGACCTTAGCGAGCGGTTTCTTCGATCTCCGAAATCCAGTCGGGACGCTTCAGCACTTCGCGCGGCTTCGGTCCGTCGGCCGCGCCGACAATGCCGTCCTGTTCCATCAGATCGATCAAATGAGCCGCGCGGCCGTAGCCTATGCGCAAGCGCCGTTGCAACAGGGAAGTCGACGCCTTGCCGAATTCCACCACCAGTTTCACGGCGTCGCCGTACATGGGATCGTCTTCGGCCTCACCGTCCCCGCCAGCATCGCCGCTGCCACTCTCTGATCCGCCCTCGCGTTCGCCCTTGGGAGCTTCGAGGAACTGTTGCTGGTATTCCGCCAGCCCTTGCGCCTTCCAGAACTCGACCACCGCGGCGATCTCCTTCTCCGTGACAAACGGAGCGTGCAGTCGATGCACGCGCGCCGAGCCGGACGGCAGATAGAGCATGTCGCCTTTGCCCAGCAGCGCCTCCGCGCCGTTGGCGTCGAGAATGGTGCGGGAGTCGACCTTCGTGGCCACGCGGAAGGAAACACGCGCCGGGAAGTTCGCCTTGATCAATCCTGTGATCACGTCTACCGAGGGCCGCTGCGTCGCCAACACGAGATGGATGCCGACCGCGCGCGCCATCTGCGCCAGTCGCGTGATCGACTCTTCCACGTTGTGTGAATCGAGCATCATCAAATCGGCTAACTCGTCGATGATGATCACGATGTAGGGAATCGGCTTCTCGTCCGATTCTTCGTCGAACAAGCTCGGCGTGCCGTTCTGATCGAAGAGCTTGTTGTACTGGTCGATGTTGCGCACGCCCTTAGCGGCGAGCAACTTCAACCGGCGCTCCATTTCGCGTACGGCGTTGCGCAGCGCATTGGCCGCGAGTTTGGGCTCGGTGATGATGGGCGTGTAAAGATGCGGAACGCCTTCATAATTGCCCAGTTCCAAGCGCTTCGGGTCCACCAGGATCAGGCGCACCTGATCGGGCGTGGCTTTGTATAGAATGGACATGATCATCGCGTTGATCGCGACGCTCTTACCTGCGCCCGTCGAACCGGCAATCAACAAGTGCGGCATTCCAGCCAAATCGGCGGTGACGATGCGCCCGTTGATGTCTTTGCCCATGGCGATCGTCATCTTTGACTTCGATCCCATGAACTCCTGCGACTCAATGTTTTCGCGCAGCCAGATGATTTCGCGCTGGCGGTTCGGCACCTGAATGCCGACCGTACTCTTGCCGGCCATGCGCTCGATCAGGATGCTCTCTGCTTTCAATGCGAGGCAAAGATCGTCGCAGAGATTAGTGATGCGGCTGTACTTGATCCCAGCTTCGGGCTTGAACTCGAACGTCGTGACCACCGGACCGGGATTGATCTGCGTGATCTGTCCGTGAATCTCGAACTCGGCGTACTTTTCCGTCAGCACCTGCGCCAGCAGCTTGAGTTCATCGGCATCAACCTGCTGCTGTTCATCGGGACGCTGTAGCAGGCTGCTCGACGGCAGTTTGTATCCGCCGGCAATGCGCGGCATCGTCGTTTTGGCTTTGTTTCCGCTGTCGGCGCGCTCAGTGACCTCAGGATCGGCTGCTTCGGTCGCAGCGTTCGCTGCCAGAGGCTCGGCAAGAACTCCACCTATCGCGGTCGCGGACTTCACATCAGGCTTCGGCGCTTCCTCTTCCATCATGCGCTCAATACCGGTGCGGCGTGGCTCTGCCGCTGCAGAAGACTGCGTGGAGGAGGTTGGCCGCGACTGGATTAACTGGCTCTTCACGACGGGTTTCGAAATCCGGCGCTGTTCCAGTTCCTTCTGCTGGCGCTTCTTGGCGCGTTCCTGCTGCCAATCTTTGTAGCGGTTCCACAACGCGGTGACGAACGCAAACCGCGTCGGAGCCCAGAGTTGAATCGCCGAGAAGGAGAACGCCGTCGACAAATACAGCGCAACTGCCAGCACGGTGGCGCACACGATGTAGGCGCCCACCAGATTCAGATAGTGAATCAGCACGTCGCCGATCACGCGTCCCATCAGGCCTTCGATCGGGATCACGTGTATCCACCGCAAATGTCCGGGCAGCAGTGCCAGCATGGCGGGGACGAACATCACCAGCCAGATTCCGCCCAGGCTCTTGGCCAGCGGGGACTGTACTTTCATGGAGCGGAACCAGCGCACACCCAGCATCGTCGGGAAGATCACGAGCAGGAACGCACCGATGCCGAAGAACTGCAGGATCATGTCGGCGGTGAATGCGCCGACCACGCCGATCCAGTTACGGGCGGCGTGGGAACCGGTCAGCACCGAGGCGCTGTTCCATGACGGGTCCAGCGGAGAATAGGAAACGAGCGCGAGGAAAAGGAGGAGCGCGGAGACGCACATCAGGAATCCGATCAGCTCATTGAGCCGCCGGTTCCCGGTGGGAACAAAGATGCCTGCCAGATAATCCATGTAGGCTGATTCACACCGAAGACACGAAATCCCCGATGCCGCAATCGGCCAGAGCCCTTACATTATGCCAAGAAGGCGGCAATCCGACAATGCAGGAAAACCCCTGTAGTATCCATTTAGCTTCCCGGCTAAAACCTGTGCCAGCAGAGGGATTTGGCCGGATCCGGCTTACTGCAGACGCCAGACATAGGCGAGCGTAATTACGACGATGCCCAGCACGATGCGGTAGATGATGAAAACCCGCAGAGTGTTCGACTGGAGATAGCGCACGAGCCACGAAATCGCTGCGTAGCCCACAATGGCAGAAACCAGAATGCCCACGAGAAATGGCATATGCATTCCAACCGGCAACCCTTCCTTGCGGAGTTCGTGAGCCTTCACGAGAGCGGCCCCCGCGATGATCGGCGTAGAGAGCAGAAAGCTAAAACGCACCGCGGCCTCGCGCGTCATGTTACGAAATAACCCCGCGGTGATGGTCGAGCCGGATCGCGAGACTCCCGGAATCAGAGCAGCGGCCTGGGCGGTGCCCACGATCAGCGCGTCGGCGAGCGATATCCGAGTCAGAGGCTTCTCCATGCGGCTCACTTTCTCCCCGAGCCACATGAGAAGCGCCACAACAATCAGCGCCGCCGCGATCAGCACGATGTGTTCGCGGAAGTAGTCTTCGGCGGAATGTTCCAGTAGTTTGCCCGCAATGGCCCCAGGAATCGTAGCCGCGACCAGAAACCAAAGGAGCAAGCGCTCTTCCTTCTGCTCGTCGGCTGTAAGGTTCGCATCGGAACCGCCAGCTTCGGAGAAGCGGACGACCTTTCCTCCCAACGCCGCGCGGACGATCTGAAACCAGGTACGCCGGAAGTAAAAGAGCACCGAGAGCAGCGTTCCGAAATGAAGGGCGACGTCGAAACTGAGTTCATGGGCGGGTGAAAGTTCGTTCCAGCCCAACAAACGCCGCACGATGATCAGATGAGCGGAACTGGAGACGGGAATGAACTCCGCGAAGCCCTGGACGATGGCAAGAACTATAGCTTGATAGATTGGCAAGTTAATTGGACGCGCTTTCGAAGGTTGGTATGGCCTGTTGAATGTAAAGCATCCGCGGCTGAGCGCGCAATGGCCAGCGCGTTTACAGGTCTAGTCGCTGGCGTTGCCAAACGTCGGAACGCCTTGCTGCACGTAGAAAATCAGCGTCATGGCGCGCGAAGACCAGTCGCTTTGCGCGTACTGACTCACGATTTTTTGCGCCAGTTCCAAAGATCGATTTTTCGACTCGTCCGATTTCTTCTGGTTGGCCTCGGTCTTGTAGATCTCGATCAGCGCGGAACGTCGCCATGCGGCCTGGTACAGCGCTTCAGGCGCGGCGGGAGACTGCTCGTGCTCTTTGGCGTACTTCTCGTACATGTCGGCTTCTTTGTCGGGGCACTTTGACGCGCCTTGCCAATCGCCGCACAGTTTGTTTTCGATCAGGTGGAACGCGGCGAGGTCGGCCCACTTGGTGCCGGGATACTTCTTCATGACAAGCTTCATCCATTGCTCGTCGATCTGACCGCGCATGTAGGAGTCGCGCTCGCGGGCCGAAGGGCGCGTAAGCACATCGGAGCGATCGACCTGCCAGCGGATGTCCGCGGCCCGATAAAGTCCTTCGGCGGCGAGCGGCGAGGTCGGATACAAGTCGTAGACGCGGTAATAGAGGCGCATGGCGTCTTGCGCGGCATCGCGCCGTCCGCGGCGGCGGCTGGCCTGGTCTTCGGAATCGGCGGCTTCGCCGAAAACAAT
The DNA here is from genome assembly GCA_963709025.1 of uncultured Acidobacteriaceae bacterium. GTDB lineage: Bacteria > Acidobacteriota > Terriglobia > Terriglobales > Acidobacteriaceae > Sulfotelmatobacter. The sequence goes on from CAVPVE010000007.1 coordinate 143,876, forward strand.
CTTGTCGCCATTGGGAGTCGTCAGGCTGACCAGCGCTTTGCTGTTGACCCATCCAGTGATGGTCTTACCTTCAGATTCCGGATCATCTTCATCCGCATCTTTTTTCGGCTCGCGAAGGATGGCTTGGACATGCGTCCAGTCGCGGCTGGTTTCGATGATCACGAGCTCGTGTCCGCGGCCGGCTTCGCCGAGCTTCGCGGCGTCGCCGCTGGGCGAGACGCGAATAGTTTCTTCGTGGACGAGCGTGCCGCGTTGCGCCTGGGCGGAGGCGAGTGGTGTGACGAACAGGAGCGCGGTGGCGAGAAGAATGAGTCGGAGTCTCATAGGGTTGATTATTGGCTGTTGCGTCGTTGCTTGCAATGTCTTATCGCTGGCGCAGTTCATCCAGCATCTGCGGCTCAATGTTGCCACCAGAGATGATCGCTACGTTCAGTCTTGTTTTCGGCAACTGGTCGGCACGGAAGAGGAATCCGGCGGTGGCGACTGCGCCGCTGGGTTCGGCCACCGTGGCGGGATTCGAGGCGAGACATTTCATGGCCTCGCGAATCTCATCTTCCGTGACGGTGACGATGCCGTCGACGAAACATTGCATGTGATCGAAGTTGATGGGACCTACGCTTTGCGTGCGCAATCCGTCGGCGATCGTGCGCGTCACCTGTTCGGCAGGGAAGCTTACGACCTTTCCCGCGCGCAGGCTGGCCTGCGCGTCCGCAGCCAGTTCGGGTTCGACGCCGAAGACATTCACCGAAGGCTTGTTCAGTTTGATGGCCGCTGCCAGACCGCTTATGAGGCCTCCCCCGCCGACCGGGGAAAGGACTGTTTCGACGTCAGGCATGTCTTCGAGAATCTCGAGTCCTATGGTGCCTTGGCCGGCGATGATTTTTTCGTCGTTGTACGGAGGCACGATGATATAGCCGTGTTTGGCGGCAAGCTCTTCGGCTTTCACTTGTCGTTCTGTGCTGCCGGGGCCTACCAGTACGATGTCGGCGCCCAGCGTGGCAGTTGCCTCGCGCTTGATGGTCGGAGCGTTATTGGGCATGACGATGACGGCCTTCACGCCGAGCGCGCGGGCGGCATAGGCAACGCCTTGGGCGTGATTGCCGCTGGAGTAGGAGATGACGCCACGCTTGCGCTCTTCGTCGGTCAGGGATGCGATCTTGTTGTAGGCCCCTCGTAACTTGAAAGCGCCGATGGGTTGCTGGTTTTCGGGCTTGAGAAAGAGTTGGCGGTTGTGCTGGACAGCCGAGGGCGGCTGTCCCCACATGAATTCGATCAGGCGCGTGCGGACGGTGATACCTTCGAGGCGAGTGCGTGCGGAGTGGAGGTCGTCAAGTGTTACCAGGGCCATTTTTCCTAGTGATCACCAAGAGCCGCTGTGACTTATTAAAAGCGACACTTTTCCTCTCTCGTCGAGCCATTGATAACCGGTCGGGCGTTCCTCTGCGCAAAATGGTTCGAGCAGAAAGGCCACGTCAGTCCATCCCTCTTTGCTCAGAGTGCATGCGAACCTTGAGGGGGCAATCTGTTTGACCCCTTGGTCTCGTTTACCCAGACTCATCTCCAGCTTACATCCATCGACTGAATCGATCCACGGCAGTTCGTTGAGGGAAATATTTGTTGTAGCACCGACCAACAGGGTGCTAATGAGATCCTTAAACTGAAGGACCTCGGAGTGATCGAATGCGTAAAGGCGAATCAGGGGACAATCAGGGGACACTTCGGCGAGAAACTCGAGCTTCATCGCTTCGTCAAATCTCCAGGATTACCGGCATGATCAGCGGGCGCTTCTGCGTTTGCTTCGAGATGTAGCGCTTGAGGTCGGCGCGGATTTTTTCTTTAATCACGCCGTAGTCGCCTTTTTCCTCGTCGCTGGAATGTGCCAGCGTGTCTTCGACGATGCGCTTGGCGCCTTCCATCAGGCCGTCGTCGCCGGGGTTGAAGCCGCGAGTGACGATTTCCGGGGCAGCTTCCGCCTCGCCCGACAACTTGTTGATGGCGATGATGGGCAGGACAATGCCATCTTCGCTGAGGTGCAGGCGATCTTTGATGATCAGATCTTCAACGACGTCGGTGCGGTTGCCCGAGTCGATGCAGACGCGGCCAACCTTAATTCGTGCAGTCTTGCGCGCGCCGAGTTCGTCGAATTCGAGAACGTCTCCGCTCTCGATCAGCATGACCTTGCCGACGGAGCCATGCATCGCTCCAGCCATTTCAGCGTGCAGCTTCAGTTGCCGGTACTCGCCGTGAACGGGAATGAAATAGCGCGGCTTGACCAGGTTGATGATGAGCTTGAGCTCTTCCTGGCTGGCGTGTCCGCTGACATGGATGGGCGGCGAGGTTCCGTCTTCGTAGATGACGTGGGCTTCGCGGCGGAAGAGGTGGTCGATCATCCGGTAAATAGTTTTTTCGTTGCCCGGGATGATGCGGCTCGAGAGGACGACGGTGTCTCCCTTTTCGATCTTCGCGTGCTTGTGGTTGTCGACGGCGGCTCGCGACAAAGCCGACATGGGCTCGCCTTGGGTGCCACTGATGAGCACGCAAACTTTTTCTGGCGGAAAATTCTTCATCTCGCCGGGATTAATGACGAGGCCGTCGGGAACCTCGATGTAGCCGAGGTCTTCCGCAATCTCGGCGGAATTGTTCATAGAACGGCCGAGGAAGGCGACCTTGCGACCGTGCTCGTGGGCGAGTTGCACCGCAAGATTGATGCGATGAATGGACGACGAGAAGCACGAGATGAAAAGCCGGCGCTTGGTGTGCGCGAAAACCTCATCAAACTTGCGGCGAACCGCGCGCTCGCTGGGCGTGTATCCCTTGCGCTCGACGTTGGTGGAATCCTGAAACAGCGCCAGCACGCCGTTCTTGCCGTATTCGGCAAAAGTGTGCAGATCGAAGAGCTTGTTGTCGGTGGGCGTGGGATCGACTTTGAAGTCGCCCGTATGAATGATGACGCCGAGCGGCGTGTGAATCGCGAGCGCGACGCAATCCACCAGGCTGTGCGTTACCTGGATGGGATGAACGGTGAACGGCCCGGCCTTGAAGCGCTCGTTGGGGCGCATCTCGCGCAGGTCAGCGTCGTCGAGCAGGCCGTGCTCGTCGAGTTTGTCTTCCACGTAGGCGAGCGTGAACTCCGTGCCCCATACGGGGACTTTGAGTTCAGAGAGCATCCAGGGAAGCGCTCCGATGTGGTCCTCGTGGCCGTGGGTCAGGACGATGCCGCGAATGCGCTGGCGATTTTCGACGAGATAGGTGATGTCGGGGACAACGATATCGACGCCGAGAAGCTCGGCTTCGGGGAACATGAGTCCGGCGTCGATGACGAGAATGTCGTCTCCCCAGCGAACGGCCATGCAGTTCATGCCGAATTCGCCGAGGCCTCCGAGAGGGATGACTTGCAGTTTTCCAGTGGGCATTGAGTAAAGATGATGCTAGCACATAGCTGCGAGCTTCGAGCGATGAGCTACGAGGTGGAAGAGCGGCGCTTTAGCGCCGCGTAGAAGTTCTGGAGAGGATGAGCTTTAGCCCTGGTGGATGCCTTAGCCATGAGAGCTGAGACCTGAGAGCATATTCTCCCGATGGCATTCTCGCGCTGCGTGCGGTAAGGTGGAAGCAATGGCGGGACCGGGAAAATCTTGGCTGCGGCGGCGCATTGAAGGCGGGATCGTGCGAGGGTTGACCCGCGCTTATTCGACGGTGCGTGTGAATCCGGAGAGATTTCTGTGGCAGCTGCGCGCGGCGTATCGCATGCCTATCAGCGGGTACCATGGGGTGTATTCGCTCGAGATCGGTGAGATCGATGCAGTGGCCGACTCGGTCATCCGTAGCGGGATGAAGGTGGCTGCGGTCGAGGGCGCCGGTTTTGGGTTGGGCGGCTTGATCACGATTGTGCCGGACTTGGGAATCCTTTCGGCGATCACCATGCGGACGATCGAGAAATTAAGCCTGGTATATGGATTTGAGTTCAAGACCGACGATGATATTGCGGAACTGTGGGTTGCCGCTGCCAGCGCCGCCGGAGTCGACATCAGCCGCGAACTCCTCGAAAAAGAAGTAGTCAACAAATTTGTGCCGCGTGTCATCCAAAGGATCGCGGCCAAGGCCAGCGCGGAGGTCGTGGAGAAGTGGGCGGGGCGGGTTATTCCGCTGGCCAGCTCCGCCATCGGCGCAGGATTGAATTACTGGTTCGTGAAGGCGTGGGGAGAGCGGGCGAAGCACCACTTTCGGCAGCGGCATTTGACGTTGCGGGAGCGGGCACGGCACGCGGCATTGACGAGCCAAGACCAGTTGAGCTCATCATCAGCTTTGTCATCCTGAGCGAAGCGAAGGACCTATGCAACTTGCTGACGCCGCGATGCTGCCGGCAATTGCATAGGTCCTTCGCTTCGCTCAGGATGACAGCCTGGTTTTGCTGCTCGCTGATTCTTCGCGTCACTATGATTAAATACTGATAGATGCCTACCTTTTCTTGCTCAGCCATTCTTTTTGATCTGGACGGAGTTCTTGCAGACTCCACGCGTGCGGTCGACCGCGAATGGCGGGAGTGGGCTGCGCGCAAAGGCGTGGATGGAGATGCCATTATGGCCATCGCTCACGGCGTGCGAACGCTTGAAGTCATCAAGCGCGTCGCGCCCCATCTGGACGCCGACGCCGAGGCCAGCGAAATTGAAAATCACGAAGCGCACGACCAGCAAGGCGTCGTGGTAATGCCGGGCGCGGTCGAACTGGTGCGCTCGGTCCCCGAAGGACGGTGGGGCGTGGTCACGTCCGGGTCGAGGCTGCTGGCCACGAATCGCTTGCGTCATTGTGGGCTACCGGTTCCTGAAGTTCTGGTCACATCGGACGATGTCACGCATGGGAAGCCGCATCCGGAGCCGTACTTGAAGGGGGCGGGGCGACTGGGTTTCAGTCCAGCGGATTGCCTTGTCATTGAGGACGCGCCAGCTGGGATTGAGTCGGCGCTCGCAGCTGGGACGAAGGTCGTCGGGATTTCAAGCACGTATGGTGTGGACGCGTTATCGCAGGCGAATGCGGTGATTCGCAAGCTGGGGGAGATTCAGGTTTCGTTGAATGGGGCGGGGAAGTTGGGGGTGGAGGTGAGGTAGTCAGCGGGCCGATCGGCGCCGGCATGGATTCTTGCGTCGTCCGATTCACGTTGCATTATGAGGGAGCTTCAGAACGTCCTTCAAGCCGTGACACCAATTGATCAAAGAGGGTCGGCAGTTCGGCTAAGGGATGCCGGTCGGCAACGGTTCGCATTTCGGGTGAGAGCATTTTGATGAGACCGAGTCGGACTTCCACGTCGTATTCCCCTAACGTTGCGTCGAGTAACAAATAACCGATTTGTTTGAAGGCGACATCATCCTCTCGAAAGCCAGGAATAAACAAGTAAATGCCAGCCATCTCTCCATTGTCCAATAGTGAGAATTGAACATCCTTCGGATCGATTCGCTTATCTCCAATCTCGATCGTGTAAACCGGCGCGCGCCGGGGACGAAAAGCTGTGATCTGCCATCGCTTAAGCGCCGGGGCGGCTTCTGCCAGCGTATGACGGCGGGGAACGCCTTCTTGATGCCTGAGGCGCTGATGACGAATTCCCTGGTTGGCCCATTAGGACCAAATTCAAAACTAAGATTTCGATCAACCTTCTGAAGCGCAACTGCAACCTCGTCGAATAATCTTTCCCGTTCGATTTCCTGATCAGGATCGAAACCAAAAAAGTCTGGCTCATTCTCAATGAACCAGCTCCAGAATGCAGCTTGCGGGGTTGTTTCAGTCATCGGGAAACTTCTACCTCAGCCAGTCTTCCAACTCAATTCCTCGGTCGGTCTTTTCGTCGCGGTACTTCACGATGACGGGCGTGTAGAGCGAGAGATTCCAGTCTTTTGCCGCGCCGTGGGCGGCGCCTTTTTTCACGGCGCGTGAGCCGGGGACGACTACGGCGTTCTCGGGAACTTCCAGCGGCGCGTCGGGCGTGGCGCGGTAGACTTCGCCCTTCACCAAATCATAGAGCGGCGTTGAGCGCGTAAGGATCGTTCCGGCGCCCAGCACTGCGCGTGCGCGCACTAGAGTTCCTTCGTAGATTCCGCAGTTGCCGCCGACCAGCACGTCATCTTCGATGATGACAGGCGCGGCGTTGATGGGCTCGAGCACGCCTCCGACTTGCGCGGCGGCGCTCAGGTGGACGCGCTTGCCGATCTGCGCGCAGGAGCCCACTAGCGCGTGCGAGTCAATCATCGTGCCTTCGTCGACGTAGGCTCCGACGTTGATGAACATGGGTGGCATGCAGATGACGGAGGGAGCGACGTAGGCTCCAGTGCGAACGGATGACCCGCCGGGGACGACGCGCACGCGATCGGCGATGGTGAACTGGCGGGCAGGGAATGTGTCTTTATCGACGAATGAGAGGCCCGCGCTCATGTCGGCCACTTCGCCGAGGCGGAATCCGAGGAGGATGCCTTGCTTGACCCAGGGGTTGACGGTCCAGTGTCCAGCATTCTTTGGACCGTCGCGTTTTTCGGCGGCGCGGATTTTACCTTGCGTGAGCTGGTCGCGGAATTCGAGGAACGTTTTGCGCGCGTCCGGATCGTGTTCGACTTCGCCCTGGGAAGCGAGCCGCTCGATGGAGGATTTTAGGGAGGACATGAACTGTTGATTGTTGATGGATGATTGATGATTTGTCAAAACCTCAAACCTCAACCACGAAGGACACGAAGGTACACGAAGGAAAATCAGCAACCAACAATTTTTCTTACACGCACTTGCACTCGCTGCGAATCAGCACGCCGGTCATGGTGTGGGCAGTTTCGCGGGCTTCGGGCAGGGTCGCGTAGGGGCCGTGCCAGCGGGCGTGGTTGACGTCATGGCCGGCAGGGCGTCCTTTGCCGTGGCTGCATTGGCCGCAAGATCCGCGGTGCAGGACGATCTTGCGCGGGCCGGCAGCCCAGTTTTCGTAGATAAAAAAATCAGTGGCCTCGGCGGCGGGTCCGGCGGGCTTGGCAATCAGCCCAACTTCGGTGGCGACTCTCTGCAGACGCGAGCGGGTGTCGCGGCGCATTGGGAGCAGCGGCAGGCGGTAGACCTCTTCGACTTTGCCCATCATGGCGAGAACCGCCTTCACCGGCAATGGGCTCGACTCAATGAAGTTGGCTTGCATCAGCGGAAGATATTTGCGAAGCAGGGAGCGTGCGGTGGTCCAGTCGTTGGCGAGGGCGGCGCGAGTGAGCGCGGCCATTTCGTGCGGGATTTCGTTCGACGCGACCGAGACGACTCCGACGCCGCCGAGAGCGATGACGGGCAATGTGACCGCGTCGTCACCCGAGAAGACCAGAAAATGATCGGGGACGGCGTTGATCGCTTCCGCAATCTGCGTCATGTTGCCGCTGGCTTCTTTGACGCCCACGATGTTAGGAACCTCGGCGAGCCGCGCCAGAGTCGCCGGTTCGAGGTTGGCGGCGGTACGTCCGGGCACGTTGTAAAGAATGACCGGCTTATCGCCGACCGCTTCGGCGATGGCTTTGAAATGGCGGTACTGGCCTTCCTGCGTGGGCTTGTTGTAGTACGGCGAGGCGGTGAGGATGTAGTTGACTGCGGGACGGGCGGCGAGTTCTTTGGCTTTCTCGACCGCTTCGTGCGTGGCGTTGGATGTAGCTCCGGCGACGATGGGGACGCGTCCCGCGACGACTTCGATCGTGGTGTCGATTACGTAGAGCCATTCATCGTGCGTAAGCGTGGGCGTTTCACCTGTGGTGCCGCAGGGAACGAGGAAATCGATGCCAGACTCAATCTGCCATGACACCAGATTGCGCAGGGCTGTGTCATCGATGGAGCCATCCTGATGAAACGGAGTTACGAGTGCGGTGCCACAGCCACGGAGTTGCATAGGAATAGGATAGCGCGAGTGCGGATGGAGGGAAACTCGGCGGAGCGGGAGTATTGCTCAGTCTACGTCAAAACGATTTCGACGTGTTCAGGTTCGATCCAGATGGAATCCATGTACGGCGCTTTGCCTAAGACCTTGCCAACTTCAAGCTCCAACAGATCCCCCCGGAACCCGATGATCGGAAACGTGTGACCAACGCAGAGTTCAAAAACAGATCGGGTGTTTAGCTCGCCGTCCGTCAAGCTGGGAGGAACCGTAAGAACTCGCACCTTGTCACCGATCTTCATGACAATTCGAGCCATTCTATAACTCCCGCCACACATCTTTGAATTCGTGGAAGCCCTTCTTCCCGGCGAGCCATTCAGCGGCTCGGACGGCGCCTTCGGCGAAGCCGCGGCGGGACTTGGCGTCGTGGCATAGATAAATTCGGTCGGCCGGGGATTCGAGGACGACTTCATGCAGGCCAACGACATCGCCTTCGCGGAAGGATGTGATCTCTGGACCTTCGCTCTGGCCGCTGGCTTCGCGGATTACGTGCTGGAGAGCCATCGCAGTGCCGGATGGAGCATCTTTTTTGTGGACGTGGTGGCGTTCGAAGATCTGGCCGGTGTAGTCGTGGCGCAGGGCCGCCCCCGCAGACCGGGCCACTTCAAGAAATAAATTTACACCGATGGAGAAGTTGGCGGCGTAGAGGAATCCAGTTTTGTGCTGCTCGACCAGGGCGCGGACCTGGTCGATATCTTTGTACCAGCCGGTGGTGCCGACCACCATGTTCTTTCCAGCTTTGACGCAGGCTTCGATATGGGCGAGGACGACGTGGGGAGCGGTGAAGTCGATGACCGTGTCGATGTCGCGGAGTTCTTCGTCAGTGAGCGCGGCGCACGCGGTGTTTTCTTTGGACCCAGCGATGCGCGCGTGATGTTTGCGCTCGGCGGCGACTTCCGCCACCTCCGAACCCGTTTTGCCTCGGCCTAGGATTAGTAGATTCATGGTTGGTCACCAAGACGATTTAACCACAGAGGACGCGGAGGGGGCCGAGGAACCCTGGCTCGAACCTTATGCAAATACTTCCGGGTCCAGTTCCGAGAAGAACGTTTTGTGCAGGCGCTGGATCACGTCGGGGACCTCGTCTTCTTCGATCACGAAGGTCAAATTGATTTCCGATGCGCCTTGCGAAATCATGCGAATCTTTTTGTCGGCGAGTTCGCGAAAGACGAGCGCTGCAATGCCGGGCGTTTCGCGCAGATTCTCTCCCACCAGGCAAACGATGGCTTTGCGGCCTTCGTATTTCACGTCGGCCAATTTGGCAAGATCGGCGGCAAGGGCGGGGATCGCCTGATTGGAATCGACCGTCAGGGAAACGCTGACTTCCGAGGTCGAGACTACGTCGATGGAAACTTTGTGGCGGTCGAAGGCTTCGAAAATCGACCGCAGAAATCCGTGAGCCAGCAGCATGCGGGGCGCGGCCACGTCGACAATCGTGATCCGCTTCTTGGCGGCAATGGCTTTGAAAATGTTTTTGCCTTGCGGAGCGCGCGTCGTGATGCGGGTGCCTTCGCAGGATGGATTGCGCGAGTTCAGCACGTAGACGGGAATATTTTTCTGGATCGCCGGCAGCACCGTCGCGGGATGCAGGACCTTCGCGCCGAAGTAGGCAAGTTCGGCCGCCTCGTCAAAACTGATGACTTTGATTCGGCGCGCTTCCGGACAGATTCGGGGATCGGTGGTGAGGATGCCGTCGACGTCGGTCCAGATTTCGATCCGATCAGCGCCCAGGCCTGCGCCGAAGATGGCGGCGGAGAAGTCGGAACCGCCGCGTCCAATGGTCGTCGTGATGCCTGCGCAGTTTGCCGCGATGAATCCGCCCATCACCGGGACTTGCCCTGCCGTCAGTAGGGGCTGAACGGTTTGCTGCAGCTTCGTATTGGTTTCCTCGTATTGCGGAACCGCTTGCATGTAAGCACTGTCGGTGACCAGCACGTCGCGAGAGTCGACGTGCGCTCCGTTGAGCCCGCGCGCGGCGAAGGCGGCGGCCACAATCTTGCTGGAGAGCATCTCGCCGAAGGCGGCTACATGGTCGGTGGTGCGAGGTGTGATTTCTCCGACGGCGGAAATGCCGCGTAACAGTTCATCGAGGGATTCGAAGTCGGTGCCCAGCTCGGAGTGGAATTCGGTGAAGCGCGCGGTTCCGAGTAACTCGCTGGCCGTGTTGTAGTGGCGCTCCTGCAGCGAGCGGCAAAGTTTCAGCGCGGTCTTGCGTTCGCCGGCGCCGGCGGCTTTTGCCATGGTCAGCAGAGTGTCGGTGACTTTCGCCATCGCGCTGACCACGACGACGGGTTTCTGCGGCAAGCGTCCTTGAACAATCGAGGCGACGCGGTCGATGGCTTTGGCGTCTTCGACGGAAGTTCCGCCGAACTTCATGACGATCATCGGCGGGACTTCCTTGGACAGGTCAGAGTGCCAAGCAGGGCTGGGTTGCTTGTCATCCCAAGTAGCCTTTAGCTTTTAGCAGTTCTGCATTTAGCACTGCGGCTCCGGCGGCTCCTCGGATCGTGTTATGGGAGAGCACGGTGAATTTCCAGTCGAGCACGCCGCAGGGGCGAAGGCGTCCGACGGCAGTGGTCATGCCGGCGCCCATGTCGACATCGAATCGCGGCTGTGGACGATCGGCCGCTTCCAGGTAAACGACGGGTCGTTCGGGAGCGCTTGGGAGCTTGAGCTCCTGCGGCTCGGCACGATAACCGTTCCAGGCGGCGATGATTTCCTGCGGCTTGGCCTTCTTCTTCAGGCGGATGGAAATCGATTCGGTGTGTCCGTCTTCAACGGCGACGCGGTTGCATTGGGCACTCATCGCGAAGTCGCCGGGAATCACTTTCGATCCGTTCAGCTGGCCGAGCAGTTTTTTGGTCTCCTCTTCCATCTTCTCTTCTTCATTCTTGATGAACGGAATCACATTGCCGAGGATATCGAGCGAAGCCACGCCGGGATATCCCGCGCCGCTGACGGCTTGCATGGTCACGGCCATCACCGTCTCCAGACCGAACAGCTGATGAAGCGGCGCCAGAGCGAGCACAAGTCCGATTGCCGAACAGTTGGGATTGGTGACGACATAGCCGCCGGATTTCTTGCGCCAGGCTTGGATGTCGATCAGCTTGATATGCCCGCCGTTCACTTCCGGGATGACGAGCGGCACATCTTCCTGCATCCGCAGCGCGCTCGAGTTCGAAACCACGGCACAACCGGCGTCGGCGAAGCGCGGCTCAAGTTCGGCCGCGATCGCGGAATCCAAGGCGGCAAAGATGATTTTCGGTGCGCCTTCGGGTGTGGCCGGAGAGACGGTCATCTTCCCGACCGCGGCGGGTATCGGCGTCTTCAGACGCCAGCGCGCGGCCTCAGAATAAACCTTGCCTTCGGAACGGTCAGACGCGGCCAGCCACGCCACCTCGAACCAGGGATGGTGCTCCAGCATCTGGATGAATCTCTGGCCAACGACGCCGGTGGCGCCCAGAATACCAATAGGAATTTTACGGTTCATAAGAATACTTGGAATTCTATAACAGTCGCGGTTGCGAACTCGTTCACTCGTCGCTCGGGCTTGCGGCGCAGAACAACAAGACTAGTGTTTAACGCCGTGCGAACCTTCGCAAGTAGCGAAAGGAGGACCACTTCCGCACGCCCGCGCTCTCCAGAAATCCTTCCATCTGCCGATAGGAGAAGCTGGAGGGATTCATATGCCCGAGCTTCGCCAGAATTTTTTCACCAAGGAATGGGTCATCATCGCTACCGAGCGGGCCAAGCGGCCAGAGGAACTGGCTACGCATCGCGTAGTGCAGCCGATCCCCGAGTTTGTCGAAAGCTGTCCATTTTGTCCCGGGAACGAAGGCAAGACGCCGCCTGAGGTTCTGCGGTACCCGGCGAACAGCAATCCGTGGGCGGTGCGGGTGATCCCCAACAAGTTCGCCGCCTTGTCGAGCGAAGTGCAGCCAACACGCAGCCTGCAACATCTGCGGCGGCGCATTGAGGGATTCGGATTTCACGAGGTCATCATCGATAGCCCGGACCATTCGCGCTACATGGGGTTGCTCTCGGATGCGCACGTGGCCAGCATTCTGCGCGTCTATAAAGAACGCTACAACGCGCTGAGCCTGGACCATCGGGTGAACCACATCACGATTTTCAAGAATCACGGAGCCGACGCCGGGGCGAGCTTGGCGCATCCGCATTCCCAGTTGATTGCGACCCCGGTGATTCCCAGCCAGGTGCGGCACCGTTTATTCGAGGCCCTGCGCCACTACGACGACGCCGGGGAATGCATGTTCTGCCACATCGTGGAGCGGGAGGTGGAAGACCAGACGCGGGTGGTGCTGAAGAGCGAGCGCTTCGTGGCGATGGAAGTGTTTGCGTCGGCTACACCCTTCGCCACGCACATTTTTCCGCTGCGCCACATGGCCAGCTTTGGCGACGTCTCAGAGATGGAGGTGGTCGACCTGGCGCGCGTTCTGCGCACACTGCTGGCCAAGATTTATGTGGGTCTGGAGAATCCTGACTTGAATTTTACGATTCGCAGCGGTCCGGCAGAATATGCGGCGGCCCGGCACTTTCATTGGTATGTCAGCGTGATTCCGCGCTTGACGCGGGTTGCGGGGTTTGAACTGGGATCTGGCATGTTTATCAATTCGGTCGTGCCCGAGGCCGCGGCGGAGTTCTTGCGGAAGGTCGCCGTGGAGAAGGTGGCGGGAGCGTCGGCAGGGCAATAACCGCTTTGGAGACGAACGCCGCAGGCCCCGAGTGGCTTGCGGCATTTTTCTTGCGTCACCAGGCGTGCAGGATGCCCATGTCACAGTCGCCGGGATCGCCTGCGCTACAGAGATGATGCGGCGGCGCTACTACGGTCTCTGGGTTTCGTGGTTGCGGAACGGGTAGTCGGTGAGAGGACCAAATTTCTTCTTCTCGGTGTACAAGCGCCAGCGCCGAAAGACGATGCGCAAGCTGGCCATCACCGGGATGGAAAGATAGACGCCAAGAATGCCCGCGACTTCGCCTCCAGCCATGACACCGAAGATCGCCGCCAGGGGATGCAGTTCCATGCTCTCGCCCATGATGCGAGGCGAAGACACGTAGTCCTGCAACAGTCGCCAGATTCCGAGAAAGATGACCACGATCAGCCAGTGCTTGTAGCTCATCAGCAGGGCAACGGTAACAATGACGAGGGCTGCGGCCAGCGGTCCGACAACGGGAACGAATTCCAGGACTCCACCCATCGTGCCTAACACCAGAGCGTACGGAACCCGCATGGTGCCGAGAAACGCGGAGTACATCACCAGCGTCAAAGCGGCGAGGGTCAGTTGAGCGCGGATGAAGTGGGCCAGCATCTGGTTCAGGTCGTTGAGCACGTTCTCCAGAAACTCGCGCTGCGGGCGGGACTGGATGGTGGAAAGCAGGAAGTCGCTGAACGAGCGGCCATCTTTCAGGAAGAAGATGGATAGCAGCGGGACTACAAAGAATAGCCAGGCTTGCTTCGCGACATCGGCCACCCGTAGCCCGATGCGCTGCGCCACTTCGGTGATGTCGTCCCTGTGGCTGACCAGGAATGCCTGCAGCAGGTCCGTCGATCGCTTGTTCCAGCCGTGTTCTGCACCGAGTTGCTGCGCGATCTGGCCTGAACTCAGCTGGTTCAGCAGGGCGGGCAGAGATTGTCCCAGCTTTGCGCCCTCTCGCGTCACTTTCGGACCTACCACCACGAAGAACAGAACGACCAGAATCAGAAGCAGGGAGTAGATCACCGCGATGGCCCGTCCGCGCCCGCGCAGTATCTTTTCAAGGTGACTCACCATCGGGCTCATCAGGTAGGCGAAGAAGATCGCAAACAGAAACGCGATCAGGGTGGCCCGAGCCACGTAGAGAAAGCCGAGTCCCAGCGCGAACAGCAGCACCGTCACCAGAGCCCGCGCCGTACGTGAGTCAGTCAGCAGCAATAAGTTTTCCAGCGCAATCTCGATTCTGCCGCCCGGGCGGGCACCGCTAGTCCCGGACTACCTCGGTGTTATCGGCAGGAATCGCTACCTTCATCAACTTGAAATGGTCGTTCTCGTCCACCCAAAGAGCCCAGTCGAACTGGTCTCCGTGCAGATTCAATCGCAGCAGATCGCGCTCGGTGCCGCGAATGGTGACCTTCTCTTTGCCGCCAAGCGACATGCGGACGCTCATCGAAGTCCGGTCTTGCGGAACGAGTGTGCCGAAGTCGGCGGGCTCTTGCCGGCACTTCGTGTCGCCGCCCGCGGGCTGGCAGACCGCATTCAGATATTTCCAGGCCAGCACCTCGCGATGAATGAAGAAATTGTTGTCCAGAATAGGAGTAACTGCGGGCAACAGGAACGCCTGCTCGGCCGGTTTCGAACTCGACGGAGTACTGATCCTCTCCTTGAGGAATTCGTTGTCGGGAGCCACACTGAGCGAGCCCCCGGAAGACTGGCTCCATTCATAGCGCAACAACTCGCCACTCGCACTCAGCTCCAACTCCGACTTCTGGCTGGAATCTGAACCGGAGGTATCCTTCAATTGTGACTTGATGACGCTGGCGCCGTTCAGTTGCTCGATGTGAAACGTCTCGGTGGCGACGCGCTGGCCTTTGATGAAGATTCCGAACGAACCGGAGTCGATGATCTGGTTGACCGCAGCTTTTTGCTTGTCCTTCTTGTCGGCCGCGAAGGCCGCAAGGGATGAGGCCAGAAAAAGTGCCAGGGCACATCGGATCGGAGTTCCAAACTTCACTCGACTTCTCCTTGTTCGGTGCGTAACGCGATTTGTGTCAAGCCCAGCGCTTTCGCGATGTCGGCCGCAATCGTTTCCACCGCGCGGCCACCGGTGTGAATCTTCAACGACGCGCTTGAGTAGCTCTTGCACCGCGTTTCATAGAGCTTGCGAAACTGCTCCATACTTCGCAGCAACGGACGCTCCGCTCCGTTTTCGGCTGCCTGCGTGCGACAGCGCTGCCACAATTCTTCCACCGGAGCATCCAGAAAAACCGTTGGCACGCCCGATGCCTTGAGCAGAGCCGCATTTTCTTTCTGCACGAAAGCGCCCCCGCCCAAAGCGACGATTCTCGCGCCGCCGCCCCGCAGTTCCTCGATCACCTGCCGCAGCGCCGCATGTTCAGCCTGCCGGAACTCCAACTCTCCGGAATCGCGGAAAATCTCTGCTACCGTGCGCCCTTCGCGCCCCTGGATGCGGTCGTCGAGATCTTCAAAGATCCAATTCAGCCGCTGCCCTAAGGCGCGGCCCACGCTGCTCTTGCCAGCTCCCATGAAGCCGACCAGAAAAACAGAGTTGCCAGCAGCCCCCGCGGGCGTCGCGGAGGCCCGTTTGGGCCGCACACGTATGCGTCGCTTGGCCTTCGCGGTTTTGCCAGAACCCTTCTTCAAAAGTCAGCTTCTAGCTAACGTTGTTGTCGTTATCTGGAGGTGCGTTTTCTGAGGTGGATTTTACCACTGAAGCTGCGCAGCACCACGGTCGATGACACCGCAGCGCGGCCCATGGTACCCCAGAAGGCACTTCCCTCTTTGATGACGAACCAGGTGTGCGCTTTGGGTTGGAGAGGAATGTCGTCGTGGACTTCACCGCGAACCGAGCGGGCGCTGACATCGGCAGAGGTGCTTTCAGGCACCGTGGCCTCGATGTTTCCGCTGTGGCTGGTGAGGCGGTATTCACCGCGGTCGCCGAAGTCACCAATGTAGTTGATGCTGCCGCTGGTCGAGATCACCTGCACCAGAGGGCCGGTGACTCCGTTGAGCGTGACGTCACCGCTCAGGGAGTCCACTTCGACGTGGCCGTCCTGCACATTCGTGAGAGTGACGGGGCCGTTCAGGGTTTTAACGTGCACGTGACCGCCAGTGATGTCGCGGATCTCCACGATCGCCGCCGAACCTTCCAGGGTCACATCGCCGTGAAGTCTCTCGGCGCGCAGAGGCCCCGTGCTGGAGTGCAGCGTGATGCTGGCATCGGCGGGTACGAGGATTTCGTAATCCACCCGGCCGGATTGTGTATCGGCTCCGGGCAGCAGATGCGACTGGATCTCAACTCGATTGCCGACCAGAGCGTTATCCACTTCAACTTTGTCCGATGCGAGCACCGCACTGATCACGACGATATTGCCCGTGGATGGCTTCACCGAGATCGAGCCGTAAGGATTGTTGACTGAAATTCCAGACTTGGGCCCGACATTGAAGCGATAATCCTTGTGGGTCTGGGCAACTAAGGTTCCCGCCAGCATCGCGCCGACGACTACGAGTTCGATTCTGCGCCCGCTCATAAAATTAGATTCCTCGACTGCCCCTGCCCGGTCTGCCCAGCACCCGCTGGCCCGATCGAGAATTGCCCTACATTACGGCAAAGAACGATCCATCGCCAAGTCGAAAAGCATGGCCTTCTCTTGATAAGCCTCCATCAGCGACCGGCGAGCTTCCTCGTCGTTCGGATTGGCGGCGACCACGCTCTTCGCATCCTGAATGTACTCGTTGACGTGCTTGAGATTGTCCGCGTACTGCGCCTTTACGTCGGGCGACAGCTGGGCTACTTCCTGCAGCAGGTCGTCATCGTTCAGGCCCGCAACCGCCATATCGGAAGCCGGCGCGGTGACCGTTGGGTTGACTGCCATTGGCTTCGAGGGAGAATTCTGGCGCACGTACAGCCCGACGGCGATCAGCAGGGCTGCCGCCACCGGAGCGGCCCAGCGCGCCCATCTCCAAGGGCTGCTGAGGGAAGGCAGAAGGGAACGGCTCGGCCGCTGTGGGCGGATGAGTCCCTCCTGCCGCAATGCAATTTCAATGGAATTCCAAACGCGGGGGCTGGGTTCCTCCGCCGCACTCAGTTCTGGAGCCGTACCGATGATCTGATCCAACTCTGCGACCAGGGCCGAGCATTCCGGGCAGCTTTTTAGATGTGCCCGCTGTTCCGAACTTCGGCCGTCTTCGATCTCCGCCAGGCTGGCTTGCAACTCAACGCAATTCATACTGCTCTCCCCAAGCCTCAGTTGAATCAGCCTCTGTTCAATCAGTGTAACTGCCAATTCAAGTTAGCTTGCAGTGTTGCGCCTCTGCCGAGGTTACTGCCGTGTCCGTTCTGTGCCGGATCACTTCCCGTGCTTTGCTGCTCAGGACTTGTCGGCCTTTTCGGCTCGCTGCATCTTGAGCAGGTCGCGCAGCTTCATGCGTGCCTTGTGGAGCTGCGACTTGCTATTGCCAATCGAACATCCCACGATCGTCGCGATCTCATTATGTTCGTAACCTTCGACGTCGTGAAGCACAAAAATCGTGCGGTAACCGGGAGGGAGGTCGTCGACTGCTTTCTGCAACTGCAGCCGGTCGATGGATCCGGCCAACGCCAAATCTTCCGCCCCGAAATCTTTCTTCGGGGTATCATCTTCGCCGCCCTGTGTGGTCTCTTCCAGCGAAACCACCGGGAGGCTCTTCTTGCGCAACTGCATCAGCACCACGTTCACCGACAGGCGATGCAGCCATGTCGAGAACGCCGATTCGCCGCGAAACGTTCCTATCTTTCGGTAAAGCTGCAGGAACGCTTCCTGGGTCAGGTCTTCGGCCTCGGCCGTGTTCGCGGTCATGCGCAGACAAAGCGAGTACACCCGCCGTTTATGCTTATCGTAGAGAGCCTGGAACGCCTGCGCGTCCCCTTGCTTGGCTCGCTCGATCAGCTCGGCTTCGTTCGAGTCCTTGCCTTGTCGCTGCGCTTCGTTTGAATCTCGGTCGGTCAAGTTGCCTTTTCCGGCCGCACCCCGTGAGATGCGGCTAACTATCTTTGCGTTGTATGGCTTGCGAGCCGCCGCGAGGTCACAAAAGTAATCATCATATTCAGAATATCAGAGGCATTCTACCAAACTTGGGATACTCGCATCAGATGCTCTCGGGGCGGAAATCCTTTGCCTGGGCAGGGTTAAACAGGCTGGCTCCCCAAGCAATAAACCCGATCCCGAATTTAGAGTCGCGATCTTCGGAAATTGGTAAATTTGGGGTCGCATCAGGCCGCTTTCTTGGCTGTGGTGATCGTCTCCAGTCCGTGTCCATGCGGACCGGTTTCCCGGATGCGAAGGAAAATCGCCAACGCCATCCCAATGAAACCCAGAATCGAGAAAATCCACAATCCCAACGCATACCCGCCCGGATTCTGAAGGCCCGCTCCGCTGTAGTCGTTGGCCTTTCCAATCAGCAGGTTCATGATGAAAAACCCGATTTGTTGGATGAGCGTCATCAATGCGTAGGCTGTCCCCAGCCGGGATTCATCGACGATATAGGCCACCGAGGGCCACATCACGGCCGGAATCAGAGAGAACGCGATCCCCATCAGCGTGACCGGCACGTAGAGCGAAATATTCGAGTACGCCATCATCAGGTAGACGGGCATCAGCAGCAGAGAGCCAAACATCATGAACCACGCCCGCTTGCCCACGCGATCGACCAACAGACCGAACAGGGGAGTGGCGATCATCGCCGCCAGCGGAAGCAGGCTGTTGAGCCTCCCCGCCTGCTCCAGGGATTGCACTTTGACTAGTTCCAGCGCCGCCAGGCCGCCATGCGCAGCTAGTATTTTGTTGGTGAAAAAGTCGATGGCGAAGGTGCGAAACGGGAAAATTGCAGAATAAAATGTGAAGCAGAGGCCGACCACCAGCCAGTAGGACGGGTTAAAGCGAAAGATCCCCTTGAACTCCAGTTTATCGATAGCCCCGGCCTTGCCGAGTTCATATGCCGATTCGGCTCGAGTTTCCAAACCCCAATAAATTAGAGCGGTCGCCACGCTCATGACTCCGGCACCGACTGCCAGCAGCAGAGGGCCCTGCCAACTGGCCGGTCCAGTTGGTCCTTGCGGATAGAAAACCCGGTTTGCCCATGTAGGCGAATTATCGGCCGCCACCGAAGCCAGGCGAGCGATCGTCAGATTGATCCCGAAGGCGAAGCTGAGCTCTTTGCCCTTGAACCATTTGGCCAAAGCAGTCGTGACGGCTACGATCATCGACTCGGCGCCCAGGCCCAGGACCGTTCTCCCCACGATCATCACTGCGGCGCTTCCCCGTGCCGCCGTCAATGCAGCCCCCATGAGGCAGAGCAAGGCGAAGATCGTAATCGCCTTCTTGGTCCCGATGCGATCGATGATGATGCCGCCAATCAGCAGCGTCGCTACCGCGGCCACGCTATAGCTGGCGTTCAACCAGCCAAATTGGGTGGCGGAGAAGCCTAGGTGGTCAATGAAGATTCGTTCCAGCGGGTTGATGCTGTCGTAAATGTAATAGTTCCCCCCCATTGCCAAACTGATAAAGATGAGGACTGACCATCGATACAAGGCTGGCGGCTGGGGGAGTAGATTTTCTTGCATCAGTGCTCTTTTCCGAGCAGATTAAACTCCGCGATGACGAGCAGAGAAGATTAGCAGAACCGAGCTTCTACCTCCTAGCTGCTGGCCTCCACCTAAACAGATCGATGCTGCGTTGTGGACTGTCATTTCTGGCAGTGATCATGCGGGGCGTTTTTTCCTGTAAGATTACGCCTGCCAGTCCGAGCCATCCTCAACACCATTCAGCGAACGCTCTGAGGGCACAGCTTCAGTTGATGCTATGAAGCGCAGTCGTTAAGAAACCATGCACACAGGAAGCTCTGTTCAATGACATTCACGACACGTGTGACCGGTTGCGGGCGTGCGACCGGGACGCAACACTTGTTCTTATCCTTAGCCTTTTGTTTTTTGATTGCGGCAGTCGGGAGCGCACAGCAAACTCAACCCAGCTCGGTTCCCGACTCACCTTCCTCAACCGCACAATCTCCCGTCACCCAATCGCAGACCGCGCAGAGCAGCAATCCGCTGAAAGGCGGAGTGGACTTCGTCCAGTTGCTCACGCGGAAGTCGGTGGTGTTTCCTGACCTTGCGACTGACAAGGGGCCGCTTAGCAGTTGGGACAAATTCAAGCTGGCAGCGAACAGCAGCGTGTCGGTCGCCACGGTGGGCGGCGTGCTCCTTGGCGCTGCCTACAATCAGGCTACCGATTATCCCTCAGGGTACGGCCAAGGCGGCTCAGGATTCGGCAAGCGTTTTGGATCCGGGATGGCCCGCGCCTCTTCCGATTTCATGTTCGGGACTTTTCTAATCGCTTCGGTCTTCCACGAAGATCCGCGCTTCTATGTGAAAAAGGACCTGTCCTTGAAGCAAGCGATCAAGTACAGCCTTGTCCGAGTAGTGGTCACGCGCAGCGATTCGGGGGATCGGGTGGTAAATCTTGCCGGACTCCTGGGACCCCTGGTTGGTGAAGCGCTGTCGAATACATATTGGCCTAAGGAGAACCGGTCGGTGAGCGACACATTAGTTCGCTACGTTTGCGACGAAGGCTGGAAGTTCGGGGGAAACCTGCTGCGCCAGTACTGGCCGCAAGTCAATCGCAAGCTGAGATTAGCGCCGCCGGTCCCCGAGTCGGCTGCCACCACGCCGTCTACCGGCCAAAAATAATCGTTTCCCGCCGCAAGTAAACACCTAGCTTCCCACAAATCTCGCGTACAAACTCCGCGCGACCGCCGTGTCGGTCGTGCCCTTGATGATGGCGCGGCCGTCAGGAAAGAGTGTCATCTCATACGGCTCATGCCAGAACTTCAGAACGAAGTCATTGTGGCGGACAGTGCCATGAGGCTGGAGCCGACGATCCATCTCAGTGAAGTCGATAGGACGTTGCCGCTCATGGATTTGCACGGAATTCCTGCCGCACAACGTGATATGCGGGCGGCCCTCACCGGCGAGGTGGATGAACTCCCGCTCCCCACAGGAGCGGCATCCGGCGCGAGGCTTGGCGGCGGAAATTTCTGCATGCTCATTCGTCCACACATCAAAAGAAAGGAGAGTGCGCCGGACCTGCGGAGCGTTGCGGCCTCCGACCAGAAACTTGAGCGCCTCCGTGGCTGCGATCGATGCCACTAGATTCACCGCCGAATTGAGAATGCCGGAGGTTTCGCAGGTCTCGACCATCCCTCGCGGTGAATCCGGAAAGATGCACGCCAGGCACGCCGTTTGTTCGGGCACCACATTCAGGGTTACCGCGTAGCTTCCGACGGCGGCAGAATAAATCCACGGGATCGCGCGGTCGACGGCGTAGTCGTTGATCAGATATCGAGTCTCAAAGTTGTCGGTGCCGTCAAGGATCAGCGACACTCCTTCAAGTAAAGCTTCAATGTTCCCCGGGATCAGATCTTCGATCTTTGGTTGAACCACAATCTGGGAATTGAAAGCAGCAATCTTGCGTGCGGCGGCGATCGCTTTCGGCAGGGACTCCGCAGCGTCCTGCTCATCGAACAGGGATTGCCGCTGCAGGTTGCTCGGCTCAACGTAGTCCCGGTCAATGATGCGGAGCATCCCCACGCCGGCGCGGGCCAGCAGTCCGGCCAGCGCGGAACCTGTGGCGCCGCATCCAACGATCGCGACGTCGGCTTTTTCCAACTTGCGCTGGCCCTCCGCACCGACGCCACGGAACAGAACCTGGCGCGAATAGCGTTCGTCTTGTCTGTCGGTTTCGCTCAAAGGGGATCTGTGCTGCGCCAGGTTCGTCCGCCGGTTTGTATTTCCTGTGCCAAAGAGGTCATCAGTCAAGCCCTGCAAAACCTTTATTATAAGTGTCAGCCTCGTCGGTGAAGCATTTGCCAAGGCCGGGCTCGATTACAAGCGGGAGCCTGAACAATACGTACAACAACTGCCGGGCGCATCCCATCGAAGTCAATAGCGCCCGGGTCCAAGGAAACTGTTTGCTGAAACGGTACGCGACACTTCTGACCGCGCTGATCCTTTTGTGGTCGGTGGTGTTCCCGTTGGATGGTGCCGCTCAAGGGAACGGTACGGTCGCGAGACAGAATCCCGCAAATCCGCATCAGGCGTCTCCTTCCGATCAGAAGCTACCTCCCACGCCTGCTCCCAGTGCGCAGGAACCACAATTACCGCCAACGTCGGTGATAGCCGAGTATGAAGGCAAAGCCGTGCAGGCGATCGAGATTCCCGGCGTCGGGCCAGGCGATCTCCAGCACATCCTGGAGTTGCTGCCGCAGAAAGTCGGGGAGCCACTGGAGCGCGGGCGTGTCCGGGAAAGCATCCGCGCCCTCTATGGCACCGGCCGCTTTGCCGACATCCAGGCGGAAGCCACGCCATCGGGCCCGGGCGTCAGACTGGCATTCATGACGTCGGCGAATTTTTTTGTGGGTGCCGTCGATGTGGACGGGGCCCCTACTCGCCCCACCTCAAACCAGATTGTGAATGCGTCCAAATTTCAATTGGGAGAACTGTACACGCGGGAAAAACTCGAGCGCGCTCTGGAAAACATCCGCCAACTCATGCAGGAGGGGGGCTATTACCGGGCACGCGTGACGGCCGAGAGCACATCGGACGCGAGCACCCAGCAGGTGAGCATTCTCTTTCACATCACGCGAGGCGAGCAGGCGCACGTCGGCGAAGTGACTGTGACCGGTACTTCCAGCCTGTCGTCCTATGAAGTGCAGAGAACTGCGCACATGAATCCAGGAGACAAGGTTACGGTCGCCCGGGTGAGTGGTTCTCTGCAGCGGCTGCGCAAGAAGTTTCAGAAACAGAGTCGCGCTCTGGCACAGGTGTCCATTGCGAAACAGACGTACCACTCGGAGAACAATGCCGTGGATTTCAACTTTGAGATCGATCCCGGACCGGTGGTAGTGATTTATGCCCGGGGCTACAAAGTGAGCAAAGGCGTCTTGAAGAAAGAAATCCCGGTCTACGAAGAGAACGCCGTCGATGACGATCTGCTGAACGAAGGCAAGCGGAACCTGCTCGATTACCTGCAAGCGAAAGGACATTTTGGTGCGAAGGTCGACATCCAAAAAGAGACTGACGCCAAGACTCTGCAGGTGATTTATCAAATCGATCCTGGTCCCATCCACCGGCTGGTGTCGGTGGAGATTAGCGGGAACAAGGATTTTTTGGACACTGCGAAGCTGCGATCGTACCTGCAAATTCAGCCCACGAGGCGCCTGCTGAGCCACGGCCGCTACAGCGAAGCTTTGCTCAAAGGTGACGTCGCGACCCTGGAAGGGCTCTATCGCTCCAGCGGCTTTCGGCAGGTTCAGATCACGACAAAAGTGGATGACAACTATCAGGGTTCGGAAAATAAGCTGGCGGTTCATATCTACATCGACGAAGGCGTTCGAACGATCGTAGGGGAGTTGCACGTCCTCGGGACGCAGAAGGTCGAGGCCAGCGCGCTTCCCGAACTCTCAACCGTGTCGGGACAGCCCTACTCGGAGCAGGATCTGGCGAACGATCGGGAAAGAATTCTCAGTTATTACTTCGACCACGGGTTTCCCAACGCCACGCTTGATATCAGCACCAAGCCCTCTCCCGATAAGCCCAATCGCGAAGACGTGACCTTCACCATCCAGGAAGGAGAGCGCTTCACGGTGAATCATGTGATGGTGGCGGGCACCGAACACACTCGCGACTACGTCCTGCAGCGCGAATTGCAAGTGCACGACGGAGACCCGCTCAGCCAGCAGGATCTTCTTAATACTCAGACCAGGCTCTACGATCTCGGCATTTTCAGCCAGGTGGACACTGCGGTGCAGAATCCGGACGGAACTGATCCCCTCAAAAATGTTCTGGTACAGGTCAAGGAGGCCAAACGCTACACGTTCACCTACGGCGCCGGATTGGAATTCCAGACCGGGCAGCCGGCCGGGACCACCGCCCCTCAAGGAACGACTGGCGTGAGCCCCAGAGTGGAGTTTGACGTGACCCGGCTCAACGTCGGTGGCCGTGACCAGACCATCACCTTCCAGTCCCATGTGGGACGACTGCAGCAGCGCGGATTAATCAGCTACGCCGTTCCAAAGCTATTCGACAATGAAAAGTTCAAGCTGATCTATACCGTTTTTTACGACAACAGTCTGGATGTGGCCACCTTCACGTCGGAGCGCCTCGAGGGGAAGATCGACCTCCGGCAGCAGATCGGAAACACCGGGCATGAGCCCGGTACCCGGCAGGGGCCAAGTTCGATCACCTATCGCATGGATTTCCGCCTGGTGAAGGCCTACCACTTCGCCGATGGCTTTTCTCCCGGCGAAATCACAGTCCTCTCGCTCCCCGCCCGTGTCGGCGGTCCAGGTCTCACCTATATTCGCGATAAGCGGGATAATCCGCTGGAAAGCACAAAGGGTAGCTATTTCACGCTGGACGGTTTTGTGTCGTCCAAGTATTTCGGATCGGAAGCCGACTTTGGCCGCGCCCTGGGTCAGTTCTCCACCTATTACGCGTTTGGAGGAAAAGGGAAGGCAGGTCGTCAATGGGTGTTTGCCCGTTCGACGACCATCGGCCTGGAACAACCGGTGAATGGAACCCGGGTGCTGCCGCCCGGATCCTGCCCGCTGAATGCAGCTGGTGAGCCGACCTGTACCGACATCACCACCATCCCTCTGCCCGAACAATTCTTCGCCGGCGGTGGCAACTCGCTTCGCGGATTCGGGTTAAATCAGGCAGGACCCCGCGACCCATCGTCCGGTTTCCCTGTCGGCGGTACCGCGCTGTTCGTCAACAACCTCGAACTGCGCTTCCCTCAGGTGACTCTGCCCTACCTGGGCGAGGGATTCGGCTTTGCCATCTTCAACGATATGGGGAATGTATTTACGGCCGGACACGACATGTTGACCGGGCTGATGCGCTGGCACCAGCCGAATCCGGCTCAATGTTTGATGGCCGGAGGTGCAGTGAACCCCCAGTGTTATACCCAATTCAATAACTCCGGCTATGATTACACTTCCCAAGCGGTTGGGTTGGGATTGCGGTACAAGACCCCAATTGGGCCATTACGTTTCGATTTCGGATACAATCTGAATCCAACCAGATACTTCCAGGGAGTATTCGCCCCGGTAACCGAAGTACTCACAGGCTATGAGACCCAGCGCCTGCGCCATTTCAACGTATTTTTCAGCATAGGCCAGCCATTCTGATGGATAGAGTTCGAACAAAAACGATCGTTGCAGCGGTCGCCGTGGCTTTGGCGATGAGCGTTCTCGTCCAGCCCGCCGCCCATGCCGGACAGGTAATCGACCGCATCGTCGCTACTGTGAACGGTCACATTATTCTGCAGAGCGATTGGGACGAAGCTATGTGTTACGAGGCCCTTCTCAATGGTCGCACGATCAGCCAGTTTAACGACGATGACCGCCGCGCCGTTCTCGATCGCCTGATCGATCAGGAGCTTCTTGGGGAGCAGATGAAGTCGGCCTCCTTCCAACACGCTTCCGAAGATGAAGCGAAGGCTCGCGTCGCCGAAGCGCGGAAAGCGTATCCGGAGGCTGCGACGGACGAGGGCTGGCAGTCAGTGCTGGCACGCTTCGGTCTAACTGAAAAAGATTTAGTCGCACACGTACAGCAGCAGATCGATCTCATGCGGCTGGTGGATGCCCGCCTGCGTCCTGCGGTACAGATTGATTCCAAGACCGTCGAAGCCTACTACCGCGAGAAGTTCGTGCCCCAGTTGAAGCAATCTGGTGAGGCGGGCGCTCCACCCGCCGATGTCGCCGCCCAGATCCGCGAGCTGCTTACCGAGGAGAAGGTCAACGAACTGATGGTTTCCTGGCTGCAATCCCTGCGCTCCGAAAGCAAAGTCAGCGTTCCTGGATCAAATGCGGCAGACGGAGTACAGTCGCGGTGACCGAGTCCCCCGCCAGGCCGCGCCGCTGGTGGAAATATCTCCTGATCGCTACCGGTGTGGCCTTCGTCGCCATAGCTGGCGCTCTCTGGTACGCCACCACGGATTCCTTTCAGAGCTACGTTCGCAGCCGCATGGTCTCCGAGGTTGAAAGGATTACCGGCGGCCGCGCGCAGATAGGTAGCTTCCACGTCGTCCCTTTCCATCTGCAAGTTGAAGTGCGCGACATTACTGTGCACGGGAAGGAAGCCCCGACCGACCCTCCGCTGGTTCATGCCGTTAGTTTGCTCGCGCAGGTGAAGGTTATTTCGTTCCTGCGAACTGAGTTCGGATTCTACTCAGTCGTTCTCGATCATCCGGAGATTCATGTCGCGATTGGAAAAGACGGAACGACAAATATCCCCGCTCCCCAGGGCGTTCAGAAACCTTCGGAGAACACGCCGATCGAACAACTGTTTGCCCTGTCCATCGATCATCTTTCCGTACGTCGCGGGGAATTGCTGTGGGCCGACCGCAAAATTCCGTTGGACTTTGCCGTTCACGACACCAACCTGCAGATGGATTACTCGTTCCTGCATGGACGTTACGATGGCCGTCTTGCGGTCGGCAAAGTCGACAGTGCCTTCGCAGACTTCCGTCCGTTTGCGTGGATGACCACGGCCGACTTCAGCCTGGAATCGACCGCCGTCCAGGTCAAGTCGCTCAAGTGGCAGTCGGGCCGGTCTTCTCTCGAAGCGAATGGACGCATCAACGACTTCCGCAATCCTCACATGGAAGGAACCTACGACGCACACGTTGATCTCGGGGAGGCGGCTGCGATCGCTCGACGGCAAGATCTGCGCGAAGGCGTCGCCGAGTTCAAGGGCACCGGCCAGTGGTCGCTGAACGAGTTTTCCACTTCTGGCGTTCTGGCCCTGCGCGATGCCGGCTGGCAAGATGATCAGATTGCGCTTAAGAAGGCCAACGCCACGGCGGACTACTCGATCACCGATGACCAGATCAAGCTCTCGAAGTTGCAAGGAAAGTTGTTTGGCGGCAGTTTTGCGGGCGACGCCCAGGTGGACAACTGGCTGCACGGCATCTCGCCTTCGGCGCCGGTGAAGGTAAAGAAGGGCACGGAGAATCTTCCCGTGATTACCGCGGCTCGGCCTCCCGCCAAAAAGGGCGAGAAAGTAAAGTTGCAGGGCGTGCAAAGCGGCGCGGTGCACCTTCGCCTGCGAGATCTTTCCGTCGCGGAGGTGGCCTCGGCGTTAAGCGTTCCCGCGCATCCGCTAGGCCGGTTCCGTCCGGCAGGCGCGGCCAGCGGTACCGTGGATGCTTCATGGAAGGGATCGTACACAGATGCCGAGATTGCGTTTGGGCTGGAGGTGAATCCGCCCGCGCGTCCCGCCGCGGGCGAATTGCCAGTCACGGCGCAAATTCAAGGCAAGTACCGCGCCGGTAGTGACTCGCTCGAACTGGCACAGTTTGTCTTGTCGACGCCCGCCTCGAAAATCCAGGCATCCGGAACTCTCGCGGCCTCTTCGACGGTGCACTTTTCGGTTTCGACTTCCAACCTCGAAGAGTGGCGCCCGCTGGTCGCGGCCCTCGGCGGTCCCGCTAACCTGCCGTTCCGCGTGGACGGCAATGCAGTTTTCAACGGTGTCGCCGGCGGTACATTCTCGGCCCCGACGCTTTCTGGAACTCTGGCCGCCGAAGACTTCGAATTCATCATGCCGGCGACGGCCCGCACGCCTGAACAGCCGGTGCATTGGGATTCTCTTGGGGCCAGTATCCAGTTTTCCTCGCATGATTTGGTCTTTCGCGGCGGCACCCTGAAACGCGGAGACACGAGCGCCGATTTCGATATCACAGCCAGCTTGCAGAAGGGGCAGTTTACCGAGACGTCTCCTTTCACAGCTCACGTGAACCTGCACAACGTGGACGTTGCCTCGACCGCCGCGCTGGCGGGCTTCGAGGCTCCGATTTCCGGAACGGCCGACGTGACTCTCCAGGTCAGTGGCACACAGGCTCATCCTCAAGCGCAAGGCCACATTCATGCGGCAGATGCCTCGGCTTACGGCGAGGCCATCGAGAGATTCGATGCCGACCTCCGCTTGGCAGGCAGTGAAACAGCTCTCAACAATATCCATCTCACTCACCAGGATGCTGAGGTCTCTGGTAGTGCGGCCTATACGCCTGCGACGCGCGCGTTCCGGCTCGACCTCACCGGAACGAACTTCGACATCGCGCGCATTCGACAGATTCATCTCGACCCCTTGCCCATGGCCGGCCACGCTGCCTTTACCCTGCAGGGTTCGGGCACAATCGACAATCCCGTGATCAACGCAGCGGTTCACGTGCGTGACCTCACGCTCGATCGCGAATTCTCCGGCGGACTCGATCTGGATGCGACTACGAAAGACGGCGAGATGCATGTGACCGCGCGCTCCGAATTTCCGCATGGCATCCTCACCGTTGAGGGCAAGGTCGCAATGCACGGCGACTATCCCGCAAACATTACCGCGCAGACCGATCATCTCGATCTCGACGCCTTGTGGCGAGCTTACTTGGGCCAGCAACTGACGGGTCACTCTTCGGTCAGCGGCATGATCAACATGCAGGGACCATTGCGCTATCCCCGGCGGTGGACGCTGAACGGAACCGCCAACGATCTTGCCATCGAACTGGAACATGCCAAGCTGCACAACCAGGGGCCGGTGAGTTTTACGTACGCCGAGCAGACCGCGCACATCGCGCCGCTCCACTTCACGGGGGAGGGGACCGACGTGACCGGACAGGGATCGATCCAGTTCGCGGGCCCGAAGGAGCTTGATCTCTCTGCCGACGGCCAAATCGACCTCAGGTTCCTGGGCAGTATGGTGCCGGACCTCGCTGCCTCTGGACGGTCCACGATCCACTTGACTTTGGGGGGAACGCTGAATCAGCCCCTCCCGCAAGGCAACATCCAGATTAAGGATGGGACAGCCTCCTATGATGGATTGCCCAGCGGCCTGAGCGAGATGAATGGCTCCCTCAGCTTCACCAAGGATCGAGTCCACATCGACCAACTGACGGCGCGTACCGGCGGCGGCACTCTGGATCTCAAAGGCGATGCGACCCACTACAACGGCCAACTGAATTTCAACCTCACTGCCGCGGGGAAAGACGTACGGCTGCGCTATCCACCGGGTGTGAGTTCGACGGCCACGGCGGAACTGCATTGGGTCGGAAACCTTTCCGCGTCGACCGTCTCGGGGGATGTACTCGTCACGAAACTGGCGGTCACGCCCGGATTTGATTTTGGCTCGTACCTGGAGCACAGCCGCACGTCGGCCGCAATCACGCCGGCCAATTCGCCGCTCTACAACGTGAAGCTGGACGTCGCTGTGCGCACCGCCCCCGAACTCCAGATGAAGACCGCGGTAGCGCGGCTCTCCGGAGATGCCGACTTGCGTGTGCGCGGGTCGGTGGCGCGTCCGAGCGTCCTGGGCCGCGCTGACATTCTGGAGGGCGATGCGACCTTCAATGGAATCAAGTTCCGGCTGGAGCGTGGGGACATCACATTCGCAAATCCGGTGGCGATTGAGCCTCAGGTCAACCTGCAGGCTACAACGCATGTCCGCAACTACGATCTTGATATCACGGTTACGGGCACGCCCGATCGACTGAACGTAAACTATCGCTCCGAACCGCCGCTGCCCAAGTCCGACATCATCGCCTTGCTGGCCTTGGGCCGCACCAGCGAAGAGTCGGAGCAACTGCAGCAGCAATCAGGCCAGGGAGGGTTCACCGAACAGGCCACCAATCTCATCATCAGCCAGGCCATCAATTCCACCGTGAGCAGCCGAATGCAAAAACTCTTCGGTGTCAGCCGGATCAAGATCGATCCCCAGGGCTTGACCACGGAAACGAATCCCACGGCGCGGGGCCCGCAAGTTACGATCGAGCAGCAGTTCGCCAACAACATTACCCTTAGCTACAGCACCAATGTCTCGCAAAGTTCGCAGCAGATCATTCAGGGCGAATACTACGTCAACCGCAATGTTTCGATTGTAGGCACCCGCGATCAAAACGGCGTGGTCAGCTTCGATGTCCGCGTCCGGCGCCGCAAGAAATAGAATTGCTTCTGCACTAGATTAAGTCGCGAGCCCCGAATGAACTCCTCCGACCATAGTGCCTTATTCGCCGGCCTGCGTGCTCGCATGGTTGAGGATCAACTTCGCGCCCGCGCCGTAAAAGACGAACGTGTGCTCGATGCCATGGCACGAGTGCCGCGGCATGAGTTTGCGCCCGAATCGTACCGCGATCAGGCGTATGAAGATCATCCTCTTCCCATCGGGGAAGGCCAGACGATCTCGCAGCCTTATATCGTCGCGCTCATGCTCGAAGCGCTGTCGCTCGCGCCCGCCGATCGAGTGCTCGAGGTTGGCACCGGATCGGGCTATGTGACAGCGTTGCTCGCCGAAATCGTCGCGAAAGTGTTCTCGGTGGAGCGCCACGCTGCGCTGGCCGATGCTGCGCGAGATCTGCTTGCCCGCTTGGGATACACGAACGTGAAAGTGATTGTGGGTGATGGCAGTCAGGGATTTCCGCAGGCCGCGCCTTACGATGCCATCATCGTTTCGGCTGCGGCCCCGGAAGTACCGCCCGCGCTCGTGTCACAACTGGCCGAAGGCGGACGAATGATTCTGCCCGTAGGCACGGCAAATTCTCAACAGTTGCAGTTGATTCGGATAGAAAACGGCCAGCCGCGAATTGCATTGCGCGAACTGTGTCGCTTTGTGCCGCTCGTTTCCGGCGCGAGTCAGAATCGAGTTCCATAGAGTCATGATTGAGCATGCCCTGCACATGCTCTCGTCATCCTGAGCAAAGCGAAGGACCTGTGCAATTGTCGGCGGTGCAGAAAATGTCGAGCGCTGTATAGGGTCCTTCGCTTTGCTTAGGATGACAGGATTACAATCGACATCGTGCCCGTCTTCCACAACCTGCGAGTGACGCTGGAGATGATCAAGTGGGAGCACTCCATCTTCGCGCTTCCATTCGCCCTCTGCGGAGCCATGCTGGCCGCCGGAGGATTTCCTTCGCCGCGCCAACTGTTGTGGATCATCGTGGCTATGGTCGCGGCGCGGTCGGCGGCGATGGCGTTTAACCGCTGGGCCGACGCTTCCATCGACGCCGCCAATCCCCGTACGGCCACTCGCGCCTTGCCGGCTGGACAACTCTCCTCCGCATTTGTAGCCACGTTCGTGATTGTCTCCAGCGCGATCTTCATTTTTGCCGCGAGCCAACTCAACCGCCTCGCGCTGTTGCTGTCTCCCGTGGCGCTGGCGGTCCTGCTGCTCTATTCGTACACGAAGCGGGTTACTCGCTGGTCTCACCTTGTTCTCGGATTCGCTCTGGGCATTGCGCCTGCGGCGGCCTGGATCGCTGTGCGCGGATCGCTCGATCCCCGAATCCTGCTGCTCACCGCCGCTGTGACGTTCTGGGTGGGAGGCTTCGACGTCCTTTACGCCTGCCAGGATTTGGAATTCGACCGCCAAAGTGGACTGCACTCCATTCCACGATACGTAGGCATTCCCACGGCGCTGTTGATCGCGCGCGGATTTCATCTCGTGATGGTCGGCCTGCTTATCGCTCTGCTCATCGTATTCGGGATGGGGAAAATCGCGGCTGTCGGTGTCGTTGCCGTGATCCTCCTTCTGCTCTACGAACATTCCCTGGTGCGGCCCAACGATTTGTCGAAACTCAACGCCGCGTTCTTCACCATGAACGGCGTCATTTCCGTGCTGTTCTTCGTGTTTGTCGCGGGCGATTTGCTGCTGCGGAAATAATAACGAGCCGGCCGCCTGCTCTTACCTCATCTCCGCATCCGTGCCATAATCACTAGCGCCAAAATTTGGAGGGCCTCATGCATCGGAGTGTTGTCCGCACAGCCTGCATCGTTTTGCTGTTCGCCGCATTTCTGTTCGCCCAGCAGCCTGCCTCTACCCCGGCTCCGGCTCCCGGTAGCCCGGCTGACCTGGTGCAGCAAGGCCAGAAGCTGAGCCACGACGGCAAGCTCGACGATGCAGTCGCGCTCTACCGCCAGGCGCTCGACAAGTCTCCTGATCTTTACGACGCGCACCTGGCGATGGGAATCGCGCTCGATCTCAAAGGAGACTACACCGAAGCCCACGAGCACTTCGCCAAAGCGATCGCAGCGGCTCCCGCTGATTCCAACGGGCAGGCGCAGCGCGCGATGGCGGTGTCTTATGCTTTCGAAGGCAACACGTTCAAGGCCGCGGAGTTCGAAATGGATGTCTTCAACGCGCGCCTGGCGAAGAAGGATTCGGTCGGCGCCGCCGAAATTTGCAACGAGCTCGCGCGCATCTATCTCGACGCTGGCGACCCCGACCACGCCTACAAGTGGTACAAGATGGGATACAACACGGTTCGCAAGGCTGACCTGACGGACGCCGGAAAGAACCTGTGGTTGTTCCGCTGGGAGAGCGCGCAAGCTCGCATTGCGGCGCGTCGCAACAACGCCGACGAGGCCAAGCAACACACGACCGCCGCCAAAACGGCTCTCGATAACGCCAAGAATCCCGAGCAGATGAAGTTCTATCCTTACCTCACAGGATATGTCGCCCTCTACACGGGAGATCCCAAGACCGCGATCGAGGAATTGCAGAAGGCCGACCAGCATGATCCCATGGTTCTGGCGCTGCTCGGCGAGGCGTATGAGAAAACTGCGTACGCACCGTTAGCCAAAGGGTGCTACCAAAAAGTTCTCGAGATCAATAGCCACAATCCCGCGAACGCGTACGCGCGGCCGTTGGCGAAGAAGAAGCTGAGCGGTGGCGCGTAAGCATCCTTGCTGCCGCCAATCGCCGAATCGTTCACGATTACTCTTGTAACCGACGCCCCGGCAAACCCGGTTGCCGCGGTCCGCGCTGCCCCCTAAACTCTTGAGTGCGAGCGATTTGTAGCATGGCCTCGCACGAATCACGTGGGCAAGAACTCCAATCCGTCGAAGGGAAGCACCATCGACCGCAAGGTCACAATCAAACTCGGCCTGACGGCAGCCCTTCTCGCCGTGATCCTCATGCTCGCGCTCAATCGGGATTTCTATTCCGATTCCATGTCGTCGGCGTTCTTATCCCTCGCGCTGGCCAGCGCCCTGATTGTGCTGGTGATGCTCCGGCGATCCTGGTTTGATCTGATTTGGGTGTTGACCGGCAGCCTATTCTTGGCAGTGCTCGACTTTCGCGGGATGGACTTTCACCCGGTATTCATGGCCGGATTCTCCTTCGTGGGAATGGCCGCGCTGGCCGTTCTCGGCACCCATACCATCTGGGCCGAAGGCGACCAACGCAAACTTCTGCTCTACGGATTTCTGCCATCCGTTCTTTTTGTCGCCTCGGAATACATGGCGAGCACGCTGCTTGACATCACCGAGAAGCTTCATCCCAAGACGTTCGACCTTTTTCTGTACTCCTTCGATTGCAGCCTGCGCGTGCAGTTCAGTTTTCTGATGGGACAGCTTTTCTGGACCTGGCTCTGGGTACGTTTCATTTGTCTCGTCATCTACATCGCGCTGCCATTGCCGTTGGGTTTGGTTTACGCCGCCCAGTTGCGCCAGAAAAAAGAAAAAGCATTTGCCGTGATGTTGGCGTTTCTCGTGACAGGACCCGTAGGCGTGCTATTCTACAATATGCTGCCTGCCTGCGGCCCGGCACACATATTTGGAGCGGCGTTTCCATTTCATCCGCCGTCCATTGCCGACGTCATCCGTATGAACGTGGTGCCTGTCCTGCTCAAGGGCGCGCGCAACGCGATCCCATCGCTGCATATGGCCTGGGTGTTGCTGGTGTGGTGGAATTCGAGAGGGTTAGCGCGCTGGATTCGCGCGATTGCCATGATGTTCGTGGTCCTTACCGTGATGGCCACCCTGGGTACGGGGGAACACTACTTTATTGACTTGGTGGTGGCGTTCCCGTTCTCGCTGATGGTGCAGGCTCTCTGTTCCTACTCGCTGCCATTCCGCGTCGGCCCGCGTCGCAACGCCTTCCTCTTCGGTACATTTGTGACATTAATCTGGCTGGCTCTGCTCAGCTTCTCGGTCAGCATTTTCTGGATTTCGCCCGTGCTCCCGTGGGCGATGGTGGTCGCCACCGTCGCGCCGTCAATCGTGTTCTGGAATCGGCTCATGCGAGCCGGAGACCGGGGAGACGATCAGGAAGAGCCTGCCCGCTCCCAAGGCGCCGTGGCCGCCGGTGCAGGCGCGTAAGCGGCCTCACTGGTCTCGAAGGCGGAGCCGGAGAGACGAGCGGATCTCCCCGGACCAATGCGACGCGGCTTCTATTGGCTGACCTTCAGAAGCAGCATCGTGCCGCTTTCAACTTTCACATTGTTCTTCTCGGAACTCAACACCGAACCCTGAGTCGTGTTCTGACCGGCTTCGAGCTTCAGGTTCGAAATCCCAACGATACCTTGCGTGTTTCCGTTGATGGGCGGGCGCGCATTGCCCTGTTGATTGTCTGTGCCGGTCGTCGGCACGGAATTTGGAGCCGGACTCGAAGCTTGCGGCTGTCCCGCGCTTCCGCCGGATCGGCCTGCGCCCATCGGGGACGTAGCTGTGCCGCCTCCGCTCGCGGGCGCGCCCGAATCCGCGCCACCACCGCCATTGGCATTGTTCGTGGGTGGAGCGATGACGGCTTGGATCGACATCGGCAAATTCATGTCTTCGCCCTTCAAAACGGCGTGGTCAAACGCGAGTCCGACCTGAGATTCTTTTTGTTCCTTGCTGCGCGCCTGCGCCTCGGTTACGTGGCCCGTCACCTTCGTATCCTTGGGGACGATCACCTCACCGCTGTTGTTCTTCAGATCCATCGTGACCTTGGCCACAACTTCGTCGCCCGGTTTCACTTTCTTCGCGTCGATTGTTTTCGTCAACTGCACGGGAATAACGCTTCCGGGCGCGATCCTCGGAGTTCCTGTGGTTTGCGCCTGGCTCGCGCCTGGCTGCGCCGGTATCTGAGGCTGCGCCCCAGCCGGTCGCGTCTGCGAAGTGCCAGCATTACTGGGATTCGGCGAGGTGTCTTGGGCGAGTGCGGCTCCGCTCACCAGCGCCGCCACCATCGCGGTAAACATAAAGATAAGAATGTTTTTCATCCAGCGTCGCCTTCGATAGTGGCGCTTACAAAGGTAGATGCAGTTTCTGCCCGTTCGGTAGGCCACAATCTTCAGTGTCGCCAACCGCGCGCGCCAGGATGGCATCCGAATGACATGCCGATCCGACTTATCCACCTTGTTCTGCTCAGTTCGATCCTGGCCGGGTGCGCGGCCTGCGCGCCGAATCAGTCTCCCGACCAACTCCGCGAGAAAACTGCGGAGGCCACCTCCAACCTCAAACGCGACACGAAGGCGGTTGCCGAGGGCGTCAAAGAGGGCTTTAGCAACAAGAAATCGGTGGATTTGAATAAGGCATCCAGAGATGATCTCTCGTCCCTGCCCGGTATTAGTTCTCAAAAAGCGGACCGGATCATCGCCGAGCGCCCCTACGCCAGCGCCCATC
This sequence comes from uncultured Acidobacteriaceae bacterium, assembly GCA_963709025.1. Classification (GTDB taxonomy): domain Bacteria; phylum Acidobacteriota; class Terriglobia; order Terriglobales; family Acidobacteriaceae; genus Sulfotelmatobacter. The sequence goes on from CAVPVE010000007.1 coordinate 178,997, forward strand.
AGTTGGTAACCAGGCACGTCCTGTCAGAGGACGAATATTCGCAGATTCAGGACCGCGTAGTCGTGAATCGCTAGGTTTTTCAAGCATTCGGCTTTCCTTAGTGAACCTTCGTGCCCTTCGTGGTTAGCGCACTTCCTTCAGAATGGCAGTCCGCATCCAGCTTGCGATATCATCAAAAGGATGTCTGCCACACGCCCCAACCACGCTTTTCAAACCGATGATCCGCGGCTGAAGCCTATCCACGCCAAGGTTCTTGCCGGAACGCGCCTCGACTCCGACGACGCTCTTGCCCTCTACCGCACTGGCGACATCCTCGCCGTGGGTTGGATGGCGAATTCCGTCCGCGAGCGCATGCACGGCGACAAGACCTACTTCAACGTCAATCGCCACATCAATCCGACGAACGTCTGTGTAGCCGCCTGCCGCCTCTGTGCTTTTGGACGCAAGAAAGATACGCCCGGCGCCTACACCATGGCGCTCGAAGAAGCGTTCGAGACCGCCGCTTCTGGATACACCGAGGCCGTGACCGAGTTTCACATCGTCGGCGGATTGCATCCCGACCTGCCGTTCCAATATTTCCTCGATCTCTGCGCGGGCCTCAAGCAGCGCTTCCCGCAGGTGCATCTCAAGGCCTTCACCATGGTTGAGGTCGCCTATCTATCGAGGCGCGCGAAGCTCACGATCCGCGAGACGCTGGAGCAACTGAAGGCCGCGGGTGTGGATTCACTTCCCGGCGGCGGAGCCGAAATCTTTGCCGACCGTGTCCGCCACATCATTTGCGACCACAAAATAGACGGCGGCGAATGGCTCGAAACCGCCAAACTGGCCCACCAGATCGGATTGAAGTCGAACGCGACCATGCTCTATGGCCACGTGGAGAACGACGAAGACCGCGTCGACCATCTGATGAAGTTGCGCGCTCTGCAGGACGAAACCGGCGGCTTCCAAACGTTCATTCCCCTGGCCTTCCATCCCGATAACACGCCGCTGCAGCATTTGCCGAAGACCACCGGCATGCTCGACATCAAGCAGATCGCGGTGAGCCGACTCGTGCTCGACAACTTCCCGCACATCAAATCGTACTGGCAGATGATGACTGCAAAGATCGCGCAGATTTCTTTGCGTTTTGGCGCCGATGACATGGACGGCACCGTGATCGAAGAAAAGATTTACCACGACGCGGGCGCGACCACTCCCCAGGGCATGCGCCGCGAAGAACTGGAGCGCCTGATCCGTGCCGCCGGCCGCGAACCCATCGAGCGCGACACCCTCTACCGGCCCGTGACACGTACGGAAACGTCCGTTACGGTTGCCGTGTAGCCGTCAGCGTCGCTCATTCCCGTGTCATCCTGAGCGCAGTCCGGCGCGAGCGAAGCGACCAACGCCGGCAAGCGAAGGACCTCTGCAACTCGCCCTGCGGCGCGTCAGATGGCATTTCAACGCGCCCTGAGACGGCAGGTCCAAGGCAGACTGCATAGGTCCTTCGCTTCGCTCAGGATGACAAAATAAAAATCAGCGAGAAGCGTCCGCAGTAAGCTTGTGCAGTTCTTCCGGCGACGCATTCAGCAGATTCCTCAGCACCGCAACCTCCGCCTCGATCCCCGCATGCAACGCAGGATCCGCATCAGGCGCGAACAGCGCAGAATGATTCGACGGAAGCTGCGTGCCCGCCGCTTTGGCTGCCGCGAACTTCTCCGGATCTGCCCCACCCAAACTGAAATAGAATCCGGGAACTCCCTGCTCCACAAAATAAGAGAAATCCTCTGAGGGCGTAATTGGCTCCGCGGTCACTACTTTGTCCTTTCCCAGCGCAGCTTCCAGTGGAGCCCGGAGCCGCTCGGCCAGCGCGGGATTGTTGTAGACCAGATCCGTCCCCTCATACCGTTCCACGGAAGGTTCCCGAGGCGCTCCGGCTGCGGCGGCCTCCGCCTTGGTGATGCGCGCAATGGCCGCAAGAACCTGCTGCCGCACCTCCGGCTTGCGAGTACGAATCGTCAGCCCCATCTCCGCGTGGTCGGGGATGATGTTGTTCTTCGTCCCGGCCTGGACGTAGCCAACTGTGACCACGGCCATTTCCCCCGGCTTCACTTCCCGAGAGACGATCGTCTGCAAGGCAAGAATCGTTCGGGCGGCGATCACAATGGGATCGATCGCCGATTGCGGGATCGACCCGTGCCCACCCTTGCCATAGATCGTGATGCGCACTGAATCCGAGTTCGTGTTATAGACGCCGGGAGTGATCTCCACCGTTCCAGCGGGAGATGCGTTCCCAACATGCAAAGCCACCGCCACGTCCGGCTTCGGGAATCGCGTGAACAAACCGTCGTGGAGCATCCCTTCCGCACCGCCAATCGTTTCCTCGGCAGGCTGGCCGATCAGCATCAGCGTCCCATGCCACGTGTTCTTGCTTCGCGCCATGATTTCGGCGGTCCCAAGAAGGGACGCCATATGCAGATCGTGCCCGCACGCATGCATCACCGGAACGTCGTGGCCGGCGTCATCTTTCGTGCGCACTTTGCTGGCGTAGGCAAGGCCCGTCTTCTCCTCCACCGGGAGCGCATCCAGTTCCGTGCGCAGCATGATCACGGGGCCAGGTCCGTTCTTGAGAATCGCGACCACTCCCGTGCCCCCTACATGTTCGGTCACGTCATATCCCGCGGCGCGCAGGCGTGCGGCCAGCTTTGCCGCCGTTTGCGTCTCATGTCCCGAGAGTTCGGGGTTCTGGTGCAGATCAACGTACAGCGCATGCGCGTCAGGATAGATGCTCTCAATTTCTTTTGGGGATGGAGCCTGCGCACAGGCGTAGGCAGTGAGAAGTGCCGGTAGAAGAAATTTTAACCAGGTCATCGTCCCGGGATCATATCCTGCGCGTTCTCAAGGTTGCAAACCCAGGGTAGACCTGGGTTGCGCTCCAATTCTGTTTGCAACGAAATCCCGAAGCTGGCCATCCTAGTAAGTAGGCCGGTGAATTCTCCGCTTGCCTTTTTTCCTTCGGGTGTACAATCGGCTCAGAAAGCACTTGGTTGCGCACTTCGTTAGCAAGGCCGAGGCGCTATGAACGTTCACGTCAGCTACCGTCTTCATAAGATCCCCGCCGTTGAGAAAGACATTCAATATCAGATTGAAAAACTGCAAAAACGCCTGCAGGTTTTCCGTCCTGAACTCGTCCACTTGAAGGGCATGGTCGAGGAGATTTCTCCCCGCGAGGGGACTAGCGTTTCTCTGAACCTGCGCTTGCCGTCGGGTCAAATGGCAGTGCAGACTTCAGCCCCAAGCGCCGCAGCCGCGGTGAAGAGTGCATTTGAAGATCTGCTGCAGCAGGTCAATAAGCACAAAGACCTGCTGCGTGCGTCGCACAAGTGGCAGCGTGGCAAGCGGGGAACCAGCGCCCGTCCCGGGACCGTCATGCGCGAAGTTCCGTTCGAACAGACGCTTGCCGCAGTTTTCCCGCCCACCATTTCTTCCGACGACATTCGCTCGTACGTAAACATCAATCTGGCTCGCCTCGAGCGTTTTGTCGAACGCGAGATCTATTTCCGCGAGGCCCAGGAATCCATCGCGCCGGATAGCGTCTCGAAAGACGAAGTCATTGACGAAACCATCGCCGCCGCTCTTGGCAATGGTCAGGAGAAACCTGAGCGGCTGGCGCTCGAGCCCTGGCTCTATCGCTTGGCCCTGCAGTCGCTGGACGAACTTTCCCGCACCGACGAAAGCAATGGCAACGCCCTGCCGCTGGAAGACTCTGCGCGCCCCCGCAACGTCAAGGGCAGCGACGAACCGGAACTCCAGTTTCACCAGCCTGACGAATCCATCACCGGTGCGACCGTCATCGCCGACGCCCGCGTGGCCACCCCCGAGCAAATCATGGCTTCCGACGAACTCCTGCGCCTGATCGCGTCCTCGTTGCGCGACCTCGGCTCCGGCCCGCGTGAGGCCTTCATTCTGCACGCGATCGAAGGCTTTAGTGTCGAGGAAATTGTGGCGATCACCGGGGTCCCGGCCGAGCGGGTGCTCGCCTTCGTTTCTGCCGCCCGCGACCACTTACGCAAAGCGCCGGGACTGGCCAAGCAGTTTCAAGGCCGGTTCGCTCCAACCGGCGCCGCTTAAATCCAATCTCAATTTTTGGGGAGGTCATTCATGACCATGACTCGAGAACAAATCCGAGAGTTAGCTGAATTTCAGGATGAAAAAGCTTGTGCCGTCAGTTTTTATTTTCAGCCGTCCACGCCGCGCAATAAGGCGCACAAAGAGGACACAATTCTAGTCAAGGACCTGGTGCGCGAAGCTCTACGCACCGCGGACAATAAAGACAAAAAAGACACTACCCGCGCTGATCTGGATCGCATCCTCCGCCTGTCGGCCGAACTCCGCAGTAACGGAACTCACGGCAAGGCCGTGTTCGCCTGTGCCGCCCACAACCTATGGCGCGAATATGATTTGCCCGCCAACCTTCCGAGTACGCAACTTTTCCTGGACCGCCATTTTCATCTCAAACCGATTGCTCATTTGTTCGGCGCCTCTCCGCTGCTGGGCGTCGTGCTGGTCGACCGGCACCGCGCGCGCATCTTTGATCTTCGCCTCGGCGAATTGACCGAGCGCAAAGACCTGTTCCAATCGTTGTCTCGCAAAGGCCGAAGTGACGGATACGCCGGCTATGACGGAGGTCATGCCCAGCGCCGCGCCGAAGACGAGACCCGACAGCATTTCAAGCATGTGGCCGAATCGGTAAAGGACTTGCTCGAAAGAGGCGTCTTCGAGAAATGGATTCTGGCTTGCCCCGATTCTCACCGCGCCCTGCTCGAATCTCAACTGCACTCTTACGTGAGTCAGGCCCTGATCGGCCGCTTCCATGCGGATTTGGCGCACGCCACCCGCGATGAGATCCGCACCCACGCCGAGCAGATTGTCGAGTGCTGGCAAAGTGATCGTCGCCGCGAACTAGTCAGCCAAGCCTTAGGACAGGCCCGCAGCAATGGACGCGGCGTGACCGGCCTGCGCCGCGTCCTGCGTTCGTTGGAACTCGGAGAAGTCCAGACTCTGATGATCGGCGAGAACCTGCAGGCCCATGCCGTCGAATGTTCGGGATGCGGTCACATTGATGCGCATCTCGTAGGCTTCTGTCCGGTTTGTGGTCGCGCCACGCAGGAAGTCGTCGACGTGGGCGAGGCCATTCTGCCCTGGGTGATTCGCCGCGATATCGAAACCTTCTACGTGAAGGATGACGCGGAGTTCGACAAGGTAGGCAATATCGCCGCGCTCCTGCGCTTCCGCTCCGAGAAAGTGCAGCCCATCTCCACGACAGTGGCGGAACGATTGGAGAAAGCAGGGGCGGCTTACCCCGGCCGCCTGCGCAGATTTGCCAGCCGCTGAAAGGTGGGTCCCCAGGCTCCGCGCGCGGAAGTAGGGCCGAAGTCGTCGCGGACATAGAGAAGTGAACTGTGGGGACAGCCGCCCTCGGCTGTCCGTCGAGCGGAGCGCGACTATGTCCGGCAGAAATTCTGCCGAAGGAAATCAAACGACGAAAGCCCTGAGTCGACGAAGGCTCTTGGGAATTCCTTCGTGATCCTTAGTGTCCTTCGTGGTTGATGATTTTTCTCTATGCCCCGGCCAGACGCTGCCCCGTGAATCGCCCCTCCGCCCGTGATATGCTTCCCGCTTCGCCTGCAAGCTCATCGTCGCAAGCGAATACCAAGCTGGAGGACCAGTGACATTCTCGCGCCGTGATTTTGTGAAATCGTCCGTGCTCGGAGCCGTTGCCGCCGGGGCGCATGCTGCAATTCCCGAGGCGCTCGCCGACAACAGCCAGCAGGGCCACGCGTCCAAAGAGGATTCCCCGAAACGCCCTGTCATCATTTGCGCCCACAACGGCTATCCCTACACCGAAGCGGCGTACGCGTTCCTGAAAAGCGGTGGCGACACGCTCGAGGCCGGAATCCGTGTGGTGAAGGGGCCCGAGGACGATCCCAACGACGATTCGGTCGGTCTGGGTGGCTTGCCCAACGAGGAAGGCGTGGTGGAACTCGACTCCTGCTGCATGCACGGTCCCACACGCCGCGCAGGCTCGGTCGGGGGCGTGCGCAACATCAAGAACGTGTCGATGGCAGGCCGTGCCGTGATGGAACACACCGGCCACGTCATGCTGGTCGGCGAGGGCGCCGAAAAATTCGCCGTGGCCATGGGATTTCCCCGCGAGAACCTGCTGACCGAGCGCTCCCGAAAAATCTGGCTGCTATGGAAGGAATTCAACTCTGACCGCGATTGGTGGGGACCGGGCATGGCCGATCCGCACTGGCATCCTCCCGCGCCGGACTCCAAGCCGCAAGCCGAAGTCTGGCGCGATCGCATTCAGCAATTGCAGCAACGCGCGGCCGATCTCGGCATCGAGCCCGAATTCCAACTCGCGGCCGTGCATCGCGTGCTGTTTCCGCCCACCGGCACGATCCACTGCTCGGTCTTGAACGACAAAGGGGAAATGTCAGGCATTACCACCACCAGCGGGCTGGCCTTCAAACTGCCTGGCCGCTGTGGCGATTCGCCGATCATCGGCGCTGGCTGCTACACCGATCAGGACATCGGTTCCGCGGGCGCAACCGGCGCCGGAGAAGAGAACATCAAGGTGGTCGGCGCTCACACCATCGTCGAAAACATGCGCCACGGCATGTCTCCGCAGGAGGCCGGTATGGACGCGCTCAAACGCATCGTCCGCAACTACAACGGCGACATGACTAAGCTGCGCTACATGGATATGACCTATTACATCCTGCGCAAAGATGGGGCCTATGCGGGCGTGTGTCTGTGGGAAGGATATTCTCCGGGCAATCCGCATAAGTTCACGGTGCACGACGGCACGCTGCGGGCCGAGGTGGCGACTCCGTTGCTTAAGGGATACTCCCAGGAATGGCCGCCGTTTCCACCTATTCCCGAAGAGTTGAAGAAGGATTCGTACTACCTAAAATAGCGGCAGACAGTAGCGCCGCCGTTCCGGCGGCTGTCCGGCGGGCGCCTCGCCCGCCGGGTGGGTGGCCTGATCACCGTCGACCCTCCTCGATGAGGTCCTTGACGCTGACGCCCTTAAGCGGCTTGGCGTGTTTGCGGATTTCCTCAATGTTAGCGAAGCTTTCGACGACGGTTGAGAGCTTCTCGAACTCCACTTCCGAAATCCAAGTCAGATTGTAGAGAATCCGTCCGTGAAGATCGGGCGGTACATCGCTTGGTGTCGGGTACCGGTCCACGGCGGTCAGCGCGCCGGAAGCGCCACATTCGACAAAGTTTGACCATGGCTCACCGGGCTCGCATTTGCTCTCCCAAACATATACGCTCGGAGGGCCATGCCGCTGGGGGATTGCACCCACCCAATCTTTGGATCCGTCGCGCACCCACCATAACTCCCCGCCAAGAATCGCCATCTTCTGAGAACGCAGGACCTCCACAACCGCGGGAACTTGCGCGCGAGTCCACCCGAATTCGCCGTTGCTGGCCCGGAAGGCATCCCTCTCAAGCTCTGTGTAAACATTGAGACCTCTCGCCTTAAACTAGAACCTGACCTTCACATCCGGACTCTTCTCCAGGTGAATGCTCTCCACAAACCGCACTTTGCCGGTGCGCAGTGTCATGATCACTGACGAAGTGCGCGTGCCTTCGCCGAAGAAACGAACTCCCTTCATCAGCGCACCGTCGGTTACTCCGGTAGCCGCGAAGATCAATTGCTTGCCCGGAGCTAAGTCTTCCGCCTCATAGATGCGATTCTTGTCTTTGATCCCCATCCGCTCCAGACGCTCATCATGCTCGGGCTTCACCACCAGGCGTCCCAACATGTAACCATTCAGACAACGCACCGCCGCCGCTGTGATGACGCCCTCCGGCGCCCCTCCGGATCCCATAACAGCATGTACCCCAGTTCCAATCACGGCTGCTGCAATTCCGGCGGACAGGTCGCCGTCGCCGATCAGCCGGATGCGTGCTCCACAGGTTCGAATATCGGAAATTAGTTTCTCGTGCCGCGGACGATCGAGCACAATCACCACCAGGTCTTCCACGTCGCGATCCAGTCGCCGGGCGATGTTCTTCAGATTGTGCGAAACGGGCGCGTCGATATACACCGCGTCTTTGCACGACGGGCCCACAACAATCTTGTCCATGTAGCAGTCGGGGGCGTTGAGCAACCCTCCGCGCTCCGACGCCGCGAGAACTGTGATCGCACCCGGCGCACCCGTGGCGCACAAGTTCGTGCCTTCCAGCGGATCGACCGCAATGTCGACCTCGGGGACCTCGGTGCCGTCGGGAAACTCGGCTCCCACTTTCTCCCCGATATAGAGCATGGGCGCCTCGTCACGCTCGCCCTCGCCGATCACGATCGTGCCGCGCATGGGAATCGAGTCCATTGTGCGCCGCATGGCCTCGGTGGCGACCTGGTCGCTGAGTTTGCGCTCGCCCTGCCCCATGGTGCGGGCCGACTCAATCGCGGCCACTTCCACCACGCGCAGGAATCGCGACGCCAGATCGCTCTCAATGTTCTCCCCGAAAACGCGGGCCTTACCTTCCGGACGAGTCTGCGTACCCATTTACGGTCTCCCGAGCGCGCTTGGATGCCGCCGATGCGCGCCGGGTTGAGACTATATCGCAACCCCGGGCCGGATGGAAAGACGCGCCGCGTCGGAAACTGGATTCTCCTCTACAAGATCGATCTTGCACTCCTATGTGAGGTGCTCAAGCTGATCGACGAAACGAATTCTGGCGTTCGCGCACTATCCGTCAGAGCAATTTGGAGGTTTTATGGCAGCAGTAGCAGATCGTACCCTGTCCCTTCCGAATCCCGGGGCACCATCCTCGAAGGCCATTTGGACGCCATTGATCGGCGGTCTCTGGGTTCTGGCGAATGTGGGTCTGGCGGCGCTTGGGATCTACATCGATTGGCCCATTCTGTGCGCGTTCCTGGCAGGCTTAGTGAATGGCTCGCTGCTATCGGTGATCGCCGTTTCCACGGCAAGCGATCGATTTCAGGCGGCCACCAGCGGACTGCTGGGCGGACTCAGTTTGAGCGCGCTGCGCAGCGACGGCAGCATGGTGTGGAAAATCATGCAGTCCGTCCATGGTTTTGTTGACAATGTATTCCGCGCCATGGGCTTCGAACTGAACGAGAGACTCCATGACGCCATCGAACAGGAAACTCTCTACATGATCTGGACTCTCGTGTTTGTCGTACTCGCGTCGCTGGTGGCGGAGTGGGTGCGATGTTCTCGTAAGGCTGAGACGAGAGATTGATGTGGAAGGTTATCGGCCCGATCGGAATATTTGATCCTCGTGCCAGCTTGCGCCGTGGTATTCTCGCAGACCTGCTGCGAAATGAATGCCATGCCTGACCCGCGCCCGCTGACTTTCCTCTGCATCACGACCTACGAAAAGGGACAGGAATTCATGCGCGAGTGCAAGCGCCAGGGTTGCCGTGTCATCCTGCTGACTGCGGAAAAACTGCGCGACGCCGATTGGCCCCGGGAGAGTCTCGACGATACCTTCTACTTGCCTGAGGAAATTGCCCTCGCCGACATTGTTGGCGCAGTCACTCATCTTGCCCGCAACCACAAGATCGACCGCATCGTGGCGCTCGACGAATACGACATGGAGACTGCCTCCACCTTGCGCGAGCATCTGCGGATTCCCGGCATGGGCCTCACCACCATGCGCTATTTTCGTGACAAGCTGGCCATGCGCATGCGCGCGCTCGACCGCCATGTCCGCGTGCCCGATTTCGTGCCGGTCGTGAACCATGCTGACATCCGCTACTACCTGGAGCACGTGCCGGGTCCATGGGTGCTCAAGCCGCGGCAGGAAGCATCCGCGATCGGCATCAAGAAGATCCACGCCGCCGAAGAACTGTGGCCGCTGCTTGATCAACTGGGCGACAAACAGTCTTCGTATCTGCTGGAAAAGTTTCTCCCCGGAGACGTGTTTCATGTGGACTCCGTCGTGTCGGAGAACGAAGTCGTCTTTGCCAACGTCAGCAAATATGGCAAGCCTCCCATGAACGTGGCTCAAAGCGGGGGAATTTTCACGACATTCACCGTGCCCCGGGGAAGCAGCGACGACTCCGCGTTGCGTGCCATCAACCGCGAACTCATCGCGGCTCTAGGGCTGGTGCGTGGAGTTGCACACGCCGAATTCATTCGAGCACACGCCGACGGCCACTTCTATTTTCTCGAATGTGCCGCCCGCGTCGGCGGAGCCTACATCAACGAGATGGTCGAGGCCGCCACGGGAATCAACCTCTGGCGTGAGTGGGCGCGCATTGAGATTGCCGGCGGCGATGGCCTCTACAAGCTGCCGCCAGTGCGCGAAGAATATGCCGGCGTGATTCTCTCCCTGGCGCGGCAGGACGATCCCGACACCTCGCCTTACAACGATCCTGAAGTCTTCCTGCGCATCAAGAAGCATCACCACGCTGGGCTGGTATTGAAATCGTCAGACCCACAGAGGATCCCTCCACTGTTGGAGAGTTATGCGCGCCGCTTCGCAGAAGAATTCCTGGCAATCGAGCCGCCTCGCGACAAGCCCACAGCCTAGTAGGCTATCTGTGACGCAGGCTCGCGCCCGCACACTGCATGCCAGAGCATCGTCAGCCCTTTGGAAAATGTCATCGACCGTGCGCTCCGTCCCGCTCGCTCTGCTACCATTTGCCCATGAACACAACCCCCAGTGACCATTCAGCCCCGTTGGAGCGCCCAGCTCCAGATCGCCCGGAACGTAAGGAACCGACCTATCTTTTCACCGAAAAGTATGTCGCCGACAAAAGCGAGATCGCCCGCCGTTTTATCGAGACTCGCGCCCGTCTCAATGCCAATGTCGACGAGGCCAACAATTTCCTGGTGAAGCGCTTCTACAACATCGATCACAACGCCTATCTGGAAGGTCCTCTTCCTGCCAAGACGAAGGAACTGATGGGATTGGTCGCCTCCGCCTGCCTGCGCTGCGACGACTGCATCATGTACCACGCGATCCAGGGTTACCGCCTGGGCGCAACCCGCGCCGAGCAGGAAGAGTCGCTCAACGTTGCGCTGGTGGTCGGCGGCAGCATCGTCATCCCGCACCTGCGCCGCGCCTACGAGTTGCTCGAAGAGATGTACGGCTGAATCGATGTAAGTCTGGATTGATTATGCGTGGAATATGTGGGGACGGCCTCCCGCCGGGCATTCGTCACCGCTCGGGCTGGCCCCGCCGTTGCAGTGCTGAAGTCACGAAACTAACCACGATCAGAGCGATCCCAGCTCCGAATTTAAGCCGGTTCGGATTACTCAGTCCCTCCCAGACCACATCCGCAGGCCACAAGAGTCGGGCGTCCTTCACCGCATCAAGGCAGGCGAGCACGCCCGAGAGGAATATCCCGGCCATCGCAACCCGCTGCTTTTTCTCTGGAGTCATCGCGCGTCAGCCTTCAGGCGGTTCATGTGGGGACAGCCGCCATCGGCTGTCCGCTGGGCGCAGCCCAGCGATGCTTGGGTGGCCAACTCAGTCGAGCTTCGCTCGACGGACAGCCGAGGGCGGCTGTCCCCACAGATTTCTCCCTAGAACGCGTCAATCCCCGTGATGCTCTGCCCGATGATCAGCGAGTGCACGTCGTGCGTTCCTTCGTAAGTCTTCACGGACTCCAGATTCATCATGTGCCGCATCACGGGATAATCATCGGCCACGCCATTCGCGCCGAGAATGTCGCGCGACAGGCGAGCACACTCCAGCGCCATCCACACGTTGTTACGCTTCGCCATTGAAATGTGTTGCGGCTCGATCTTGCCCGCATCTTTCAAGCGGCCCACCTGCAACACCAGCAGCTGTGCCTTCGTGATTTCGCTGATCATCCAGGTGAGCTTGTCTTGCACGAGTTGATGCGACGCGATGGGCTGATTCCGCCACTGCTTGCGCAGCAGAGAATACTGCAGCGCACAGTCATAGCACGCCATCGCAGCTCCCAGCGCTCCCCACGCGATGCCATAGCGAGCTTGATTCAAACACATCAAAGGCGATTTCAGCCCACCCGACTTCGGCAGCAGATTCGACTCCGGCACATGCACATCCTGCAGTGACAGTCCCGATGTCACCGACGCCCGCAGCGACCACTTCCCGTGAATGTCATCAGCCTTGAATCCGGGCCGGTCCGTCTCTACCAAAAAACCGCGAATCTTGTCGTTCTCGTCTTCGACCTTCGCCCAGATGATCGCGATGTCGGCGATCGTCCCCGACGTGATCCACATCTTCTCGCCGTTGATCACGTACTCATTGCCGACCTTCTTGGCGCGCGTGCGCATGCCGCCCGGGTTCGATCCGAAATCGGGCTCGGTCAGGCCGAAGCATCCGAGCTTTTCACCCTTCTGCATCGGGGGCAGCCAGGTCTGCTTCTGCTCGTCGCTGCCGAATTCATAGATCGGATACATGCACAGGCCCGACTGCACGCTCACAAAACTACGCACGCCCGAGTCGCCGCGCTCCAGTTCCTGCGTCATCAGGCCGTATTCCACATTGCCCATGCCGGCGCAGCCATAGCCTTTCAGCGACGCGCCAAAGAATCCGAGGTCGGCCATGGGCTTGACCAGTTCGCGCGGAAAGCGTCCCGCGCGATTGCACTCCTCGATGATGGGAATCAGATTGTCTTCAATGAACTGGCGCGTGGTGTCGCGCACCAGTCGCTCATCGTCCGTCAGCAGGGAATCGTACTGGATGAAATCGACACCGCGAAATTTGATGGCAGGCATGATAAATCTCCTGATGAAAGTGCGTCCCCAAGGGCCAGGCGGACGCCAGCCGGGCAAACATATGACGGTAGCAGGGCCAAGGGACGCCGGTCAACGTGTGTCCGCGCTCTCGTTGGGTGAGTCCGTAGAGACGCGAATGTGGGGACAGCCGCCCTCGGCTGTCCGTCGAGCGAAGCTCGACAGTCTTCGGTCAAGACCTTCAACATGACCCTAGGCTGCGAACGGGCTACACTCATTTTCGTTCTTGCGACGGAGTCAGGTGTATGCTGTTGGCGGACTTTTTCCCAGTCTTAAATCGATTCACTATGCAGTGGCAGAGCTTCCAGCGCTGCCACCAGCTGAAATCATTGGAGGCATCATGACGTCGCAAGTCGCGCACCGTCTTCCTGCAGCCTTAGTGTTGGTGAGCGCTCTTCTCCTATTTGCACACTTCGCTATCGCGCAGAAGGTCACCGTGGACGCCGACCCCGCGCACGTGGCCAACACGTTCAGCCCCGTCCGCTCTCTGGGGGCGGCCATCGATCGCCTGCGCACCGGCACTCCCGACCATTTGCTGAAAGATCCCTTGCTGCACGAAATCCTCGGCGCGGGATGGCAGACCGTGACCTATCGCCAGAACACCGAGTTGATGGTCGAGGCCTGGCACTGGAACCCTGCCGGAAAATGGAGTAACGCCGACAAGCAGGAAGGCTACTTCGTCGGCAGCGCCGAGCCCGGCGCGGAAATTCATAGCTCGTGGGCCTACCCGCTGCCGCATCGCGGCTTCAGTCGCGGTGACGGCAACGGATGGTCGCGCCTCACCGACGGCGATCCCAAGTCGTACTGGAAAAGCAATCCGTATCTGACGAAAGCATTCACCGGCGAAGACGACTCGCTGCATCCCCAGTGGGTGATGATCGATCTCGGCAGCAAAATCGATGTGAACGCCATCCGCATCGCCTGGGCCGATCCTTACGCGAAACATTACGCGGTGCAGTTCTGGACAGGTGAACTCGAGCCCTTCTACGACGGCACGACCAAAGGCACATGGCAGACCTTCCCGATGGGAAGCGTTACTGAAGGCAAGGGCGGGACAGTCACGCTGAAACTTGTTTCCTGGATGATTCCTGTGCGCTACCTACGCATCTGGATGACCGAGTCTTCGAACACCTGCGACACTCATGGCTCCGCCGACAAACGCAACTGTGTCGGATACGCCATCAACGAACTCTACGTTGGATCGCTCTCCGCCGACGGTACCTTCAACGATTACGTCACTCACTTTCCCAGCCGTGATCAGACCGTGACTTGGCCGTCTTCGGTCGACCCATGGACCGCCGCTACCGATCTCGACGAATCTCGCGGAGATCAAGTCGGATTCGATTTCTTCATGACCTGCGGCATCACCCGCGGCCTGCCGACCATGGTCCCGATTGCGATGCTCTACGCCACGCCCGAAGATGCGGCCAACGAGATCGCCTATCTCTACAAACGCCACTATCCCATTTCATATGTCGAGATGGGCGAAGAGGCTGACGGACAGCACATGCTCCCCGAAGATTACGGCGCGTTGTATGTCCAGTTCGCCACGGCGATTCACAAACTCGTGCCCGAAGCGAAGCTCGGAGGCCCGCCCTTCGAAGGAACCTTCGGCGACGTGGAAGTCTGGCCCGATGCCAATGGAAAAGCTTCCTGGATCGGCCGCTTCCTCGACTACTTGAAAGCGCATGGCCGGATGAACGATTTCACCTTCTTCTCTTTCGAGCACTACCCGTATCAGGATCGTCCGAACTATTCCTGGGCCGATCTCTATCCCGAGCCCAGCTATGTCAGCCACATCGTGCAAGTCTGGAAAGACAACGGCCTGCCGTCGAACATTCCATTCTTCATGACCGAGGGCAACATCGGTGGTGGCGCGCCTCCATCAACCGTGAAGAGTGGCCTGTGGCTCGCGGACTACGTTGGCACCATCATGAGCGAGGGCGCCGGCGCGACGTACTATTTCCACTACATGCCGTACCCGAGAGAAATGGGCGGCTTCGGAAATTTCCTGTGGATCGACCAGGACTATAAAGTGCTGGGTTATCCTCCACAGTATCTGGCGGCGCAGGTCATCACCAAAGAGTGGGTGCAGCCCATCGACGCCCCGCATAAGCAATACAAAGCCGCCAGCGATGTCAACGATGCTGCCGGAAATGTGATGGTCACGGCCTACGCAGTCGAGCGTCCCGACGGTCAATGGTCCGTGATGCTCGTCAACCGTGACCAGTTCAACGACCACGCCGTGAAAGTCGCATTCGCGGGCGGGAAGCACGACCGCCATTTCTCTGGCCAGGTCGATCGCATCATCTTCGGCTCGAACGAATATCAGTGGCACCGCGAAGGAGTCGGAGGCCATGCCGACCCGGACGGTCCGCCGTCGAAGTCGAAGGTGGAAGGCGGCACGGACGTCCTCTATCAGATTCCGAAGGCCTCGATCACCGTGCTGCGCGGACGAATCGGGGAATAACGCATCGCACAGTTTTTAAGGCAGGGTGCTGACGCAGAAAAAAGTAGCTCTCTGAACGCGCCCTTCCTGGCGCAGCATCACGTGAACGGCGCGGTAAGAGACTGCACCCCAGCCTCGATTCTTGCTCCTTCCTCCTTTGGCAGTCGAGGAGAGCAAGAAGCGGCGTATCGGCTAGAACATGATCCAGATTATTCTAAACAAGAGCGCGCCAAGAGAAATTACAGGAACTTCGCCAGGCGTGCTCAACAAAGAACCGAAAGCGAGAAAAGTCAGGGCTCACTCATGGCAATAGTAAAAATCACAAATTACGTTGAGTATTATCGCCATCTTGCAACGTCGCCCGATATTCACTGCATCTCGGGAAGAGGGGACGACGTGGCGGCAACGAAGTATGTGAATTCCAGAATTCTCGCTGTGTTGGACCCGTCACCTGATGACGTGCTCCTTGACGTTGGTTGCGGCGATGGCTGCCTGCTAGAGATGGCGAAAGACCGAGTAAAAGAATGCATCGGAATTGTTCCAACCAGCGAAGAACAATCCATAGTGCATGCTGCCGTACCGGGTGTGCGCATTCTAGTAGCACTCGCACAAGGGCTTCCCTTGGAATCCAGATCGGTTTCTAAAGTCTCGTGTAATAGCGTGCTGCTGCTCTTGGAGTCTGAGGGTCCGGTATTGGCAGCCATGAAGGAAATAGAGAGAGTTACGAGGCCCGGAGCTCGAATCTTCATAGGGGAGATCCCCGCAGCGGACGAACTCACTCAGTTTGGCAAATACAAAGGTGACTCTGTCATTGGTTTTCTTCGCCACCAACTTCGACAGAATGGGCCTCGTGCCTTCATGGGCGCGGCAAAAACCGTGGCTTTATCAAGTTTGGGGAAAGGAACGCTACTCCTAAACTCAGCCACTATGTTTCATGCTTCCCCAGAGAGGTTTATGGCAATGGCGGAAAGCTGCGGGCTAAGGCCCGAGGCTCACTTCAAACATATGCGACTCGACCGATCGGGATCAGTAGTGGAATCGCCATTCCGGTACAGCTACATATTCTCTAAGAATGCTCCTGTTCCTTCACCTTCGGTCTGAGCAAAAGCGGTCGGATTCAAATTCCGTTCTCAGATCTGTCTCGGTCTACCCCGCCCTGAACCTCGGAATCCAGCGCGGCACGTTTTGCCGGTATTCCTCATACGACTCGCCAAATTGCCGGCGCAGCGTGGGCTCTTCATAGAGGATGACGAACAGATGAGCGATCAGCAGCATCCCTGCCGCGTATTCCACAAGATGAAGCCTGCGAAATAGCGCGGCCTGTCCCGCGATCGCGAGCGCCACTCCGATATACATCGGATTGCGCACATACCGGTGCAGGGCCGTGGTCACAAGAAACTTTGTCGGAGCGATGGGCGCCGGCGTACCCAGCCCGCGCACCGCAAACTCCCACGCGCAACGGAAGTAGATCGCCGCTCCCACCAGCGTGATGAGAACCCCAAGCCATGTCAGCAGCCCCGGCGCGAGCCGCGGATAGCCGCCCATCAGCCAGTAAGGAATAAGGACGGCCACGGTCCCAGGCACGAAGATCGTGAACAGAATCGTCTTCAGGATTGGTCCCAGCGCAGGCCTCATACTCGGCTCACCGCTCGCCGCAAGACAGCCGCCCCCACCTTACTGTAAAATCAAGAGCGACGGAAGAGAATCGAGACGCAGCTTCAGAGTCTTCCCGAGTGGATCCCCGTGCTTCCGGAGCAAGTCCCGGGTTTAGATTTCCGAGACATTCCATCCACCACATCCGCTGAAATGACGACCCGGATCGCGCTGCGCAAATATCGAAAAAGATCAGGAGACATCCAACATGGCAGTAGGCGCCAAGATCGCAAAGACCGCCGACCGTAAGAAGGTCATGGACACCACCAAGAGCACCGATTGCCCCAAGTGCGGCAAAGCCACGCGCATCGTGAAGCGCGTCAAAGACCGCGAGCGCAACATCCCGGGCGGGGTTTACATCTCATGCTCGGCGTGTGAGTTCTTCGAGAAGCTGTAAGCAGGTGCAGGTTCCCGTCGGCCGGATTGGGTAGCAACCATTGCTATCCTTTTCGGCTTTTATTTTTCTAAGGCGCATCCTCGTCGAAATCGACAGGAGCCTGATACTCAAGCGAGTCCAGTGCTTCTGCATTCAGCTCGTCCGCGTTGCGGTTGATCAGCTCGATGTCGCGCGCATCGCGTTGCGCTCGCGTCAGGTCTTTCTCTTGAAGGCGGATATTCATCGTTTTCTGATTTGGCCCGTCAGGGTCTCTAGCATGGTAGAAAGACGCTAACCGCTGATCTGCCCCAGAATCGCCCTCGCCTCCGCCGCTGGATCCGCGGCTTCCGTGATGGGCCGCCCGACTACGATGTGGCTGGCTCCCGACGCGATGGCTTCCGCCGGAGTGACAACGCGCACCTGATCTCCCACGTCGCCGCCAGCTGGACGCACGCCTGGGGTAACGATCGCGAATTTGTTGCCAAGTTCCGCTCGCAGGGTAGTTGCTTCGCGCGCCGAGCTAACTACGCCGTGGCACCCATTCGCCAGCGCAATCGTCGCCAGCCGCACCACGCTGTCTTCGACCGTGCCGCGAACGCCGATCTTCTCGAGGTCACTGCCGTCCATGCTGGTGAGCACAGTGACGGCAAGCACCATCAGCTCCGGCCGTGCCTTCGCCGCTTCCACCGCCGCGCGCAGCATTTTGCCGCTGCCCGACGCGTGCACGGTCAGCATGCTCACGCCGAGCTTTGCAGCCTCATTTACCGCGGCGCCCACAGTGTTCGGAATGTCGTGATACTTCAGGTCGAGAAACACGCGCCGCCCCGACGTCACGAGATCCCGCACCACTTGCGGACCTTCGGCCGTATAGAGCTGCATGCCGACTTTATAGGTCAGCGCGGAGTCTCCCACCGCCGCCACAATCTTCTGTGCGGCGGCGGCGGTGGAAACGTCGAGTGCAACGATGAGCCGCTGGCGCGGATCATTGCTCTGCAAACCAGTGCTACGAAAATCATCGCCGCGGTCGCTTACGCCACCGTGCGGCACGCTGGGGAATGTTATGGGCATCCCAGCCAGTTTATGATTTTTACGGGAGTTTTACTACCGGGGGATGGTTGACAGCGACCGTCTGATAAACCGGCTTCTGATCGTGGGGGGTGACCAGGTCCAGACGAACGCGTTGCAGACCACGCGACTTGAATTGCAGCGCTTGGGCGGCACCGTACGACAAGTCGATGATCCGGCCTGGCACGATCGGCCCTCGGTCATTCACCCGGACCACGACGGCCCGGCCATTGCGCAGGTTGGTGACCTTGACGTAGCTTCCCATGGGAAGCGTCAAGTGGGCTGCGGTCATGTCGTACATATCATACGGCTCACCGCTAGCCGTGGGTTTGCCCTCAAATATCTCCCCGTACCAGGACGCCGTCCCAATTTGATACGGTTTCGTCTTAACGACCTGTTGGCGGACTTCGGGTTGCTTCTGAACGGAACTAACTGGAGCCGCTGTCGCCTCCGAGATGTTCGGTCCCTGAGCCGCTCCCAGGCCGACGATCATACAAGCGATCGCCAGTCCATGAGCTATACGTCTTCGCATTCAGTTCTCCTCGCATACTCAAAAGTGCCTTGGCCATTGGCTGGTGTTTCTCTGCAGTTTGTAGATGCTATCGACGTGCCAAACTCGTGTCAAGGCGATTTGGGGGGGCGGTCGATGACCTCCTAGTTATGGATGTCACACGTAACCCATTGGTAATTTAGGCACATCCGGGTAAGGCCCTTTATTTCAGGAAGGTTACGCATTTACTAAAAGGTAAATAACTAAAGGCCAGGGGTAAGGTAGAATTTACAACCTAAATGGAATCAATGGCTTACAGTCTTTAAGTCCGCAACTTACATGGAATCATGTATTTACGGACTGTCCCCAAGGACAGGACCTAAAGATTTTTTTCTCGATGGCTGCTCCGAAAGTAACTTCCGAGAGGTGACGATGTGAGATGCTGGGGCCCTGAATCGAGCTACAACCGCACCCTTTAGATCGGAAGGCCATGTCCGAAAAACCGCCTATCATCCTCACAATTGCAGGGTTCGATCCCTCCTCCGGAGCCGGCATCACGGCCGACATCAAGACGATTGCCGCCCACGCCTGCTACGGGGTGGCCTGCATCACCGCCTTGACCGTCCAATCGACGGCTGGGGTAAAGCGGGTTGAGGCGGTTGATCCCGGCCTCATTTCCGATACCCTCGAAGAGCTGGCGGCCGACATGGACATCGCCGCCGTGCACATCGGCATGCTTGGGTCAGGGAAGGTGGTCAAAGCCGTGGCCGACTTCCTCTCCGGCCATCCCAAGGGCCTCCCGGCGGCTCAGTCCCGGAAGGCTCGCCTGGCCAATATCGTGCTCGACCCCATCCTCAAGTCGTCCTCCGGGGCAGATTTGCTGGATGCTCCAGGAACCAAAATCATGGTGGAAAGGTTGATTCCCCTGGCCGACGTCGTGACTCCTAATGTCGAGGAAGCTGCCGTCCTCACCCGGCTCAAGGTTCAGGATCTGGACGAAATGAGGGCTGCCTCCAGCAAGCTGCATGAAATGGGAGCCTCCGCCGTCGTCATTACCGGGGGGCACCTCGAGAAAGCTATCGACCTGCTGAGCTTCACCACTAAACGAGGGATCGAGCAGGAAGTTTTCAAAGCGGAGCGCCAGCGCTCCAACTCAACTCACGGCACGGGATGCGCTTTCGCCACCGCGATGGCCTGCCACCTTGCCCTGGATCGCGGACTGGCCGAGGCCGCCCTGCTGGCCAAAACGTATGTCACCGCCGCGATCTCCAACGGACATCCGCTGGGGAAAGGGATCGGTCCGGTACATCATCTTTACAGGATGAGCCAGCCGAGACGTGCTGCGGGCTCCGGCGGCGAAACCTAGGGTTGGATTACTCGCGTTCGCGCTCGGAGGGCTTCTTCAGAAGGATTCCCGCCACAAATGAGGCGGTCGCGCCCAGCAGCCATTCTGCGCGGTAGAACTGAATGGCCTGCCAGTCCACGTAGGTTTTTGCCGTCAACAGTCCGACCAGCAGGGCTCCGGCAATGCATCCAATGCCGACCACAAATGCAATCAGCGACACGGTGGAAAGTCCCAGCCAGCTCTTGATCTCGTGGAAATGCAGGTAGCGCAGCCAGAACGGGAACGTAATCTTGCGCCACGAAGTGCCGGTGATTGTCGCGTGGATCCGGGAAACGGCCTGCTCCCAAAGTCCGGCGATGGCAACCGCATCGGCCCGGGCGGCATGACTGATCGCCTCTCGACGCCGGCCACCGCAGCTATGGCAGAAGCGCGACCCCAGCAGAAACTCCGTGCCGCAACGCTGGCAGGCTTCCGCCATGCTGGGCGCGTCCTCGCGGACCACCACCACTTCTTGCGTTGCAACCGGCAAGGGCGGCCGCCAAAACTCTTGATGCGTATCTTGAGCTACCTGTGACATAAGTTGCCTACAGCAAAACCCCTAGTCTCTTGGCATTCCAAGCGCCAAATCGCGACCGACGCTAAGTCCTAGAAAGCCAAATACTTGCGTTTCCTTGGAAGGCCCGGTCCACATCCTTGCAGGCAATAATTACGCGTGCCGGCGAGTAAAGATGCACCGGTTACGAAAGCCCATGCTCCTGAAAAAAGCTTTCAAGCACAGCGCCCCGGGTCCGCCGAGCTCCATTCGACGGACCGGGTCCAACCGCTTCGTACAGGTCTGCCATAACCGGATGGTCTGGTAGCTGCCAAAATTATAGGGTCGCACGATCGTCGAGACAGGTAGCGAAGGCGGTACGTCGGTGACGTTGATGGTTCGCCATGTGGGGACAGCCGCCCTCGGCTGTCCGTCGAGCGCAGCTCGACTTTCCCAGGACGATGCTCAACTTCGTTTAAACTAGGAGTCATTCGCTCTGTGACCACGCAAACCAATCTCCCGAAGTTGACCCGGCACGCCGACGAGTTCCTGATCTTCCTGTGCCTCTTCCTCTCCTCGTGCCTTCCCACGCTAAGCCAGTCGATCACTACCGACAAGGCGCCGCACGGAGCACCGCATGATCCTCAGACTGACACGGCCTTCGACCACTTCTACAACATGGACTACGACCGCGCGAGTCAGGAGTTTCAGAAGATTGTGGAGAAGCGTCCGAATGATCCCTTCGCGATCAACCACCTGCTGACCTCGGTGCTGATGCACGACCTCTACGACACCGGAGCCATGAACACGGGCGACTACGCCAACGACAGCTTCATCGGCCGCACTCCTCGCCCTACCGACACGAAAATCAAGGACCAGATCAAGGAACTGGTTCGGCGCGCCGAAGCGCTCGAAGAGGATGAACTTAAGAAGAATCCGAAAGATATCAATGCGCTTTACTGCCGCGGCGTTACGCGAGCGCAGTTCGCGGTTTACACCGGATTAGTGGAGCGAGCCTGGTTTTCCGCGCTGCGTAACGCCGTCGGCGCGCGTCACGACCACGAACATGTTCTGGAACTCGATCCCAACTATGTGGATGCCAAGATGGTGGTGGGCACACACAACTACGTGATCGGCCGCCTACCCTGGAGTGTGAAGATGGCCGCGGCCATGGCCGGGCTGAGCGGATCCTCGGAAAAAGGTCTCGCCGATCTGCGCGAAGTCGCGAAAAGCGACGGCGAAAACTCGGTCGACGCCAAAGTCGTGCTGACCTTGTTCCTGCGCCGCGAGCACCAGTACGACGAGGCGATCGGCTACATGACCGATCTCTCCGCGAGATATCCCAGGAATCATTTGTTCCTCACCGAGGTTGCCAACCTGCAGCGTGCTTCGGGCCGCCTGCAGGAAGCCGAAGCCACCTATCGCAAAGTCTGGCAGAACGGCCGGGAAGGGAAGTACGGCAACCTCCATTACGAACTGGCCGCCTGGGGCCTGGGAGAGCTATTGCGCAGCGAGAAGAATCTGGCTGGCGCCGCCGCTGCCTACGACCTGGTTAACGAGGCGCCCAACCCGGACCCCGACATCCTGCAAAAAGCCAACCTTGCTGCGGGCGAAATGTACGACCTTCTCGACAAACGCGATCTGGCCATGAAGAAATATGAGACCGTGCTGGCCGGAAACGCCAATACCGGCCCCGCCGACCAGGCCCGCCGCTATATCAAGGAAGCTTACCGGGAATGACCCCGGTTTAATGTGGGGACAGCCGCCTTCGGCTGTCCCGCCAAGCGCAGCGAGGCGTGGAGATCTAGAGTGTCGAACCATCGGCCCTGCCGTCGAAGGCGTCCGGCGCCACATGAGTTCCGGGGAACTTTCGGCTTAGAATTACGTATCTTCTAATGGAGGCGGAGCCATGTACTGCAACTATTGCGGAAAACTGATTCAGGACGATGCTGCGGTTTGCGCTTATTGCGGGGTCCGCGTCGGCGCTTCGCTGGCCCGGACTAAGTTGGTCCGTCCACGCCTGGGACGCAAAGTCGCCGGAGTATGCCTCGGCTTCGCAGAGTACTTCGACATCGATGTCACCGTCGTCCGGATTGTATGGCTGGTCACGGCGATTATGACCTGCGTGGGTTTCATTCCCTACGTCATCGCGTGGATCGTGATGCCGGAAGAGCCGCTGCTTCTTCCAGCGCCCATGAGCGTGCAACAAGTCACGAACCCATAGCCGAGTTGAGCGAGGTCCGCACTCAGACCTCAGCGGCAAAGTGCCCGGAAGCCGAGAGCCGGACGCCGGAAGCCGCAGTTGTGATCTAATCCCCTGCATGGAGCGCATCCCGTCCCAACGCATCAAGAGTGGCGACGCCGAAATCGTCTACTGGTCATTCGGCGGCGGCCCTCCCGTCCTCCTGCTGCATCCTTTTCCCGTCCATCATGAGTTCTGGTTGCCCGTAGCCGAAGTGCTGGCCACGCGCTATCGCATCGTCATGCCCGATCTGCGCGGGCACGGCGAGTCCGGCATCGGCGAGGGCCCAGCCACCATGGAGAAGCATGCCGCCGACATCGCCCGTGTCATGGATGACGCCGACATCGGCGCTGCACCGCTCGTCGGAGTCTCGATCGGCGGTTACGCGATCTTCGAATTCTGGCGAAGATATCGCGGCCGCGTCGCCGCACTCGGACTGTGCAACACAAAAGCTCCCGCCGATACTCCGGAAGCCCGCGGCGGACGCTTGCAGGCCGCTAACGACGTTCTTGACCGCGGCACCGAACCCTTTTTCGAATCCATGGTTCCGAAGCTTCTGGCGAAGAGCACCCGCGAAACGCGCCCCGATCTAGTCGACGGCGCGCTGCGCATGATGCGCAAAATGTCACCTGAAGATGTAGCGCAAGTGCAGCGTGGCATGGCCGCCCGTCCCGACTCAGTGGCGACCTTGAAGACGATCAACGTTCCGACCATCCTCGTGACCGCAGACGAGGACACGATGACCGGCGTGAATGAAGCGGAATTGATGCGCCAGCACATCGCGAACAGCGAACTCTTTGTGATTCCAAAGGCGGGACACTACTCGCCGTGGGAACAGCCGGCCGATGCCGCCAAGATTCTGCGCGTGTTTCTGGACGGCTTGCGGTAGCGCGTACAATTCTTCTGTGAACTGAGATAGTTTGTTTTCTGGAGGATGAGTGCCAATCGCCCGTTTGAATCGGGGAACGTTGCAACTCCTCGCCGACAGCCGAATGGAAGAAGCCGGAGTATTGCTGAAGCATAACCACTGGACGGGGGCCTACTATCTGACAGGTCTCGGCGTGGAACGTGCTCTGAAATCATGTTTAGCGCGTGCGGTCCAACAGCATGATTTTCCAGACAAGAGTTTCATCAACAAAGCTTATACCCACAAACTGGAAGAATTGGCTAGACTAGATGGCGAACTCTGGGTCCAGTTGAATGACGAAATCGACGTAGATGCGACTCTCCGGGACAACTGGAATACCGTTCGCCAATGGGATGACGAGAGACGCTACGCGGTCGTTGAGGAAGCGGAGGCAAGGTCCGTCTACTTGGCAGCCACGGAACCGGTCTCTGGCATACTGGAATGGATACGGCGGAGGTGGTGATGGCTAACATCACGATGGGACTCACTGACGAAGACGTTGCGTTTGGAAAGAAACTCTGGCAAGAGCTGGGAACCAAAGACTCAACCTTTCCAGTCAGAGGGATGTTCTGGCTTCTGGAAGGCGACTGGCACCTTGTGATCGCGAGCGAGATTGTCGACAAAGCTGGACCGCGTGACGCTTATCGGGAACTGGACAAAGCAGTGCGGATTGCACCTGCCGAGTCCTCGCAGCTCTCGAAAATCGATCTGATTAGTCCAAAGAGCCCTCTCTATGAGGCATTCCGTACGCTGTGGGCGAATACCCCTCCCAACCGGGTCGAGGGCAGGAGGTTAGCCAGCTCGCAGGTGGCCGGCATGTATGTCGAAGATGTCTACTTTTATGGGGTGCGCTGAATCCGTGAACAAACCTAGGATTCTCATTGCCGTCCTCGCATTTGCCGTTTGTGCCTTCGCCCAAAACCCCGCGCCACGACCGCGCATTCTCGGCATCGATCATGTGTCGTTCTACACCACCGCCCCCGACGGCGTGAAGAAACTGTACGGCGACGTTCTGGGCCTGACTTCGGCCGACCCGGTTGAACCCGGCGGGACGCTGCGATACATGGTGGGCACGCAGTGGGTCGGCTACAGTCCCGCGCCCGATCCGAAGTCCACTGACCGCATGGACCATGTGGCCTTGAGAACCGACAACATCGCAGCGATGCGCAAGTATCTGATTGCCGAGGGAATCAAAGTTCCGCAAATTGAAGGACGGGCCGATCACAGTCTTTTCTTCTTTGTTATCGATCCGGAAGGGCACAAGATTGAGTTCGTTGAACGCGGCAAAGGCGAGGTCCCGCCGCCCGCGCCTTCCGCAGTTTCGCGCCACATGATTCACGCCGGCTTTCTGGTCTACCACCAGAGTGCCGAAGACCACTTCTACCGTGACATCCTCGGCTTTCGTCCCTACTGGCACGGCGGCATGAAGGATGACGTGACCGAGTGGCTCGCCATACAGGTTCCCGACGGCACGGATTGGATCGAGTACATGCTGAATCAACCGGAGCACGCCGATTTGCAGCTGACCGGAGTCATGAACCATATCTCGCTCGGCGTCGCGGATATCAAGAAAGCCCAAGCGACTCTCGAATCACGTGGCTGGAAACCCCACGGGGACGAAAAAGCGCAGATGGGCAAGGACGGCAAATGGCAGCTCAACCTCTATGATCCCGACCTGGTGCGCGTGGAACTGATGGAATTCAAGCCCGTCCAGAAGCCCTGCTGCAGCGATTTCACCGGGCCGCACCCGTCGGAGTAGGTTTGCGTACGGTGTTGTACGTACAAACCGCAAAAACGTACAATATTGTAAGATATATATGTACGTATAAAAATGGTCACCCGAACCCCTGAGCGTCTGGGGCGTCAGGATCGTCGGCCAGAATGCCGTTTCCTGAGGCGGAAACGGCCCTTAGAGCGACGATCGTTGCCGGGGTGAGGCCAGAGGTCGTCCGCTGCCCGATCGTTCGTCTGGCAGCCTCCTAAGAGCCTTCTGCGATTTTTCAATCACTTGCACGAAGGCTCAACAACTTACGTGGTTTCACCCTCACTCCGATGCCGGATTTGTTAGAATCCTCTCGCTATGACAACGATTGATACAACTCTCGTGTTTGTGCAAACCGTGAGCGCCAAGGGGGACGGCCAAGCCGTCGACGTGAGCGCTGCCAGCAGTCGCGTCTTCCTGGTGACCTTCGCAATCACGAAGATCATCGAGCAGGAGGCGCTGGACCTCAGCGTCTACGGATCGGCCGACGGCACGACCTGGGGCGTGAAGTCGATCGCCGCGTTTCCACAGAAATTTTATTGCGGAGAATCTCCGCTGCTCCTGGATCTTACGGCACATCCCGACGTGAAGTTTGTGCGCGCGCACTGGGAAGTCGCCCGCTGGGGCCGCGGCACCGAGACGCCCATGTTCGAGTTTGGCGCGACACTCAAAGAAGTTCCGGCCAACATTCTCAAAGAAGCCACCGCGGAAGCCAAGGCGATGGCGTAAGAGATTGCAGATTGTAGATTTAGGATTGCAGACTTACGATTGCGGATTTGAAACGTCGCCTCGACATTGTTTTCAATCTACAATCTGAAATCTAGAATCTGCAATTTATTGCAGCCCCAGGTTCTCTGTTCCTAATCCACTATATTGATCTCAGCATGAAAAACGGCTCCTCAATTATTGTGCGTCCGGCGCGCAACGTGCGCGGCAGTGTGCAGCTTCCCGGAGACAAGTCCATTTCCCACCGCTACGCGATGCTGGCGGGCATCGCCGAAGGACCATCGCGCCTGGAGAACTATTCGACCGGCGCCGATTGCGCGAGCACGCTCGGATGCATGCGCTCGCTGGGCGTCGCGTGGGAGCGGAAAGCGGATAACTCCATCGAAGTAAAAGGAAGTTGCCTATCCCTCAGCGCTCCCGTGAACGCCCTCGACTGCGGCAACTCGGGTTCGACGATGCGCATGTTGAGCGGCATTGTCGCGGGGCAGAAGTTCACCAGCGAAATGATTGGGGACGAGTCGCTCTCGCGCCGTCCGATGGCGCGAGTGATCACGCCGCTGACGGCGATGGGCGCGCAGATCGCATCGCACGAAAGCAAGCCGCCGCTGCGCATCACCGGCGCGGCGCTGAAAGCCATCGACCACGCCATGCCCGTAGCCAGCGCGCAGGTGAAATCGTGCCTGCTATTTGCTGGATTGCTCGCCGACGGTGAAACTCGCATTGTGGAACCGCTGCGAACCCGCGATCACGGAGAAATCGCACTGCGTGCCTTCGGGGCAAAGCTCGAGCGCAACAGCAGCGGGCAGGGAAACGAAGTGCGCATTCGTGGCGGCCAGCGCCTGCGTGGCGTCGAAGCGCGCATCCCGGGCGATTTGTCGAGCGCTGCATTCTTCCTGTGCGCGGCTGCGTTGTTTCCGGATTCGCAGCTGACTGTCCCGAGCCTGCTAATGAATCCCACGCGCGCCCGCCTGCTCGACATCCTGATGCAGATCGGATTGCGCATTTCGGTCACGCAACTTGACGAGATCCACGGCGAACTGGTTGGCTCGCTGCAGGTCGAAAGTGGCCGGCTCACCCATACAACAATTGCCGGAGCGGATTCGGCTGCTCTCATCGATGAGATTCCCGTGCTGGCGGCGATTGCGCCTTACACCGAGAAGGGAATCGAAGTGCGCGATGCCAAAGAATTGCGCGTGAAGGAATCGGACCGGATCGCCGCCGTCGCCACGAACCTGCGGCTCATGGGCGCGCAAGTGGAAGAGATGGAAGATGGGCTGAAGATTCCCGGCGGGCAGACGCTCCACGGTGCTGAACTGGATTCCTTCGGAGATCACCGTATCGCTATGGCATTTGCAGTCGCAGCGCTGCGGGCCGAGGGCGAAACACTCATTCGCGGGGCGGAGTCCGCGGCGATTTCCTATCCTGCGTTCTTTCAGACGCTGGAAGAAATTATCGAGCGGTAGCGACCTTCCTTCCCCTATCGCGGCACCTGCATGACTCGTTTTCGCTGCGGCTGCGTTGTGCTGCTTTGGCCTGGGCCTGAGCTTTGGGGTTCTGGGTGTTCTGCGAATACGCCGATCTGGCGAACAAAAGGCGCAAAGTTATGATAAGGCCTGATTGCGACACTTGCGCCGTGCCGCGAGGTCTCGGAACAGTCGTCCGGGTGTAGACTCATCGTGTTTGGGGTGAGGCCGATTCGTGAGGCATCGCTATGGCCCGATGGATTGAGGCAATCGGTCAAGATCTGCGATACGCGGTTCGCGGATTACGTAAGAGTCCGGGATTCACCCTGGTCTCTGTTTTAACTCTAGCCATCGGAATCGGCGGCACCACAGCAGTTTTCAGCGTTATCAACGGAATCCTTCTTCGCCCACTTCCCTATCCCGATCAGGACCGGTTGGTCGCTGTGTCGAATGTCAACCTCAAGGAGCCAAAATACTCGTTGCCAGTTTCAACCACGGACGTGGCTCACTGGCGCGTTGATAACCGGGTCTTCGAGACACTGGAGTTCGTGTCCCACGCCGACATGGTAGCCATGTCGAGTGCGGGGTCGGGGGAACGTGTTGGCGTGCAACACATGAGCGCTCGCTTGCTCCCACTGCTTGGAGTCAAGGCTTTCATGGGCAGTATCCCCACCGATGACCTCAGTGAACAGAAAGGTTCCTTCGGCTTGCTGATCAGCTACGAGTTCTGGAAGCGCCATTTCGCCGGGGACCCGAATGTGGTGGGCAAAGAGATTTTCGTCGACACCTTTTCGGGGACGATCGCCGGCGTCCTTGAACCGGGGTTTGATCTGTTGGGAACTGGAACTCCGGAGGTTTATGAATTCGGCGGCATGGGGAATCCGTCGAATTCCGGCGTGGAGGATGTGCGATGGTTCCTGGCGATCGGCAAACTGAAACGCGGCGTTTCGATCCAGCAGGCCCAGGCCGCTATGGAAGTCACCACACGACGCTTGGTGCAGACTTTTCCCGAAGCGTACAAAGATCTGGGAATTCGGGTCGAGCCACTCCGGGCTCGGCTGTTCGGTGACTGGGGCGAGGTTTATTTCGCATTGTTTGGAATCGTTGCACTCGTTCTTTTGATTGCCTGCGCTAATGTCGCCAATCTTTCGCTGGTTCGAGGAGACGGGCGGCGGAAGGAGATCGGCGTACGCGTTGCCTTAGGAGCAAACAAAACAAGGATAGTACGTCAGATGCTCGCGGAGAGCATTCTGCTCTCGATGATCGGAGGAGTCGGCGGCGTCATTCTTGCGGTTCTCGGTGTGAAGGTTTTCAGCGTGTGGGCTCCGGAGTGGCTTCCGCGCAACTTAAGCGTTTTGGTGGATAGCCGGGTGTTGCTGTTCGCTTTTGGCACCTGTCTGCTGACGGGTATCGCTTTCGGGCTGGTTCCTGCGTATCGAGCCGTAAAGAGTGACGTCAATGAGTTTTTGAGAGAAGGAGGGCGCAGCACCGCAACCGTCTCAAGTCATAGAACGAGAAATGCGCTGGTCGTCACTGAAATTGCGCTGGCCTTCGTGTTGCTAGTCTGCGCCGGGCTGATGATCAACACGCTGACGCGAATTCTGAGGACGACACCGGGCTTCAATGCATCGCATCTCGTGACTGCGGAAGTTCGGCTCACCGGGCTGAAGTACATGGATTCCTCGACCGAGGATGCGACCGGCTTCAGTTCCATCCTTCCACCTGTGGGGAACTTCTGTCGTCAAGCGCTGGAGCGCGGCCGAAATATACCGGGGGTTGAAGATGTGGGGTTGGTCGATTGGCTTCCCCTTCTGGAGACGGCGCAGTATGCCTCTCCCGGATTCACGACTGTTGGGCAAAGCGTGGGGACGGCCGGGGAGAAGCCCAGTGTTCTACGGCAAGCGGTCAGTTCCAGCTACTTTCAACTGATGGGCATCCCTGTGCTGCGGGGCCGAGCCGTCACCGAGCACGACACCGAGAGTAGTGGCTGGGTCGTGGTGATCAATGAGGCTATGGCACGAAAGTTCTGGCAAAACGACGATCCAATTGGCCACACAATCACCTTCGATGATTCTCCGGAGGAAAGACCGCGACAAATCGTTGGCGTGGTTGGAAACGTGCACCAGTTTTCGTTGACGATGGATCCATTCCCCGAGGCATACGTCGATTACCGCCAGGTACCAGTTCGCGTTCACTCCGGCTGGACGGAAACGCGGATTCACAAGAGCATCATTTTCCGCACGCACTCCAGTTCGAAGGCCCTGATGCAAGATGTGCGCCGGACGATTTCTGAGCTGGCGCCCGACTCCGCCGTTTTCGGAATCACAACGGTCGAGCAGACAGTCTCAAAGTCAGCGACTCCATGGCGATTCCTCTCGGAACTGTTTGAGCTGTTTGCTGCGATTGCGCTGATTCTCGCCGTAATCGGAATTTATGGCGTGATTTCGTACGCCGTGGGCGAACGGAGGCATGAGCTCGGGTTGAGAATGGCTTTGGGTGCGCAGCCCAGACAGGTGCTCACGCTAGTGTTGCGGCAGGCGATGCTGCTCTCGCTGATCGGCGTAGCGATCGGCCTCGCAGGTTCCTTTGCCGCTACGACCTTGCTGGCCGACTTCCTGTACGGCGTGAAGTCTCACGATTTTCTGACTCTAGCGATGGTCTCGTTGGCTCTCGTGGCTGTCACGTTTTTCGCTAGTTTTATTCCCGCCCGCCGCGCCACGAAAATCGATCCCATGCAGACACTTCGACACGAATAGCCTGCGATTGGACGTGAAGTTCTTCAGGCTCGAGACTTGGCGTGAATGATCGACCCCCGAGGGCCGAATCGTCAGCCTGTCGTAACATCCCCATTACAGTGCGCCGGGATAAACCGGCTTGAAGCAGAGGATGAAAGAGCCTTACGAGAAAGGAGTAGCGATCCGCTCGGCCTCGAGTCTTGCGCTGCTACTGTGAGGGACGCAGCGAAGCGTAGACAGCATTCGACCGCGCCCTGGGTGCGGTCACCGGGGGCAGAAACTTGGCGGGAGGCGGCGGATTTGAGAGCCTGCTGTTGGACGAGGTTCGGCAAGCTAAAGCCGATTCCCCATTGGTGCTGAGTGCCCGATAGACAGCATGGCTCCGGTCATTGCGATCACTGGCATGGTGGCGGCCCGTTGTCCTGAACGACGTGCCGACCCCGTTGGAGAGATTCTTAAACCAATCGCAGCCGGGCCGAGCCTGGTCCATTTTCCAGGAAGGAGAACGAAGATGGGAGCAGGCAAGATGAACCGAAAGCAGAGGAAGGAGTTGGGACGGCGATTACAATCGGCGAACCCCGGTCTGGAGGTGGTACATCCGCGCGCCGCAGGGATTGATGTGGGCAACGGCGCGCATTACGTGGCAGTACGCCCGGAACAAGATGCAGAGCCAGTCCGTAGGTTCGAGTGCTTCACAGCGGACTTGCATCGAATGGCGGATTGGTTAGAGGCCTGCGAAGTCAAAACAGTAGCGATGCAGTCAACGGGTGTCTATTGGATTCCACTGTACGAGATCTTGGAACAACGTGGCTTCGAGGTCTACTTGGTAAACGCACGACACACTAAGAATCTACCTGGGCGCAAGAGCGACGTGCAAGAGAGCCAATGGCTGTTAAAGCTTCACACCCATGGCCTGCTCAACAACTCGTTCCAGCCAACGGCGGAAATCCGGGTGGTGCGGACGTATTGGCGGCAACGGGGAGAACATGTGCGCGGTGCGTCGACCTGCATCCAGCGCATACAGAAGGTGTTGACTCAGATGAATGTGCAATTAGCGAACGTGATCAGCGATCTGAGTGGACTGACCGGACAAGCCATCGTGCGCGCGATTCTGGCGGGCGAGCGCGATCCGAGGAAACTGGCGGAACTGAGCCATCCTCGGATTCGGGCGGGGCGAGAACAGATCGCCAAGAGCCTGGAAGGCAACTGGCGCTCCGAACTACTGTTTGTGCTGAAGCAGGAAATGGAGATGTATGACACCTATCAGCACAAAATCGCCGAATGCGACCGGGAACTGGAAGCGACATTGAAGCAGTTTGCCGTACCTGAGCGGGCATCGACGGAGCAACCAAAGATACCCAACGCCAAGAAGACGAAGCGGATCCAAAGGAATGCGCCTGGTTTCAACCTCACCAGCGAATTGCATCGAATCACCGGAGTGGACCTTAGCAGAATCGATGGCGTCAACGCGATAGTGGCGCAGACGATTATCAGCGAAGTGGGACTGGATATGACCCGCTGGAAAACCGAGGCGCACTTCGCCTCGTGGCTGGGATTGTGTCCAGACAATCGCATCAGCGGAGACAAAGTCCTAGCGAGAGGCACGCGCCACGTAATCAACCGTGCGGCGACGGCATTGCGAATGGCCGCCACCACATTGATCAAAAGCCAGAGTTACCTGGGCGCGCAATACCGTCGCTTGCGAACCAAGCTGGGAGCGCCGAAGGCGATCACCGCGATGGCTCACCGGCTCGCCCGGCTGGTATTCCGCATGCTGAAATACGGTCAAGAGTACGTCGACAAGGGCACTCAGTATTACGAGCAAAAACATCGTGAACAACAACTTCACTTGCTCAAGAAGAAAGCTGCAACCCTAGGCTTCCAAGTCGTTGAAACCGGAGTGGCGTGAAGGGGAGTTTCTGGAGAGGGGTATAGGCGGGGTGGGCAACTGAGCTCCGAAAACATACAACCCGGGCGCCGACGTCTTAAATATTCGCGGAAGGCAACATGAATAGGGCGATAGCGCGAGCCTCTACTCAGCCCGGCGTAGTCGAAGACCCCAGACACGCCTAGAAACTTCAAGCACGAGAACCGGGAGACCTCGGAGACACCTGTGGTCCAACCAGACCGCAGGTCGGCGGGCGAAGGCCAGAGCCACAAGGCCCGCGCGTACGTCTGCGAGGAGTCACACAGCGGCATACTACCTATGAACCATTCGAACAAAGACGGAACATCGCCGGCGGAGAGTGGGGAGGGAAGGCCGTTGATCAAGGAGAACGCTGGTCAACCTAACACGTACCCGACGCAGAGCGGGAAGGGCGTGTCCCAAGGGCTGGCTGGCGTGCGGAAAGCAGCAAGGGAAAATAAGGAGATGAAGTTCACCGCCTTGCTCCCCATTTGACCGTCGATCTGCTGCGGGAAAGCTTTTACTCACTGAAGAGGAAGGCCGCACCCGGAGTGGACGGTGTCACCTGGCAGGAGTATGAAGACGGGCTAGAGGATCGATTGACCGATCTTCATGGCCGAGTTCATCGCGGAGCCTATCGAGCGACACCCTCGAGAAGAGTGTACATAGAGAAAGCCGATGGACGGCAACGTCCACTCGCGGTCCCGGCTATCGAAGACAAACTTGTCCAACAGGCCGTAGTTACCATCCTCAACCAGATTTATGAGGAAGACTTTCTCGGCTTTTCGTATGGGTTTCGCCCCGGGCGCAGCCAGCATCAAGCGCTGGATGCGTTGTCGTACGCGCTCCTGAAGAAGAAGGTGAACTACGTGCTGGATGCCGACATTCGAGGATTTTTCGATAACCTCGACAAGAGTTGGCTGGTCCAGTTCGTGGAGCATCGCGTCGCCGACCCCCGCATCCTGCGGTTGATCCAGAAATGGCTCAACGCTGGGGTGATGGAGGAAGGCGAATGGTCGAACACGAAGACAGGGAGTCCGCAAGGTTCGGTGATTTCACCGCTTCTCGCGAACATTTACCTGCATTATGTTTTCGATCTGTGGGTGGACGTCTGGCGCAAGAAATGGGCGCAAGGCGACGTGGTAGTCGTCCGCTACGCGGACGACATCATCTTAGGATTCCAACACCAAACCGAAGCCGATCGTTTCCTGGAGAACTTTCGGGAACGACTCGGAATGTTTGGATTGGAATTACACCCCGACAAGACGCGCCGGATTGAGTTCGGGCGGTTTGCCGAACAAAACCGGACACGAAGAGGAGAAGGCAAGCCCGAGACGTTCGACTTCCTAGGCTTTACGCATATCAGCGGTAAGAACAGCCTAGGGCGATTCATGGTGAGGCGCAAGACGATTGCAAACGCATGCGGGCGAAGCTGCGAGAGATTAAGCAGCAACTCCGTAAGCGGATGCACGATCCCGTGCGCCAAACCGGCCAATGGCTCAAGTCGGTCGTGCAGGGCCACTTCAACTACTACGCGGTACCAGGGAACCTCGCGAGTCTGGGCGTGTTTCGGGATCGGTTAATCGGGCAGTGGTGGCGTACTCTTCGCCGCCGGAGCCAGAAACACCCGATCTCCTGGACGCGTACTCTCGCCTTGGCAGACCGATGGTTTCCTCAACCGCGAGTGCTCCATCCTTACCCCGCGATTCGCTTTGCCGCCACTCATCCGCGATAAGAACCGGATGCGCTAATCAGCGCCCGTCCGGGTCTGTACGGGGGGCAACCAGAAATCGAGTAGCCGGACAGGATTGCTCCCGTCCAGCCCTCTAAGAACTGTGCATGAGAGTTTCCCCTCACACAGCTCAAGCCCTTCGAACGCCTCTTTCGGGGAGACGCGGTTTCGAGACAGGAATGCGCTGACGGTGAACCCTGTCATGGCACTCTGGATGAAGTAGAACGCGGTTCTCGGCGCTTTGCGAACCACCCATCACACGGGGAACGCAGTGGTGAAGGCGCCAGCCCGTGATCCGAGTGATTTTTGAATTGCACACAGTGCAGAGCCCGCGTTGTTCGTGCCAGAGAAAGCGAAGCGTGCGAGTACCCCGAAACGTGTCCTGCATATGAGTTTCTTCGCGTTTTTCGAAGTAGGCCTCAAAGGTAGGGTCGTAGGGGTTCGCGTCAGCTGTGACTTTAACGTGTCGCTGGATGGGTGTGCGACGGGCGGGCCGCAGCCAAACCTGAATGGGCTGGCCTTGGTCGTCACACGTTTCACCGAAGAAGGACCAGTCACGACCACAACGCGACGCAAAGTACTTCTGTTTGCACCAGCGAGTGTTCTTGTTCGGGTGTCTTCGTCGTGCCCATTGCCACAGACTAGAGAAGATGTGGTAATCCACGCGGGCAAACGTGCGTGTACTCACCACGTGCCGATGATAGTTGGCCCAACCCCTGATTTTGGGGTTGAGTTTACGGATCAGTTCGGCGGCCGACATGCCCCGCGCAGCTCTGATTGTCTTCCGGATGCCGCCCAGGAAGGTTGTAACGTTCTTCTTGGAAGGCTTGATGAGCAATTTTCCGTTGGGATACTTGCGCACGTTTTGTCCGAGGAAATCAAAGCTTTTCTCCACGTGGGTGATGACCGTCTTCGCAGGAGAAAGCTCCAACCCTCGTTCGTGCAGAAACTGCTCGACGAGGGGCTTGATTTCTCCTTCCAGTAGTTCTTTGGTTCTACCGGTGATGATGAAGTCATCCGCATAACGGATGAAATTGACACAGGCAAACTTACCTCCAAAGGAGGAGAGAGGCTTTTTTGTCGGAAACTTTTCCTTCAAGAGCCGCTCCAGTCCATCCAACGCGCAATTGGAAAGCGCGGGTGAGATAATTCCGCCTTGTGGCGTCCCATCCGTGGTTTCGTGAAGGACGTGTTTTTCCATATACCCGGATTTCAGCCACTTTTGGAGTATGGCTCGATCCATGGGGACGTGAGCCAGAAGCCAATCATGCGAAATTCGGTCGAAACAGGACTTGATATCACCCTCTAGAATCCACTGCGGATTTGGTTTGGACAGTGTATTGAAACACTGTTCAATCGCATCGGCGCAGGACCGCTGCTGGCGAAACCCGTAGGAGTTGTTGTCGGCAGTGGTTTCCACCACGGGATCGAGTGCAAGCAAATGCAAGGCTTGTTGGGCTCGATCTTTCGTAGTGGGAATTCCGAGCGGTCGCATCGTTTTGCCATCCGGTTTCGGAATGTAAACGCGTCGGAGAGGCTGAGGTTGATAGCCACTTCGCTTGAGTGTATGTACGGCCTTGATCTTCTTTTCTGGTGTGTCCCAAATTTCTTTGTCCACGCCAGGGGTTTTCTTGCCATTGTTTTCCGTCACTCGTCGAACGGCGAGAACCTTGCCACTGTACGAGTGGGTCAGCAGGCGTTGCAAGGCTCGCACCTTGCCCCATCTGCTTGCCTTCGTCGCCTGCACGATACGCACTTGGAGTCGGCGAACGTTGCGGTTGATGGCTTGCCAGTTGGTGGCGTACCATTCTGCCGCTTCGCGTGAGACTGCACCAACAGCTTGCACTGTTGTCATCTGCCTTGTCTCATATGCCGATTTGCCCAGTTTTCTCGTGTGAAGCACCTGAAGGAAGTCAGCCCGCTTTCGCGCCCGGTGATGTTATCGATGGGACTGACGCAACCGGTATCCGTTCCATTACAGAGCGGCATTCGCTTCCTCCTTCCTCTCATGTCCGCACCGCCATCGGCCCATCTTGCGATGTGCTTTCCCTGTGGGGAGCGATACGGATTTATCCTGTTCCGTTGGAATAACACGATAGGTTAGGTCTGCTCTCTACGCCGGCAGTGTGATATGACCATGACGGAGAAAACCACTACGCTCCGTACCCACTGCGAGAAGAACCGCGCAGCATCTTAGGTTCTCTTAGGGTGACGACGCCTGCGAGCATTTGTGTATTCTGACCTTGTTACCAAGCCTAGGCCCTCTCCACATTGTGCTAGTAGATGCATCGTCGCCTCGCGGTTCCGATGCTACCCTTGCGGGTATGGGTACATTGTCCGAGGGCTTCGAACGGTTTGTTGTCGCCCCGCTCCTACCTCGTAGGCTACGTGCGATGGCACGCACGGTCTGATAGTACTTCTCCCTCCTTCAGACAATCATTCCAACAGCTTTCAGTTCGCACATGGTTGTCCCTACCGTGCTCGCCAATTGATCGCCGAGATTGACACCTCAAAGCTGACAAAAGGTCGTCCTCATGGAAGTACGCGCCAGGATGGGGCCGGCACCCCATTGATACTTCGGGGCCACCAGATCAGCCCTTGGCGGACTCGTCGCGTCCAGGTTTGGAGAAGCGTATAATCCGCTGACCAGAAGTCCAAATCGGAAATTCTGCGTTTAATCTCAATCTCACCTAAAGCGAGGAAAAGCCATGTCCCACCATTATTCCGGCCCCGACTTTGGATTCCCCCACGGGGATGCCCGCCTGGACTTTACCGATCTGTTTGCTTTCCCAAAGCCTGGGGATGCCAACAAATCGATCCTGATTATGAACGTGCATCCGTCCACCGGCGTGAACCCGCCAGGACCCACCACCGACGTCGCCTTCTCGCCCGAGGCGATTTATGAGCTTAGGATTGATACGAACGGCGATAACGTAGCCGATATCGCGTACCGGGTGCGCTTCACGTCCTCCAAGGACGGGGAGCAGACCGCGACGCTTCGCCGCGCTGAGGGCGCGCAGGCTGCTGGGATAGGCGATGAAGGGCAAGTCATCGTCGAGGGAGTGCCGGTCTCGACGGGGACGGAGACGCGGGTGGCGGAAGCCGGTGACTACCGCTTCTTTTCGGGCTGGCGCGGAGATCCTTTTTTCTTCGACGTCCAGGGAGCCCTGAACAACCTGCAATTCACCGGTGACGATTACTTCGCCGACAAGGATGTGTGCAGCATCGTGCTGGAAGTGCCCAACTCAGCCCTCGGGAGTGGAACGATGGGCCTGTGGGCTCGCACACTGGACGGCACTAGCGGAAAATGGGTTCAGGCGGATCGCGGTGCGCGGTCAAATCAAACTCCCTTCCTCGCCGGCGAACAGAACGCCGCCTATCTTGCTGCGGAGCCGGCGGACGATGCCCGTTTCGTCCCCGTTTTCGCGCACGCGCTGGAGCACGCCGGTGGATATACGCCAGCGGAAGCAACGCGGGTCGCGGGGACCTTGCTGCCGGACATCCTCCCCTATAACCCCACAAGGCCGGCGATCTACCCGACCAACGGCCGGACACTCACCGACGACGTCGTGGATTTCTTCCTTCCTCTCCTTAGCAACGGAAAGGTGACGCAAGATAAGGTCGGGCCCCACAAAGACCTGCTCGGGCAATTCCCCTATGTGGGCGCGCCTCACCAGGCGCGGGTTACGGAACGAGTTGCCGCTTAACCCATTGGGGCGGGCGGCCCAGGTTTCGCCATCGCAACCAGACCATCGCGGGTCGCCCTTCCTTTTTGCCCTTGGCGGGAAGATGGCAGTAGTTCTCGAATCCCTGTTCCGGGCATTTTGAGAAGTGTAATGGACGTTACGCCAACCAAGGCAACTGGCTGTTGCTCTATGCGGGGCGAAGCAGCGCGACAGCACGGCGCGGGGTGCAGTCCAATGAAGTCTCAGCCGCTCAGGGGGTGATCTTGAAGACCACCCCGCAGCCGCCGGCGCAACGGGAACCGCCGTCGCCGCCGGAGTATGCGGTGCCGTAGAGATTTCCCGCCGCATCTCGGACCAGACCAGCTACGGGCGCTGCGCCGTCCGCTCCGCCGGTGAAGCTGTGCAGCACGGTCTCCTTGCCGGTTTTATCCAGCTTGAACACCGTTCCGCAGCCGCCTCCGAAGCAGGCGACACCGCCGCCATACTGCGTGGTTCCATAGAGATTGCCCGCCGTGTCCGCGATCACGCCTGCGACGGGCAGGCTCCCGTCCGCTCGGCCGGCGAAGCTGTACAGCACCGGCTTGCTGCTGACCGGACTCAGCTTGAACACTGTTCCATCGAAGAAGAGGCCGCCTCCCTCTGTGGCGCCGTAGAGATCGCCTGCCTTGTCCATGATCAGGCCGCCGACGGGATTCAACCCGTTCGAGCCGCCATAGAATCTGTAGAGCACGGTCTCTTTGCCGGTGCTATCCACCTTGAACACCGTTCCGAAGCTGTAATTGCCGCCGAGCTGCGTGGTGCCGTAGAGATTGCCCGCCGCGT
This sequence comes from uncultured Acidobacteriaceae bacterium, assembly GCA_963709025.1. Classification (GTDB taxonomy): domain Bacteria; phylum Acidobacteriota; class Terriglobia; order Terriglobales; family Acidobacteriaceae; genus Sulfotelmatobacter. Next base: position 217,643 of record CAVPVE010000007.1, read on the forward strand.
CCCGGATCAGAGCTCCGTCAGGGTAGGACCCGTCCGTTCCGCCCCTTCCTCCCGTGAAGTTGTACAGCACGGTCTCCTTGCCGGTCGTATCCAGCTTGAACACCGTTCCAGAGCTGAAAGGACCGCCCTGGGGAGTGGTGCCGTAGAGATTTCCCGCCGCGTCCCGGATCACGCCTGCGATAGGAGATGTCCCGTCCTTCCCTGTGAAGCTGTGAAGCACGGTCTCTTCGCCGGTCGTATCCAGCTTGAACACCGTTCCGCAGCCGCTACCGCCGTTGCAAGTGAGATCGCCGCCAGCCTCCGTTGTGCCGTAGAGATTGCCGGCCGCGTCGCGGATCAGACCCGCTAAGGGAAATGCCCCGTCGGCTCCGCCCGTGAAGCTGTATAGCACGGTCTCCCTGCCCATCGTATCCAGCTTGAACACCGTTCCGTTGCCGAAAGCACCGCCATGAGCCGTGGTGCCGTAGAGGTTGCCCGCGGCATCGCGCACCACACCGCCGTTCGGACCCTCTCCGTCCGTGCCGCCCTTAAACGAATGGAGCACGGTGAACGTTTGCCCGTGCGCCGACGGCGCACTGGCTGCGAATCCCATCATGAGGGCAACCGCGAAAGCGCAGGATTTAGAGATTGAAATACGGGCGGCGGCTGATACGAGTCTCATGGCTGAATGTCCTCTCGAAATTCGCGACCACAAGCATCGGCTTGATGGGACGCGGGTCGATTGCAGGGCACGCGGGCGAGTATCCGCCCCAAGGAATGCCCTGTCAAGACGCAAGGACTTGCAACCTGCGGCTCTCTTCTGGGTGTCAAGGTGGATGGTTGGCGAGATCATGTTACGACAACAACCCACAGTCCCGTGATGAGGACCGCTAAGAATAAGGACCGCTGCTTGTTACTACAGACTTCATGGAATCGTTTATCAGTGTTGCTGCCTGCTGCGAAATGGAGCATTATCAACCGGTGAGAAAGGTGTTTTGGACCGCCGGGATTTTCTTGATCACCGCTTCGGTAATGATCACTGCTCTTATGCGCAGCGGCCAGGTCCGCATCTTCTGGACTCACCTTCGGACTGACAACGAATTAGACCAGGTCACTGTCGACCACTTCAGAAACTCCGATTATGTGAGGGGTATTAAGCCGAAGCCGATGGCGCCGTCCGACGTGTACTTCGGGTATTTTGATGGTCGCCCGGATCTCGGGCACCAGTTCATCCTGTTATCGCTTCCGAGAGAATGTGCTTCGGAGAAATACATTCTTCATTTCGATAGGGTGCTTCTTCCCGAGGGGTACATCTGGGCTGCTGGACCTGTGGCAATTTGGTGGCACCCTCAAAAGGTTCGAAATCTGCGAGCTAATTCAATCATTTCTGGCTGTGAGGCTGAGTTTAACTTAGCCTCCTGCGGCCAAGTCCGCTTCATTTTGGACGGCTGCGGTGGCTAACTGGCTCCACTGAGTCAAAAGGAGAACCGCCAAGTGAGCGTCGGCTGGAATCCAAGCCAGCAGTGAATATCCCGTCCCGGGCTGTAGGCTCGGTTCACTGCGGCGAAGCCCCTTGTTGTTCTCAACCAAGCAGAGAACCCTGCGAATTTGCGTTTGTAGGTGTTGAAACCAGATGGTTACGCTCAAGACTCCTGCAAAGATCAACAATCTGTGGGGAGCGCTCCCCGCGATCCGGCACACTGTCAGAACGAACAGTGGCGCGTCGAATCCTGTCGAGGCAAGTTAGCTTCGAGGGAAGAATTATGTCGAATGTCCACCTGCTTGTCGCTGTCGTTTTGCTAGCTGGAACGTGGACGCCGCAATCGCAGGATAGCTCGGTGAAGGTTGGCGCGTCGGCGGTTTGGCAAGTACCGAAGCAGTTCGTCTCCGCCGCTCACTCCGCCTGCGATAAATCATCTGGTTCCCAAGAAGGCGAATGTTTCATCGACGAGATGGCGAAGGCCGGAGCTCCCGCCACCGCGGTAAGCTTTAGCCGCAAACTCTACAAGCAGAGCCATGGCGAGTTCGGCATTATGACCGGCTTCCAGGATGAGGGGCCGGTCGCATTTGCATGGATCACCTATCCGCTGCGCGCCAACACGAACTATGGTCTCCTGCTGGTAAATGGACAGCCGCCCATCGTCAACGTGGAAGATTTGAAGCTGCTCGACCGGAAGACGATGGAACAGAGTCCCCAGTTCCAAGATCTCAAGAGCCAATTCCCGAAAGTCGATTTGTGGCCGGGGGATCGCAGTGGGAAGATTTGGCCCAACTCACAGGCCGGGCCAAACGGCGGAATACAGTTTACCGTCGGCTATCCCCTGCTCAACGGCTGCCACGCCTGTGCAAGTGCGGGATTTGCAATATTCAACTGGAATTTCGATGCCCAGGGAAAATTTCTCGGTACGGCCTTCATGGGACTAACTCCACCGTCGTTGCAGTGAGGGTCAATGAGCGAGAGGGATTTCTTAGCACTTCCTTCGATACTTCCTAGACTCTTCCCACCCAGCGAAATCTGAGGCGTTTTCTGTGGTTCATGCTCTTGCCGCAGTACCATAAGTAGCTATCGCTCGCAGCTCTGGCAAAGTAAACTTTTGTCGTTCCTCGGAGCTGCGATGCGCCTGCTGCGCCTGCGAGACGTCGAGCTTGGCCCCAACGACCGCGTATTCCAACACGCGCGTCTGCTTGCTTTGATCGTGTGGCTTGCCGGATTCGCTGCCGCCACCGCCTTTTTGGTCCACGGTTACACAGCTAAGTGGCGGCCCGGCTACTTCTTCGGTCCGTTTCTGCTGATCTTTCTGCTTTTGACGCTAAGAATGGTTACGGCGCGCTTCCATCCTTCTAATTGGCTGGTCCGGATGAACGAGACGGGAATCTTTGTGCAGTACCGTTCTTATCTAAACTACGAGTTGCCCGCCGATGACCCTTCGGTGGTCTTCCTTTCCTTCGGCGAGATCGCGTCGGCCCGGCTCATCAAAGAGCGCGTCGAGACACCGGACATGGGAAGGCCAGGCGGCACGCAAACCCAATATCTGCGCCATATCGAACTTGAGTTGTCGGGCGATCCCGCGCCGCTGGCAGACGCGTTGGGGACGGAGCTCGGCGAACAGGCCCCAATGGAAAAACGCTGGTATGGCACGAGTTCGACGCTTTACCGGGATTATCCAGTCGCGATGTCTGGGTCGTCGAGCGTTCGCATCCATTGGAACGTAGTGCCGGGCACACACAAGTTCCTGGACGCGCTGCGGCCCTATACTGTCATCGCCGATCCGGTTTCGTTGAAGCAGGACTTCACGCACCTGAAATCGCTCAGCCGGGAAGAGCAACAGCGGCAACTCCGCGAGCTCGTCGTGCGCGGCCAGAACATTACGGCCACGTACGTCGCCAGCAAACTCTACGGCTGCAGCTTAGGACAAGCGAAGCAGATGGTGGATGCGCTGAGCGAGAATAAGGTGTCGCAGTAGCCTCCTGAACCCTGTCTCTCGCGCAATGCTCCGGGTATGATTTCGCCCTCGTGGCGCCGGCCAGGTCGCCGTATCCCTTTTGATCTCGGGCCTCCCGCCTGTGATAGAGTATTGCCCACCCCAAAACGCTGGCCGTGGGGCTGGCCGAAGCCGCGTAGATTCCGCAGTGCCGAAGGAGCGATCCATGAAGACCCTCCGCGAACTCGTGAAAGACCGCAAGCTCTATTCCGTGGAAGCCACCCGCACCGTGCTCGAGGCCGCGCGTTTCATGATGGAGCACAACATCGGCGCCGTGCCTGTGCTGCGCAATGGCGAACTGGCGGGGATCTTGTCGGAACGCGACATCATGAACCGCGTCGTGGCCGTGGGGCGCACTCCGGGTACGACTGCGGTGTCAGAAGTGATGACCGCGAACCCGCGCGCCGTGCCTGCGGACGAGAGCATCGAGGAGTGCCTGTTCATCATGCGGGAGTTCGGATTCCGCCATCTGCCCATCGTTGACGGGAAGGATTTGAAGGGACTGGTCTCGCTGCGCGACGTGCTCATGCACCAGGCGGCGGAGATTGAGCGGCAGGCGCGCAAAGCCGCAAGCTAGAGCGGCTTCCGGCTTCCGCGATTCGGCTTCCGGAGACCCAAAGTCAAGATCCGATCATTCCAAACTTTTAGCGACGCGGCCGTTCGGAAGCCGAACGCCTGAAGCCGGACGCCGTCTTTTCACTGCCGTTTCCGCAGCAGCACTTCTCCGGGCTCGGGCGGGAGCTTGAAGGGGAACTCGAAAAACTTTCCGTCGAAGGGGACGCGCAGGATGAACTCTTCCTGCTTCTTCCAGCCGCTGATCCACTTGCTTTCGGTGCTGAACAAAATCCATCCGCTGGTTTCGGGATTGCCCGGCCCCAGCCGCGTGGGCCGCAAACTGTTCTTGCCGAGAAACTCCTGCAGTTCGGTGGAGTCTTTCAGGTAGGCTCGCAAGAACGTTTCTTCTTCTGCCTTCTTCTCCGGATGCTGCTTCACTTCGCGGGCGGTCTGATGGTCGAGTTCGTCGGCGTCATTCTGGACTCTTTGCGAGAAGCTGTCGGGATCGAGCGCAGTCTGCACGACTTGAAAATGGTTCACGAACTCGAGGGAAATATTGTCGGTGGCGAAATCGAGCGAGCCCGTCCCGCGATAACGCACGTCGAGCAGCACGCCGAAGAACGGTTCGTGACGGCGGTGAACTTTTTCCAATTCCTGGGAGTCGACGGCGAGGGTGATGCCGATGTCTTCGAACCAGAGTCCGTAGCGATACTTGCCGTCGTCGCCGCGCGAGAAGGTGCAGCCGGGGCGCGTTTCATCCCAGCGCACGGCAGGAATTTTCGTCTTGCTTTTGGGAGGGGCGGCGTGGCCGGCATCTGGCAGCAGGGAAGCCGCCAAGAGCGCGAATCCCACCGCGACTCGCGCCATGAGCAGCACCCGCGTCGTGCCATGCGAGGGCTGCCCCATAACTTAATTCGTTGGTGAGGTTACCGTGAGAGTGACCGAGGGATTCGCGGTGGTGGTCGATTCCGTGTTACTCGCGGCGTTGCCATCGGCATCGACTCCGGTCACGGTGAAAGTGTACGTGTTGTTGGGCGTCACTCCGTTGGGAGTGGTGATGGTGGTGTTCGCGGAGTTGGCGCAGGCCGGCATCAGGCAGAGTGCGCCGCTGATCACAAAAAGAGCCAGCAGGCCCCAAGCCTTTCTGGATCGCTTTCCGCCCAGCGCAGCGCCCAGGCCCACCAGTCCCAGCATGGGCAGCGACAGCCACAAAGCGTAGAAGGTTCGAGGACGAACCGCAGCACCAATAACGACCGGGCCAAATGTATTAATCGTGATCGTCGAGGTAGCGGCTCCCGTTCCGGTTACCTTCAAGGAGCTTTCGCCGTTCGGATAGGTGAAAGAGCAGATGGGAGGAATGGTGACCAACGGAGTGATCGAACTGCAGGAAAGCGTGATCCCCGCTTTGCCTACTGGGGTGCTGTACCCGTTGATCGGATTGATGGTGATGGTCCCTTGTCCGCCGTTGCCGGCGGGCACGGAAGTCGGGGTCACGGCTCGGGTCACCGAGATGGTGAACTGGGGAGCGACCGCCAGCACGGTCACGGTTTGCGCCTGGGTGACGACGGTCTGAGATATCGAGGGTGCAGCGCCGGTGATGGTGATGGCGTAAGCGATGGTGGTTGTGTCGAGCTTGGTGGTGATGGTGGCCGAAGCGGTGGCGGGCGCCGTCACCGTTGCAGGGCTCACGGCGCAGGAGGGAGGATCGGTGAAGGTTGTCGGTATGACCTGGCAGCTTAGATTGACGGTTCCGGTGAAGCCGCCGACCGATCCGACCGTAACGTCCGCAGAGGAAGTGCCCTCTGGCGGCACGGCAACCGGCGTGAAGGAAGATGCGTCCAAGGTGAAGCTTTGGGCCGACGCGGAGATCGACAGGCTGAACAGCGCCGCCAACAGGACAAGGGCGGCGACAAGTGCGCCTGGGCCGCGGCGAAACCAGTCCGGCTTCGACGGCTGGAATTGCGATGTATCGGACGGAACTGCGGACTGGGCTGCGGACATCGTTGGGGACGCCGTTTGGGGCTTCAATTCGGACTTCGTTTCGGGTTGCGAAATTTCGGATTTCAACATGAGCAGGTTTCGGTTCAAGTAGCTTCGATTCCCAGGACATCCCAAAGGCTGCCCGGCCACTGGCAAACTGTACACCGCCTCATTTTGCACGGCGGATGCAGGCCAGCGGCACAAAAAATCTGCGCTCCATTTTACCGCAGACATTTCCCGCAGAGCCACGGGATACAGTTCCCCGGAATCAGTCTCACGGAATCTTCCATAGTAACATCCTGCGGCGATGAGGCCGGCGGTGGTCCTGTGGGGAAAGAGAAACGGCCGGCTTCCGCGTGGGAAGACGGCCGTTGGGGCAGTGTGATCCGCTTAGTTGACGGTGATTGTGAATGGCGCAGAATGCGTTGTGCTGGCACCTTGCCCGGAGATGGTGAGGCTATAGGTGCCGGGAGGGGTTCCGCTGCTACCGCCGCCTCCACCTCCGCTGCTGCTGCTGCCGCCGCAAGCGGGGAGCATGAGCAGACCCATCAGAATCATTCCGAGGAGTAGGTAGCCGAAGAGCCGCTTCCTCCGGGGAGTACTTCCTGCCCCCAGCAATACGATGCCACCAATTGGGAGAAACATTGCATAGACGATCTCGAGCCCGCGATTCGTCTTTGGGGCCAGCATGCCGCTGCTCGAAGAGGCATTTGTACCAATCGTCAAGCTCGAAGTCGCCGCAGTGCTGCCCGGAGTCACTGAGGCAGGCGAAAAGTTACAGACAGCCTTAGCGGGCAATCCCCCGCAGGACAAGGCTACGGCCTGGCCATAACTGGAGTTCACGGATGATACGGTTACGGTGACTGCCGATGTGGTTTGTCCGCTGGTGGTCGAAGCGCTCCCCGGCGATACGGCAACCGAAAAATCGGCAGGGGCCGCCCCGACTTTGGCTACGAAGCCGTCGGTGAGCCCGGAGTACGCGCCGCAGCATGCAAGCGGTGACGTGAGAGGGAAGCCTGTGGTGCTCGCGGTGGAACCCGCCAGATAAGCGTTGCTGGAAGAGTCGACGGCGACCGCTCCTACAGCAGCATTCGTTGTGATCCCGCCAACGCTGTTCTCATTGCCAGTTCCGCCAAGGAAGCTGGAATACTCCACGAAGCCAGTGTTGCTGAACTCGGTGATGAAAGCATCCGACGACGTTCCATTCAACGCTCCTTGAAATGGCGAACCACTAACCGGGTAGCCGGAAGAGGCGGTTCGTCCTGTTACGTAAGCATCGCCAAAAGAGTCCAACGCGATTCCGGTTCCAGTTTCATCCAACGCGCCGCCATAATACGTTGAGAATAGGAGGCCAGCGCCGGTGGCGTTGAGCTTGGTTACGAAAACGTCTAAACCTCCAGCATTGCTTGTCTGAGCTGGGTTTGCTGTTGGGAAAGCCGTGGAATTCGTGTCCCCGGTTACATAGGCTTCACCCGCAGAATCTACGGCGATCGCCAAAGCGTCACTGACTCCATTGCCGCCAAGGTAAGTTGAATAGACCGTCGCGGACCCGTCAGCTTTTATCTCAGTTACAAAGCCGTTATCTCCAGTGCCCGCCTGGGCCTTTTGAAAAGCGCCAGAGGTGGTAGGGAAATCTGCGGATACGGTGATACCGGTTACATAGGCGTTGTTGGAACTGTCCAGGGCTATGCCTGTTGCCAGATCACCGAGGGAGCCGCCGAGATAAGTGGAGTACAAAAGAGTGGTTCCCGTGGGGTTCAGCTTGGCAACGAAAGCGTTATCCGTGTCGGGAGCGGTGCTCTCGATCGCGGGTAGGACTATAGGAAAGTCGGTCGAATGGGTTTCGCCGGCAATGTATGTGTTGCCAGAGCTATCGGCGGCAATAGCGTTGCCTGAGTCAGTATCAGTGCCTCCGATTCGTGTGACATATGTCGCAGTGCCGGTTGTGCTGTTCAACCCAGCGACGAAGATGTCGGTCCCGCCGGAGGGTCCAATCGCCACGGTCGAGGGGAAAGCGGTCGATGAGGTATTCCCGATGACATAGGTGCCGGCGCTGCTCACCGCGACGCCAAAAGCGAAATCGTCGCTGGTTCCGCCGATTACGGTCGTGAATACGATCGAGGAACCCGAAGCGTCTAACTTGCTAACGAAAGCGTCGAAGCCTCCCGAAGACGAGATGGTACCCGTGTGGGCCGGGAAGTTGGGCGAATCGGTTGCGCCTGCGATGTAGGCGCTTCCCGAGCTGTCAACCGCAATCCCGTACGCATCGTCCTCGCTGCTGCCACCCAGGTAGGTGGAATAACTGAGGGCGGGGTCGATCACTAACTCCCGGCTGTGGTCGTAGGAACCTACAGAGAGTCCGACCTGGTTCTTGTTTACCTGCACAAATGCCGCGGCAATCTCTCGCCTCTTTCCGTTTTCTTCCTGATACGCGACCGGCTTGTGCATGACGACGTTACCTGCCGCGGAAGAGAGCAGGAGATTGCCTGACGCGTCAGTAGAGATCTTCCGCGCACCGGAGAATCCGAGGTTAATTGATGCGGCATTGGCACCGGGCGCCACGATGAAATCAAATTCCAGCTGCCGTTGTTCGCCATGGAATGCCATGTTCACGCCGGGATATACATCCCGGTAAGAAACGCCGGCGTATTGCTTGACTCCCGTATGCCAGTTGCTGCGGTCGCTCCCGGTGTAATAGTTAGTGACGCCCGGCAGCTCACGACCCGAGGCGACTTGCGGATGGGCGTTTCCGCCGACGAGATGCATGCGGATCGCGGCGGATATGTCTTTCGTTCTTGCCGCGGGACGCGGTTTGCCGAATGTCTGCTTGCCGTTCGCCTGTTTAGTCGCTGTCTTCGAAGAACTCTGCAGCGCGAACACCGTGTCGTTGGCTGTCAGGAACACCGTGTAGCCATTGCCCCGCGCCATGTACTTCACTTGCGGATCGGTCTGTCCCTGATTGGCCTCAAAGGCGAGGGGAAGAGCGCCTAGACTGGCTTGGACCCGGCCACGCTGTTGCGCGCTGAGGGTTGGCGCCTGTGCGGCCGCAACCGGCCTGGCAGCGGCGTTCCCGCGATGCGTGCTCAGACTGGAGCCCGCGATTCCCACGGCGGCCAGGACGGCGACCGCTGCGATCGAACCAGAGACGATCCAACCGGAAACGGACCAACCAGCGACGATCCGACCAGCGAACTGCTTAGAGGCGAATGGCTTCGACACTAGAATCCTCCTAGATGGAACCCTCAAACACCGTTCTGTGGAAATCGACTCGGACTGAGGTCAAACCAATCCTCGAGCTACGGGCTTTGGGCCCTGAGTCGGCAAGATTGCAAAAATGGTGCAGCGTAGCCGCGAGTATGGAATGGTCAACAGGCCTTGTCAACGAAAGCTGGATAGCAATTTAGGTTCCACCCATGGCCGAAGGCTTGGGTTGCGGCGCGTCGATCGTGGTGAAGATACAGGGGGTTCCGGAGGCCGGATAGTCAGGGCACCGTGACGATGATGCCGGTGCAGGCTTTCGAGCCTACCCGGCGGTAGGTATGCTGCACGGCCGAGTCGAAGTAGATGGAGTCTTCGGGTTCCAGAACAAATTCCTCGCTGCCGATTTTGATGGCCAGCGAGCCTTTGATCACGTAGAGAAACTCGACTCCGGCGTGCTGGTGCGGCTTGAGATTCTCCACCGGAACGTCCTGGAAGTCGGCCAGAAAGGCGCTCAGTTTGCGCTCGGTGGCGCGGTAATCAAGGCACTCGAAGTAGTACTGCACTTCGGGCGTGCCCGGCTTCTCGGGGAAGCGAACGCGCTCGCCCTTGCGCACCACCCCGACGACCCGGCGCTTGCGCTCGTCGGTAAAGAAGTAGTCGAGACCGACCCCAAACACCATGGCGATGCGCAAGAGTGTGGGCAGAGTGGGAAACAACTTTCCTCTTTCGAGCTTCGACAGCAGCGCCGCCGAGAGGCCGGTATGCTTGCCCAACTCCACCAGTCCCATGCTCTTGCGGAGACGCAGGGTGCGCAGTTTTTCGCCAATCGAATACCGTCCCAAGCCCTCGGAAATCGCCTCGGTTATGCCGGTCGCCATTTCTCTATAATAAAACAATTGTTCGTGAGAGTGAATAGTGCGAAGCGATCAAAGGCCACGCCGGGGGATGACGTGGCTTTTGAGGTGGGCTGAGGTTTCTTGAGGAAAGGCCTTACTGCGGCTTCTTTTTGTTGAACAGTCCCATGACGTTGTTGACGGGATTTTGCTGCGTGTTGCCCTGGCCGAGTCCTTTCAGCAGGCCGGTGGCGATGCCTTTGACGTCGGGAACGAATTTTGGATCGGAACTGGTTCCCGAGACGCCGAAGGGAATGCCCATGCCTCCGACTTCAGCGTTCATTTTGAAGGCGAGTTCGTTGGAAGGACTCACGGTGCCAGCGCCGGTGACCACGCCGATGGCCGGCACGTTGAGATTGATGTTGTCGGCCTTCGTTCCCTCGGGAGCCACGCGCACATTGGAGCTGAAATTCTGGATGGTGGTGTCGTTGCCCGTCTTTTTGCCAGAGAGCGCGGAAACGGCGGCGAGCTTCGATCCGAGGTCGAAATTGGCGAGGGTAGAGTTTTCCAGTTTGACCGTTCCGACGGTAACCAACTTATCAACTGGACCCGAGATATCCATGTTGGTCGCGAGGGTGCCACCTTTCAGTGTTGCCTTGGGAGGTAATATGACCCCCACGGCGGGAAGGATGGCCTCGAGATCGTCCACGGGCATGCCCTGTCCATTGATTTTCAAATTGATGGCGGTGACTTTCCCGTGTGCGTCATAAGTTCCGGTCATATGGGCGACGGCCTTGCCCATTGCAATCTCACACTGCGGGATGGTGCCGGTCAGTTTGTCGAGATCGTGCATCACGGTGTAGGTCACCGTTACGGGTTTGCCGGCGGGCGATCCCTTCTTCACGACCTGTAAATTCGTGGCTGTCAGCTTGCCCTGAGTCTTAGCCTGGTGGCCGTCGGAGGTCACGGTTCCGTCGTAATCCGCGACTCCGGAAATCCCGGCGGCGGGATCAACAATTCCGGACGACGCCAGATTCAGCTTCCCGATCGCGACCTTGGCTTCGAGCGGAGTCTGGGCGGCGTTGGTGGCATTGATCGGTCCGGCTTTGCCTTCCAGTTGCAGGGTGCCACCGGCCGGCAGGTCCGCCGTCATTTTGAACGGGAAGGAAGAAGAGAAAGAGAAGTTTGTCACTTCAATATTAACTTTATCGTAGACGTGGGGCTTGTCTCCCGATCCCGTCTGCGACACGGTGAGCTGGCCGTCATTCACGTTCAATTTGGCAACCGACAGATTCGGATTGCCCGAGGACGTAGCCGCGGGTTTCGTCGCGGACTTATTGTTTCCGCCGAGGCTGGAGAAATTCCATTTCTCTCCGTTCTCCGAGCGCACCAGGTTGATCGCCGGCTGGTTCAGGGTCAGTTCGGTCACATTCAGTGTCTTGTGAAAAATCAGGGGGACCATCTCCACGCCCACCTTGAGCGACTTCGCTTGCACGAACGGAGACTTTCCGAACGCGGGATCGTCGGCAATGGAGATGTCGTCCGCCGATACCGCACCGGCGAGCAGCCGAAGCGAGAGATTGCCCACCTTGACCTGGCGGCCCAGTGCACTCGTCAGGTCCGATTCCAGCGTGGGGCGGAAGGTGTTGGCGTCGATGAAGAAGGGAATTGCGATGGCGATGAGGATCAGGACGCCAACGATGATGGCAACGATTTTAAGGATGCGCTTCATGATTCATACCTCCTTGCGGAAAAGGCGATTGCGGTCGGGTTGGGGGCGGGACCTGTTAAGGCCGAGTGTATCACTGTGGGTCCTGAAGAATCTCGGGGGAAGGGACGCTTTTTACCTGTTTTTCAGGCCCGGAGTTTGGTTCGTCGCCGGCGCGGGAGGCCGCTTCCAATTCCTTTTTTGCTTCCTGCTTGCGTCCCAGGTGAAGGAGCACTTGTCCGTGCATGTAGTGAACGTCGGTGCGGTCGGGATCGAGTTTGCCGGCTGCCTCGATTTCCACCAGGGCCGCGGAATATTTTTCCTGGCGCTGATAGATTCTTGCCAGGCCCAGGTAAGGGTTCACCAGGCGGGGATCGCGGCGCAGCGCCTCGCGATAACTCTTCTCGGCATTCTTGTCGTCCTGCATCAGCCAGTAGACGTCTCCCATTTCGTCATAGTTGAGGGCAACATCGGGTTCGATGGCGGCGTCTTTCTGAAATTCGTCGAGCGCCTGGGGATACTGCTGCTTTTTCAAGTGCGTATAACCGAGGTTGAAATGCACGAAGGGAAGCTTAGGGTTTGCGTCGGCCGCTGCTTGAAACTCCGCCAGGGCCGCGTCGTATTGGCCGAGATTGAGATGATATTTTCCGACGAAGAGATGGTATTCGGGCGAGCCGTCGCCGATTTTGATCAGTTGCGCGGTGGCGCGGTCGTCGAGGTCTTTGCGGCCGGCGCGGTGAGCCGCGTTCGACAGAACATAGAGATAGGGAAAGTGTCCCGATTCCTGGTTCCAGAGCGGTTCCAGTGTGGTCGCAGCGTCGGCCCAACGGTCGGCAAAGAAATAGCATTGTCCCAGCAAGTAGCGGGCCTGGAGGGAATCGGGTTGATCGCGCAGCACGGACTCAAATGGCGGAATCGCCTTTAAGAATTCATTTTGCCGGTAGTAGGCGAGGCCGATGTTGAGACGGATCCCGGCGACCTGCGGCAGCAAGCGCTCCGCTTTGTGAAAGGATTCGAGAGCTTTATTCCAGTGTTTGCGCCGCATGGAGACCACGCCCAGGTTCAAATACGCTGCGCCCGATTGCGGATCGATTTGGAGGACCGCTCGGAAATCACGCTCCGCTTCGTCCAAATGACCGTTTGTGAGGGCATCCTGTCCGCGCTGAAAGATCTTTGCGGGGTCGGCGGATTTCTCGTCCCTCGTGGGAGCTGCGGAGGCGCCTGCAGAGCCGCTTCCTTGCTGGGCAGACGGCGCCTGCCGTGGCGGATGGGCGCTCGCCATCTCCACCATAAGAAGCAAAACGAAACCGAGCGATGTAATTCGTGCGCTTGACACTGGCATTAATCTCTCTGTAGTGTCCGCCAGTGTACGGGTTCAAGACAAGCGCGCGCGGGCCAAGTTTGAAAACACACGCGGGACAGGGAAGGACAGCCGCGGACGGTTTTACAGCAAAATCGTCGAGCTGCGCTCGACGGACAGCCGGGGGCGGCTGTCCCCACAGAGAGACAGAACCACATAGAGTCAGAACCGCATAGTTTCTGAACCGCGCCGTGATCGGCGCAAAGGTTGCGATGGTGACTATTCGTGACGTGGCGAAGGAAAGCGGATTTTCCTCGACCACGGTGTCGATCGTGCTGAACAACGCGCCGCTGGCGCGCTACATTCCCGCGGTCACCAAGAAGCGGATTGAGCGGGCGGCGCAGAAACTCGGCTACCGTCCCAACCAGTTTGCCCGCTCGCTGCGGAGCAAGCGCAGCCACACGGTCGGCGTCATGGTCTTCGACATGACTGATCCGTTCTGCACGCTGATTCTGCGGGGGATCGAGAACACCCTCTATCAATCGTCGTACCTGCCGATTCTCACCGACGTGCACAATGAGCGCAGTCGCTTCGAGCGTTATCTGGAGATGCTGCTCGACCGCCGCATCGAAGCCCTCATCGTGCTCGCCAACTGGCTTTTCCTCGACATCAACCTGCTCGGCGATCTCGAGAAGAGCAGCATTCCAACGGCGATGATCGGCTGCGAACTGAAGACGGATACGATCAGTTCCATTATCGTCGACAACGAAGTGGGAGGATACCTGGCGCTCGAACATCTGCACTCGCTGGGACATCGCAAGATCGCATTCATCCGCGGGCCCAAGGCGCTGACCGACAGTTCGCCGCGGTGGCGCGGCATCCGCAACTGCGCCAAAGAATGCGGACTGGAACTTGAGTCGCGCCTGATTATGGATCTGCCGGAGTTGCGCGATCCCATGTCGAGCTTCGAGTCGGGCCACAAGCTGACCGATGAATTGATCAAGCAGAAGCGTCCCTTCACGGCGTTGCTGGCCTTCGATGACATGAGCGCGTTCGGCGCGATCCGGGCGCTCAACCGGGCTGGGGTGCGAGTGCCGGAGCAATGCTCGGTGATCGGGTTTGACGACGTGGCGACGTCGGCACTGTATACGCCATCGCTGACCACCGTTCGCCAGCCGATGGAAGCCATGGGGGCGTCGGCGGTGGGAATCGTGGTCGACGGCATCAACGGAGTGTTAGAGAAGCGCGAACTCAGCGCTACCCATCGCAAAGTGGCCCCGGAATTAGTGGTGCGGGAGTCGACCCGCAGCCTGCTGTAAGGTATTTCGCCTAGGGAGGCGAGGCCAGACCTGGCCGCCGTTCGATGGGGAGGCGACGCGTTTGCACGGTCTCACAAAGATGTGACTTGGCTCACATCCGTTCGCTTTTTTCTTGACAGTAGACACCGCATAAAAGCACTATTCATACGTTTTAATACGCCCGTCCTGGGTCTCAATCCGCCGACGGGGACAGTGTTCGTCCAAAAAATGAAGCCCCGAGCCGAGAGGCTCGGAAGAAGCACGGCAAAGCTGACTGAACCAGCGCAGGCGAACGCCCGCGCTCAGGGGAGAGCGTGACCATGAAATTTCATCGAGTACTGTTGCAGGTCGGATTGTTGGTGGTAGCGTTCTGCGGAGCGGCCTGGGCTCAAAATGGTTCGATCACAGGAACGGTGAAGGATCCTTCGGGAGCCGCAATTTCTGGAGCGACCGTGGTGATCGCGAGTCCAGAGCGCGGGATCACTCGTCAGACAACGACCAACTCGGCGGGCGACTACAACGAGGCCTCTCTGCCTCCGGGGACCTACGACGTCAGCGTGTCCGCCGCCGGTTTCAAGAAATACCAGGCGAAGGCCGTGAAACTCGACGTCGCGGAAAAGGCGCGTATCGACGTTTCGCTCGAAGTTGGTTCTATCAGCACCGAGGTGGTTGTGCAGGGCGAGACCGTCGCGCAAGTGGAGACGCAATCCTCGGAACTCGCCGGCACGGTGAGTGGAAAAGAAATCACGCAACTCAACCTGAACGGGCGAAACTTTACCACGCTGGTGGCGCTGGTTCCCGGCGTGAGCAACCAGACTGGCATGGATGAGCCGCAGGTTGGCATCAACGGCAGCGTATCGTTCAGCATGAACGGAGGCCGCACCGAGTACAACGCCTGGGAACTGGACGGCGGCGACAACATGGACAACGGCAGTAACGGCACGTTGAACGTGTATCCCAGCATTGATGCGATTGCCGAATTCACGGTGCTGACTTCGAACTACGGCGCGCAATACGGCCGCAATGGTTCGGGAACGGTAGAGGTTGAAACGAAAAGCGGGACGAAGACTTTCCATGGCGACGCCTACGAATTCGTCCGGAACGACATGTTCAACGCGCAAAATTATTTCAATAATCCCGCGTTCGGCGGCACTGGAGTCGTTCCGGCCTACAAGAAGAACGATTTCGGCTACACCATCGGCGGACCGGTATACATTCCTGGCGTGTACAACAAAGACAAGCAAAAGACTTTCTTCTTCTGGTCTCAGGAATGGCGCCGCGAGCGGGTGCCGGGCACATTCAACACGGTGGTTCCGTACAGTGCCGAGCGTACGGGCAACTTCAATGACCTCTGTCCCGGCTCCGATTGTCCGGTCAATCCCGCCACAGGACTACCGTTTCCGAATAACCAGGTTCCGGTTTCTCCGGCAGCCGTTGACATACTGCCGCTGATCCCGGTCGGTACCTTGGATCAGCCCGGCGCCTCGGCGTATAACGCAAACATTACGTTGCCCACCAGTTGGCGCGAGGAACTGGTCCGTGTCGACCATAACATCAACGACAAGAATCGCCTCACGTTCCGCTATATTCACGATTCGTGGAACACGGTAGAGGCGAGCTCGATTTGGACTGGATCATCGTTTCCGACCGTGCAAACGGCGTTCGACGGCCCCGGCGTCAGTGTGGTAGCGCGGCTTACCAGCAACCTGACTCCCACGCTGCTGAACGAATTTGTGGCGAGCTACACGACCGACCATATCTCGTTCCAATCGGTGGGTGCGTGGCAGCGTCCCTCCGACCTGTCCAGCAAGATGGGTTACATCTTCAATAACGGTTTTGGCGGCAAACTGCCGGCCATCACGCTCAGTGGCGGAAAGTACGATGGATTGTACGAAGACCCAGACGGAATATGGCCGGAAGGAGCCTACAATTCCAACCCGACCTATACCTATCGCGACAATATGACTAAGATCGTGGGACGCCACAACCTGCAGTTTGGCGCCTATTTCGTAGCGGCCCAGAAGAACGAATTGAGCAGCGTTCAGGTCAATGGCTCGCTCACGTTTGACACGGGCTCGGCCCTGAGCACAGGCAACGCGTTTGCGGACCTGTTGATGGGGAATATCGCCAGCTACGGTCAAGGTAGCAACCAGTTGAAGTTCTACAACCGGTACAAGATCTTCGAGCCTTATTTCCAGGATGATTGGCGCATCACCGACCGTGTCACTTTGAATTTGGGTTTGCGGATCAGCCTGGAGGGAACATATCGCGACCGGTATAAGCACGCTTATAACTGGGATCCCGCCGTGTTCGACCCAACGAGCTCGGTCTATATCTACGACGCGAATGGGAATGCTCCCGCCAATGCACCTGCGGGTGCAGCCCTGACCGGGGGCACGGCGGGTGCCCTGGTTACGGATCTGACTGGCCAGGTCATCGGGAATCCGCTCGATGGACTGGTGCAGTGCGGCGTAGGGGGCATTCCGGTAGGTTGCTCCAAAGGCCACCTCTTCAATCCAGCACCACGAGTCGGCTTTGCATGGGACGTCTTTGGCAACGGTAAGACCGCGATTCGCGGTGGTTACGGAATATTCTTCGAGCACGCAAACGGAAACGAAGCCAACACCGAGGGCATGGAAGGCCAAACCTCGCCGCTGCTGCAATCTCAATCGCAGAACAACATCCCCGGGTATCCGAACATCGGAAGCGCGAGCCTGGGATTTGCACCTTCGTTCCCGGCCAGCTTCTATTCCATTCCGAACCAGGTGGTCTGGCCTTACATGCAGCAGTGGCATTTGGACGTACAGCATGAACTGCCAGGTCAAACGGTGGTCACGGTCTCGTATGTTGGCAGTAAGGGTACGAAGTTGGGGCGCCAAAGTGACCTGAACCAGTTGGTTCCGGTCTCGGCATCGGCCAACCCTTACCAGCCCGGCCAGGCAATCAGTGCCGCGGACTGTAGCAGTCTCACGAATATCGGAGATCCGAACGTAACGGGAATGGTAAATGGGCACACGATCACAGGTCAGGCTGCCATCAACCTGCAGACCGCGTGCGCAAACGATGCCAATCCTTATCGCCCGTACTACGGTATTGGAACGATCACGCGGCTGGAGAATAAAGCGTCCTCCAGCTACAACGCCCTTCAAGTTTCGGGGCGGAAGAACGTCGGTGCCCTGAGTCTGACGGCGGCTTATACATACAGCCACTCCATCGACGACTCATCGGATCGGTACGATGGTTCGTTCGTCAACTCCTACGATCCTTCGGTGAACCGTGCCAGTTCGAACTTCGACCAACGCCACATGCTGAATGTCGGCTATGTGTACGACCTGCCGTTCTTTAGAAAGCCTGGTCTGACGCATGCGCTGATCGGCGGCTGGCAGTGGTCCGGTATCTTCGCCTTCTCGACGGGAACGCCATTGAACGTCACGAACGGGACGACATATGGCGACAACGCCGGCGTCGGCAACGCGGTCGGAACGGGTTCGTACCCGGATTTGGTCGGCAATCCCCGGTCAAACGTTCCCCCACCGAGCCAGGTTACGTCGAACGCCTACGCGGGTTATTTCTATAATCCGGCTGCTTTTGCCACACCGACCGGACTGACCTTCGGCGATGTGGGCAGAAATTTCTTGCGCAATCCCAGCCGGACCAACTTCGACATGGCGCTGTTCAAGCACTTCCCCATTAAAGAGAGGATGTCCTTCGAATTCCGGGCCGAAGCTTTCAATATCTTCAATCACACCGAATGGGGTGGTGCAGCTTCGGGAGGCCTGGGAAGCGATGGCTTCCTTGAAATCAATAGTGCGCACCTTGCTCGCGTGCTGCAGTTCGGCGCCAAGTTCCTCTTCTAACCAAACCAGCGTTCCAACAAAAGCCCGGCCTCGCGAGAGGCCGGTTTTTTGTGTGATCGACGACTGAACCTTCGGTCGCACGGCGCCAACAGGGATGGGACCCCGTCTAGGGGTTCAGTTCACTCCTTAGCCGCTTCGAAAGCTTTTCAATCTGCTTCAGTTTCTCAACCATGTCCTTTGGCAGTGTGCCTCGACGGACATCGGCCACATCGGAGGGGATAGTTTGTGCGGTGCGCGCCAGGTCGTCGGCTTCCCGCTGCAGTTCTACCAGGTCAATACGGCGCTGCACCTTCGGCGCGTCCGGAGCCGTCTTCCCGTGATCCGCGTCCATGGAGGCGGGCGGAGGCGGAACTCCAGGGATATATGCGTCCTTAATCTGGGCGCGGACGGGAAGCGCGCAGACGAGCAGGACAATGGAGAGAAAAACAGGTCTAGTCACGGCACGCCTCCGAATCAAAAGGCGAATCTGCGGGTATTGTACTCCGGACGCGAGCAGGTCACCCCATCGTCACGGCCTGCCGGCTCCTCACCGCCTCCAGCGCGTGCTCCAGGTCGGCAATGAGATCCTCGACGCTTTCAATACCCACAGACAGCCGGACCATCTGCTCGGTCACGCCCATTTCCGCGCGCTGCTCGGCAGAGATCATGGCGTGCGAGGTGAACACTGGTATCGACACCAGCGACTCGACGCCACCGAGACTCGTCGCCAGCGTGAACAGGCGCATGGCTTCACTGACGCGGCGCGCGTCTTCGCCTGTGCCGTCGACTTCGAACGTGACCATGCCGCCGCCGCCGCTCATCTGCTCGCGTGCAATGGCGTGCTGCGGATGGCTCTTCAGGAATGGATAATGCACTCGCTTCACCTTTGCATGCTGCTCCAGGAATTCGGCCACGTGCATTGCATTGTCGTTCTGCCGTGCCACGCGGACCGCTAGCGTCTTCAGTCCGCGGATGAGCATCCATGCGGCGTGCGGGTCCATGCAGTTGCCGAGAGTCGTCCTGGTCTCCCAAATCTGATCCATCAGCTCCTGCCGTCCACTGACTACGCCGCAGGTCAGGTCCGCGTGCCCGCTCAAGTATTTCGTGCCGGAGTGCATCACGAGGTCGATGCCGTACTCCGACGGACGCTGGTTGATGGGCGTGCAGAAGGTGCTGTCGATCATGCTGAGCAGTTTGTGCTGCCGGGCAAGCGCCGCGGCTTTCTGGACGTCGACAACACGCAGCGACGGATTGGTCGGCGATTCCACGTAGAGCATCCGCGTATTGGGGCGGATCGCGCGGGCAGCCTGCTCAAAGTCGTTGGTGTCGACGAATGTGGTTTCGATCCCCATCTTCGGCAGCCACTGCGAGAAGAACTTCATAACCCCGCCGTAGACGTCGCGCTGCGCAACAATGTGGTCGCCCGCCTTGAGGAAGGCCAGGATCGTGGTGGTGATCGCTCCCATGCCGGAGGCGAAGGTGCGCGAGCCTTCCGTCCCTTCGATGGCGGCCACGGCCTGCTCGGCCGCCGTGTTCGTGGGATTCCCCCAGCGCGTGTAGTAGCGGTCGGTCGTGGTGACGCGCTGCTGCTCGTCGTTGTCGGTGACCTGGAAGGTTGACGTCTGGTAAATCGGCGTGCCGACCGGACCGTTCTTCTTTTTCAGGTCAGATGCTCCGTGGACAGCGGCGGTCTCAGCACGGCGGGTGCTCCGTTTCATGGTTGCCTCACGTCCTCCAGAGTAATTGCGTGGATTCGCTCGGGCAAGCGAAAGAGAGACGGCGACCATTTATAATGCCCCATTCGTACTCAGCTGTTCCGCTCAACCTATGGACTTGGGACTGAAGAACCGTGTAGCGCTAGTAGCCGCGTCCAGTCAGGGACTTGGGCTGGCCACCGCTGACGCCTTTGCCGCTGAAGGGTGCCGCGTCGCGATGTGCGCGCGCAATTCGCAGACGCTGCAAACGGCTGCCGAGAAGATCAGGCAGCAGCACAAAGTGGAAGTCTTCGCCGAAGCTTTCGACGTTGGCGATCCGGCCGCGGTCAGCCGGTTCGTTGCCGCGGTCGCAGCCAAGTTCGGGAGTGTCGACATCTGCGTGACCAACGCCGGAGGCCCTCCGTCCAAAGGATTCCTCGCGACGACGCTGGAAGACTGGCAACGCGCGATTGAGTTGAACTTCCTGAGCACGGTGTATCTCGCGCGCGAAGTGATTCCGCACATGCAGCGCAAGCACTGGGGCCGCATCATTACGATCACCTCGATTACGACGAAGCAGCCAGTCGCCGATCTTGTGTTGTCGAATGCGGTGCGCGCGGCGGTTGTGGGATTGGTGAAGAGTCTCGCGAATGAGTTTGGCAAAGACGGAATTCTGGTCAACAATGTTGGCCCCGGTTTCACGGCGACAGATCGTCTGAAGGAACTGGCGAAGGCACGCTCGGCGGCGTCGGGAAAAAGTGAGCAGGAGATTTTCGACGGCTGGGCGGCCGACGCTCCACTGAAGCGACTTGGCGAGCCGCGTGAATTGGCCGAGACGGTGGTTTGGCTGGCTTCGGAGCGCGCGTCTTACGTGACGGGCCAGACCGTGCTGGTCGACGGCGGCATGTATAAAGGTCTGTGAGAAAGAAGGACTCGAGCGACGAGTCACGCGCTTCGAGCCGAACGAAATCGGCGGCTCACAGCTGCAAGCTCGGCACTCAGGGCTAACCTATGCGATCGATTGCTTCAAGAATGTCTGTGATGAGTGGGGAAGGCGCGCTGTCGGTCTTCGACCGAGCCAAGGAACTCGAAGCCCAGGGCCGCTCGATCATCCACCTGGAATTGGGCGAGCCTGACTTTCATCCGGGCAAATCGGTGATCGACTCCGCAGCCAAAGCGCTGGCCGACGGCAAAGACCGCTACTGCGCCGTTGCAGGAGTCCCGGCGTTGCGGGAAGAGATTGCGGCGTATCTGGCGCGAACACGCAACATTTCTGTTTCACCGGCGAACATCGTGCTTGCGCCGGGATGCAAAATCGCACTCTTCCTCGGAATGATGGCGTTGCTCGAAGCCGGGGACGAAGTGCTCTATCCCGATCCAGGATTTCCCGGGTATCCATCGATCACGTTGGGCCTGGGTGCGGTGCCTGTGCCGTTCACGCTGTCGGCGCGCAATCATTTTCAGCCAGATCCGGGGGAGATCGCGTCGAAGATCACTCCGCGCACACGGATGCTGATCACGAATTCTCCAGGCAATCCGACGGGGACCGTCTATACCGATGCGGTGCAGCGTGCTATGGCGGAACTCGCGGTCAAGCACGACTTGTGGGTGCTGTCCGATGAAATCTATGCTCGCATTCTTTACGGCGGCGAATATCTTTCGATGCTGCGCTATCCCGGAATGCAGGAGCGCACTCTGATCATCGATGGATTCTCGAAGAGCTTTGCGATGACTGGATGGCGGCTGGGTTATACGGTCGCTCCGCCGGAGGTTGTTTCTGCGCTGCTCATGATGGCGGTGAACACCTACACGTGCGTCGCGGAGTTCACGCAGTATGCCGCCATCGATGCGCTGCGCGACCGTGAGGGCAACACGCCGTACATGGTCGGCGAGTTCGCTCGCCGTCGCGAGCAGTTTGTGAGCGAGTTGAATTGCGTACCCGGGTTCCGCTGCTATCCGCCGGAAGGCGCTTTCTACGCCTGGGTGGATATCACTGGGACGGGCATGAGCGCAGAAGCCCTATGCCGCATTTTGCTGGAAGATGCGGGTGTCGCGGTGATTCCCGGCGCGGCCTTTGGCCCGACTGGGAAAGAGTTCATCCGCTTCTCGTTCGCGTCGTCCATGGCGACTCTGCACGAAGCGGTGGAGCGGATTGTGAAAGTATCGTCGGCGTGGCAGGGAACTGCCGCCGTTCGCTGAAAAAGCTGAAGTTGAGCGATCCGAAGAATCGTTTTGGACCAGTGTTGCTTGTAGGTGGCGCAGCGCTTCAGCGCTGCGATAACCGCGCGTAATGAATGTGGGCTTTGGCCCCAGAGGAACTGCATGCGATTTGCAATTCGAGGATTCCTTCTCGCCGCTGTTTTGGGCGCATCTTTGTTCTCGACGGCCCAGGCTCGTCCATTGCCCGGTCCTGACGTCCAGCAGATCTACCAGCGGTTGCTGCCGCAGATCGAAAAGATTCCGGCGTTCGATCATCACGCGCACCCGGGTTATGCCGATGATCCTGACGTTGACGCGATGGCCGCGCCGCCCAATGCCAGCGAAGCGCTGCGCACGCGCGATGACAATCCTGAACTCGCCGTGGCGGCCAAGGCTCTATTTGGATATCCCTATGCCGATCTTTCACCCGAGCACGCGAAATGGCTGCTCGACAAGAAGACCGAATTGAAGAAGCAACTCGCCGGCACAGCCTACTTCAACACGATTCTCGACAAGATCAACATTGAGAGTTCGGTAGCGAACCGGGCCATGATGCCTGACTACCTTGATAAGAAACGTTTCCCGTGGGTCTTTTTCGCCGATTCGTTCATGTGGCCTTTCAACAATGAGCGGGAGACGGCGCGCAATCCCGACGAGGGCGTCTATATTCCGCTGCAGGAAAAGATGCTGCACCGCTGGATGCAGCAGGAAAGTGTCAGCAAGCTTCCCGCCACCTTCGCCGATTACCTGAAGTTCGTCAGCCAGGTGCTGGAAGAGAATTCGAAACGCGGCGGCATCGCCATGAAGTTTGAGGTGGCGTATTTTCGCCCCACCACTTTTGGCGATCCCTCGCGCGCGCAGGTGGAAGATATTTACCAGCGCTTCGTTACGGGTGGAATTCCGAGCGAACGGGAGTACCGCACGTTTCAGGACTACATCTTCCGCTATCTCGTCACGGAAGGCGGGCGCCTGCACTTGCCGGTGCACATTCACACTGCCATCGGCATCGGGGATTATTTCAACCTGTCGCAAAGCAACATCATGAATCTGGAAAGCGTGTTGCGCGATCCGCGCTATGCCTCGACTATGTTCGTCATGATTCACGGTGGTTATCCGCTGGAGCGCGAAGCCGTGTGGCTGGCGGCCATGAAGAACGTGTATCTCGATTCTTCCTTTGGCGAGCTGGCCCAATATCCTTCGGCCTTTAAGGAAACGCTGAAGATGTGGCTGGAAACTTTTCCCGACAAGATCACTTTTGGCACGGACTGTTTCCCTTACAATCAAGTGCTGGGGGCGGAAGAGAGCTACTGGCTCGGGGCGGAGTCGTCGCGGACCGCACTGGCAGCGGCTCTGGCGGAGATGGTGTCAGAAAACGAAATCACCGAAGCGCGGGCTCTGGAACTCGCTCACGCTTACCTGCATGACACCGCGGTAAAGTTATACGAAGGACGAGTGCACTAAGCATCTGCAGAACGCGTTTCAAGGGGCGGCGATGGCCAAAGGATACTGGATCACAATCTATCATTCTGTTTCCAATAGTTCGGCGCTTGCTGAGTATGCCAAGCATGCGGGTCCGGCGATCGAGGCTGCTGGGGGACACATCCTGGCCCGGGGAGTGCCGGCCAAGACGTACGAAGCGGGGGTTGCCCAGCGGGTGGTTGTGATCGAGTTTGACAGCGTGGAAAGGGCGATCGCGGCCTACGAGAGCGCTCCTTACCAAGCTGCTTTTCGGCTCTTAGGAAACGGCGCCGAGCGCGAAATACGAATCGTGGAGGGCTGCTGAATTGGCCAGGAAGAGCAAGCCGAAGAAGAAAGGTACACCGAGCTCAAGGAGCAAGGGCGGTTCGCGCGCGAGAACGGCTTCGGGCACTAGCTTGAAAGACACCGTTTCTCGGCGTGTAGCGCGGCCGGCGGTGCTGCAGTACATTCCGTGGAGCAGCGTGCTGCTTGAGGATCTGACGCCGCTGCTGCAGCGGCAATTTGTAGTTGGCCAGGAGATTATGCTGGCACGAGTGCTGCTGAAAAAAGGCTGCATTGTGCCGGAGCACAGCCATCCCAACGAGCAGCTGACGTACATCCTCGAAGGCGCCCTCAAGTTCTGGATCGACGGTAAAGAGATCGTGGTCCATGCCGGCGAGACTCTCTGCATTCCATCGAACATGCCGCATAAGGCCGAGGCGCTCGAGAACACCGTCGATCTCGACGTCTTCAACCCGCCGCGCGCCGATTGGATCAACAAGACCGACCAGTATCTCCGGGGAAAGAAATAGCTCGGGCCCATGCCTTCCATTACCACTTCCGCGCCGGGCGTGCGTCCCACCGCCTTCCGCTTCCGATGCATAGCTTGCGGCGATCTGAGTGACCATGCCCGGCAGGATTTTCGCTGTGCTCATTGCGGCGATTTGCTGGAGATCACCTATCCGCGCTGGAAAGAATCCGGGAGCGCGGGGCAGGAACTGAAGTCCAAATGGCGGCAGCGGCGGCTATCTCAATCGGCCGTCGATCTGAGCGGCGTGTGGCGTTTCCGCGATGTGCTGCCCGAACTTGAAAGTGACGAGCACGCCATCACGCTGCGCGAAGGCAACACGCCGTTGTACGAGCTTCCGCAATGCGCGCGCATCACCGGGGTGCCGCGTCTGTTCGCGAAGCACCAGGGCTTGAATCCCACGGGATCATTCAAAGACGCCGGTATGACGGTGGCCGCGACCTTCGCGCGCCTGGCGGGATTCCGCTGGGTTGCCTGCGCTTCCACCGGGAACACGTCCGCATCGATGGCCGCCTATGCGGCTCGCGGAGGCATGCGGAGCCTGGTGCTGGTTCCCGATGGAAAAATTTCCTGGAGCAAACTTTCGCAGGCGCTCGACTACGGAGCCGTCACGTGCCAGTTGCGGACCGATTTCGATGGCTGCCTGCGCCTGCTGCAGGAACTGGTTCTGCGCGCGCCTGTATACCAGCTGAACTCGATTAATCCGTTCCGGCTGGAAGGTCAGAAGACGCTCGCGATCGAATTACTGGAACAACTCGACTGGCAGCCGCCGGACCATATTATTGTTCCTGGCGGCAACTTGGGAAACAGTTCCGCGATTGGTAAGGCGCTCGTGGAAATGCGCGATCTGGGCTTGATTTCGCGCTTGCCAAAGTTGTCGGTGATTCAGGCCGAAGGCGCGAACGCGCTGGTGCGAACCTTGCGCGAGGCTAGCGGCAAGAAGCTGGTGAGTGTGCAGGCTGAGACCCGCGCTACTGCAATTCGCATTGGCAATCCGGCGTCGTGGAAGAAGGCGGTGCACGTGCTGGAAGCGACCGAAGGAGCTTGCGAACAAGTCACAGAAGTTGAGATTGCTCAGGCGAAGGCCGAGATCGGCGCCGAGGGCATAGGATGCGAACCGGCATCGGCGGTCACGCTCGCTGGATTGAAGAAGTTGGTGAAGCAGGGATTTGTGAAGCCGGCAGAGAGCGTGGTGCTGGTGCTGACGGGGAATCTGCTGAAGGATCCGGACTTCACGATTAATTTTCATCGGGGCGAACTGTTTAAGGGCGCACCGGAAGAGGAAGCCAGCGCCGCGTTGAAACCATTGCGCCGTCCGCCGATCGTTTTGGATGCCACGCTCGATGCGGTGATACGAACGCTGGAGCAAGCTGAAGGGTAGTCTCCTTCGCGACAACGACGGGACGCCAGCGCTACGATTCACGATACGAACGATGCCCTCGAAAACTTCGAATTCGAAAGCTTCGCGACTGCGCCTTGCGCTTCCGGCGACGTCCGCGAATCTCGGGCCAGCCTTCGATGCTGCTGCGCTGGCGATGGATTTCTACATCAAACTGGACGCGCGCGCCGCCAGGGAATTCTCCATCGCCGCCACCGGCCGTGACCGCGAAATATGCGGCAAGCTCGAACAACATCTCATTCTCGACACCTACCGTGAAGTGCTGCAAGGGGCAGGCCGAGAGATCACGCCTTTAGCTCTACGCATCGCCAATGACATTCCTATCGGCAAAGGTTGCGGGTCATCCGCCGCTGCCCGCTTGGCGGGCATTGCTTTGGCAGTACACTTTGGCCGCTTGCGTTGGACGGACGCGCAAATCGTGGGCGAAGCTTCCCGGCGCGAGCATCATCCGGACAACGCATCCGCCTGCTGGATGGGCGGTCTCACCGTTGCACGAATGTCTGGAGAGTCGGAAGCCCAGGTAGCGTGCATCCGCCCGAAAGGGAAGTGGCCGCTGCTGCTGGCAGTCCCGGAGCAGAGTCTTTCGACCGAAGAGGCCCGCCGCGTTCTTCCCGCGCAGTATTCGCGCGCCGACGCCGTCATCAACGTGCAGAACTCCATGCTGCTGCTGGCGGCCTTCACGCAAGGGCGCCCCGATTTTCTGTCAGCTGCTCTCGACGATCGCATCCACCAGCCTTATCGCGCAGCGCTCTGCCCGCTGCTGCCGAGTCTGCAGAAGTTGAAAGGAAAGGATGGCATATTGGGGGCTGTGCTCAGTGGTGCGGGACCGTCGGTGCTGATTTTTCTCGATCCGCACGCGTCCGTGCAGAAAGTACGCAAACTTGTTTCCGCTCGCCTTTCACAAGCCCACCTGGCTGCGGAATTGTTTCCTACCTCCATCACGGTGCGGGGAGCACGCACCTCGTTCGAGAAGTAGTGATTCCAAAAGCTCTACAGGAAACACTGTAGCCAGCAGGTGCCATTTACGTGTTCTCCTAGCCCCGATAGTTTAATTATCCCCCGGCGAAACTAATTGTTGCTGGTCGTGTTTTTGTTGTCGGCAGAATCGGGGACCCCGGCATCTGAAATGAACGGGTTTTCGGGTTCGCTTGGGGTGGGCCGAGATGAAGTCCAAAATGCGTCAGATGATGGGGGACGATCAGGTGTCCAGCAACGAGAAGGTCCGCATCGAGATTCAGGGTTTCCTGCGGGCACTGAACTCTTATCCAGATCGGTTCAAGAGAAATCCTGGGGTGAGTTTCGCAGAACACTGCAGCGATTTGATTCCACCCGTTGAATCGGACGGAACCCGAGAGAACTAGGTAAGTTCAAGCGCGGACAAAAGAAGAGCACGGCTCATGGCCGTGCTCTTTGTGTTTTTACGCCGAGTTCCAGTCGGCAGATTACCGGCTGGCTGGCGGCACAATTCCGTTCATACGCAGATACACCACCATCTGACCGTAATGGTCGAATCCATGCGTCGAAATGATGGTCGCCACGCCCAGACGCGTTACCTTCCCTTCCCCAAACGGACTCTTCACGGTGCCCACCAGATTTTTCTCATTTATGGTCGCGAGCGCCTTGTGGACATATTCAAAGGAATCTTTCAGGAACTTGAGAATGTCCGCTTTGCTGGCGATGGAGGTCGGCCCGGATTCTCCGCCGATATCCACAGGAGGTTTCTGCTCCAGAAGCGCGGCCCCGAGCATGTAGTTGACGGCAGCCACATGCTTGACTTGCTCGGCGAAGGTTCGCACGCCTTTGAACTCTCCAGTGGTAGGAGCGAATCCGAATTTGTCTTCGGGCATCGCCTCGGCCGCGGGGACGAACTCGTGTTCCATATTTAGTACGGTGTTGTTCAGCACTTCGGTGACGCTACGTTGTTCTTCTTTTGGTTTGGCCGCCTGTGCCGCCGCTGTCATGGTCAAAACCAGCAAGCCGCACACCACCAATCCCAGTCGCTTCATCATTCGGGGTCCCCTAGTTTTTAGATTGTCTTCGTCTTGCACGCTAATCTCGTGTCTATTCTCGGATTTAATCTCGCACTACCGCCGGAGCCAACTTCAGCTCCGACGCCGTCAAGCGGTGCCGCCGGATGGTTGTGAGCCCAGCGATCATCGCCAGGGCAGACCACGCTAAAGCCTCGGGTACGCCTTGTCGCGAGGCCAGCCAACCCCAGACCGCGCTGCCAACGGCCATGCCGCCCTGCAGCACTAACAAGTACATGGAGAGAGCGCGCGCTCGCATCCACGACGGACACATGGTCTGTGCCACGACGTTGAAGCAGGCCAGTATGCCGATCCACGCCGCGCCCGCGCTGAATAATACCAGACAGAGCCATTCGAACCCGTGCACTTGTCCCGCCAGCAACGTCATGGCGGCGAATACAACGGTTGCGCCGGCGACCAGGCCATCAACGGAGTACCGCAGTCGAAGCCGAGGCAGCAGGGCTGCTCCCGCCAGAGCGCCCAGCCCAAAGCAGGTTAGGAGGAATCCGTATCCCTGGGCGCCATGCGGCTGGCAGACCACGGGAAGCAGCGCCAGCAGGGAAGTCGCGCCAAAGCTGAAGGCTCCAGTGCGGATCAGGACGGAACGAACCTCGGGTGAGCCGCGCACGTAGCGAAAGCCTTCCAGGATCGCGTCGCGAACTCGCTGCCGGGGTAACGGTTCGTGCGCGGCCTGCTTCCACTTGCACAAAAAGTAAATCACGCCAAAGAACGACGCCGCGTTCAGGAGGAAGGACCATCCCGATCCGGCGGCGGCTACGACGATCCCGCCCAACGCCGGACCGACGGCGCGCGCGACGTTGAATCCCGCGGAGTTCAGCGCCACCGCCGAAGCGTGCCGCGCCGGAGAAACCACATCGGGCGTAATCGCCTGCCATGCTGGATCGTTCATAACGGCGCCGAGTCCCAGCAGGAACGTGAACGCGAGCAGCATCCACGGCTCTACCGCGTGCAGCAGCGTCAACACGCCCAGTGCGGCGGATGCCACGACCATCCATCCCTGGGTGAACAAGAGTAGCCGCCGCCGGTCGACCATGTCGGCCAGAGCTCCGGCAGGGAGCACCACCAGAAACACCGGGACCGCAGCGGCTGCCTGTACGAGGCCGACCATCAGCGGAGAGGTGGTGAGCTGCGTCATCAGCCAGCCCGCGCCCACGTTCTGCATCCAGGTTCCGGTATAAGAAATGACAGCTGCGATCCACAGCGATCGGAAGAGAGGCTCGCCCAAGGGAGTCCAAGCGGCGTCCGGACGCCGCATTCCCGTGCCGTGAATCGGAACTGAAATCTGATCGGCCAAGGGCTCTGTGTCCTCCGTGTCCTCTGTGGTTAGTTCGGCGATTGCGAATTGACCATCGCAGCAAACGGCCACTGCGAATCCTTCCAGGCCCGTATTAAGTAAATGATCACACCCGTCAGCAGAATGACGGCGGCGTACCGCATCTCCTTCTGCCAGTTCTCCCGGTTAAACAATATGAAGAGGAACCCGGCGGATGCCAGTAACGCGGGTAACGGGTACAACCACATGCGAAATGGCCGTCGCATCTCCGGCCGAGTAACCCTCAGCACGATCACTCCTACGGCCTGTACAAGGAATTGCAGGATGAGCCGGATCACGACCAGCGCAGCGATAGCATCTTTCAGGCGGAGAAAGCAGAAGGCTGCCGCTACCACACCCAGAGCCAGCAGCGAAATGTGCGGGAAACGGTGCACAGGATGCACTTTGGCGAAAGCTTTGAAATAGTTGCCGTCCTTCGCTGCGGCATAAGGAACCCGGGAGTATCCCAGCATCAGGGAAAAGACCGAGGCAAATGCGGTGACGATCACTAGACCCGTGACCAGCCGGGCCGCCCACGCCCCGTAGACCCGCTGCATGAATAACGAAACAACATACAGGCCGGTGTTGTTCTGTCCCGCCTGCAACATCTCCCGCCAGGGCACGACGGCGAGGACGCAGACGTTCATCATGAGATATAGACAGGCGACCAGCAGAATGGAAAGCAACAGGGCGCGAGGAATATTCTTTTCCGGGTCTTTGATCTCGTCGCCCAGAAAGCTGACGTTGTAATAGCCCCAATAGTCGTAGGTGGCGATGAGCATGGCTCCGCCCAGCCCGGTCAGGAATTTGTGGGAGATCGTGAATGCGCCCGGGGGGAAATCAAAGGCTCGAGCGGCGTTGAAGTGCGTGAGCCCGGCGAAGATGATCCAGCCGATCGTTCCCATCACGCCGAACCAGAGTATTTTCGAGAGCCGGCCGATGGCGGTAATGTTGCGGTAGAGGAGTAGCACGGTGAAGAAGCAAATCAAGACCGCAACCGCCGTTCCGGGTGTGACGATCGTACTGGCCTGCAGGGTTCCCACCCATGGAATATGTGCTGCTGCCTCATGATGCGCGAGCACGGTATCCAGTGACGGCCAGTAATAGGCGGCATATCCCGCCAGGCCGATGCATCCGGTAGCGATGGACAGAGGCGCGGAAAATGAAACCTGCCAGATGAAGAGGAACGAGATCAACCGTCCCCACTTCTGCGGACCGTACATCTCGCGCAAGTAGCGATAGGATCCGCCCGACGCCGGCAATGCCGCGCCCAATTCCGCGGAGACGAGCCCGTCACACACGGCCAGCAGCGCGCCTGCGACCCAACCCAGCAGCGCCTGCGGCCCGCCCATGGCGCTCACTACTAGCGGCATGGTGATGAATGGTCCCACGCCGATCATGTCGATCATGTTCAGCGAAGTTGCACTCCACAGCCCCATCCCGCGGATGAGACTGGGAGAACCCGAACTGCTCTGAGTAGGAGATGACATTCTCGAAGAGTCGAAGCGCCGCTAAGGAAGAAGCAGGACCCTCCCGCTGACCTGGCGCTGTTCAAAGGCGACATGCGCATGGGCGGCCTCAGCTAGTGGGTAGGTTCGAGCAATCTTGATGGAAAGTTTTCCTTCCCTCACCCAGCCGGCGAATAGATCAAGGTAGTGAGGATATTCCTTGATATGCGGCAGCCCGTTGGTGCGGGTAACGAACAGCGACCCCTTTTCCTGCAGCGTCATCAGGTCGAAAGGCGGCACGTATCCACTGGATTGGCCGTAGATGACCAGGTATCCGCCCGGCGCCAGGCTATCGAGGTTTGCCGTGAAGGTGTCTTTCCCGACGCCATCGTAAACGACGCTGACGCCGCGGCCTTCGGTGATTCTTCGCGCTTCCTTCGCGATATCCGATTGCGTGGAAATGATGACTGCGTCTGCGCCCGCGTCTCGCACGAATTTTGCCTTGTTCTCAGCGGAAGTGACCCCAATTACGCGTCCGCCCCGAATCTTCGCCATCTGGCACAGCAAAAGGCCAATGCCTCCGGCCGCAGCCTGAATGAGGCACCAGTCGCCGGATTTGACCGGATAGGTGAAATGAGTGAAGGCGTATGCGAGGAAGCCCTGGTTCATTCCGGCCGCCGCCTGCTCAAAGCTGATTCCATCTGGAATTCGTACCAGGCGCACGGCCGGGACCAAGGCATGGCTTGCATAGGATTCCCCGACGAAGCTGACTCGGTCGCCCACGGCGAGATCGCTGACTTCGGGCCCCAGCGCCTCTACGACTCCAACGCCCTGACTGCCCAGAGTGGTGGGAAGATCCGGTTCGCCCGTGCCTGCGCGCCGATAAAATGCCTGCCCCACCAACTCGCCGCGCCGCTTCTGTACATCGAGAAAATTAACGCTTGCCGCGTGGACGCGAACCACTGCCTGCCCAGCAGGCGGAACCGGCACAGGGAGTTCTTCCAATAGCATGACCTCTGGCCCACCGTACGCATGAATGCGAACGGCGCGCATCGTGGCTCGTGGTGCGCCAGCCGAGGGTTGCGTGTCTGAGGTGTCCATTGCGATTGCAGACGAATGTCGTCTGTGGCTACTGCTTCTCATGTCCCGCGCTTAGAAGATTTACGTACAACCGCACCGCTCCTGGCACGCCCGCCGGCAACTGGCGGAAGAACGCGTAAGCTGCATAAATATACGTGCCTTTGCCATATTTCGCTCGCAGCAAGCCGCCCTTCTGTTCGTCTTCTCCGGGATCGTGGCACGACAGCAGGGGCGTGAAGTGGTCGTCCCACTTGTCCATGAAGTAGAGGCCGCGTTCCTGTACCCAGCCATCGAAATCTTTCGCGGTGATCGTGTTGGGATAATGAAAGACGGA
Organism: uncultured Acidobacteriaceae bacterium; assembly: GCA_963709025.1. Taxonomy (GTDB): domain Bacteria; phylum Acidobacteriota; class Terriglobia; order Terriglobales; family Acidobacteriaceae; genus Sulfotelmatobacter. The sequence continues at coordinate 249,595 of CAVPVE010000007.1, forward strand.
ATCCTGCGGCGCCAGAATTTCCACCGGGGCTTCTTCCACCGAAACCCGCGCCCGGCTTAGTTCTGCGGGGTATGGAGTGAACTTTCCGGTGTTGAAATCGCCGGTGCCTGTGTTGTACTGCACCACTAGCGTTCCTCCGGCGGAGACGAAATCGAGAAGCTTCTTGTTATTGGTGACGACGTCTTTCTGCGTGTCGTAGGCGCGAATGCCGAGCACGATCGTTCCGTACTTGCGGAGATCCTCGCTCGCGATATGCTCTGCAGGAATCAGCGTGACGTCCATGCCCACCTGCTTCAGCACGGTTGGAATGTCATCACCCGCGCCCATGATGTAGCCGATTTTAAAATCATGCGGCGCCTGCACGTCGACGATGCTCACGCGCTGCCGCGCTGGCTGATAGTAGTAGAAGCTGCCCAGATCTTCGCGCGTGACCAGCGTGTAGCCCTCGCTGTATTTTTCATCCTCAGATTCCAGAACCGCGCGAACCGTGGTGCGGCCTTGCTGCAATCCGGTGGTGAAGACTTTGAACTGGAAGTCTTTCTTCTCGCCGCGGTTCTTGCACTCAACGGCGAACTCTGCCGGCTCGGAGCGCCAGCCGCTGGGCAACTCGAGCCGCAGCACACCCTTCACATCGCGCTGGAGGTTGCTGGTCACGCCGACCGCGACGGTCGAGGTCGAGCCGTTGTGCGTCGAAATCACCTGCGTCCCGGGCTCCAGCATCACCGAAAATGCAGGCACGATGGCCAATGGACGTGTGCGCACTTTGCCGGAGTCATCGATAAATGGCGTGACGACTACTGCATTGATTCCGTTTCTTGTCGCTGCGGTTCCACCGACGGAATACTCCACTCTGGCCCGAAGTGCGGGAGGCGGAAAGGGAAGCGTCACATAATTCGCTTCGTCGACATGATTCACGGCCTCAGTCTCGGGATCATCGCGATGCCAGTAGGGTCGTGTGTACTTCGTGTCTTTTGGCACGCGCAGGCGGAAGTTGGCGTGCAGGTCCTCTCCCGCTTTTACGGTCTCGGGCTTCGTCTTGCCGCTGATCGTGTTCCACCCTGCTGGAACCTCGAGCTTGATGTGATCGATCAACAAGGGCATTTTTGATGCGTTGTGAAACGTCACCGCTACTACAAACTCTTGTCCTGGAGACACCGTTGTCAGTGCGGCTGCCTCTTTGGCTGGCTGAGACTGGGGGTTTCCGTCGGAGGATACATTGGCGGAGAGGCTCACGCCCAAGGCCAGATTCAGCGCAGTCTCGGCCTGCTGGTGCTTTTCAGCAAGGCGCGTCAGCAGGTCGAGTTTGGCGGCGCTGTCCAAGGCGCTTTCACTTACTTCGCCAGACACCCGATTCAATTCGGCTACCACTTTCATCAGCGGCGCGGCCGCAGCGGAGGCATCGCTGCTTTTCGCGGAAGCTGCGGCCTGCTCCACCTGCTGCGCAATTTCGGTCAGCCCCTGGCGCAGGCGCGGAACCCTCTTCTCTTCCGTTCCCAGCCCTGCCGCTAGTCCGGTCCAAGTCGTATCAATCCCGTCGAAGAAACTCTTTTCGTGCCCGTCCTTGCCCACGGTGGAAGGGATCACTGAATCCACCAGGCGGTAGAACGTGAACCGGTCTCCTGGGTCGATGGTCCAGTTCGCTGCGCCTTGCGACATCTGATGGCGCAGTCCCTCCATCGCGAACTGTACGTAGCCCATACCGAGTTCGGCGCTTTTTGCCCCGGTATTCAATTTCAAGGTCCATTTGTCGTCTTCACAAGTCATCGCGCCAAAGCCGCAGACGTTTCCGATGTAAAACTTCTTCGCCTGCCAGGGCAACAGCCCTTGCGCGATCTGCTCGGGGAAACGCTTGGGATCGGCGGCCGCGCGGAACGCCTCCTTGGCCAGAATGCTCGACGCCTGATGATGACCGTGGCCGTCGCGCTCGGTGCCGGAAAAGCGCGCCACGAGCACATCCGGACGGAATGTGCGAATCACGCGCACCACATCGGCCAGCGCCGTATCGTGCCCGCCCCACTTCTGAAACGTTTCTTCGGGATTTTTAGAAAATCCAAAATCCGCGACATGTGAAAACCGTTCCTGTACGCCGTAGTACTGATCTGACGCCAGAAGTTCCTCCGCCCGCAGCACGCCTAGCACATCCGACAAATTGCTGCCAATCTTGTTCTGCCCGCCCTCGCCGCGATTCAGCGTCATCAGCAGCGTGCTCACGCCGCGCCCGCGCGCTTCCAACGTCAGCATGCCGCCGTCTTCATCATCGGGATGAGCCACCACCTGCATGAGCCGCGCCGTCGTTCCCAAGCGTAGAAGTTCGAGGCGCAGGCCGGCCATGCCCTCATCCTGCGGAATCTCCGCCGGAACGCCCTGGTACAGCAGTCCGGGAGGATCGGCCAGAACGTCGAGCTTCGGGGACGAAGTGCTCGGTGAGGAACTGGCGGCGGCAGCGTTTGCCGCCTGCGAAGGAAGTGTATTCGCAACGGGAGCCTGCGCAGTTGCGCTGAGACAAAGAATCGCGAGAGCGCAGACAAGTTGGGCACCAACAAAGTGCAGACGCTGAAAGATAAAGGAAGCGCGGCGCCGACGGGGCCGCAGCAGGCTAGGGATTCCGGAATGTCTCACGCTACAAGGATGGGGCCTACCCCCGGTTTGACGCAAATTCTTTCCGATCTTGTTTCAAATTAGACGCTCGTGGCGGCCAAGGGCGAGCCGACCACCTTCGTGGTTCCGGAAGCCGAAAGCCGAACTCCGGACGCCGAACACCGGAAGCCTTGCTACACGTCGCACAATTCCACCGCTTTCCGCAGCGATTCCAGCGGATCCCCGGTAGGCACAAATTCATGTGCCACATATCCCTTAAACCCTGTGTCGGCGATGGCCCGCATGACTCCATCCCACTGAACTTCCTGGGTCCCGTCGAGTTCGTGCCTGCCGGGAACGCCGCCGGTGTGGAAGTGCCCAATCCACTGGATGCTGGCGCGGATCGTGGCGATCAAATCGCCTTCCATGATCTGCATGTGGTAGATGTCATACAGCAGCTTCACATGGGGCGAGTTTACTGCCTGCACGACGCGGACTCCCCAAGCCGTGTGGTCGCACATGTAATCGTGGTGATCGTGTTTGCTGTTGAGCAACTCCAGGCAGATCGTGACGCCGTGATCTTCCGCGATCTTCTTCACGCGATTCAGCCCGATGATCGTGTTACGCGCGCCTTCCTCGTCGGACAGGCCTGCGCGGTTGCCAGAGAATGTAATCACGTTCGGCACGCCGGCTTTTGCGGCTCGTGGGATGTTCGTGCGGAATGCGGCCTCGATCGCAGCGTGATTTTCGGTGCGGTTGAGAGCCTTCCCGATATCGCCGCCACCGGCGTATCCCATGGTGCATACGATCCCGTAGTGCCGGGGGATTTCATAGTCGTCGGGCTGCAGCAGATCGACGCCTCGCAGACCGATTTTGGCTGCGTACTCTGCCAGTTGATCGAGAGGAACATGCGGGTAACACCACTGGCAAACTGACTGGTGAATACGTCCCTTGCGAGCGGCCGTATCGACGCCGGCCGAGAGAACGGGAAGAACCGTCGCGGCCGTGCCGATGATCGACGACTTCAGAAGCGCCCGGCGCGTCAAATTCCCCATAAGGTAGGCAAAAGTCTTTCTGAACACTGAGAAACCGACGCCAGCAACATAGCTTCGATGGATTTGTCCAGGCGCTCGTTTCGCTCGCAGGCGGACGAATGCGTCCGCCGCTACGTTAGAAGTTTCGCCCTTCCTTGAACACCGCCTGGCAATTACTCGACGCGGTCAGCACTTCGTTGAAGGCGGTTTCTTTCCGCAGGTCCTTGAGCAGCGGATCTTCCAGCAACGCCGAGTACGCGCAATAATTCTGCTGCACTGCAGCCTTGAGCAGCCGCAGTGCGGGCTCATTCTGTCCGCATGCCGCCATCAGCGCGGCCTGGTGATACCACAACTCAGGATCGGGCTCGACGATCACCGACGATTCGGTTTCGCGCACGATTTTCGGCAGGTCTGCCGGGCGTTGCGGCGCCGTGCAAGCATCCATGAGTTCGCGGTGATACGTCGCTGCCTTCCCCACATTCTTTGCCGCAGAGTGCGCCTCGGCGACGTTGCCCTCTGCCAGCAAGACGTAGGGAGTTACCCACGCCGACCATTCCGACCCGGCGTCGAGGTGCACAAAGTCCATCGCGCGGTCGGTCTTGCCCATCTCGAGGAACGTCCAGGCGCAGGAACGAAAGGCAAAATTTCCTGGATCGAGGTGACGTGCCGTGTTGCACTCCTGCGCCGATTGTTCGAGCATGCCCGCGTAACGCAGCACGTAACTCAGGGCGAAGTGTGCATCGGCGCTCTGCGGACGGCGCCGCACCAGTTCTGTCGCCGCATCATAGGCGCGGCCGAGTTCCCCGCGCATCACCCGGTTCGTGATGAGGAGGCTGGCGGCCATCACCCGGTTGGGATCGAGCCCGATGGCTCGCTCGTATGCGGAACTTGATCGCTGGAATTTTTCCTCGCCACCTCCGCCATAGGCCGAGTCGAAATAATATCGCTGCCCCAGTGCTTCCCACGCGGGCGCATAACTGGAATCGATTCCCACGGACCACTCCAGCATCGTGATCGCTTCCTTGTTGGGTCCGGGATCGTGAGGCACCGCGACACTGCGCAAATAAAGGTCGTATGCTTGCTGGTTCTTGGGCCGCGAGGTCGCCGACTCCAATGTGCCGGCGGCCCCGCCCAGAATCGGCAGCAGTCCGTGCTGAACCTGATTCGTCAATTGCTCGCGCAGTCCGATCAAATCTTCGGCTTTGCCCGTGGCTGTCCCTTGCCACAACAGCCGCTCGGTCGAGACGTCGATTGCCTCCAGCGTCACCGTTAGCTGGTCGCCCTGCTTCATGAAGTGCCCTTGCAGCAGCTGGCCCACGCGGAGTTCCTGCCCAACCTTTTTCGGATCGATATCGGGCGAGACATACTTGCGCGTGACCGAGGAAGGCCGCACCTCCAGCGAGCGGGAATAGGTCAGCACGCTTGAGAGTTCGTCAGCGAGAGCGAACCGGAGATAGTCGGTGTTGACGTCTCCACTCAGGTTCTGCAACGGCAGCACTGCGATCGCATTCTGCTGTTCCGCATTTGCAACTTCTTTGTGCTTGTACCACCACGCGCCGACCGACGCGAGCACCGCCAGCAGCAGGCCTGCCATGCCCAGGAGGAGATACGTTTGCACGTTCGAATTTCTGCCAAAAGTCCTGGAGGCCGCCCGCAGCTTCAATACGGTGGCGCTGCCGCTCTTGACCGTCCCCGACTCGGTTTCACGCTTCAACTGGGACAGGTCCGAGCGCATCTCTGTCGCGCTCTGGTAGCGGCGCGTGCGATCTTTCTCCATCGCTTTGCCGATGATGCCTTCCAGTTCGATGGGAATCTTGGGATTCAAATCCTTCGGAGGGACGGGCTTCGAATGCAGAACGGCATCGAGTGTGACCAGCGAGTTATTTCCGGTGAAGGGCTTCTTCCCCGTGGCCATTTCGTACAACACGGTGCCAAACGAAAACAGGTCGCTGCGGGCGTCGATAGTCTCGCTGCGCGCCTGCTCGGGTGACATGTACACTGCGGTCCCGGGAATGATTCCAACCGCGGTCAGCGAGAGATCAGCAGCGGCGTCGTCCTCGGCGTGCACCAGTTTCGCCAGCCCGAAGTCGAGTACTTTCACCTGTCCGTTCGGGGTCAAGAAAATGTTGGCGGGCTTGATATCGCGATGCACGATCCCCTTGGCGTGCGATGCTACCAGTGCATCCGCGATCTGCACGCCCACGTCGAGCACTTCCTCTACCGCCATGGCGTGCCCGGCAATGTGCGCCTTGAGGCTCTCGCCCTCGAGCTTCTCCATCACGATAAAGGGATGGCCGCTGTTGTCTTCAATGCCGTGGATCGTGCAGATATTAGGATGGTTAAGCTGCGATGCCGCCCGGGCTTCGCGAGTAAAGCGTTCCAGCGATTTGGGGTCGCCGGTCAGATTTTCAGGAATAAACTTCAGGGCAACGTGCCGACCGAGCTTGAGGTCCTCAGCCTCGTACACCACACCCATACCACCGCCCCCAAGCTTGCCGAGGATACGGTAATGGGAGACCTGCTGGCCGATCATGAGAGCGCGTGACCTTGCTCGGCGGTAATGTTAGGCCCCCGGCTGAATCCGGTCAACTCCCTTATTTGCCGAGGCCTACACGGCGCATTGGACAAATACGATGGAACTGGGAGACGGAAGACCGCAAGAGGCACCGAAGACCACGACGACGCGAACAACTCGCGGGACAGGCATGAGTTCGGGCAGGCGAACGATTCGGGAAGGGAATCAACTCGAGCCGTGCCGCTAACCAAGCGCATCGCCCTTCATCCGATGAGGAGATCGATCCAGGATGACGCCGCTCTGCCTCCCGTTTCGGACCCTGATGGTCGTTATTCCCACGTTGCCCTCGCTACGTCCTTAAGATGAGATGCCCGCCAACCCAAGCGCAGTTTACGCGAATATTATGGAGAAGCGGGGCATTTGCCCAGTAGGAGGCATCAGGTCATGAACGCCGCTGCAAAAACTCCCAACCCCTGGCCGAGTGTGAGGCCTGACCAGCATGAAGCCATTCGTCGGCGTGCCGAAGAAATCTACATCCGCCACGGCAGAGTTCCCGGCCGGGATCTCGAGAACTGGGCGGAAGCCGAGCAGGAAATCGCCCGCGAATCCGCACAGGTCCAAAACCGTCGAACCGCGATCATCGTCAGAGTTAATGGTACAGAGTACATCGGTGAGTACAACCCCGCATTGTCCGACGGCTACCTTCCAGGCGAATTCAGGCCGGGCGCTTCGGTTCCCGTCCGCTTTCACGGCGAGAAGATGCTGGTTAAACGCCCCAACGGGAAGGTTCTGGAGACCATCATCGTCAAGAAGAACGGCTGAGTTCTTCCGGCACGATTCAGTCGCACGCTGAACCTATAAAGCGCTCACCACCAAGGGCACGAAGGGTCACGAAGGAAACACCTGATAACGCCTCGGTTCGACTTCGTGCCCTTGGCGACAAGACCATCAGCGAGTCCCAGCCGATCCGCTTGGTACTATTGGGAGAATGTTGAAGCTGCTGAGCCTGCTGGCTCCGGCCCCACGACGACGGAGCACGCAGAGTTTTGCCACGACCCTGCGGCATTTGGGCGCGCTGGGACTCTTCTTTCTCGCGATCCTCGACAGTTCACCGATCCCGACTTTTGGCGGGCCCGATATCCTCACGGCGATCCTGGCTGCGAGTCATCGCAATCCGTGGTATGAATATGCTGCCACGGCAACCGCAGGATCGGTGATCGGCGCATTCATTACATTTCGTCTCGCTCGCCACGCGGGATCGGCATTCCTGGACAAGAAATTCAAGAAAGGCAGAGTCTCAAAATTCCTGAAACTGTTCAAGCGCTGGGGAACAGGCACGCTCGCTGCCTCCGCGGCGATTCCCATTCCAACGCCGACCAGCATGTTTTTCGCGGCAGCTGGCGCCTCCGATTATCCTTTGGGGAAGTTTCTCGTGGTGGTGGCTATCTCCCGGGCCGTCCGCTATTCGGCGATTGCAATGGTCGCCGACTTGTACGGGCGCCACTTTATCCGAGTACTGCGGCATCCCACGCAGTATTGGGGATGGCTGTCGCTGTTCATTGCGATCACGATTGCGTTGATCGCCGCCGGGATTCTGGTTAACCGCCGTTTAGAGACGGCCACCGCAAAGTGAAGCGGCCCAGTTTCGATCCTTGGTGGTCGCCGGAAATCGAGGATCCCGCGAGCATTGAGAGAATTACTTGCGCACGAGACACATTTAGGGTCAATTATAATCATACGAGGACTTCTCAATTCCTCACATAACCATCAAGACGGGCCTTAAGGCGCCAGATGGGCGCGAAGAACTTCTCACCGAATACTTGTGCGACCAACCGGGCTGTCCCAACATTGCGACCCATCTGCTGGGGTGCGCGATGGAAGTTGGCGCCATCGCGGCGGTCTGCGACGAACACGCTCCCAAACCTCGATCCTGACTGACCTTCGCCACCACATCAGCTAGCTCGTTTCTCACGTCCAAGCCACGCCTCCCTACCAAACCAAGAGAGTGCGAAATCACAAAACTGTACGTTTTGACAGTTCCTTCGCGAAGGCGACACTTCTAGCGTTTGGTGGAACCGAGACGAACATACCCTCGTGTCTGCAATCCGCGAACATACCAAGTTTCCAAAGGAAGGAAGCCTCCATATGCCTGATTTTGAAAAGGTTTCACGCTCCGTTCTTCCCATTCCAGATGTGCGCCCAGTTAGTTTGACAACCTACGACGCCAGGGATCCCGACACGAAATATCCGCCGATCCGAGATTTGCGGCCGCCCAAAGGGGCGCCCAATGTTTTGATCGTTCTCATCGACGACGCCGGCTTTGGTTCTTCCAGCGCATTCGGAGGCCCTTGCCAGACTCCCAATGCGGTGCAGTTGGCCGGCAACGGATTGAAGTTCAATCGCTTTCACACGACGGCTTTGTGCTCACCTACGCGGCAAGCGCTTTTAACCGGACGCAACCACCATTCGGCCGGCATGGGAGGCATCACCGAAATTGCCACCGCTGCGCCGGGCTATTGCTCGGTACTGCCGAATACGATGTCCCCGTTGGCGCGAACGCTGAAGCTCAACGGCTACTCCACTGCGCAATTCGGGAAGTGCCACGAAGTGCCGGTATGGCAGACGAGTCCGAACGGGCCGTTCGATGCATGGCCTACCGGCGGTGGTGGGTTCGAGTATTTTTACGGCTTCATCGGCGGCGAGGCGAATCAGTGGTATCCGTCACTCTTCGAGGGTACGACTCCGGTTGAGAACAAGAAGACGCCGGAAGAGGGCTACCACCTTGTCGACGACATGACGGATAAATGCACGAAATGGATCTCTCAACAGAAGGCCCTTACCCCTGACAAGCCTTTCTTCGTCTATTTCGCACCAGGCGCAACTCATGCCCCGCACCACGTGCCCAAGGAATGGGCCGACAAGTACAAAGGCAAATTCGACCAGGGCTGGGACAAACTGCGCGAAGAGACCTTCGCCCGGCAGAAAAAACTCGGAGTCATCCCGCAGGATTGTGAACTTACCGCACGCCATGGAGAGATCCCGGCCTGGGACGCCATGCCCGAAGCCTTCAAACCCGTGCTGCGGCGCGAGATGGAAGTCTATGCCGGCTACATGGAATATACCGACTACCATGTCGGCAAGATCCTGGATGGCCTGAAGAAACTCGAGATCCTCGACGACACGCTCGTGTTTTACATCATCGGGGATAACGGCGCTTCGGCTGAGGGTTCGATCAACGGCTGCTTTAACGAAATGAGCTACTTCAATGGTCTGCAGTCCATGGAGACGCCCGAGTACCTGGGGCAGCGCCTGGACAAACTCGGCGGACCCGAGTCCTACAACCACTATGCAGTGGGTTGGGCACACGCGATGGACACTCCCTACCAGTGGACCAAGCAGGTCGCTTCCCACTTTGGCGGAACTCGTAACGGAACGATCGTGCACTGGCCGAATGGAATCAAGGGAAAGGGCGAACTGCGGCAGCAGTTCTCGCACGTAATCGATGTTGCCCCAACGATCCTTGAAGCAGCGGGACTCCCGCAGCCATTGTCCGTGAACGGCGTGCAACAACACCCGATCGAGGGCATTAGCATGCTATACACCTTCAACGATGCCAAGGCACCGGACCAGCACGAAACTCAATACTTCGAGATGTTCGGGAACCGCGGCATCTATCACAAGGGCTGGACCGCCGTGACGCACCACCAGACTCCTTGGACAGCCATGAGCGTCAAGCCTCCGGCCTTTGACGACGATGTCTGGGAACTGTACGACACGACCAAAGATTGGACGCAGGCACGTGACATCTCGAAGCAGAGTCCGGAGAAGTTGCACGAATTGCAGCGCCTGTGGCTGATCGAAGCGACAAAATACAACGTACTACCTCTCGACGACCGGTTGATGGAGAAGATGAATCCCGACACCGCCGGCCGGCCCAAACTGATTAAAGGAAATACGCAGCTTCTTTTCCAGGGAATGGGACGTTTATCGGAGAACTGCGTTCTGAATATCAAAAACAAGTCGCACTCCGTCACGGCGGAAATTGTGGTGCCGGAGAAGGGCGCCGAGGGGGTCATCATCTCTCAAGGCGCGAACATCGGTGGCTGGAGTCTGTACGCGAAGGACGGCAAACTCAAGTATTGCTACAACTGGGGCGGCTTCAAGAACTTCATGGTGGAAGGCAACACGCTTCCACCGGGAGAGCACCAGGTACGCATGGAGTTTGCATATGCGGGTGGTGGCCTCGGCAAGGGCGGTAAGGTCAGCCTCTTCCTCGACGGCAAGCCAGCCGGCGAGGGAACGGTTGGAGCAACGCTGGCCATGGTTTTCTCCGCGGACGACGGCTGCGACGTGGGCGAGGACAGCGGCGCCGCCGTTTCCCCGGATTACGGTCCGGTGGGCAACTCCTTCAACGGTGTGGTGAAGGGCGTTCTGCTCTCCATCGCCGATGACAAGGGCGAGCACATGGTTTCGCCGGAAGACGCTGTAAGGGTAGCCATGGCGCGGCAGTAAAGATCAATCGTAGCTGCATTCTCTTTAGGCTCCGTCCAAGCTGGCTTGGGCGGAGCTTTTCTTCTTGATCGGGATGAGTACGCTTGCGCGCTGCTATTCGTCCAGATACATCCCAGCCGAAGCTCCCACCCACTGCATGTTCTTGTTGTGATCGACTCCCATCATCAACCCGCGGCCCATGCGGATGATGGTCATCACCGGCGTCAGTTCGTCGAGCCAGATATACATTACCCGCACTTCGGCTTTGGTCGCGCCAAACGGAGTGGCGATGACCGGCTCAAAATGCATCCGCTCCTGCAGAATGTAATAAGGTCGCTTCTCCGCCGGAATCGCCGCAATGTCTTCTCTTGTCGGCGCGATTACCACGCCAAGTCCTGCGAATGAAAATAGCGGCTTTAAAGCGTAATTCTCCAGGTCCGCAGGAATCTCTTCGAGCCGGTCGAGGAACCACGTTTTTGGCACTGACTCATGCTTCAGGTACGGAATCGAAAACTTGCTGATGCGAAAGTACCAGTTGGGATGGCCGGCCCACTCCACGTCGAGATCGTCCCGCCAGTCGAATGCGAGCTTCACATGCTTGCGCTCGAGTTCGTCAACAATCGCGCGATTATAAATCCGCTGGATGGGGATCCGCTTGCCGCCGCGGTCATAATACAGGCGCAACCCATCCTTCTTGATGTCCACGATATTGACGGTCCTCACGCCGAGCATTTTCTCGGTCAGCAGAAAATCCGGCAGCGTCTTCTGGTGGGCAGGATCGATTTCCATCAGGATCACGTTCTCGGGATCGTGCGATCCGACAATCGCCCCCCGCAAGAGCTCGCGATACGAAGAACCCTCAAGACCGCTCAATAAATACCTGAGTCGGCGATCGAGCCCATACACGTCGATGTAAGCGTCAGCCAGAGAAGGTTGATATGCATAAAGGGAAGGGAAGGCCTGCAACTCGACCAGTTTCGGCTGCAACTCTCCGCGCGCGTCGCGCACCAGCCCAAAATCCACTTGCACAAACATGGGATGCGGGGCTTCGTTGGGAACCTTGAACTCCGGAGGAACGGCCTCGTCCGACTTCGCGCGATAAGCAGGATTGTCGACCAGTTGCCGAATCAGATCCTGCCCGTCGCGGGCCATCCGGTCAATCAGAGATTTTGGGAAAAAACAGGGCGTCTCCGACAGCCGAAACTGCACGTGCGTCCCGCATGCCTCGTCCACCCGCCGCAAGAAAGCGTGATACTTCTCGGGGGTAAGGCAGTCGTTGAATTGGTGCCGCAAGGAGGGAATCATTTTGTCAGCGATCTGTCACCCCGAGCGTAGCAAAAAACGCCGACAAAGTCGGCGTTTCCAGCGAAATCGAAGGATCCCTATCAACCTGCATCTCCGGCGGCTGAGGAGGGAATTTTTGCGCGCTCCTACGCCTCGACCAGAAACTTCCCGTCCCGCATAATCTGCTCGTTGTCGACCCAGATGTTGAACTTCCGTCCAACGACGTCAATATGTGTGGTCGAATCCCAGTCTGCGCCGGTATGCGCGCCATAGGGATTGCCGAACGCGATGTGCACGCCGGGATACTTCTCATCCTGCAGAATCTGCCCAATCACTTCTTTCAAGTCGATGTTCGTCCCGATGGCGAACTCGCCCACGCGATCGCTGTTCTCGTCGGTGTGGGTGTATTTCCAGAAATCGCTTTCCAGTTCGCGATTCTCCGAGTGCGCTTCGGTCAGGCGGTTGCCCTTGATGTGCACGGTCAAAGGATTTTGTTTCAAGTCGCCAAACTTCGCGCAGAGATAATCGCCGACTACGCCGTCAATGACAAACGTCCCATTGACTTCGCCTGGGGTCGTAAAGATTTCGCCGCCCGGCAGATTGCCCCACTTGTCTGGAGAGATAATCCCGCTGGTCTTCAGCCATTTGTAATTCGGATTCAGGTCGGCGGTAAGATCGGTACCCGCGGCGGTCGTAGCTCGAATCTTCGAGGCTTTGCGGACCATCTCGACCACTTTTTGGCTGAGCCGGTCGACGCGCGCAAAATCCGCTCGCATGCCTTCCAGCATGATCTGCCGGTTGATGTTCACCATGTGGGCGTGGCGAATCTTCCGCCGGTTTACGACATCGGTCATCTGAATGCGCGAGCGCAACTCCCGGGTCTGTGCCTGCACGGCAAAAATCGAAACCTGGCTACCCTCGAGGTCATCGAGAATCGGACGCGGCAAATCGGTCAACGGACGCTCCGCCAACTCTTCCAGAACCCAGCCGTGATAAGGCGCGCCGATCTTCTCGAGTTCGCGCGCGATCGCGGCCGCAATCTCAATCGTCGCCTCGTCTGTAATCACGCAGACCTGTTCGCCGGGTTGAACGCGAAGGCAAACGTTGACTGCATTGAAGGCCCCCGGAGAGTATTCGGGGTCGAATGAAATGTTGGTCAGGCGGGTGCCCCATTTCTCGCGTTCTTTGCGAGAAGTGGGGATTTCGAATTGGTCCGAAGGATTGACTTGTTCCACAGGAATACTCATTACCCTACTTTTCGTACGGAAGCCGGCGCCTCTTCCAGTCCCGCCTCCGTCTCCTCGATGATGTAATCAACTACTTTCTTCAAATCCCCAGTCTCATGGAAGACGCGCAGCTGCCGGTCGGCTCCGGTGCCTTTTTCCAGGATCGTGTGGAGGTAATTCAATTCCTCGCGCGAGTCCAGTTCGTCCACCACATCGTCGATGAACTCCAGATACTCGTGGACGAGATCGCGCGCCGGCACTTCTGACTGTTTGCCGAAATCAACGAGCTTGCCGTCGAGCCCATACCGCGCCGCGCGCCATTTGTTCTCCATAATCAGGGCGCGGCGGTAGAGGCGGAAGCCCTGGTTCGCGGTGTATAGCTTGTACAGCTTGGCGACGGTCGCCTGGATCAACGCCGCCAGCGCAATCGTCTCGTCGGCCCGCATCGGAATGTCGCACACGCGGAATTCGATGGTATTGAAGAATGGATGCGGCCGAATGTCCCACCAGATTTTCTTCGCGTTATCGATACAGTTGGTCTTGATCAGCAGCTTGATGAAATTCTCGTACTCGCCCCAGCTTGGAAAATAGTCGGGGATGTTCGTCCGAGGAAACTTGTCGAACACCTTGCAGCGGTACGACTTCAACCCGGTATTCATCCCCAGCCAGAACGGGGAGTTGGTCGACAGCGCAAGAATGTGCGGCAGGAAATAGCGCGCATGATTCATCATGTGGATCGCGGTCTCGCGATCCTCGATCCCGATGTGGACGTGCAGTCCGAAGATCAGATTGGCCCTTGCTACAAGTTGCATGTCCTCGACAATATTCTTGTAGCGCTGGTCGGGATGAATCTCCTGCGTGCGCCAGTCGGAAAACGGATGCGTCGCCGCGGACGCCAGGCGCAATCCATTTTCTTTGGCCAGTCGCACCATGTTGCTGCGCAGCTTTTTGACCTCGGCCTTGGCTTCCTTAATATTGGCGCAAACGGACGTCCCCACCTCGACTACCGACTGGTGCATCTCGGCCTTCACGCGCTCCTGAAGAATCATCTTCCCCTTCTCCAGGATTTCGGCATGAATATGCGAACGCAAATCCCGAGTTTCGGGATCGACAGTCTGATATTCCTCTTCAATTCCGATAGTGAACGTAGGTTGCATAAGAAGCCGGAACGATCGACAGATCGCTCTTGCCGCCACAGCGGTGGCAAAAGGTCTTAACAGTATAACAATGCTCGAATCGCGCTTCGGACACGGCGGTAACTCAGTCCCATTCCTTGTTTTCCTTGACCCGCGCCCGCACGATCTTCTTCACTAGGGCATCCGGCAAAGGCTCATCCGAGGCGAATTGAATCGTGCCCTTGGATGTGCGGTAGCCGCTCAGTTCCTTCTCGAACTGGTCGAGAACGCCGGAGCCCGTGGGGAACAGGCTGCAATGCTTCTTGAACGAGGCGTATCCCACGAGCATACCGTTGAACTTGAACATCGGGATACCGTAGCTGATGACCTCTGTAGTTTCTTTGGGCACCACGGATCGAATCACTGCGCGGATATGTTTCAACGTGCTTTGCGCGGGTTCTGGCACTGCCGCCAGATATTCATCCACGGTCTTCGCAGGTTTACCTTTTCGCATAAGTTTGTCGCCCTGAGTGCAGCGAGGGACGTATGTAGATTGCCTGCACCGCTTGAGCCGCCGGTCAGTTGCATGGATCCCTTCGACTCCGCTCAGGGCAGGCTCTTCGCCCGCGCGAAAACCGCGGTCCTCAGGATGACAACTTAGTTGCTGCAACCGGGATTGCTGCCTTCATTTTGTTGGCTTGCGCTTCCGCGCGGCAACCCACTCTGGTTCACCTTTGCGCTCTTGCTTCTGGGTCGCCGTCCCCGCCAGAAATCCCGCCCACCGCAATTCCTTCACGGGACTCTCTCCGCTCATGGCCATCTTCACGGCCATCTCGGCGACGGCATTCACGATCCAATCAAAATTCTCCTGCCCGACGGAAGTAATTTCCGCGTCCGGCGCCGGATTCAGGAAGTCAATCGCGTAGGGCACTCCGCCTTCCACCGCAAACTCCACCGTATTCAAGTCGTATCCCAGCGCGCGGCAAAGGGACAAGGCGTCTTTCTCAATGCGCTCGCGCAACGCAGGAGTCGACGGCGGCGGATTCCCCTTCACATAGCGCTCATGATGCGGAGCCTTGGGGTCGTATTTCATGATGTGCACTTTTTCCTGCCCCACCACGTAGCAGCGGTAATACTCGTCAAACTCCACTCCACGCTGCAGCGTCATGCACAGCCGGCCGGTCTGGTTGTAATGGTGAAAGAACTCCTCCGGCGAATGGACCTTGTAGACGTGCTTCCAGCCGCCGCCGGAATAGGGCTTGAGAAAAGCAGGGAAGCCCACGTAATCAAACAACTCCTGCCAGTTCAGCGGGAACATCAGATTCCGCATCGACTGATCGGTTGTGCCCTCGGGATGCTTGTTGTGCGGCAGGATCACGGTCGGCGGAATAGCGACGCCCATCTTGTGCGCCAGAGCGTAGTTGAAGAACTTGTCATCGGCGGTCCACCAGAACGGATTGTTCACCACAATCGTCCCGTGCAGCGCCGCGTTCTTCAGATACGAGCGGTAGAACTCAATATCCTGCGAAATCCGGTCGAGGATGACGTCATACTTCTTCGGCTCATCCATCCGGATCCCTCCGATCTTCACAAACTCCGCCTCGATGCCATCAACCTTCATCGCGTTGATCTTCTCGACCAAAGCTGGAGGAAACGTATTTTCCATCCCAAACAAAATTCCAATCTTCTTCACGACGCTGTCTCCATTCCCAATCTTTTCAAGCTCGCTATCCGGATAGGATCGGCGGCTAAAGCCTGACTTGAGGTAGCAGCCAATCGGCACGGCTGAAGCAGTGCCCTTCCACGAACCATCCTAGAAATACTTTGCCGCCATCCTCAACCAGAGCGGCCAGTCATGTTTCGAATTATCGTTCCAAACATCCAGCCAGTGGGGGATTGCCTTGTTGTTCAAAATCGCCGAGAACTTCACGTTCTGATCCAGACACATATCCCAGTCCGCCGATCCCAGCACGATCTTCATTTGGCGGTAGCGGCTCAGGAACCAATCGTCCGTCATATTCGGAACGAAATCCGGGGGATTGTTGAAGTAGCAATCGTTGTCGTAGTAGCCGTCCAGAAATTGGTGGATATCGAACGCGCCACTCATGCTCACGCAATGCGTCACCACATCGGGATGCTTCAAAGCAAAATTCACGGCGTGATATCCGCCAAAACTGCACCCCGTCGCGGCCAGTTGCCAAGCCTGATTCTTCCACCGGATAAATGGCAGGAACTCGTGCAGGATATAGCGCTCATACTGTAGATGCCGCAGCACCCGCACTCGCGGATGCACGCCCTTGTTGTACCAACTCTCGGTGTCGACGCCGTCCGGACAGAAAACCTGCAGTTCGCCACGTTCGATTTTCGGCGCCAGCACGCCAATCATCCCGCGGTCTTCGTACTCGAAGAACTTTCCCATCGAGGTCGGGAAGACAAGTAGCGGCATCCCGGCGTGCCCGAAGACGAGCGCTTCCATGTCCCGGTGCAGTTCCTGGCTATAAGCTTTGTGGTATTCGCGATTCATCGTGAGCGGAGATATAGTCTGCCGCCGCAGAAACGCCGCCTGCAACGTTTCTTACCGCAGCCGAAGTATCTTACTCGATGAATGGCGGAAAACCCTAGAGGCGAAGGTGGATCGTGGCTGGCGAGGAGGCTCAACCACGAAGGACACGAAGTCACACGAAGGAAAAGCCGTCACGATTTTGTGTTTCTTTGTGGGTGAGACGAAGAGTCGCAACTTAAAAAGGCCGGCTCAATTGAGCCGGCCAGGCTAGCTGGGCTGAATCCAAGATCAGAAAATCAGCTTCATCCCAAACAGCAGGCGGCGCCGGCCGATCCCATCGGTGATGATATTTCCGGCAAAAGTCAGACCGCCGTTGCTGTTGTAATCGGTGTTCTGGAAGCTGCCGCGGGCGACATCATCCAGAATCGGGTCAGGCACGCCGCGGAACTGCGTATTCATCACATTGAAGGCCTGGGCTTGGAATTGCGCCGTCAGCTTCTCCGTGATCTTGGTGTTCTTGAAGAACGCCAGGTTCGCTGTGCTGATGTCCTGTCCGCGCAGCGTGTTGCGCCCCACTCCCGCAAAGGGCGTGCCATAGACGATAGCGGCGGATGGATTGTTCTGGATCCAGTGCACCGCGTTCGGGGTTGTCGGCAACTGGCTTACGAAGTCGACCAGGCTGCACGTCGAGGCCGTCGAACCCGTGCAATTGTACTGACCGACGGTAGCGAGCGGCGCCGCGGCGTTCGAAACGATGGGACGGCAGGCGTCATAGGTCCCGCCAAAGTTCCCCGTCGGATCGCACAGGCTTCCAGAAACGTACTTCTGGATGGTTGTGTACGGTTGACCGCTGGTGTAGCGGTACGTGGTGTTCACCTGCCAGCCACCGAGCAGGTGCCCCACCAGGCCACGCTGTGCCTGATAGAACGGCAAGTCGTACACCACGGCGACTCCCACGACGTGCGGAAAGTCGATGCCGGAATTGGCACGTTCCGCCCCGCTCGTGTCGAACAGATTCTGCGCATATCCCAGCGTATTGCCGCCACCGATCGTACTGAATACTTCGCTGGTGTTGTCGATCGTCTTGCTGAAGGTGTACGCGCCGGTTGCGGTCAGTCCATGCCAACCCGCGATCCGCAACTCGCTTTGCACCCCGTTGTAATTGGACGAAGCTGTATTGGCATACTGGGTGACGTTGCTGAAGTTGCAATTCACATTTCCGGCTGCAAATCCGGGTGTTCCGGGCGTAGCACAAGGCGTCAGTCCGGCAGGAATTACGTTTTGAAAGCCGGCGCTGATGAGCGGCGCGAGTGCGGGATTTCCATTGAGTTCCTGGAATTGCCCCACGGCGTGATTACCGACGTAGCGAACCTCCGCCACGATCCGCGGATTGAACGAGTGCTGGATGCCGAGGTTCCACTGCTCCGTGTAGGGATTGCGGAAGTTCTGCGGCACCTGGGTCTGGTTGGCGAATCCAGGGTTTCCGCCTGCTGCCAGCGGACCGAGGAAGGGAATGACATCCGTCCCAAAGAAGCCGGTGGTCGGAAGACCTGTGGTTGGCCCTCCAACAATCGGTCCGAGCGTGGCAAAATTCACCTTGGGCGCCGCCGTGGCAACGTTCAGGAACATGTTGTAAAAGGCGGGGTCATAGGCGATGCGGAATCCGCCGCGAATCACGGTCTTCTCGACCCCGAGCAGTCCCGTGATGATGTTCGGTGTATAGGCGAATCCGATCACTGGAGCGAAATTCTTCAACGCCTGGGGAACCGTCGGTACGGTTGTCTGACTCAAAGGCAAACTGGTCGACCACAGCGGATTCGATCCCGTTTGCTGCTTGACGCTGTCATCATGAAGCAAGTTGATCGCCTGCTGGTACCAATCCCACCGCATGCCCAGGTTCAGGGTCAGGTTGCTCTTGACTCTCCAGTCGTCCTGAATATAGAGGCCCACGTCCCACTCGCTGAACGGGAGGATTGGACTTCCTAATACGATCTGGCTGCCAAAGGGATTGTTGGCGACCATGTCGCTATAGGAGGGGAACAGAAATATCCCGTTGTCGCCCGGCAGAAACACATTGGGTGAACGCTGCTGATCGAGTTCGCCGCCGAATTTGAGGGAGTGCTTTCCCTTCAGCATCGACGCATTATCCTGCAATTGATAGACGTTGATGATGCGACCTTGCGGGAAGCCGGCATTGACGCCAAAGGTCACGCTGTCCTGAGGGGCAGAGCCGATCAGCACCATGTCGGCGGGACAATTCGTCGGGGTATTCGAATTGCAACCCGGGAACGATTCCTCCTGGAAGAAACTCCTAGCCCGCGAGAAGCTGAAGCGTACCTGATTGACAAAAACGTTGCTGAAGTTCCGGACCCAGTCCAAGCCGATCTGTTGGCTCAACCCCGGGACGCTCTGCCAGTCGCCGACCTGGATTCCGTTGCCGAAGTTCACGCCGCCGCTGAAAGTCTTCTGGTAGACGTAGCGTCCGAAGAAGTTGTCCTTGTTCGACAGCTTGAAGTCGAGGCGCCCCGTCGCTTCGTAGTCGTTGAACGGACCAGGAACGAAGCGCGTCATTGAGCCGAACTCGATCGGCGTGCAGCCATTCACGCCCGCCGTGGTGCAGGGAAATGCAAATCCCGTGGTCGGATCGATCTGGTTTGTAATCAGCACATTTTGAATATTGGTAAATACCGGATTGCCGGCCTTGACGGCGTTCGGCCCGATTGTGCTTTCAATCAAACCGATGGGACTGCTGGGAAACGCCGCTGCCAACTGGGCGTCCCCGTTGGGAGTGGGCACCAAGCCGTTGGCAGTTGAAGCCGGCGAGCCCGCGAAGCGCTGCCGCTCAAAATTGGCCGAGCCGAAGAACCATATCCTGTCTTTCTTGACCGGGCCTCCCACGGTTCCGCCGAAACGATTGTCGACGAAGCCCGGAACCGTGGGCACGATGCAGCCATCCGCGGCCGTCTGGTTCGGCAAACAGAAGCCGAGCAAGGGATTTTTTTCGTTGTTTTCGAGCGAGTCGAATGTGGAGCCTTGCCAGAATTCGTAGGCCGTACCGTGAAACTGGTTGGTCCCCGACTTGGTGATGTAATTGATGACGGCCCCAGAGTTGCGGCCGAATTGGGCGTCGTAGTTGGTCACGACTTGCAGTTCCGAAATCGCGTCCTGATTGCCAAAGAAAATGGATGGTCCGGCAATGGAGTTGTCATTGTTACTCTGGCCATCAATCTGGAAATTGTTGGCGCGCGCGCGCAGTCCGTTCACCGACATTTCGGCGCCGTTGTTGTTGCTGAAACTGGCGTCGCCGACGGTGACGACACCCGGAATGAACATGGCCAGAGAATCAAATGTATTTCCCATCGGGAGGCTGGCGACTTTGTCCGTGCTAAAGGTTTCCGAGATCTGATCCGTAGTGGCTTCAATCAGAGGAGCTGTACCTTCCACTGTGACCGATTCGGTGGATGAGCCGACCAACAGCTTCACGGTTCCCAGACTCGTGTCTTTGCCGACGGCCACGACCAGGTTCTTCGATTCGTAGAGTCGGAAGCTGGGCACTTCAATCTTCAGGTCGTATGCTCCGGGAGGTAAATCGCGCAGTGCAATGATTCCTGCTGAAGTAGTTTGCGTTGTGAAGACGCGGTTCGTGGCCACTTGAGTGACTGTGACGTTGGCGTTGGGCACGACTGCGCCCTGGGCGTCCTCCACTACGCCGGAAATTGTTCCGGTCACAATTCCTTGTGCGAGTGAAAACGTAGCGCTGAACAGCAAGGCCGCAAGCGCCAGAACCAGACAGATCTTGCCCGCAAAAAAGGATTTCATCCCATTCTCCTTCGTGCCGGCGGGGGAGCTTACAATCCAGTGTCTTGCGCTGTCTTGTCTTCAGCGTGATTTCCCCGCACAAACTCGGCACAGAGGATGTTGGCAAACGCAATTCCATAACATTCCCACCGTAAGTTCAGCACACATCGACGCCTGCGAAAATGTTTTGAGTTATGTGAACCCGGCAACCGATGGTTTCCGGAAGAGAAAGTACAAAATGTTGTAGGGAAACGTTATGGATGGCGTGGAAGGACCCTTGCCTTTAGGGACAATCGCGAAGGCCGACGCAGTATTTGTTTAACAGGGACGTCAGGCCAGGTGTCATAGATTGTGGTGAGTCCTCGCGCAAAAAAAGCCCGCCCCATGCGGGAGCGGGCCTGCTACAGGGAGAGAGAACAATGAGCTAGGATCCGTTCGAACAAATTGACAAGGATGTATTGTGTTGGAAGCTCAGCCACCCATTGACTGAGGTGCTAGTCGGCGCCCCAAAATAGGGCAGCATCGCAAGATCCTGCAAGTTGTAAGTAAACCCGTGCAATACATAATGGAAACCTCCGTAGTTGGCGTCGCCCTCCTCCGGGTCGCCAACTTCCAGAATCCCGCACGGCGTATTGTTTCCGTTGTAGTTGACGGTCAATGGATCGTCGGCCCACTCGCCCACTTCGTGGGACAGCGCTGAAACATCCTGCGAGAACACGCCAGTATGATCCACATAGGTCGCTTCCGCGTACGACTGCGGGTTGCTCACGCTGCCCTCCGAGCTGTGATAGCCGCCGATGCAGCATCCGCCCTGTGTGAGATACGTGTCGTAGAGGAGGAAGATAGGGAACTGGTTGGGTTGGATTCCAAGCTTGCTGATCAGAGTTGGAACCTGCGAATCAAACCAATTGATATCGACCTCTGCCGCCGTGAACCCGAACGGGCTCCCGGTCTTTCCATAGGTCCGCGTCGGGCTCAGTGTCTGCTCGGCCAGGACAATTGGATTCAATAGCAGATGGGAGTTCGGCTTCGATTTTACCGTTCCCCAAAAGTTGGCCCTCTGGAAGGCGTCAATGTACTGAGTTGTCCCCACGTTAACTCCGCCTTGTACATACGTTGTAGTCGAATCAAAAATGGGTGAGGTCAGGGTGTTGGTGGTCACTGTGTTACCGTTGGAGAGCACGTGCGATGGATCGAAGGTGGTCTTCGACCCGTTGCTTGCCGTGATGACGATTTTCACCGGAATGATGTAGGTGGTCACCCTCGCGGTCGTATTGGCGGAAGGCGCCGCACCTACCATGTTGTATGTGTATTTGGTCGAGCCGTAGGTGAATGATCCGTTCCAACTTTGCAGTGAAGCAGCGGGCGAGGCGACGTCGGGGCGCAAGTGCGGAGGCATCACCATGTACCTTGCGTGAGGAGTTTCAACCTCCTCGTCTTCGGCCGAGGCGCTTGTGGCAAGTCCCAGGCTGGTCAACAGACATAGGCTAGCAATCGAGCTCAGGAAGGCATGACTTCTTGTGTTCATAGACAATCGTTTCTCCTTGGGAGTTTTATTTCTCACGACGGAGTGACAATCGAACCTCAGACCCAGTCCCTGCGGATAACCAAAGATCGATTTCCGCAAGTTCTCGCAGTGAGTCAGCAGCACGACTTCTAATTCCTTAGTAAACCGCCAGTCAATGCGCAAATGTCTTAAGCCCTCTGTCTTGTTCGGGTTTCGTAAACTGCGAACGCCTTTCCGAATTTCGTAACACCGCTTTCTGTGGATTGACAGGTTGCTTCGAGGCCCACTGCGACCCACCTTCTCGCATACAAAGAAAAACCCGCCCCTCGAGGGACGGGTTGATTCCTCAAAACGCAGGTTCGATTAACCCCCGTTGTTGCAGATTCCCAGCTTGAACGGATTATCGTGAAACGATTCCGTGCCGCCGTCCACCGAGGTGGTGTTAGGAGCTCCGAAATATTCCAGATAGACCAGATCCTGGAGGTTATACGTGAACCCGTTGAGGGTGTAAGGGAACGCCCCATAGTTGGAGAAGCCTTCCTCCGGGTCGCCCACTTCCAGGATTCCGCAGGAAACCGGGTTGCCGTTGGTATTCACCACGAGCGGATCGTCCAGCCATTCGCCGACTTCGTGGGACAAGGCTGAAACGTCCTGCGCGAAGATGCCCGGCGTACCGATGTAGGTGAAGTGCGAATAGGCCTGGGGCGCAGAGGAGCTGCCATAGGCGCTGTGATATCCGCCAATGCAGCATCCGCCCTCCGTCAGGTAGGAGTTGTACGTGATGAAGATTGGCAGGGTGCTCGGGGTGATCACCTTCGCATACTTGGTGAGGATCGCTTGCAACTGACCATCGAACCAGTTGATGTCTGCGGTTCCGACCGTGAGACCAAACTCGGTTGAAACCTTACCATCGGCGGCCGGTACGGTCAGGGTCTGCAGCGGCACCAGCTTAGGTTGAGCGAGCAACACGTGGTAGTTCGTCCCGGCAACCGTGGACCAGAAGTTGCCGCGCTGGAAGGCGTCTTCGTACTGTGTGGTCCCGAGATCGGTTCCCATGGGCGTAACCCAGTTCATGTTCTTGAAAATCGGCGAGTTCACCGTGTTGCCGACCGCCGACTTGCCGTTGCTCTGGAGGGTTTCGGGGCTGAAGATCGTGGTGGTCCCATTGGATACATACTTGAGCGCAATCGGGATTACGAAAACCTTAACCGTGGTCGAAGTGCCGGTGGAAGGGTCTGTCCCAACCATGTTGTAGTTGTAGGTATGGCTCTTGTATACGAAGGACCCGTTCCAGGTCTTCAGCGGAGTCGCAGGTGCATTGCCGGTATCGGCGTGGAGAATTGGCCGCAGGCGTTCAAACATGGGATGGGCCGGCGTCGTATCTTCCTGGGCAAAGGCATTGCTTGTGACGCAGGCAAAGACCGCAAGCGCAGCCAGCAGGCTGAGCACAGTAATTCGTTGCTTCATGAGTAGGGATTCTCCTTAGGGTCAATGGAACAATTAGGTGGTTACAGCTTGAAAAGAGGCTCTTGTTGGAGTCCGAGGCCCACAGTTTCCCCGGACGCAGGGCACAAAAGATGTGTTCGATTCTGCGTTCCTTCGCCGCACCGTGTCAACTGTGAATATTTCTGCGGTATCCCTTCTGTAAAATGACTTTGCACGCGAACCGGCTCGTCAATCGACTCACTGAATGTCCGATACCCATCTTTCCGAAGCTGACGTTCGGCGCTTGCTCAATCCCGCTCGACTCGTGGCTGCGATCGAATCCGCGTTTCGTGATCGCTATCCCTCCATCAGCCTGCCGCAGCGCACTCATGCCGAACTTGCTCACGGGATTTTCCTGGCTATGTCGTGTTACGACGGCGCCGCCGGTTCGCTTGGAATGAAGCTGGTACTGGTACGCGACAAGGCGCAAGCGAAGCGGGCGGACCTCAGGGACGGCCGCGTGCAGGCCACTTATCTATTGCTGGATCCGGAAACCGCCAGGCCTCGGCTCACAGTAGCCGCCAACTACCTGACCGACTTGCGCACTGCGGCCACGTCTGCGGTGGCTACAAAATTCCTGGCTCGTCCCGATGCTGCTACGTTGGGCATCTTCGGCACTGGCCGCCTCGCGCGCACGCATCTGGCAGTGCTGCCGCTGGTGCGAAGTTTTCAGCGCGTGCTCATCTGCGGACGCAACCCATCCCGCTCGGCTGAATTTGTTGATAGCGTTTCTGGAGTGTTGTCGGGCATCAGTATCGCCGCGGCCGATGCGCGCACCTGCGCCTCCGAATCCGATGTGCTATGTACTTGCACCTCACACGCCGCTCCGCTCTTCGACGGCCATGACCTGCGTCCCGGAACCCATCTGAACCTGGTGGGAGCCTTCCGACCGCAAACGCGCGAAGTGGATTCGTTCACCGTCCAGCGGGCACGCGTTGTTGTCGAGACGTACGGCGCCGCTTTCTCGGAACTTGGAGAGCTCTTCCTGCCTTTGCAGGAAGGCGCGATCAACCGCGATCACGTTGCCGCCGATCTTCACGAATTGGTGAGTGTAACTAGGCAGGGAAGGCGCAACCCGGAAGAGATCACAGTTTTCAAGAGTGTAGGCTGCGCACTCGAAGATCTCGTGGCCGCCGAACTCCTGCTTGGCTCGCATCGCGATTGACGGACTCAGTTGCGGCGCAATGTACCTGCGAATGGTGACTCAGAGCTGTGAGGAGTAGTTGACCAACGGACGCAGCCCCGAGCTGAAGTGGTGTTCAGACGTAGCAGATCCTGCGCTTCCAGGGGACGCGGCTGTTCGAGGAGAAACTATCGCGGCTTCATGTACCAGAAGATCGCCAGCCCCACAAGGAGCACGGTGATGATCCACAGAACGATGTCTTTACTGCGGTTCTTTTCTTCTGCCATAAACGCAGTACAGCATACCTTAAGTCTCTGATCAAGTGCTGCGCTGATTTCCCCAGATGCGGCGATCAGGGTTTTGCTACCGCCGCAGCGGCACCAGCGGTCCGCTTGTAGTCTTTCAGTTTTAGAGTTTCGCGCAGGTGGATCGACTGCACTCCGAAGTGCAGCGTGTCGTCGACGCGGGCGTAAGCCGGGAACCAGTGCCCATCGACCAGTTGCCGGTAGCTCACAAACGTCGGACGGATATCCATCGGCTGTTTTTTCTTTCGTGGGATCATATCCGGCACGCTCTTGCCGCACAACTTTACGACTTGAAAGTCGCGATTGTCGACCCACACCCGTCCTTTAAAATAACGCTTGCCCTTTTCTTCTTTCTTCGGCTCGACGTGAAACACGTACGTGTCCAGGTCGTCAACGTGCTGCTGCCCCGCATATGTCAAGTTGTACTGGAGCGCTTCTTCAGTGGTGAGAATCCATGGCATGAAGATGCGAATGTCGTCAAAATCGGTCTGAGTGAGTTGGACTTCTCGCAACGTGGGCTGTTCCCCGAACGTCACTTTTTCCAACCGTCTGCCCTTGTCGTCGTAGGACACTGTGGTGACTTCGTGAAACTGACCGTCGACGACCGACCTGTCATTCAGGGTCTGCACCAGCACATCCTGCGTGTAGGTGTACTGGGTACGGGCTTCCTTCACCTTCGTTTCCTCAGCGGAGAATTTCTGGATCAATTCCGGCACGGTCATATTCTTCGGCGGGTTCATCTCCAGAACACCATTCCCCTCGGCGCAGTCCGTCTGTGCGAGAGCACTGGTCGAGCCGAGGCCCGACAGCACGATCAACATTGACCACGCCACTCGACGGCGCACTTTCTGCTGTTCTCGATTCTTCATTTCTGTGCGCTTTCGCCCTCTCGATTTTGACAGCGGAAACATACACCGCAAAAGCATGCTGCGCAACGCCGGAATGGCTCTGCCTGCGCCGCCACGTGACTTCCCGTGTCCCGCGCGGCTTTTGGGCCGGGGAACGCCCTTCCTTAATTGTGCAAAGTCTTGCGCCCAGGCCCAGTGCGCCCTTGTAACTCTAAGAATTCTAAGCCTTTTAGGTTGGAACAGGGGTTGCACCATCTCTTGTGAATTCGGACCCGATACCTATGAAAATCACACTCTTTGTGCTGCTCTTTTTATGCGCCGCCGCCGCCTTCGGACAGACCGGAGTCGCCGTGCTGTCTAACCAACCGCAGATCGTCACGCTTCCCGAACACCCACAGCACGCTGAGCACAGCGACCTGGCCTGCGAGCATCCTCTGGTTGGAGGAGGGGCGACCACTTACACCTACGCGCAAGGCGAGCGTCCCCTCTGGGAGTTTGGTTCTCCTTATCCAGAGCCCGCGCCGCTCGGCGATGTTGCTCGCGCCTTCCGCAAAGAAAAGGTGGCCGTCAAGAAGGCCGAGAAAGTTTTCGAGAAGCAAGGTTCGTAATTCCTGCCTCAGACTGCTGTTTGGCGGAATGCGTGTCGCGGACGGAATCTCCCGTCCGCGGCACAACTCCAAAATCTCCTTTACTTGCTCCGCGATAAAACGCTTCCTTCCGACCCGGCATCAGACAATTAGCATCACACCCGATACACTCAATGATTCGCAGAATCCGGCTTTCTGTCCGGCAGGATTCGCCGAAGTGTACACTGCCCTTTAGGGGAGGAAACGTATTGATGAAGCCCGGTAAGGCGGATCGAGTCCGCGCGAGTGTATTTTTCCTGTTTGTTTTTCTCTCGGCCACGGTCCCGGCCTATTGTCAACGAGGGACCTTCGACCTGAATGTCGGCCAGACCTCTGACCGGTTCGGTTCCCTCGAATCAGTGACCAGTGCCGTCATCGACCTTAACGGCGAGCTGACCATCATCAAGTCGTCGGCCAAGACTGGACGGCCGAACATAGTGGCCGGAGGAGAGGTCCGTGCTCCTGTCGACACCGCCAATCACTCTAAGGAATACGCCGCCTATGGGGGCGTGGCATGGCCTGTCCATAATTTCTCCATTGGCCTTAACGTCGAGGTCCGCAAGATCCTACTACCCCCGGCGACTGTCGATAACCAGATCCTGAACCGGTACGACATGAACCTGCTCGAATTGCCGATCGTCATCAAATATAGATTCGGTAACGGCAAGCGCGTTTTCGTCGAGGCGCAGGGCTGGCCGGAATTTACTCCGCACTACAAAACGTCTGTGCCGGTCTCAACCCCTCATCCGAACTTCGACCACGGCTACACTCTGCGTGGAACCGTCGGCTGCAACTTCGGGAAATGGTGGTATGTGCAAGGCACTTACGAATCGCGCTACTTCAGTTTCATGAACACGAACTCCGGGAATCCCAGCAACCTATACAACTGGAAGAGCAACATGATCACCGGGGGCGCGGGCGTCAGGTTCTAACGGAAGCTGCCTGCTTTCAGCGATCAGCCTTCGGCCCAAAACGGCCGCTATGGACGTCGGACTGCATAGCACCAGCGTGCATGCGGTCTAACGTCCGTGCCATGCCAATGGCACGTTCTGGCGTTGTCCCACAACTTACGTTTGGTTACCCTTGGTTACTGCGGCGCCATACGCCTCCCCCTAATGCGTTCCTAATGGTCCTTGAGAAGATTCCGATATTTCTGATCACCGGCGTGCTGGTCATCATCTTCGTGTGCTTGAAACGGCACGCGCGCAGCGCCCGTCTGACTCTCTGGACCGTGGGTTGGACGTTGGTGTTCGTGCATTTTCTGGCGCAATTGCTGGAACCAAATCGAGATCCGGCAAAATCCATTCTAGAGGCGATCGATTCCGGATCGCTGCAGGCCGCGGTGGTCGCATTTCTTGTTTCAGTGTCCAAAGTGGCAGAGGATTATGCCCAGCGGACCCTCCTGCTATTTGTGCTGGGCGTCCCTTCCGTGACGTATGTCGTGTGCGCCTCCTGTGGAGTTCAGTCGCATTGGCCTTATGTCTTGTGCCTGACGGCGTGTTTCGCCGGAGGCGCGTGCTTCTTCCTGAAGGAGAGCGGACGGCTCACGTTCAAATTGGCTGTCGCAACTTTCCTCTGCCTGGTTGCGGGAGCATGGGCAGTTGCATCCGTCCTCCGCGGGTCGCCCGAGGCAGGTGCGACTACCCTCAGTGGAGTCGGATTCGGATTGGCGGGATTGTTCATGTGCTCTAACGACCGGCGCCTGTCGCCTGCCATGCTGACGACGGCATGCGGATTCGCCACATGGGGTGCGGCGGTTCCGCTTCGGTTGTTCATCGACCGCATCGCCCCACATCTGGTGGTTCCAGGGGAGTTGTGGAACGCTCCCAAGATCTTTGTGGCTTTTGGAATGATTCTGGCCGTTGTCGAGGACAAGTCAGAATCGATCGCGGGCATGCAACACAAGGCGGACCGGATCGATCGTCGCCTGGAACGATTCTCCGCGATCACTTCCCGGCTTCTGGGCGGTGCGGAGTTAGACACGATTTGCCCAGCCATCGCCTCCGCCATCACCGACGTCAGCACCTTCAGTGTGGCGGTCGTCCAATTGGAATATGCGAATGGCAGGTTGCGGGTGGCCGGCTCCAGTGGCCTGCCGGCGGGCTCTTTACGGAAGCTGCAGGCACAAACGCAAGACTGGACGCTCGATTCCATCCGGAGTCTGTGTGCCAGTGCGCGGCTTATGGGCAAAAACTCGTTCGCTCTGCATCGGGATGAAGCGATTCTTTTTGGTCTGCGCGAAAACTCAAATGCCCAGTGGAGAAACGGCGAAGAGATAATGATTCCGCTCTGCTCCGAGGGAGGCGAATACCTGGGCTGCATCCAATTGGCGGCGCCGCGGGATACGCGTACCATCCATGCCCTTGAATTGTCCCACATCGAAAGGCTCGCAACCGACATCGCGCTTGCCGTCGAACTGCGGTCCTTGCATACGCAGTTGGTCTGTTCCGAGAAGTTGGCTGCCCTGGGCCAATTGCTGGCGGGAGTGGCACACGAGTTGAACAATCCACTTACCGCAATCATGGGATACGGGGAACTGATCAACGATGCGATCGCGGCACCGCACGCGCGCCATCAACTCGCGAGTCTGGTGAGCGAGGCCCGCCGCATGAATCGCATCATCGACAACCTGCTGCGATTTTCTCGAAAAGGGGCGCGAGACGATCAGGCTGTGCAACTCGTCCCAATTGTGCAGCAGGTGCTGACGCTTCGCGAATATTACACGCGCAGCCGCAACGTTCGAGTGGAACTCGACATCGCGCCGGGCTTGCCCCTTTTGGCGGTCAGCGAAGACGAAATAAAACAGATTCTCCTCAACCTCCTGAACAACGCAAGCGATGCTCTGGAGGGAATCACGGGCAGCAAGGAGATCAAAATTCGAGCCTATGCGAGCGGTCCGCGGGTGGTGATCGAGGTCGAAGATACGGGCCCAGGCTTTGGCAATCTGAACCGCGCGCTCGATCCGTTCTATACCACGAAGCCCGTGGGCAAAGGAACGGGACTGGGCTTGAGCGTTTGCTACGGAATCGTCAAGAAACGCGGTGGAGATCTCGAAATAGAGAACGTGCGACCGCACGGCGCACGCGTAACGATCAAATTATTGGTTGCGGATGTTCGGGTTCGCCAGCTCATGGCGGCTGTGGGTCAACCCTAGACTCGTGGATTACGTGCAGCTTTCTGGTGGCTTTCAGTTCGAAGGAGGGAGTGAATCTGATTAAGTTCACCGACTCGTCTTCCTTTGCTTTCAATGACTTAACCCCGTATAATCCCCCACGGAACCACTAAACCCCAATTTTGCACCGTTCGTTGGGATCTGGATGCGCCATTCCCAAGCGTTCCAATAGGATAGGCCTAGTCAAATACCCAGGGAAAAGTGTAGTCAGGACCGGGTCGGTTCGATCGGGAGCCATTTTTCTTGGGAGTGCCACAGGTTTGGGTGATCTTCCAGGTTCATCCAAGGCGAGGCAAAAGCAGTCGCGGACTCGCAGGTTGAGGGATAGCACTAACTAACTGGTAGAGGTTAGCGCCATCCGAATGAAACGAAAGCCAGAACCAGGAAGCCAGAACCAAGACGTTTTGGCCAAAAGCCAGAAGCGATAGGAGCTGAGAGCTAACATGCGCAAGCCGATCAAGTACGTTGAAAAAGCAGTCGTCATCGCCGCCAAGGGGACGTGGGCAGTATTCGAGCGCGTGAACCGCATCAAGCCGAATCCGTCGCCCACGCCGAAGTGGTCGGAAAAGCCGCTGCTCAAGTCGTACGAAAAGTCGAAGCCTCCGCTAGGCTGGCCGCGGACGACTGATTCGCTATGCCCCAAGTGCGTGCCGGAAATCCGGCAGCAGATTCTCGATGGGCACCTGCCGCATGAAGTGTTGATGAACGAGAAGGTTGGCGAGATCAAGGCGCAAATCGTCGAGAGGGACGGCAAGATTCTCATGGTGAAGGACTGCCCGACTCATGGCCACTTCGAAGACGTCATGTCAATCGACACCGAGTTCTCGCAGCATCTGGAGGAAGTGTTTCCCGGGCGCGATATCACTGCGCATAACGACGAGAAGTTGCATCATCACGGCTCGTCGACGGTGAAGTACGGCCGCGGATCAGTGCTCACCATCGATCTGACGAACCGCTGCAACATGATGTGCGATCCCTGCTTCATGGACGCGAACCAAGTTGGATTCGTTCACGAACTGACCTGGGAAGAAATCAAGACGATGCTCGACAACGCCATCACCATCAAGCCGCGACGGCAGATGAGTGTGCAGTTCTCCGGTGGCGAGCCCACGTTGTCGCCCTACTTCCTGGATGCTGTGCGCTATGCCCGCAAGGTGGGATACAACTCCGTACAGGCTGCAACCAACGGCATCGAGTTCGCCAAGAGCTTTGAATTTTGCCAGCAGGCAGTCGAAGCCGGCATGCGTTACGCCTATCTGCAGTTCGACGGTATCGGAAACGCAGCCAATGCGCACCGACTGGTCGGCAACCTGTTCGACGTGAAGTTGAAGGCAATCGAAAATCTGCACAAGGCCGGCGTGGAAATCGTTCCCGTCGTGACGATCGTGAACGGCATCAACAACGAGCAAGTGGGAAGAATCATCAAGTTCGCGCTCGACAATCCTAAGACGATCAGCTTCCTGAGCTTCCAACCAGTCAGTTTCACCGGTCGCGACGAAGCTGTGACCGACGATCGGCGCGCCGCGCAGCGTTACACGCTTTCGCACCTGGCGCACGACGTGAAGAATCAGACGGGTCTCGGCGAGCCGACGCGTGACTGGTTCCCGATTTCATTCATGGGAACCTTCAGC
This sequence comes from uncultured Acidobacteriaceae bacterium, assembly GCA_963709025.1. Lineage (GTDB taxonomy): Bacteria > Acidobacteriota > Terriglobia > Terriglobales > Acidobacteriaceae > Sulfotelmatobacter. The sequence continues at coordinate 280,835 of CAVPVE010000007.1, forward strand.
GATTGGGCCGACCTGATGCATGTCAACGACGTGAAAAACGATTGGGGCCAACTCAGCTGTGGTTGCCATCCGAATTGCGGGACGGGGATGGCCATCATGATCGACAAGGAAACCAAGGAAGCTGTGCCGGTCACCGCGTTTTTGCACGGAGATCAACTGGCGAAGGACATTGCCCAGGTTAACGACGCGGCGCGCGGGAAATTCTGGACTGGGTTCGGAATGGCGCTGTGCCTGATGAAGAATTACGATCCGTTTCAGTCGCCGACGCACTTCAAGCTGACGGACCTGCTGAAGAAGTTCGACAAGAACTATCACATTACGGGAAAAGATTACGGCAAGGTCGGTCCAGACCGCACGGTGGAAGACGTGATGAAGCGGCGCACGACGGACCGGTGGAACTTCCTGTTCATCGCGGGAATGTGGTTCCAGGATCTGTTCAATTACGACTTCCGGCGGACCGAGCAGTGCATTATCCCGTACGCGACGCAGGAAGGCGAGATTTCGTTCTGCGCCTACAACACGGGCGTGGGATGGAGGAACATCATCGAGAAGATGCACATGACCGCGACGCTCACAAAGTGGTACGAAGAGCACGGGCGGCACGAGATTTTCGCGGGCGGCAAGAAAGTGAATATGGAACATCAGGAGACCGCCACGGAGTATCTGAAGCTGCGCGACGAGATTGTGACGAACGAATTGCAGCACGATCTCGACAAGCTGGGCATCGCGAAGAACGCACGCGAAGAGAAAGTGCGGGCGCGTGATGCGAAGCAGAAGCAGACTGCCGATGCGAAGGCCGAGGCGCGTGGGCCGCAGATCAATGATGAAGCATACAACGCACGCATGGCGGCGATGTATCGCGAAGTCGTGCTGAAGGAGAAGCCGGTCGTCGCCGAGAACGGATTCATTCCGCTCGGAGCGCTGACGACGCCGAAGGGGAACGGCAATGGCAACGGACACGCGGCGGAAGCTGCTAAGCCGGAGATTGCCGAGCCGGTGGCAGGCGACTAGCTTAGCGCACCTGGCTACGAGCTTCTAGCTCCTGGCTGCTAAAAATCAGACGGGCCGCCTTTTGGCGGCCCATTTCTTTTTCGCATGAGAGATTGGCCAAATCACCACTTCTCGCAGAAGTCGCGAGAAATGGGGCACCCGGTGCGCATTATGGGGCACCAGCTTCGACTACGGCTCCGATCATAGTGCGTCCGGAAAATGATGCGAGAGAGGCTGTATACTTTCGGACCTATGCGAAAACATGTCTTCGAATTGCTACTTTTGTTCTGCGTCTATATTGGATTGGTGCCGATTATGCATGCTCAATCATTGCTGGTCGTGAATCAGGGCGATACCAATGTAAGCGTTATCGATCCTGTCACTGCGAAAGAAGTGGCGACCATTGCCGAGAAGACTGTCGGAGTGCATGGTCACGAGGTCGCCGTGTCGGCGGATGGGCGGACTGCCTTTGTCCCGATCTATGGCAGCACCGGGGTGGGTAAGCCGGGGATCGACGGGCACGAGATGCTGGTGATTGATCTGCCGTCGCGCGAGATCGTGGGAAACATCGATTTTGGGCACGGGGTGCGGCCGCATTGTGCGGTGTTGGACCCGGCGAGTGGTTTGCTCTATGTGACGACGGAATTGGACAAGACCGTGACGGTGGTCGATCCGAAAACGAGAAAGATCTTGGGCGCCGTGCCGACGGGGCAGGAGGAGTCGCACATGCTGGCTTTGTCGCATGATGGGAAGCGCGGCTACACGGCGAACGTTGGACCTGGTACCGTCTCTGTGCTCGATATGCCGGGACGGAAGACATTGGCGGTGATTCCAGTGTCGGGGCAGGTGCAGCGGATTGCCATCTCGGCGGACGACAAGTTCGTCTTTACATCGGACCAGACTAAGCCGCAGCTGGCTGTGATCGATACCGCGACCCAGAAAGTAAAGACATGGGTGGCGCTACCGGGCACAGGTTATGGCGCGGCCGCAACCTCCGACGGCCGATGGTTGCTGGTCGCGGTACCGTCGACGAATCAGGTCGCCGTCGTTGACTTGGGAAGTATGCAGGTGGCACGTCGCATCGATGTGCCGAATACGCCGCAGGAAATCCTGATCCGCCCTGACGGCAAGATTGCCTTTGTCTCGTGCAACACGAGTGGCAAGGTTGTGGCGATCGATCTGGCGCAATGGAAAGTGCAGAACGTGATCGCTGCAGGCAAGTTTGCAGATGGTCTGGGATGGGCGAAGTAACCCACGGACTATCCGTTTGGAGCGCAGTGCAGCAATAGTGTGTCTGCAATTGTTCTGCGATCGAAGTCCCCACTTCTCGCAAAGGACGCGAGAAATGGGGCACCCAGCTTTTCTTAATTAAGACAAGCCGACGACAAGGCGGAGGAATAGGAGGGGCGGTCCCCCGGCACATAAACTCCGGAATGTACAAATTCGTGACATTGGGGTGACAATCGGCGGTCACATGCGGCCTACATTGGGCTCGCTAGTCAGAGAATTGTGATTTGTGTGCGTAGAAAGCTGCACCTACACTCCCCCTGCCTTTGACTGGGCCTTACAAAGGAGATTCACATGCAGCGTCGCACGATTGCTCTCACACTCGCCATGGGGTTCGCGCTGATGTTTGCTTCGAGCGCGGCGGTGGCGCAGTATCAACTCACAAATCTGGTTTCGAATCAGGTAGGACAAGCGAAGCATACGGATCCCCTGCTGGTGAATGGATGGGGGCTGACGTACGGACCGGGCGGGCCATTCTGGATCAGCGACAACGGTTCGGGGTGGTCGACTCTTTATACCGGCGCAGGAGTCAAGCAAGGCCTTCAGGTCAGTGTGCCAGCGGCGAGCGGGAAAGGGCCGGGATCGCCGACCGGGATAGCGTTCAACGGATCGCAGGATTTTCAGGTGCAGGGATGGTCGGCGATTTTCCTGTTTGCAACGCTGGACGGAACTATCAGCGGGTGGGCGCCGCAATCGAATCCTAACGCTGCGATTATCGCGGTGAACAATTCGAGTTCAGGGGCGATCTATACGGGGCTGGCGATCACAAACTATGCGTCGGGAAATTTTCTGTTCGCGGCCGACAACTGGAACAACAAGGTCGACATCTATGACGCGAATTTTCACTGGGTGAGCTCATTCACCGACCCGACGATTCCGGTGGGTTTTGCGCCATTCGGAATTCAGGACATCGGCGGGCTCCTCTTTGTATCGTTTGCCAGTCAGACGGGAGGATCGGGGGGATACGTCGATATGTTCAGCGAAGGGGGCGTGTTCCTGAAGCGGGGGGCGCAAGGCTCGCCACTGAACCAACCGTGGGGTTTTGCGGCGGCACCGAAGAATTTCGGTACGCTGAGCAACACGCTGCTGGTCTCGAACAACATCAACAAAAACTCGACGATCAACGCTTTCGATGTCCTCACCGGGGCATTTGTGGGCACACTCTCGGATGCGAATGGAAGCGCCATCAAGATCGACCAATTGTGGGGTATTGAGTTCGGGGGTGGGACCGCGAACAACGGGCAGCAGAATCAGCTTTTCTTTACCGCAGGACCGAGCAACAATCTGGCGGGGACGTTCGGCAAGATCACGGTTGTGGAATGAGCGCACCAAGGAACCGTGGAAGAGTTTCCGCAGTGCGGGGACACGTGGTTGACATGGTAAAGGGCCGCCTGAAGAGGGCGGCCTTTCTTGCAGAGGGGGCGATTTTGGGTGCTTGACAGGAAATATGGAAACTTTGACATAACCATGACAAACGCGAAGCGGCATCGGGACTAGGATTTCGAGACTGCCAGGTCGGGGACAGGAATCCGATCCTGTGTGAATGTTGGTGATTCGATCCGCTTACCGTCCGTTGTCCGATTTGGGCCCCCCTAATTACTGATGAAAAGGAGAATTCTGCATGCCCATGTCTGTTCGTCGTGTGATTCGTGCCGTCGCCTGCTGCACACTGGTGCTGCTGTTGTCTGGGGCGGCTTTTGCTCAATCGTATGCACTCAGCTATTTGGATTCGAACCTTACGGGAAAAGCGAAACATATGGATCCCCTGTTAAAGAATGCCTGGGGTCTAGCCTATGCACCGGGTGGTGCGTTCTGGATCAGCGATGAAGCATCCGGCTGGTCGACTTTGTACGACGGGAGTGGGAATCTGCAGAGCTTAAAGGTAGTGATTCCACCGTCGGGCACTGGCGCGGGGACACCGACAGGAATCGTGTACAACGGGTCGACGCAGTTCGCAATCGACAGCTGGATCTCCGTATTCCTGTTTGCGACGCTGGATGGAACCATCAGCGGGTGGTCGGATTTTGAGCCCAGTACAGCGCTGATTGCGGTACGGCAGGCAGGCGCCTCGTACACCGGGTTGGCGATCACGAGCCACGCGACGGGAAATTTCTTGTTCGCGGCCGACAGCGCTAATAATAAGGTGGACGTGTACGACGGTAATTTCAACCTGGTGAAGTCGTTCACCGATAGCACGATTCCGGCCGGATTTGCGCCATTCGGGATTCAGGATATTGCGGGCCAAGTGTATGTGACGTACGCCAGCACGACCGGCGCAGCGGGGGGATACATCGACATTTTCGGGGAAGATGGAACGTTCGTAAAGCGTTTTGCCCAGGGTAAGCCGTTGAACCAGCCGTGGGGGCTGGCGGTGGCGCCGAAGACATTTGGAACACTGAGTGGAGCTCTGTTGGTTGCGAACAACACGGCCACGGGGAACATCAACGGATACAACCTGAAGACGGGGAAACTCATGGGAACGGTGAAGAACTCGGCGGGAAAGCCGATCGCGATTAACGGATTGTGGGGGCTCGAGGTCGGCGGCGGATCAAGCCTGAATGGCAAGACAAACCAGTTGTTCTTTACGTCCGGGCCGAGCGACGCGAACGGATACTTCGGAGTGATCAGCTTCGTCAAGTGAAGATCCAGAGATCTCAACTCGAAGGCCGCCTGCGAGGGCGGCCTTCTTTATTTGATCTTCTGTTGCTGATCGCGCTATCGGGGGGAAGAACTGGGACTGGGAGAAGCGTCCAGAGTCGAGACCCGGGACGATCGGCGGACCGCAAGGGGAAGAATGTGTTAAGTTAAATGATTGGGGGCGCGTAGCTCAGTTGGTAGAGCAATGCCCTTTTAAGGCATGGGTCGCAGGTTCGAGTCCTGCCGCGCTCACCAAAAACCCTTTTCGGTTCATTGGATTACATCGCTCTAGGCATTTTCTGCCAAGAGATTCTGACCACACCCAGCCCACAACTCTCAAACCAGCGCACCTGCACGCCGTGCATTTCGTCGGAGACCACCTGAGCGTAACTCCTCAGCATGATCTCCGGTCCCGCATGGCGCATGTTGCCTTGGGCGGTCTTCACATCAGTCTTGTCGATGGACACCATCCAAGTAGCCATGCTTGAACGCAGGGAGTGAAGCCCGAATCGTTGTCCATCAGCGATCTGTATTCCCGCGGCTATCGCAGCGGAACGTAGATGGTCAGTGACGAAGACTCCCGCGCTCATCGGGATTGCCCCATGCATCTTGAACGAGGGAAAAATCCAATCGTCGTCCTGCGCATAAGGCGTGACGCGACGCCATTGGCGCAGGAACCATGCCAACTGCTGAGACATTGACACCGGGGCCTTCGAGGCTTTTGTTTTCGGTTTGTCGATGCATGCAGCCGTCCAACGGCGCTCGATCTTGATCTGGTTCTCATCCCAGATTATGTCACGCCATTTGAGGCCACACGCTTCGGAAGCCCGAAGCGCGGTTGAGGCACAGACCAGAACGAGCATCTGGTGCATCGGATTCGGCAGCAGCAAGATAATCTTCTTTACTTGCTCGGGCTTCACGATCACAGGAACGTAGTCCGATCCCACATCCTCCAGCCTCCATCCAGTAGCGGGATTGGTGGTTACAAGACCCTCGAACTGCGCCCAGTTGTAAATCGTTCCGATCATCGTCTTGATCTTCGAAATCGTAGGTCCGGCAAGGTCCCCATCATCCCGCAACAGATATAACCAGTCGCGGAGATCGCGTCTGGTGATTTTGTCGGCGATCCGGTTACCCCATTGAGGCATGATGTGGTTTTGGACATAAGATTTCGTGCTGTCCGTGGTCGTCTTCGCCCGACGAGAACCGGAGACAGACTTCCAGTTTCTGACGGAGAGATCGTACTCCAGCCCGTGCACCTTGTTCATGTAACCCGCCAGGACTCTCGTCATTGTGGTTTCTGGCCCAGCGTCCTTGTTGATGAATACGCGGACACCCAGCCGATCCACTTCCTTCCAAGCATCTTCCTTGGTCGGAAAATCCGCCAGCGCACCGATAATTGTGCCGTTCTCGACGCGCCGATCCTCTTTCCGGACGCGGAACCTGAATAACCACATCCGGCACTTCTTGCCTTCTGTAATGCGCCAAACTTTCTTTAGACTCCCGTTCTGGTATGCCATCACTGGCCTCCTTTGCGGGAGCCGCCGCCGCCGATTGTACGGCTATTGCCCCCCTTCGGGCTACTGCCGTCGCCGAGCACCCAAGAACGAAGCTCGCTGAGGAGAAAACGCCATGTCTTGCGCTGTCCGAGGCCAAGAGGGTGCGCGGGGATTTCTCCACGTATCGCGAGCTTGAGGATGTGTTTGCGGGAGAACGAAAGAAACTGGGCTGCTTTGTCTGCGTCCACGAAATGCTCTAGTGGTGCACCGCACGCTTCTTTGCCGAGAGGCTCTTGGGAAAGCCAGTTTGGTTTGAGTTCATTGGGACTTGACTGCAATTCGATTGTGTTCAAGCATGACCACCTCACATCACTTCCAAGGGCTTTGTGCCCCCCTCCGGTTGGACGGGAGCGATCTCCGTTTGCGGGATCATTACAATTCTCGCCGGTCACTCTCCGTTTGTTCCCAATCTGGCGGACGCCGTGGGCTGTCCGCACTCGGAACTTCGGGTCTGAGCCAGCCTCGTTTCTGCAGCCGTGACGCTGGATGACTCATCCTGGTTTGTAGCAGGCACTTTGTTTCGCAAGCATGGTCACGGCATCTGCGCGCACCTGCGTACTTAACTAATACGCCAGTTCTGTGCTTCTTTCCTCACCTGGTTTCAACAGTTCCCAGGTGCCGGCATGAGCACAGACTGGGGCGGCTGATTTGCCCAGATTAGTGCCCCCTCGGACTCTTATGTGTGGGGCGGACCACCAGGCCAGGCGCTTCAAGAGGTTCGGTTGGCCGGCTATCGGGGAGAGTTGGCAACTCAACGCGGTCAATCAGGAGATTGAACAGGTCTGCGCACCCAACTTGATGTTTCACGAAACTTCTCCCAGCGCCGCTGCTGAGCCGCGATGATTCGTGCCCTGCCCTCCGGCGATAATCGTGACGCATTCTTGGACTGCTTGGAAGGCCGCCGGCTGACGCGTGCTCTCTCGATCGAACTGCTGCAGGATTCAGAACAGTACTTTTGATGCGAAGCCCTGAACGCCCTGAGGAAGTACCGATGCTTAGTACAGCTTGGGTTTGCGCACTTCATCAACTTGTGTGTGTTCTCTTGGAGCCACAATACCGCCTGCTCGGCTTTATCTACCCACAACCAACTGTCCGGCCTTGGGAGGTTCAAGCGCTTAGCGAGATGCTGGCGTTCGTGCTCGACCTCGCGCGTTTCGGCCCACAAGCGCGCCGCTGCGGGCACCGCCGTATTTCTGCGTCCGAGTGCTCTTTCCCACACGACTCGCAGTTTGTGACTCAGAAGGAGAACGTAAAGCTCATAGGCGTCGTCCGGTGCCGGTGCGAGCGGTACCTCAGAATGATGCCAAAGTGGGTTGAGCCTCTGGTACAGACGCATCAGCAGATCATGTTCTTCCGGGCGCAGCTGAGGGAGCCATCCTTCATATCTATTCCGAAACCCCGGACGGTCGTTGACCGCGGCCATAAGAAACTCACGACATTCTTCGGCCGAAGCCGACTTACTCCGTTTTTGCTGGGCCATTTTGAATCCCTGGATTTGTGAGTTAGTCGCGCCCAGATAATCAGGGTACACCGGCAAAAACGGTGGAACAAAGGAAGAGTGACAGGGCAGTACCGCAAATGACACCACTCAGCAAAGAGCTCCTCGACAAGTTCGGGAGTTCGGAAAGAGAAAACCGATGAGCCCCAAAAGTAAAAAGGCCGCTACCGACAAAACCAGCGGAGAGTCCGTCCAGACCAACACCGCTGAATCATCTCAAGAGCAGCCCAATACAGCGCCAGATGGTACCACATCCAAAACTGCTTCGGGTGTGGCAGGCACCGAAGCAACAACCACTACGTCGCAGTCCATCACTGTGACCCAGAAAAGCGGCGCGCAAGGCGCACTGGTGGTAAATGGGACAAATGTCCCAAGTATCACGGTGCCAGATCTGACCACTCTGCCGCCTGAGGATCTTATGTCAGCATCCAAAAATGTATGGATGCTGGGTCGTTCGGCACACGACGCCATCGTAGCGTGCTTCAAGGAAATCATGTACCGCTATGACGGACGCAAATCCAACTGTCCGACGTATTCGAATGTTGAAAAGGCATTCGAAAGCATCGGCGTCAAGTATGAGGCAGCCCGCAAGCTGGTTTATCGCGATACTCGCAAGCGCGAGCTCGAAGCGATCGCGATAGGCTCGCGTCTACCGCAAGCGTCCACATCCATAGCCACCATCTTCAATATCGGTGATGTAGTCACCGTATCCGAAGGCGATGGCGTTGTCGAGTATGTTCATCAGACTACAGGCGAGCTGGATGTCATGTTGCATGAGACCGATGAAGTCGTTGAGACCGTCAGTCCTTCGGACGTGACAACGCTCAGCGGTCTTGCTGTCATTGACGGAAAAGTTGCAACACAAAAGGAGCACGTCCTCATTGCCGACGAACTTCTCGTCGATGCCGCCACTGGCAGGAAGTGGCTTTTCGCCGATGGAGAGTTTCACCTGACCAAGACACCGACGCGGAGGGAGATCAAAGAGGACTTTATGGAAAGACTCAGAGCAGAGCGCGAAGCTGCTCGTTTCCGCAAAGAGGAAGAGAAGAAGGAGCGCAAGGCCGAAGCCGAGCGTAAGGACTTGGCGGAGATCGAAGCAGCCAAGGCAAAGCGTGAAGCCGCCAAGGCGAAACGTGAAGCTGCTTGGGCGAAGCGCGAAGCTGCTCGTCTCCGTAAAGAAGATGAGAAGAGGGCACGTAAAGCTGAAGCCGCTCGTAAGAAGTTGGCGAAGAGTGAAGCCGCCAAGGCGAAGCGTGCAGCGAAACTCTCTGCGAGAGCCGGACGCAAGAAGACAACTGGTACGTCGTCGCAATTGCACCGGACGTTCCAGTGGAACTTGATTAAAGGTTCGACCGACCCAAAGCCCTGCGTCGTGAGCAACAACAAGGGCGAGATACTGTCCCGTTATGCAACCGAGCCTGAAGCTGCCGCAGAAGTCGAGCGGCTCACGACAAAGTACAAGGCGCCCGCCAAGGAGGTTGCCGTGGGTGTGCATCTCGCCGAGGAATCGGTCACCGTTGATTTGCCAGGCGCACCGTTGCAGCCAGAACCCTCGATCGCGACGGCGTAACGAGTGAGGGCTCAGAAGACCGTGCCTACAAGCTCCCGGACCAGCCGCACGTGCAAGTTGCAGCCCCGCAACTGCGTCGCGGCGCTGGACTGCCAGGAATGGCGGACTGAATCGAGTATTAAGAAACATGACAAGTGAAGGAAGAATATGAACGAACGTGAACGCATGCGCTACGAAGTTATCAAGGGTTTTCTTGCAGGCCCGAAATCGGTGGCCGCTGTAAAGCAGCAGCTTGCCAAGGGCAAATACACCATCGTCATCATGGGGGATGGATGGTCATACCTTTGTAATGTCAACCCAGAGTTGGACGGCGATAAGGAAGCCCACACACAGGCTCTCCACATCGTCAACGACTACTGCCTCGACGAGAGCGGCCCAAAGTATCCGCTGCCCGTCTCGCCCGATAGCAAGTGCGAACGTTTCGCGTGGCTGTGGTTTTGTGCGGGCGACACTGTGGAGAAACCAACGTTTGCAGGCACCACTGACATCGTGCGGCAAGGCAAACCAATCAACATCGACGGCATCGACTTGTACTTGCGGGAGTGCGACTAGTGACCAACCGCAGCCAGTTGCGCTCGCGCTCTGGAACGGTGATTGATGCATTTCAGCGCGCTCATGAGAGTGTTGCCGAGGCAGACCAGGGCCGGCTTGATCGGAGGGCCTCCGTAGCCGGCCCGCCGATCCCGACATCGCCTGCGCCCTCGGCTACGAGAGCGGGGATCGCAAGCGGGCTACGAAGTTGCTATTAAAAAGATGTTAGCGAGGGAGAAGGATTAATGGGTGAACTACTTTACGGCACGTTATGGATCGACAAAAAGCACCAGACCGAGGTTCTGGATTACATCCGCAACTTCGACTGCACCAACGAAAGCAACCCCGATGGAAGCTGGTTCGACTTTAACAAGGTGGTTCCTGAACCCGCAGAGTTCCCGCCAGTTCCAAAAGGAGAAGAATGGTATTGGAGTCGTCAAGCCCACTGGCGTTTCCATAATTGGGGCGTCTTCAGGAACGCATGGGAAACACGGTACTGTGTATGCCGCAAGCCCGAATCAGAATTCGTCGGACACATTGGCGTCAACTTTATCACCGTGAACGGTTCGCCTTACTTCGTGATGTTGGTCTTGAGCAAGAAATTCCCGGAAGCCGTGCTCACGCTCAACACGATGTTTGAGGCCGGCGGCAGCCATGACTCAATGTCCGAAACGTTTGTCAACGGCCAGTGCGTCTCAACGACCTACGACGACCAACCAGATGAAGACGAGTTGGAGAAAGCCTTGCGCGGTGCTCCACTCACATGGGCAGACACGCGGGAAGAATTGAAACGCTTTCCAGTCGAGCCCGTCGAGTACAGTCCAGAAGAGATTGTGAATTTTCTGAACGAGCAGTCGTAACGGAACTGCGTGCGGGTGAACGTTGACATCGACTCTTCGGAGCTGACGCCGCAGGGCGCGGATGGACGTAGGTGGAGCGCATTCCAGTCATAGCTAAGTGGATTCATTTGACGCGCAGCGGACTCGCAAGTATCGGTGGGGTTACGGTTCCCGAGCGGACGGAGCAGTAACGGATTGGGTAACGGACCATAGAGGGCGGAAACGGTTCGCGCGACGGATCCTTACCTGAGATTGAACATCGTGATGCAGTATTAGGGATTCGGTGCTGTAGCTCGGACTTGCCATCGCGAGAGTTTGCCGGCGGTGCATTCCACCAATCGCACCACCAATTGTGAGGGGAACATGGGTAGACCATACAGACCGTTCTATAGTGATCGAGAAGAGATCTTCCTCGTGCCCCCTGCTGCATTCAAAATCTGGATGTATCACTACAAGCTTGAGGGCAAAGATCGCCGGAATCGTGGCCGAGCATCGAGACCCTCTGTGAGAAGTGTGACTTGAATAAAGAGACTGTCTTTCTTATGAGGCAGTGGCTCATCAGCAACGGGTGGTTGGTCAAGGTGCGGGAATTCCGGACCAAGGGCAAATTTGGGGTGCCCGTCTTTAGAGTTCAGAGGGGCACCGTACCCGAAAATTCCGTAGACGGTAGAAAGGGCAACCGAGTACGGAAACATCGGGCACCATCCGATACGGAAAAATCGGACACGGACCGAGACGGAAATTCCGTACAGGAAGTAATGTCACAAAACCAAACTACTGAACCAATCTCATTTGAATCAATGTCACGTCTTGACGACAAGGAGGTTTTGAAGATGAATCAAGAGGAGATACAGCGATCCCTGGGCTTTAACCCTATTTATATTTTCGATGAGTTTTCTGATGGCTTTGATGGCTGGACTCTGGATCAGAGCGGCACCGTCATCGCCTACCACTGGTTCTTCCTCCCTGACGAGAAGGCCTTCTGGAAGGGCACGACCAACACCGTCGCCTTTTTCCTGCGAAACTTCAAGACGATGGCTGGTCAGGTGCCCAAAGGTTGGAAGCCATGATGAAAACCCTGCTATACCCGCACCAGCGGCCCTGCTAATAGAGCCGGCAATCGGAGGGCCTCTGCATCCTGACAATGACGCCAGGAAGGCTTCAGATCCCGCAACCGGCGCCGGTTGTGTCTTGGTACGAGCCAGCAGACGTCAGCCGATTGCGTTAGTGCGCCTTAGTAACCTGCCTGGTGGTTACCAAGCTGGAATTTTTCCCGGAATTACTATCGATTTGACGATTCGTTTTGGTATTTTATAGGACCCCAATCTCGGTTCCGGGCCCTATTCGCGCGCCTTGTGACCCGTGTTCTTGGGTAGGTCTTAGGAGGAGTCGACGTGATCCCAGAGCTTTTCAGGATTGAGGCACTGCCGTGGGATCTACTGGTGAACGGCATACCCGTGCGATCGGTGCACATCCGCTGTGCTCCTGACTCAGAGGATTTCCAGGTCGGGATCGACGATCCGATCGGATCGATCATCTTGCACGAGGGGTTCGATCTTGAGATAAGGGAACAGGATTCATGGCGGCCGTTGACGCTGGAGCAACTCAAAACGACTCTCGCAGCGCGCTCCGAATTCTTGCAGGCTGAGGATCTGCCAAAGTCCTCCGAGATGGCCGAGCACCGGCTGTTTGAAAGGATCGACGACGTTGCCATTCCCCATCGGATTTCGCCGCGGGTTAGCCAACTCACTGGCCATGAGGAATGCGTAAGAGAGGTTCAGAAGGTGCTCCACGAAGCTCGAGTGCCGCACAAAGTCGCAGGCACGGTCTTCCTCGTTCCGAGCGCATTCAGGACGCGAATCTGTCTGCTCAGGGCAGGGTTTCGCAAAAGTCCGATTTCACCGACCGCCCTGCTTGAGCCGCGGACCGGGCTCTCTGTCCAACTAGTCGAGCGGCGAATTTGAATGCCCCAGGGTCTCGGCGACCGCGAGACTTATAACCTTTGCCCGAGTCCAAAGGAGGAGCGACATGGAGATATTGCGCGACAAGAACGGCAAGCCCCAGGGCGTGATCCGCGAGATCGCAGGTGGTCAGGAGCGTCTCTATGTCCGAGCAGGCAACGCGATTGCCACGTACAGGCCACGAACCAACTACACGTATGACAACAACGGATCTCGAATCGGTTCTGGCAACCGCCTGCCTGCGCTGGTTGGGACAAAACCGAAATGACCGACATCTAGCCGAACCTGCTTATCCTTGAAATAGGTTTACGCCGCAAGTGTCCTCCGAGCAAAGGTGGATGGGCACGAAAACTGGGGGCAAGTGATGCAAATCGGCAAGCCAGTCCGAACCCTCGTCGTGGAACCGCTGGATCTTCCAGTGGAACAGCCGACCCGCGAACCTGAGCCTGAGCCGATGCACTCGCCAGAGTCGGAGCCCGAGCAGGTGCCAGTCACGCTGTGAGCGTCCCAGATTACATCTCGCCGATTGTCGGCTACCGTGGGTGGACGTGGGACACCATGGGTTTGAAGTCACTCTGCGGGGAGCGATGGCACCCTGGCCGTGTCCTGGCTGCGAGATGCAGGGCTTCTGCTGTCGTCGGAACCATCGCTAGTCGCGTCGAAGGCCATGATTCCCACGATGCCCCGCAAGCGAATTGCACTTGCGGCGTGTACGCATCGAAAAGCTTTGAGCACTTGCACTCGACCAAATACGCGAGGTGCGGCCTCTACGGTGAAGTAAACCTATGGGGCACGGTCGTGGAACACGAGCAAGGATGGCGTACGCGGTTCGCCTATCCGAAGAGCCTCTATCTGCCGCCCGACACGCTGCCGCACAGTTCGGTGCCAATACAGGATCGGCTGCGGGGATTGATCGCATACGGCGTAAACATTTTCGTAGGAGAGGACACCCGGAACATTCCTCTCTGGACGAAAGATTCAGGATTGAACTCTGCAGGGCTGGACCACCTAATCGAAATCGGCAAGGAGTGTTGCGACAGCCCTCAGCGACACCAAATCCTAAAGAAGGGCGACCGCCTGGCGGTGCTCGGCCGCGGGACAGCTATGGTGGAGCACGTTGGCAACGAACGGGTACGAGCCGTGGTTTTAAACAAATGTGAAGTAATGATCGCCCGCAGCTCGATTCGATGGGACAGACAGTCCAGGCGTTGGGAAACCAGCGCGAGGGCATGTATCGAAACAAACGTGAAAAGCTGAGGGCATGTATGGAATCCCTTTGAGCGGATAGTCAGGCTCCACCATGGGTCTGAGACGAGACTAGTCGCTTAAGCCCTGGGGGCTGACTGATTGCCCCTCACCCATCCCCTCCCCTAAGTCGTTGTCGTTGCAGCATCGATGCTCGCGCCGGTGTGCCAGCGGTGTGCCAGATTTTTCGGGAGGGAGGTTCGTTTGGCTCGTAAGACGGGACAAATCGTGGGACGCGGGCGGCACCGCTGGCTAGTCCGCGTCTTCCTCGGCCGCGACCGCGAAACCCGTTGCCGGCGCTACCTCAGCCGCACCGTGCACGGTCCCGTCCGCCAGGCCCAGTCCTACCTTAATAAGGTGCTACGCGAGCGCGATCTCGGCCGCCAGGTGGAGGGGGCCAAGGTCACGCTCGACGAGTTTCTTGATCGCTGGCTCGCCACCGCCGCCAAACCAAAACTGCGTGACAAGAGCTACCAGAGTTACGAGAGCCTGCTGCGGCGCTATATTCGACCAGCCCTCGGCGAACGAATACTATCTGTAATCACGCCGCTCGATGTGCAGGACGCCTACCAGAGGATGATCGACCGTGGTCTGTCCGCTCGCACCGTCCGCTATACGCATTCCGTTCTGCGCTCTGCGATGCGCCAGGCCATCCGATGGCGGCTTCTTTTGCAAGATCCGACGGATGGCGCCCAACTGCCGCGGCTCGGCCGTCGCGAGATGCGGGTGCTAAACATTGAGCAATCTCGGATATTTCTCGAAGATGCCCTGAAGACTCATTACGGTCCGGTCTTTGCGGTTGCTCTGACAACTGGGAATGCGTCCCTCCGAGTATCTGGGTTTGAAATGGCCAGACATCGATTGGGAGCGCGGAGGCGATGCTGGTTGTAATCTTGCCGCCAAGTTTCGATTTTTCTCCGTGCATCGCTCAAACTGGTGAACCAGTTCGCGTTCAAACACTCATCGCGTAGCCGGCCGTTGAAGCTTTCCACATAGGCATTCTGCACCGGCTTGCCCGGCTGAATGAACTCCAGCCGTACGCCTCGCTCTTCGCTCCAGGCGGCCAACGCCCGACCCCGAAACTCCGGCCCATTATCCAGAACAATCGCTTCCGGCAGCCCTCGTTCCGCTGCCACTCGATCCAGCACCCGACGCACTCGCAAGCCGCCTAGCGAGGTATCGACTTCAATCGCCGGGCACTCGCGCGTGTAATCGTCCACCATCGTCAACATCCGAATCACTTTCCCGGTATTCACGCTGTCACTCACGAAATCGATCGCCCACCGTTGATTCGGCCTCATCGCCACTGGACTGACCGCCGGTCCACTCCAGCGGATCCGCCGTCGCTGCCGAATGCGCATCGCCAATCCTTCCTCCCGGTACAGTCGGTACACCCGCTTATGATTGACCTCTACTCCTTCGCGCCCCAGCATCGCCGTTAACCGTCGATAGCCGAACCGCATGCGCTTCGCCGCCAACTCCCGCAAGCGCGCTCGCAGCCCAGCATCTTGTTCCGCTCTTCGCGACCGATAGCGATGTGTCGACCGTGCTAACTCCATCAGCCTGCAGGCGTGCCGCTCGCTCACCTGGTACTCCACCCTCACGTAACTCGCGGCTGCCCGAAGTCCCGCAGGCCCTAGAAGTTTTTTGAAAGCACGTCTTTCAGCGCCCGGTTGTCCAGCGTCAGCTTGGCCACCACGTGTTTCAACTTCCGGTTCTCCTCTTCCAGTTGCTTCAGCTTTCTTGCATCTCCGGTTTCCAGTCCACCGTACTTCGCCTTCCAGCGGTAATAGGTCTGCTCACTGATCCCGTGCTGCCGGCATAAATCTGCCGTGCTCAACCCGGCCTCCCCTTGCTTCAAGATCGCGATGATCTGTTCTTCGCTGTGCCGTGTGCCTTTCATGGATGTTTCTCCTCCTCGGTTTTGGAGAAACTCTCATTCTAGGTGGTCCAGTTTTCCGGGGCTAGGTCACCATCGATTCTTCCGTGCCGTTTCCGTGCCGTTCGCACTGCTTTACATCGAAAACAGGGTATTACATGCCATCTGCTGCCGTCTAACTAAGTTGTTGTAATTACGTTGTCACGCGGATGCGAATCCCACCCTCCAAGCTGATTAATTTGTGCTGTTACAAAGAGAGCACCACTCCGCGGAATTAAGTCGACTGACTGGGAATCAGTCGAAGACGCTGGCGCAGAGTTCGATCAGGGTAGCGTCCAGACTCAGCAGCTTGTTCTTGAAGCGGAAGCCATGCGGACCGGAAGCTTCGCGGCAGCGAACCAGCAGTTGATAAAACACGGCACGGTACAACTGCCAGGGCCGGTGTTGGTTGGCATAGGCCAGGGTGGAGCGCTTGGGCGCATCGGGCAACCCCAGGTGCCGCAATTTACCTTCGCTGGCGGCCAGTCCGCCGCAAATCTCGCGCAAGGACTGCGCCCCTCCCAGGTGACAGAACAACATGGCAACGAACTGGCCCCAACAACTAAACCCGCGGGCATGACGCTCGGCCCGGTGCTCGATGACCGCCTGCTCGAACTCGTGGCGGGAAAACAACTGCAACATCTGGCTGAAAATGCTGGATACTCGTATCACGGCGGTGGTGGCCCTCCCTGCGATTCACGTCTCTCAACGCAAACCGTAGCAGAGTTCTATCGCCGCCGCTCAATACCTAATTTGGACAAGAGTGCTTCCCACTCATGTGTAGCACTCACTTTCCGCACGGTTGTTCGCGTACGCGTCCGTGCCGATGTGTTTGACTTTGTCTGCTGAACGGATGCGGAATTCTCAACGAGATGACGCTGCCTGTCACTGGCACGATGGTTGAACTGCTGGCACGTCGGTGGCGTGGTCACTGTCGCTTCGGCTCTTTGCACAGATGCTCATCAAACTTCTGTCTCAGATACTCCTCGGCCCTGATAGCATCACACGCAAAGGTCGCCAGGGTGAAGAACTTACGCTCCCATTCCACCGCTACCGAGTTTCTCCAGCACGCGATAGTGCAAGATGGTTCGCCCGCTCGTGGAAAGCGCATCGGTCACACTCGATGGTGAGACGATTAGGTCTTCCACGGATACTGGCAGAACTGTCATTTGCGCAGCGAAGTCAGAGCCAGGATTAGAAGTGGCAAGGTCTTCGAAAAAGCTACGCTTAGTGGCCAAGGTGCGCAAGAGCCGAGCGGTGCGGGGCACTTGAGATTTTGATCAGTCCCCCGAAAGGCTCATACATCTCCAAGATCAAGAAGATCGCGCCAGAAACTGACAACCCGCCAACGAATAAGGCAGTGATGACGGCTGGGTTGCGGGGCGCGAAGAGCCCGAAGCTCGTAAAGATCGTCACGAGCCAGAAGACCAAGATCGCTAGCATGGGCCCGGAAACCGAGTCCGCTCCCTGTTCGTACATCAACCAGTGGGTTTGGATGAGATCAACCAACATACTCAAGGCCTGAGCCTTAAGCCAGCTCTGCCTGTCATCTTTCGGTGACAGTGCCTGAATTTTGTTAAGGAGAGCTTCCGAGCTGGTGGACGGCGCTGCCAGCTTTGAAGATTGTGTGTGTTCCTGCGGCCACATTCTGTCGATACTGTCGGCAACTCTGCTGTGCAGCAGATCGCGGGCTTCTTTCGCTTCCGGCCCATAGTGGGCTAGTATGCGGTCCAGAAGGATGACCCTCGCAGACATTTGCGTCAATGCCCCACTCTGCGCGTCATAGAAACCTTTTGCCGAAGAGATTAGCAGGCCCAGGACAAGAGCGGCCATGGTGGCGACCAACCCCATGCTCAGCGTCACCACCGTTTTCGAGTCGGCGCTTAGATAATCTTGGGGCAAAGCGGGGCGAACAAGGATGGCGCATACGGCGCCTCCGAACACTAACGCGAACACAATCAAGCTTACTTTGAGGGAGCTCAGGGTCTAGTCTCCTTGCAGCGAGTGCTGTCAAGGGCCGCACTCAAAACTTCCCCCGGAAGGAACTTCAACGCTACGAAGCGATGCAGCCGCGTGTCCTCGGCCTTATAGACGACAGCCATCCCGCCACCCCCGAGTTTCTCGAGGATGCGGTAGTGCGAGATGATCTGGCCGATCATCGTTGACCGCCCCGATACGACTCGACTCGACACCTACAGGTGACATATCTTACTCGACATTCCAAATCGGGGGTGTAGCATTTTCCCCTCGGTAAGTATAACCCCGTGACCGGTTTGACGGGCCCCGAGCGGGGAAACGATAAAAACCCGCGCCGTCATCCCTCCTTCATCTTAGTCTGCATGACGACTCCCACGATCCGCAAAGAGTGATATGTGGATGTTTACGTCAATTGGCCACCGAAGCCGGATGGAGACGCTCGCCTCGCCGCTTCGCGAGATTTTGGGGGAACACCTCGAACAATCAGAATTTTGGACGAACTGACTTGAGAACAGTTGTGATGTGCGGGTGAGCTTTGGCCTGCTGACCGATTCGCAGGATGGTGGAGCTAGCCCATGGGATGTGGTGGCCACAGTACTCCAAGTCGTTGCCGCCATGGGTCGTCTCATGATGTACGTGGCCGAAGGTGGGAGCAAGTGCCATCCACTTGGGCGGAGCGCTGCCGATAAAGTACTTGTTTTTTCCCCAGAGTTCAGCCGTTCCCGTGTCATGGTTCGGCACGGCACTAGCAGCCCGGGGTGCAAGTAGCGGATTTCCCGCAAGTCGGGCGATGTAGTCGGCTACGCGATCTCACGAAGCACTTGGCAACGGACGCGGAGATTCGGCTTCTGCAAACCGCTTCTGACTCATCCGACACGTGAAGAGTAAGTAGAGAGTCAAAACAAGTCTGCCGAAGCGGTTCTTCCACTCCCGCGGCGTGCCCGCGCCCAGCAGTTGGCGCAGGATCAGGCTTAGATTGAACGCACCCACGTGGATCAGTTGCCGCTTCCAAATGTTTTCCTGTCCGCGCAGATGGCAGCGCCGCATCGCGCCCGTCTCGTAGCAGTGCGCGAAGCTGCGCTCCACCAACTCGCCGCGCCGCCGCAGTAAACTCTTGCCATACGCACCCCGCACCCGCCGCCGGTTCGCATACACCGCTTGCTGCTCGGCCTGTTTGCCCGCCCAGTTCCGCCGTCCCTTTTGTTTCTTCTCCGGAATGTAACTGCGCACGCCGTACACCTTCATCCGCTTCACCACCGCGCCGCTGTGATAACCCTTGTCGGTCACCGTCTCTTCGATCCCGGCCACGTTCACCTTTGGCGTTTCGTTGGGCCGCAACTCCGCCTCCCGCCCAACCTGCTCCGCCACTGCCATTCCGGCTTCGCACAACGTCTCATCCAGCGTGGCCGTGTCGCCTCGGTCGGCGCCTTGCAGCGTGACCGCCAACACCGCGCCCGTGTCCAGATCGACGGCGTGCTCGGCTTTGTGCGCCAGATGCGTGCGCCCATCCTTCATCTTCGCGATCCGCGCATCGCCATCCGTGGGGCTCTTCCACTCCTTATTCGACGTCCGCTTCTTGCGCTTGCGATCCAACCGCGCCAAGTCTTCGCGCGTCGGTGTCGCGATACCTGAGGCCTTCGCCAGCCCCCGCAGAAACTCTTCGTAACTCTCGCCCGTGTCCCGCCGCACAATTGAGCGCATCGCCGCGTTCGCCTCCAGCGTCGTCGCATCTATCGCGATCCGCTGGCCTTTCAGCAACCCACGATCGGCCAAGCGACGCGCCTGTACTCGTCCAGCGCGATCCCCACGAAACGCCGCAGGGCCAGCGAGTCCGCCAGCCGCCAGGCAATGCCGCGCTCCGCCCCGATGCCCTCGAAATACCCGATCAGCAGCGCCCGAAAGTAAATCCCCGGCGTCAGCGACGGACGCCCGTTCTTCTCGGCATAAAACTTCGCGCACCGGGTCTCGACAACTCGTCGAAGCCTTCGGCCTCCAGCAACTCATTCAAACGCTGATAGAACGGATGTCCCGGAGCCGATGCCAACTCCGCATGCGCGATCCACAAATCTTCTTGTTTTTCCCGCTGCTTGCGCGTCCCCATCGCCATGTGCCGATTCTACAAACCAAGCCTGTGGATACCTCAACACTTTCTGCTCACGAATCCGAACTTGCACCACGGGCTGCTAGTATTGTTAGACAGACGATCGTCGCCCGTGTGATCGGGGAAGCGCCATGTGGCCTGATTTTGCCTGAAGCTCAAGGGTAACCCCTTTGTAGGTGAGACGAAGATGTGTTTGGGCCTCCGAAACCAACGTGTGTGGAAAGCACCAACAAGCTGACCAACTGTGGGCGCAGAGAAAGTCGACGCCAGAGGAGAGCGGTGTCGCTCTTCCTGATGCCCCATCACAGGTCGCAACGGGGCTCTATTTGACACTGGGCGGAAACTTCTTGAACATTTTGTCTAGAACATTACGAAGATCCGACTCCGTCTTGCTTGGTTTGTTCTCGCGATATGCAATCCCATTCGCCATCCAAAGCAACTTCTTGGTCTTGGCGTCGCCAATGTCCACCGTAAGCTCGACCGCATCAAAGTCGGGGTTAGGTTTCGTGGGTTCATCAGGCCTGCCATCCCACCAGCGGCCCCAGTTGTATCCTCCCGGGTTATTGGTGTTTATCTTTGTATTGGTGCTGCCGGCGGCGTGGTAGAGAACCATAAGATCCGGATTGGCATTGGCTTCGACCTTCCGCAGGCCCTTCGCAATTAGCCGACTATCGATTCCGTCAGTGATCCACTGGGCGATCGCGGGGGTTTTGGCCGGCGTTCCAATCGTCCATGCAAAAGTCTTGTATGCAGTGAAGTCGCTGTGCTTATCAAAGTCCACAGTCACTTGTTGAGCACCCACGCTTAGAGTTCCGGCGGAAAGCAATAGCAAGACGAACCCCGAAGGGAGGATGTGCTTCATCGAATTCTCACTTTCGGAACAATCACCCAATCCACTCTATGCTAGAAGAAGAGAGCTGACAAATGCCAACCTCTTCCGTATTGTTTCCGAGTGCAGAAACGAACAGTCTGTTGTTGGGGTCGAACCCAAAATGGTCGATGCGTCCTTGCACGTTCGGAAGCGGGATGGCACCCGTCAAGTGTGCCATTGGGAATGATAACTTCTGTTATCAGATGGCATGAGAAGGTCGATCCCCGATCACGGATGGCGTTAAGCTAGCGGTGATCAACGCACTCAGCGTGCAATCACATGAAGAAGGAGATCGACCTTGAAAAAGCATAGCAAGTCTTCGCAGCGGAGTGAAGCAACCTTGAAGCGGACGAAAGTGCGAGGTCCGGTGCAGCGAGATGCGAAAGAAGTGATGGCGGAGGTGCTGGGAAAGCTGACGGGAAAATTGGATGCGCCGGCGGTGTCGAGGAGCGCAAAAGAAAATCGCAGAGGAAAAACGGTTGGCCCCAATCTGGATCGTCTGACGGTGGGAGTGGATCTGGGAGACCGATGGAGTCAGTATTGCATTTTGGGCTTGAAGGGAGAAACGCTGGCCGAAGGACAGTTGCGGACAACGCAGGAAGATGTCAGGGAGTTCTTCCAGGCATTGACCGTGGCGCGGGTAGTGATCGAAGTAGGAACTCACTCGGCTTGGGTACAGGACGTGATCACCGAGTGGGGACACGAGGTGCTGGTAGCCAACCCGCGGTTGATGGAAGGGTCGAAGCGTCGCAAGCGGAAGAGCGATCGTATCGATGCCAACAAGTTGGCCCGTTTGGGGCGGGTGGATCCGCAGTCGTTGTACCCGATTCGACATCGCAGTCGGGAAGTGCGCCAGGATCTGGTGGTGTTGCGAGCCCGGGACGCCTTGGTGTCGGTGCGGACGGAGTTAATCAACACCGCGCGAGGACTGGTGAAAAGTATGGGCACACGACTGCCGCGGTGTTCGAGCCCGAGCTTCGCAGAAAAGGTAAAGGACGCGATTCCGGTCGAGGTACGAGAAGCGCTGCTGCCTTTGGTGCAGTTGGTAGAGACGGTGAATGATTACATTGCGAGGTATGACCAGAATGTTGAAGAGCTGGGCCAGAAGAAGTATGGACACACGACATTGCTACGACAAGTGAAAGGGGTGGGCCCGATCACCTCTCTGGCCTATGTGTTAACCCTGGAGGATCCGCAACGATTCAGCAGCAGTCGCGAGGTCGGGCCCTATCTGGGGCTGGTGCCGAAGCAGGAAGACTCGGGGGATAGTCAACCCCAGTTAGGAATCAGTAAGACCGGAGATCGGATGTTACGACGGTTGCTGGTGGGGAGTTCGCAATACATGTTGGGAGCCTTCGGACCGGACACCGACTTACGGCGGTACGGACTGCGATTGTGTGAACGCGGAGGAAAGAACGCGAAGAAGCGAGCCGTGGTGGCGGTGGCACGAAAGCTGGCCGTCTTGCTGCATCACCTGTGGGTGACCGGGGATGTCTATGAACCGCTCCATCACTCGGGGGCAGAAACCAGGACGGCACAAGCAACGGCTGCATAAGCCGACCCTAACCATGATCCATAAGAGTTAACTGAGGCAATCGGGAAAAGACAGAACCCAGTGAACAGAAAATACTTTGATCACGCGGAAGCCGATTCGTTATCGGAAAGGTTTGCAGCAACGACATCCACTCGCCTTGTTCGGGTGACTGCGGGAAATGGCCAGATCCCTGGAGATCGCCAATCAGATGGCAGCACCCAACACGCCAGGCCCCGTCACGGTTGTGATGGGGCCTGGTTTGAGATCGAACCCCAACGTGCACCGGGCCCCATGTGGCTCCTTGAGAGTGCGGATAGAAGCCGGGCAAGAGTGGTGGTTGCAGGCAAGACTTTGAGGAACCTATGGGTGCGAAGCACCGATCAACTTACGTTCTGGGAACGAATGGGAATAAACGGGAATGATTGAGGCAGGCAGTTCGGAAGCATTGCGAAAGGCGTGCCCATGCGAACTGAAAACCCGAATCGATTAAGGAACGAAGCCCAACTGAACTGCGTTGCGCTTCGTTCCCAGCTCGATTGTAGCTGAGGTGGGGTTATGCAGATGGAAAGCAATTAATAAGGTAGGCCGCCACGTCGGCCTTGACTTTTATGACCTTCTCATAGAAGGCCATTACACGTTTTGACCGCTGGTCATTGAGTGATATCGAGATTTTTCAACAGTCAAGCTACACTAGGTCTCTGACCGCATAATCTGTTTCTTCTGTAACCGAACTTCAAGCGTGCCTTTTTGCGGGTGAAGCGCCAGTCGATGGTGACCCGATTACGATTCATTCTCCGACCCCAGGCCCTGGCTTCCCGCCTCAGATCGCCCAGCGATGGGATTCTTCGCCGTCCCAGGCACTGTCGGGAGAACAGGCTGATTTCGATTTCCGCCTGGTTCAGCCAGCTTCCGTGCTTCGGTGTGTAGTGTACCCTGAACCGGTCCCACAGCCAGCCTCCCGCCTTCTCGCCGTACCGCTCCACCACTGCCTTGCGGGTGTGCGAACTCAGATTGTCCATGACCAGATGAATGGCGTCGGCGGCCGGATAATGTTCCGCGATCTCCAGCAGATAATCGGCAAACTCGGGCGAGGAACGGTCCGGAGTCACGCGAAGATAATGCCGTCCCGCCTTGGGCTCCACTCCGCAAAATGCGTTGGCCGTGCCGCGGCGTTCGTACTCGCAGTCGCGCCGCAGAACTTGTCCCGGATGCAGCGGCCGGGAGGGGCGGAGATCGGCATGCAGGACCACCGGCTTCTCATCGATACAAACCACCGGTTCCGCCTCTGAGAGCGGCTTCTCATACAAGGCCAGCACGTCTTCCATGCGTCCGAGATAGTCCCGGTCCAGTTCCGCCACACACCACATTTTTTTCCCGCCACGGCTTCAGGTCATGACTCTGGAGCAAGATGCGGATCGTTTCCCGGCCCACCCGCCGTGCCAACTTCCGCTTCACCGCTTCCTGGGCGAGGAGCCGCACACTCCACCGCGCCCTGCCTTCCGGCGGCGGGCCGCACACCAGGGCGATGATGCGCTGACTCTGGCCCGCGTCCAGCACCCGCCGCTGGCCCGGACGCGGCTTCTCGTACCATGCCGACTCCAGCCCTTCCTCCTCGTAGCGCCGGGCAATGGCCCGCACCGTCTTGGAGGCTACACCCACATTGCGGGCTACCTGCCCGGCCGTCTGCCCCTGGCCGAGTTCCCGCAGGATCACAGCCCGCCGCAGCACCCGCGCCGATTCCCACCCCTTGTTCAACATGGCGGCGATCTGTTTACGATCCTTCTTGGTCAGCTGGACATGCACCCGATGATAGGCTCGCATGCCTGCACTATGCCGCTCTTTTGCTCCTTCCACGAGTATCTATAGATATACATCTCCATACGGTCGTAGACCTAGGTCTCTGACCGCATAATCTGTTTCTTCTGTAACCGAACTTCAAGCGTGCCTTTTTGCGGGTGAAGCGCCAGTCGATGGTGACCCGATTACGATTCATTCTCCGACCCCAGGCCCTGGCTTCCCGCCTCAGATCGCCCAGCGATGGGATTCTTCGCCGTCCCAGGTACTGTCGGGAGAACAGGCTGATTTCGATTTCCGCCTGGTTCAGCCAGCTTCCGTGCTTCGGTGTGTAGTGTACCCTGAGCCGGTCCCACAGCCAGCCTCCCGCCTTCTCGCCGTACCGCTCCACCACTGCCTTGCGGGTGTGCGAACTCAGATTGTCCATGACCAGATGAATGGCGTCGGCGGCCGGATAATGTTCCGCGATCTCCAGCAGATAATCGGCAAACTCGGGCGAGGAACGGTCCGGAGTCACGCGAAGATAATGCCGTCCCGCCTTGGGCTCCACTCCGCAAAATGCGTTGGCCGTGCCGCGGCGTTCGTACTCGCAGTCGCGCCGCAGAACTTGTCCCGGATGCAGCGGCCGGGAGGGGCGGAGATCGGCATGCAGGACCACCGGCTTCTCATCGATACAAACCACCGGTTCCGCCTCTGAGAGCGGCTTCTCATACAAGGCCAGCACGTCTTCCATGCGTCCGAGATAGTCCCGGTCCAGTTCCGCCACACACCACATTTTTTTCCCGCCACGGCTTCAGGTCATGACTCTGGAGCAAGATGCGGATCGTTTCCCGGCCCACCCGCCGTGCCAACTTCCGCTTCACCGCTTCCTGGGCGAGGAGCCGCACACTCCACCGCGCCCTGCCTTCCGGCGGCGGGCCGCACACCAGGGCGATGATGCGCTGACTCTGGCCCGCGTCCAGCACCCGCCGCTGGCCCGGACGCGGCTTCTCGTACCATGCCGACTCCAGCCCTTCCTCCTCGTAGCGCCGGGCAATGGCCCGCACCGTCTTGGAGGCTACACCCACATTGCGGGCTACCTGCCCGGCCGTCTGCCCCTGGCCGAGTTCCCGCAGGATCACAGCCCGCCGCAGCACCCGCGCCGATTCCCACCCCTTGTTCAACATGGCGGCGATCTGTTTACGATCCTTCTTGGTCAGCTGGACATGCACCCGATGATAGGCTCGCATGCCTGCACTATGCCGCTCTTTTGCTCCTTCCACGAGTATCTATAGATATACATCTCCATACGGTCGTAGACCTAGCAGCCTCGTTGACCGGGCCAACTTATTGGGGGTTGGCTTTTTGCATACAATCCTTCACATACGATCGACGATCCGCGCCCTTTAGGCCTTTCTTATCCGCGAGGTTGTTGCATGTAGTTGCCTTGTCCTGCTCACTCACGTTGCCACCGGAACTGGAGTTTGCCGCCTTATTGAGACAGTTCTGCATAAAGGTCTTGCGCTGCTCGTCTTTCAGGCCCTTCTTGTCGGCGGCGTCGTTGCAGGCTTTCGCTTTGTCCTGCGAAGATGCGGTTGACGACTGCGCTGGTTTGGACTGCGGTGTAGCGGCGATTACCGAGGTAAGGCTCGTCGCCAACAGGAGCGACATCATCGCCGCCCCCACGTAGTGTGAGATTCTGGACATGGAGAAACTCCTTCATTCGAATTTTGCTGCGATCATGGGCTAGTTACTGCCCAACAGCCTTGTAATCGGAATTAGTGGTCGTCACCACGAGATTCTTTGCAGTGGCGTTGAGGACGGTCTGTTGTACATAGTTCGTGCCGTCCGGTAGGCTGGCAAACTGAACCGCCAAAGTGACGGCATCCTTCGGATTATCCAGGTAGGTGTTCACGTTTACCGTGGAAATCTTCTTTGCAGCCGTATCGAAGGAAAGCGTCATCTGGTCGCCGGGCAGCGCATAGTCTTTGAAAATAATCTGCGCCACGCCGGAACCAGCATTGGGATTCAATGAGGCCTTTCCAGACCCGAAGGCCTGTTGCATGCCCTGCGGATCGGGTGGAACGTACTTGGCAAGCAGAACCTTTACGTCTCCCATATAGTCCTTCATCTCTTCCTTCTTGTTCGCGATCACCTTCTGCTTCATTCTTCCGCCACTTGGAGGTGGGGGTGGCGGAGTGAGGGGAGTCTTCTGTACCTTTCCGTCTGGACCATACTGACAAGCTGATTGACTGGGAGGCTTGGGATCGCCTTTAAGGGTGAGTTGGGTTGTTTCCTTCCATTGATACTTGTGCAGTTTCTGCTGGTTTTCCGCCACCGATTGCTTCACCGCTGCCAATTTCTCTGCGACCGGTCCCCCGCCCGCTTGGGCGATTGCAGGGACGACAACTGCCATCATGGCCGCAGCGATGAGTAGAGTGCGTATATTGGTATTTATCATGGTGTCCTCTCTAATTCGATTGGTTACCGCTATCTCACTTTCTCCGAGTCCGTAGAATCCGTTTTTCGTGCGCGGCCCGACGTAATGTCGGCCTCCTAACTCGCATCGTCCGCCTCAGTGGTGGCTTTGGTGTCCCCGCGCTTGATGGACGCGACCAGTTTGGCATGGTCCTCCTCGGTCTGATCTCCGTAACTCTCAGCCCACTCGGCCAACGCCTCATCCAGGGCCGTGGAGTTACCGCAGTAGCCGGCAATGCGCGCCGGGTCTCCAGTCCGCCCATGGGCTCGGGCGAGGATTGCGCCGCACGCCCATGCGTAGAAGTTGAAGGATGCGCCCGTGAGGAATTCGACCGGAACCGATGCTTTCAGGTTCTTCATCTGCCGGACCATGTAATCTCGCCCCTCCGCCTCGGTATAGCCCAGCATCGGGTCGGACGAAGCTTGCAGCGCGCGCTGTCCTATCACAACGCGTTTGCCCTGGTGTCGGAACTCCTCGGGGAGAGGCGGAAGATATGGAGCATGTGCGGGAGAGACCGATTCCTTCACTTGCAGGAACAAGGGATCGTCGTCACCGACCCCGAACAGCAGCACAAGGTATGCCCTGGTGCCCACAGATCCCACGCCGACGACACGGTGTGCTACATCGACGACGTGATAGCGGCCCAGCATTAATCGCCGCTCCACTGTCAGGGTGAGCGAATAGCGATTCAGCACCTCGATGACTTTGTCTTTGGCCGCGCCAGGGATGGTAGTGAGAACGGGCGGATCGTTTCGGAAGGTCCACTTTCCGTTGCCGTGATCATCAGCAACCTTGGGCATGAGGGTCCGGTTGTCGGTGCGCAAGGCCTTGGCTACGGTCTTGGCGAAGACCGCCTTGGACTTCGGGTCGACCTTGGCGATGGGATTGTCGCGTCCCGGATACGCGTGCAGGTACCAGACGTCCAGCACTCCCATGCTCTGCAGGCGATTCACATTAAATCGATAACCCTCCACGCCACGCCGTACTGCCGCAGCGCGCTCGCGGCGATTCAGGCCATTTTGCCGGCCTGCAACGTTGACGCTGGCGACCAATCGCTTCAAATCCCATTCCCATGGACCAATGGTAGCCTCATCAAAATCGTTCAGGTCGAAAACCACTTCCCGCTGCGGCGTGCCGTACATTCCGAAGTTATTGATGTGAGCATCGCCGTCCATCACCACGGGAATGCCGGAGATAGGACCTGTTGAGAGATCGGCCGCCATCACGCACGCCGCCCCGCGCAGAAATGCGAAGGGCGAAGCCGCCATGCGTCCCATGCGCAGCGGGACCAGATGCGCCTGCCTTCCCTTGTTGCTGATGGCCAGTAGTTTCAGCGGATTGGGCCGGTTCTTTCCCGGCTTCCACTCCGCATGCGATTCGCGCGGGACCGCTCGACGGAGCTCCTTGCCCTCGGCGTGCCGCTGCTTCCAAGGGACCATCTTGGTCCCCAAATCGAATCTCTGAACTGGTTGAAGGTTCGCCCTTGCCATGTTGCCTCCCACAAGACCATTTGCGCCGTCGCCCCTCCTAGATCCACGGGTGACGCGAGCCACGCCTCAGCAAACTACTCACTCTAGGAGCGCAGGTGCAGGACTGAGAACTGGCAGAACTAACAGCCGGGAAAGAAGTTGTCTGCGGCTCCCGTCATTTGGGGCCCTGATGACAGCTACTCAAAGGAAGATAAGTGTCGTAAACAGGCGTGGGTGTTGAAAGAGTCACGTCGATTAGCAGGATGAGATTTAGCAGAAGCATGTTAGAAGGAAGCATTCGGCCATGCTCTGTTGGATTCTGATCGTCGGAGGACTGCTGATCATGATGGGGCAACACGACCGCTCCGAAGCGCGCTTCTATTTCTTCCGTCTGGAAGATCAGGTTCCTGAGACACACATGCTGCGGCTCATTGAAAAGCACATCAGCTTTGCCTTCGTGCGGGAGAAGCTGAAAGCGAGTTACAGCGATACCGGCCGTCCTTCCATTGATCCCGAACTTCTGCTGCGCATCCTGTTGATCGGCTACTTGTATGGCATCACCAGTGAACGGAAATTGGTGGAGGAACTGCGCATGCATCTGGCGTGGCGCTGGTTCACTGGGCTGGGCTTCGATCAGGAGATCCCGCATCACTCCACGTTCTCGAAAAACCGGCATGGACGGTTTCAGGAATCGAAGTTGTTCGAGGAACTGTTTGAGCAGATCGTGAAGCAGTGTGTGGAAGTGGGATTGGTGGAGGGCAAGCATCTGTCGGTGGATGGTCGCCGTGGCGGTGGGAAAGTGGAAAGCGTTCTGTGCTTTCCAAGCGCAGCGTCTTTTCCACGGCCATCAAGCGGCCGCTGGCTGCAGCGTCTGATGTCGGTACTCTTTGCCGCTGGCCAACACGCGCAAGAACCTACCCACAGTGATTGAAGATGCCGAGCAGAACCTGAGCCCGCGCCTGCGCTGGCTACTGGATCGGCTGTGGCAGGAGTGGAAGCAAAACGGAGATAGACATTAAGGCGATCACAGACGAGATCGAGCATATTAGTAACGATGATGCGCGTTGCCGGCGGCTGCGCCAAATTCCCGGCTTCGGCCCGCTGGTCTCCACCGCAACCGTGGCCGCCATCGGCAACGGAGCTGCTTTTCGCCGGGGACGTGACTTCGCGGCCTGGGTTGGCGTGGTGCCACGGCAGCACTCCACCGGGGGCAAGCAGAAGCTGTTCGGCATCAGCAAGCGCGGCAACATTTATCTCCGTCGCATGCTGATCCACCGTGCCCGCGCGGTACTGCTTCGCGTGAAGTAGGACACAGCAGGATTCGGGCAGTGGGTGCATCGGCTGGCTCAACGTGCCCCACGCAACAAAGTCGTGGTCGCGATCGCGAACAAGCTGGCTCGCATGGCCTGGGCTAGGTAGATGGGCCGCGCCGCGAAGGTGAGGCCGCGTTCCAGCAGGAATCCGCGGATCTCGTTGATCAGCGCCGTGCGACGCTGCATCAGTCGGTCGCGCACACGGTGCATGGCCTGCCAATCGAGTTGCTCCTGCGTTTTGATCTGCACAAAGCGCATGTTTTGCTTGGTCACGGCTTCGGCGATCGCTTCCGCATCGATGAAGTCGTTCTTGTTCGACTTGCGGTAGGGCTTGACGAACTGCGCAGGGATGAGCCGCACGGCCCCGGGCCGAAGAGATCTTCATCACCAAGTATGGCTTTGATCCGGACCCCATCTATAAGGCCGGTCTCGTCACGGAGTTCCTGTCCTGGCCGGGTGGCGGCGGCAACCTGAACAACCCCAAGGTTTACAACGAGGGTCTGGCCAGCATGATCAAGGACGTGAAAGAGAGGCAGATGGCCCTCGAAATACGGCTGCCGAATGCCTCCAAGTTCTACTTCTACGAGGCCTGTTTGATCACGATGAAGGCCGTCATCCGGCTGGCTCACCGGTATGCCGAGCTCGCCCGGGAGATGGCGGCGAAGGAGAAGAACGAAGCTCGCAAGGCGGAGCTGATCGCCCCAGGGCGCTGGTATGAAAACGGTGAAGCTCGAAGAGAGCGCCAGAAAGACCCAGAACTGAAAGAGGTAGTTGAGCAGCTTGCACGCGGCGAAGTCCGCAAGCCAGCTATCTCGGTCTGGTCCCGGAGGAAGATTCCAGCGGAGAGCGTCGTCGATTGGGACACATCAGTAAACAGGGCAACTCGCTGTTACGTTTTTCTGCTCGTGGAAGCGGCGCAGGCCACGGTGCGCAGCGTGTGATGGCGCAGCCGGTTCTTTTACCTGGCCCAGCAACGAGGTCGAAAGATTGCCAAAGTTGCCATGGCGCGGAGACTGGCAGTTCGTTTGTACTGTATGTGGCGCAAAGGATGGAATTACGCCCAACTGGAAACCTTCGGTTCGCACGCGGGGCAGCCTGGAAATTCTCTTGGCGTGCAGTAAATCACCGACGTAACGATTAAGCGTCCCGCTCCTCTTCACGGAGGAGTTTGAACGTAAGCGTCAGGGCAAACGCATGGGTTGACAGATTCAATCCGCAGCCAGCGTGGCTTCGCCATTCGATCAGAAAATTCTCAGGCGGCCAGTCTTTGTCCCTTCGTTCAGGGCGGATTACTGCTGGTAGCCCGTGATCCGGGCAAATCGACAGGCTCTGGCACAGTCACCGTGCGGGCTGGCAATTCTGCCAGTTACCATGCCGGCGCGGCGCTCATAGGCTATACGGTCCGCTGGAAACTTGGTCTCGGCGTCCATCGGGACGATGCGAACGGACAAGACCGAGTGACACCACTGTTGTGGTGCCTGCCTTCCTCCGGACTGGATTGGAACTCGGCAGCAAAAGGAGACAATCATGTCCTTTTCTGCGATCGCCAAGCGTGGCGAACCGCCGACAGAAGGCAGTCGCCATTCTCCGCGACTGCGCACGATTCTGATCGTAGCTGCACTTTCCGCGGTCTATCTGCTTGCCGTGTGGGATAACCTCGCCGAAGTCGGCTGTCTTTCCTTGAGGCTGGAGATCCCGTCCGAAGGCGCCGACTATTTGCTCATGGAGGTCAACGTCGCGCACGTCGACCTGCTGCGTTCGGAATTGAAGGCAAGAACCGCTTTTCATCTTGTAGGGCATTTGGCTGAGGACGAGGTTACGCCGGCAACCGATCTCCGACTTGTCCTAAACTCCGTGCATGGCCAGCAGCAGTTCAATTTTGCAAGGGGGCAAAGGATCGATCTTAATGAAGCCGTGTCTCCTCCGGGAGGAGAGGTGAACTTTTATCCGTTAGATAGCTACGAAGGAGTTCTGTGGCTTCCGTGACGATTCCCGAAGCAAGGAGCAGCGGAGCATGTCTCTTGCAGACAACCTGCATCAAGGGCCGCACGGATTCTGCGCGCCTGAGCAGCCGGTTCAAAGAAAGGAGCTTGTACAAATCGTCAGAAAGTATATTGGGGAGCATCCTGAAACCAGCAACGAACGGGACGGTTGTTCTAGTTTGGCTCGCTCTTTCGCAAGCATTTTCTTGCAACAGAGCGAAGACATGATTGTGCTCGGCGGAATGTGGACGTTGAAGAAACCGAGACAGCGCGCTCCTGCGAAACATAGCGTGATGACTTCGTTCATCCGTTCTCGCATCCTAAGTTCGATTGGACTGTCAGAAACGCAAGGAAGTTCAGGACTGAATAGACTTCATTATTAACGCGCAAGTACGTGCCAACTGCGGTGCTTCGAGGGACCTTGAACGATGCTTCCAATAATTCTCAGCGCGTGCGTTCTGGCAGTCGTCACAATGTGGATGCATGCTGCCGGTATCGCGGTGCTACTGCGGGGCATGATGAGGTCGCATGCCCTGGCACCTACCGGCGTCTGGCCCATCCTCCGGACGCTGCTCCGCATGATCTGGTGGCTGCTCCTGATCCATCTGGCGGAGATTTCGGTCTGGGGGGCGTTCTATCTTTGGCGCGGATGCCTGCCGGATGCCGAGGCTTCTTTCTACTTTTCCGGAGCCACTTACACGACCGTTGGCTATGGCGACGTTGTGCTGGCGAAGCCGTGGAGACTCCTCGGGCCGATCGAGAGCTTGATGGGCATCCTCATGTGCGGCTTGTCCGCCGGTTACTTCTTCGTTGTCGTGAGCCATATTCATCAATCGCGGCACGTTAAAGCCACCGCCGTCTCCAACACGGAAAGACATCCATGAAGACCATGCTGCGCCTAAGGCGCGAGATCGGTTGGTTAATGTTATGAGTTCAAGCGAGAAATCCTCAACTGGCCACGATGTGGATCGTATCCCTGGTCGTCCTGCTCCACCGCCGAGGTGGTTGAGAGTGCTGCGGGCGATTGGAATCACGATTGTGTGGTCTGTTCTCGCGCTGCTTACTGTGTGGGCAGTGGCAGCTCTTTACGTCGATTGTCGGATTGCGTCGTTGCGCGTTCCGGTGACTTTGATCTACGTTCTCGGGATCTTCGCAATTTTATTCAAGTTCAAACGATCCTGTTGGACTGCCATCCTGTGTCTCGCGGGCTTCTGTTGTGTGCTCGCATGGTGGCTCACCCTGAAACCCTCGAACGAAGGCAACTGGGAACCTGACAGCGCTCGAACAGCCTGGGCCGAAATGGACGGAGATCGAGTCACAATTCACAATTTGCGCAACTGCGACTATCGCACCGAAACCGACTACGCGAATTGCTGGAACGACCGGACACTCTATCTTTCACAGATCCGAGCCGCCGACTTGTTCCTGACGAACTGGGGGATACGCTTTGCGAGCCATCCTATTGTCAGCTTTCAATTTGGAGATAACGAGCATGTCGCATTTTCCATTGAGGCACGCTACAAAGTTGGTCAGGCGTACTCGACCATTCTTGGATGTTTTCGTCAGTACGGACTGATCTTTGTTGCCGCGGACGAGCGCGATGTGATTCGGTTGCGCACCAATTACCGTAAAGATGAAGAAGTCTACATGTACCGCATCCACGTGCAGCCGGAAGTGGCGCGGGCTATGTTCCTCACCTATGTCACCTATCTGAACAAATTGAAAGATCAGCCGGAATGGTACAACGAAGTGATAAGAAACTGCACAACCACTCTTCAGAAACCGCTTGCTGAGGACACTAACAACCCGCAGCCATGGAACTACCAATTCCTACTCAACGGTACGCTGGATGAGCTGCTCTATGACCGGGGACGGTTGGTCACTGGTGGGCTTCCATTTCCAGAGTTGAAGCAGCGTGAGCACATCAACGCCGCGGCCCATGCGGCACGCCAGTCTCCTGACTTTTCCCCGCTGATTCGAGCGGGGCGGATCGGGTTTTGAGGAATCGAGATTGAAGAAATTGAGGTCGCCATGAAACGCATTTGTTCATTGGAAGCCACGCACCGTCGTTCTTCTTATCCACCGTTGACGATCGCGCTCGTTCTCTTCACTGTGAGCATGTCGTCACTCGTCGCTGTTGCGCAGAACGAGCCACCGGTTCCTCCCAAGCGATTGACGATCGGAGTTGCGCTCGAAGGCGGTGGTGCGCTCGGAATAGCCCACATCGGAGTTCTGCGGTGGTTTGAGCAGCACCACATTCCCATTGACTATATCGCCGGAAATAGCATGGGCGGGTTGGTGGGCGGCTTATACGCGACCGGAAAGAGCCCGGATGAACTCGAACAAGTCGTTAAAGGAATCGACTGGCCGTTCGTTCTTGGGGGCGGCACCCCCTACCAAGACCTGTCATTCCGACGCAAGGAGGATGCGGCCGCGGTTCAAAGCGAGGTGGTCATCGGTTTCAAACACGGATTGGCGCTTCCGTCTGGGTTCAGCGCGGGACACCAAATCAACCTGGTGATTGACCGGGAAACACTAGCCTACTCCTCTGTGAAATCGTTCGACGACCTTCCCATCCCGTTCCGCTGCGTGTCTACCGAGCTTATTTCTGGAAAGGCGCATGTGTTCTCTACCGGTCCGATTGGCCTGGCTATGCGGTCCTCCATGTCGCTGCCGGGAATCTTCGCTCCTATCCGTGACGGAGACCGCATTTATGTCGATGGTTCTCTGGTGGACAACCTGCCTACGGACTTGGCGCGCGAGATGGGCCCAGATGTGGTCATCGCGATTCATCTTCAGGTTGCTCCCACTACCCCCGCTGAAATCCAATCTCTTTTCAGTGTCCTTGGCCGGTCAATCACTGTCGACAGCGCGGCCACCGAGTTGCGTGGGATGGAGGCGGCGGACATCGTCGTCAAAGTGGATGTTCAGAAATTCACCAGCCTGGACTTTGAGAAGGCCGATGCACTCATCCAGAGAGGAATGCAAGCGGCGGAGGAGAAATCTAAACTCCTGGAAACTTATGCTCTCGATGAGGCTGGATGGAACGAATACGTCGCCCATCGCGATGCGCGCAAGAAGGGACCCGTGGGCGCTCCACACTTTGTAAAAGTGGAAGGGACCACCGCCGATGCGGAGCAGAAAATCGAGAAATTTCTGCAGCCCCTCGTGGGCAAGCCGATCGACACGCACGTGCTTGACACCTACCTGACCCGCCTGACCGGAGTGGGCAGATTCGAAAGCACTTCCTATGGCTTAACCCAGAATGACGGCGAAGTCGGCTTATTGGTCACCGTTAACGAGAAGAACTATGCGCCGCCTGTTCTGCAACTCGTTGCGGACGTGAATGGCACACAACCCGACAACGTGACTTTCGGGATGGGTGGGCGCCTAACGATCCTCGATATCGCGGGATTTGGCTCAGAACTGCGTACCGACTTTGCGTTTGGAAACATCTACGGGATCTCCACCGAGTTCTACAAGAGATTTACCCAGACGTCCCCATGGTTCTACGCGCCACACGTGAATGCCAGCAATAGCGGGGATTGGTTCTATTCCAATGGCAACCCACAAGCTGACTACC
This sequence comes from uncultured Acidobacteriaceae bacterium, assembly GCA_963709025.1. GTDB lineage: Bacteria > Acidobacteriota > Terriglobia > Terriglobales > Acidobacteriaceae > Sulfotelmatobacter. Next base: position 315,952 of record CAVPVE010000007.1, read on the forward strand.
GGATCGGAAGGGCAGGAGTTGGAGGTGACATTGGCTACGCAGTGGACCGGTTCAGCGAAGTCCGTGCCGGCTACGAGATCGGCTACCTGGATGCAAGCCTAAAGCTGGGCACACCGCAATTCTCATCGGTTAAAGGCGGAGTGGGCGCTTCGCGATTTCGCTTCATCACCGACCACCGGGACAATCCGATCGTTCCGCACTACGGTTATTCGGGAGAGTTGAATTTCCACTGGGTGGATACGAGCCCAGGAGCACCGGCAGCGTTTCCAACTCTTGAATTGAAAACCGAGTATTTCAAACGCGTCTCCCATACCTCTTCAGTCTTCCTGATTGCTGAGGGTGGGTCGACTCTGGGCTACGATCAAACCGGCATTCCTCAATACTACCTTGGGGCAACCAACGGATTGTTAGCCTATGGCCAGAACGAGCTGCGCGGAAATCAATTTTTCCTCTTCCGCGGGGGATATCTCCACAGAATATTCACCCTCCCATCGTTCCTCGGGGGGGGGATCTACGGTACGGCATTGTATGAGGTCGGAAAAATGTACAACGATCCGGGCGTGAGTAGACTTCCCAATGACGGCGCAGCAGGGTTCATCGCGCGCACGCCACTGGGGCCCTTGTTCATTGGCGGAAGTGTCGGAGACACCGGACATGCCACGTGGTTCTTTGATCTGGGCCGCGTGTTCTAACTCATCCGTGCGCACGAGGGCACTTCAGGGGCAACAGATCAGAATCGATTGGCAAGAAACCCTCGCAAGGAAACCTTGCGCCTCAAAAGAAAACTGACTCATGCTTCGAACTGACAAACCAGAGATCGGGGAATGAGGATCAGTATCTCCGGCAGACCCTCACTACTTCTTCGAGGTCATGAGATTCGTCAGTTCCATGAGTTCTGATACGTCTCGACCTCGATCTGCTGCGTCTTCTGGCCGATCTTCAGTTTGCAGGCGGGCAGCGCTGATCAAGCCGCCGCGGAGAAACATCATGAACGCAAAATCGGTTCTGACCATTCCATTCTTTGCCCTTGGTTATGCATTTCTTCTGGCGACCTCTCTGTTCGCCCGAGATAGCAGCGACGTAATCGTCATGATGAATGGCGACCACCTCACCGGCGAGATCAAAGGTCTCAAAGCCGGTGTGCTCTATGTCAGCATGAAATACATCCTCGGAACAAGCTCGGTTCAGTGGTCCGAAGTAGCCCGGCTGGAAAGCAAACAGCTGTTCCTCGTGAAGACCCAAGATGGTTCGGTCTACACCGGGACACTCAACACGGCGAACACTCCGAGCGGGCGCCCCATGGAGATTGAGGTTGCGAAGACTCCCGAGCAAGAAGTCAAGATCGACCGATCGCGGATCGTTGAGATGGACGTGACCTCCACGACGTTCGTCCAGCGATTCAACGGTAGCGTGAATACGGGGATCATCTACTCCAAAGGCAACCAATCGACCCAGTACAACATAGGCGCGCAGGTCAACTATCCGCGAGAACGCTGGGCCGCGGGGGCCAGTTTCAACTCCACCTTGTCCGCCAGTACCGGCGCCAGCGCGTCAACCCGAAACCAGGTTGACGTCCTTGCCCTCCACCTCATGCGTTGGAACAATTGGTTCTACGAGGGCATTGGGACCTACCTCCAAAGCTCCGAGCAGGGGATTCTCAGCCAAACCAGCGCCGGCGGCGGTATCGGTCGTTACTTGAAGAACACGAACCTCGCGCGCATCGCAGTGGTCGCTGGCCTTGCGGGGCAGTACACACAGTATCAGCAAAATATCGCTAGGCAAAACCTGACGACTGCTCTCCTGGTTGCGAACCTGCAGTTCTTCCGGTTCAACAAGACCAACGGAGACCTCAATGCTGTTCTTCTGCCGGTCCTGTCTCAGCCCGGCCGCCTGAAGTTCAACATGAACGCGACCTATTACGTTAAACTCACCGGCAGTTTGTCGTGGAATGTCTCCATCTATGGCAACTGGGACAATCGGCCGCCAAACACTCTGTCCGGCAGCGACTACGGCTCCAGTTCGGGACTCAGCTGGACGTTCGGCAACAAGTGATTGGAGCGCAAATACGCAGCCTTAGAACCTACCACGCGGTCTTGCCAGCAACGAAACACGATGCGAATCCATTTGAAGGCCAGGGCTTGCACCACGGCAGGGTGGTCCTCACCACGCCGGCGCTGCTGCTGCCTCGACATCAGGCTCTGCATCAAGACTAGTGCCTCCTCGGCTCTTGCACGACAGCAGATCACCAGGTCATCGGCATAAGTAATGATGTACGCGTTCAAACGCTTCTCGTGCCCCAGTTTCTTCCACCCGAGCGCGAACCGACGCATGTATAAATTGCTGAGCAGCGGACTGCCACTATCCAGAAGGGGCCCAGTTTCCCTGGGTCGATGGCGGTTGAGCCTGCGACTTATTCCCAGCAATACGGTTTGGCGGCATCTCAGACTGACGATAAATCGCGTGGCTGTTGAACAGCCACGCCTGGTTACGTCAACAATCAATCTCTTACTTCAGTAGGCCCAAGTACATTAACTTCCGAGTCGGGTAGTCACTCGGGCAGAATCGCAAAACCAAGAAGCTCACTTTG
>CAVPVE010000008.1:0-25325 GCA_963709025.1 uncultured Acidobacteriaceae bacterium
CCCGAACAGCGGGACGACGGCGGGCGGCACGGCAGTGACGATCACCGGAGCAAACTTCGCGACGGGAGCGACCGTGACGTTTGGAAGCGCCGCGGCGACCAATGTGGTGGTCGTGAGTGGAACGCAGATCACGGCAACGACGCCAGCGGGCAGTGCTGGCGCTGTGTTGGTGACGGTAAGTAATCCTGGTGGGCAAAGCGGAGGTTTGGCTGGCGGATTTACCTACATCGCACCACCAACAGTGACGAACGTATCGCCAAACAACGGACCTGCGGCGGGTGGAACGCTGGTCACGATCACTGGTACGAATTTCGTCTCGGGAGCGACGGTGACGTTCGGTGGAACTGCGGCAACGAACGTAACGGTCGCGAGCAGCACCACGATCACGGCGACCACGCCAGTTCATACGTCGGGAACCGCGGCGGTGACGGTGACTAACAGCAGTGGACTGAGTGGCAGTCTGGCCGGCGGATTCATGTACATTGGCCAGCCAACAGTTACTGCGGTGAGTCCGAGCAGTGGACCCACAGCTGGAGGGACGGCAGTAACGATTAGCGGCACGAACTTCGCGGTGGGAGCAACGGTAACTCTCGGAGGTTCCGCAGCCAGCAATGTAGTTGTGGTGAGCGCGACACAAATCACAGCGACAACCCCAGCAGCGAATGCAGGGACGGTAACCGTGACGGTGACCAACGCTTTTTCCCAGAGCGGAGGTCTGGCCAACGGGTTTACGTACATCGCAACACCAACAGTAACGAGCGTATCGCCAAACACCGGACCGGCGTCGGGAGGTACGGCGGTAACGATCATCGGAACGAACTTCGCCGCGGGAGCGACGGTGACCTTCGGCGGGACCGCAGCGACCAACGTGGCGGTCGTAAATTCCACGACGATCACGGCGACTACGCCAGCTGGTGGTGGCGCGGTAACGATAGTGGTTACGGTGAGCGGCCTGAGCGGAAGCCTCGCCAATGGATTCACCTACAGCGGAAGTGTGCCGACTGCTCCTGGTGGGCTCACCGCGGGTACAGGGCCTGGCCCGATCGTTCCTACCGTTCAAAGCTACATCAACTCCACATTCCTGACGTCTCACACGACTGCGCCTTTCGACAGCACTGGCGGAGACTTGATAGTCTTGTGCGCCTCTTCTCATTTTTTCGAAACCTTTACACCAAGCGATAATTTTGGAAATACTTGGATCTCTATTGCTGGACCGACGACCACGAATCTCGGATTCGATCTGGGGACACAAATTTGGTATGCGCCGCATCCCATCGTCGGTCCAGGCCATACCGTCACAATGAGCCTTTCGCAGAGCATGGCACTTGTGATGTCAGTGTTTGTCGTGAAAGGTTCGAATACGTCTTCACCGATCGATGCTATATCGCTCATTGGCAGTGACAACGGCACGCAGAGCGTAAATGTTGTGAGTCCGACCGTTACTACGGTTGGTTCAAACGACCTGTTAATCGGTTTCACGAAGGTTTCGGCCGGTGCCAATTTCCAGGCCGGTACAGGTTTTACACAGCAAGCAGGGGCCTCGTCGAACTTCCTCGACGCGGAAAGTGGCTTGGCAGTGGCTCCCGGCGCGTATGCTGCAACCTTCACAATTGATTCGGCGCAGACTTGGCAAGCCGCCGTCGTTGCCGTATCCAACAATCCGAATCAGGCGACACTCTCGTGGACAGCGTCGACAGAGATCGGCGGAACAATCAGGCAATACTTGGTGGAGCGCTGCAGCGGTACAGGTTGCACCAGCTTTACCCAAGTTGGCACTGCGACAAGCACTTCATATAACGACACCGGCCTGACAGGGTCCACAAGCTACAGCTATCGAGTGCGGGCCCAAGATACAAATGGCATCGACGGGCCTTATTCAAGCGTCGTAAGCCTAACTACTCCGCCGGCAAATCCCTCGTTGCCGGGAAATCTAGCGGCTACGTCACCGTCCAATACGGCCATCGATCTCTCTTGGACGGCGTCGACGGAAACTGGGGGAACAATCAGCGACTACTTGGTGGAACGGTGCCTCGGAGCGAGTTGTACCAACTTCGTGCAGATCGGAACCTCCTCGAGCACGATCTACCTTGACTCTGGCTTGACCACGGGAAGTACTTACAACTATCGAGTGAGAGCCGCGGATGTGAAGTCTAGTGTGGGCCCATATTCAAACGTGGCGAGTGCCATTCCGGCAACTCCGGATACGCAGCCGCCCACAGCGCCTAGCAACTTAACCGCAACTCCGACGAGTTCGAGCCAGATCAATCTGGCTTGGACGGCGTCTACCGATAACGTGGGCGTCACCGACTACTATATTGAGCGGTGCCAAGGAGCCGGCTGTACGCTGTTTTTCCGTGTGGCGGTATCGACTGGGACCAGCTTTAGCGACACTGGATTGGGAGCGAATACGACCTACGAGTATCGCGTGCGGGCGACTGACGCGGCGGGTAATCTGAGCCCGTACTCGAACAGTGTCGGATCGACGACCTTGACGAGCGGCGCGCCTACCTTCACTCTTTCGGCTTCACCCTCGGGCCTGAGTGTCGCGCCCGGCAGTCAGGGCGTCGCCACGATCACGAGCACCCTCAGCAATGGATTCAACAGTGCGATCAGTCTCTCGGCCTCGGGTACGCCTTCGGGTACAACGGTCAGCTTCAACCCGAGCACCCTTCCGGCTCCCGGCAGCGGAAACTCGACGATGACCGTCACGGTGGGATCAGGCACTGCGACGGGAACGTACCCTATTACCGTGACCGGCAATGGCGGAGGAATTCAGCAAACTACGACCGTCACACTCGCCGTCAACACATCAATTATCAGTTATGTGCAAGGCAACTATGCTACACCACAGTCGTCTCAGGTCTCCGTGCCTGTGAAATTCAACGCCGCACAGTTAGCAGGGGACCTGAACGTGATCGTCGTGGGATGGAACGACGGCACAGCTACCGTGAGCTCCGTGACCGATACTGCGGGTAACTCGTACATGCTCGCTGTAGGTCCAACAGTCATTAGTGGTGTCGCCTCCCAGTCCATCTACTATGCTAAGAACATTGCTGCTTCGCCTGCCGGAGCAAACACAGTCAATGTCGCCTTTTCGACTGGTGCCCAATACCCCGACATTCGAATTCTGGAGTACAGCGGCACAGACAAGGTGAACCCGGTAGATGTAACTGCAGCTAGCAGCAATGACAGCGGAAGCAGCAACAGTGGTTTGGTAAGCACTACCAGCCCGAACGACTTGCTGTTCGGCGCGAACCTAGTGCAGAGCCTGACCACCGGGCCCGGCAGTGGTTTTACCAGCCGATTGCTGACGGCTCCGGACGGTGACATCGCTGAAGACAGCATGGTCACCACGACGGGAAGCTATAGTGCGACTGCCCCACTCAGCTCATCCAGTCAGTGGATAATGCAACTCGTTGCTTTCCGGACACCGTCTGGGGCCAACATACCCGTCGTTAACCTGAGTACCTCCAACCTGAACTTTGGAACGATAACCACCGGAAGTACCAGCAATCCGCAGCCTGTCACCCTGTCAAACGTAGGGTCGGCGCCATTGACAATCAGTTCCATAGCGATTTCTGGTGCCGATACGGCCGACTTTACCCAAACAAATAACTGTGGATCTTTAGTAGCTCCGGCCGGTACTTGTACGATCAATGTGACGTTTGCACCTACGACTACGGGTCAACGCGGTTCGTCCGTAGCTATCAGCGACAACGTGGCGGGAAGCCCGCAGACAATTACTTTGTCGGGAACGGGCACAGGGTTTGGAGTGACACCTCATGCTACGGTATTAACGTTCAGCATGAAGCAACAGTTCACGGCCAGCGGGACTGTGACTTGGTCCGTTGACGGTATTGTCGGTGGATCGTCTACTTCCGGCACAATCACAAGTGCGGGTCTATATTCTCCGCCACAGAGCGTTGGCAGTCACACCGTGACCGCCACGTCAAGCCAAAACCAGGCAAGCGCAACCGTCTATGTCAGCAACTATCCGGGTACCTATACCTTCCATGACGACAACCTCCGAACAGGGCAAAACAACAATGAGACCGTGTTGACACCGGCGAACGTTAACCCGGTTCAGTTTGGAAAACTTTTCTCGTATTCGATAGACGGGTATGCTTTTGCGTCGCCACTTTATGTGGCTGGCGTGAATATCCCGAGCAGCGGTCTCCATAACGTCGTATACGTTGCAACCGAAAATGATAGCGTTTATGCCTTCGACGCGGACGGCCTGAGCACCACCCCACTGTGGCACACAAGTTTTCTAAAGTCGGGCGTAACAACGGTCCCCTGTGCTGACACTGGCGAATGCGGCGATATTCCGATTCAAATCGGGATTACCAGCACCCCCGTCATTGATCCAACAAGTGGAACTATTTACGTGGTTGCCGCAACTAAAGAGGGTACGAGTTACCCACAGCGGCTACATGCTCTCGACATCACAACGGGCGCGGAGAAGTTCGGAGGTCCGGTCGTCCTCACGGCAAGCGTGCCTGGAACTGGCGTCGACTCGTCAGGGGGGAAAGAGACTTTCAACTCCCTTCGAGAGAACCAGCGCACTGGTCTCCTTCTCAACAACGGCGTGATTTACTTTGCCTTTGGATCCCACGGCGATCAGTCTCCTTGGCACGGTTGGGTGCTAGGGTACAACGCGACCACTTTGCAACAGGTTCTAGAGTTCAACGACACTCCCAACGGCAGTTTTGGGGGCGGCGGCATTTGGCAAAGCGGAGGAGGTTTGGCGACTGATTCTACTGGGGACATTTACTTCACGACGAGCAATGGTGACTTTGATGCCAGCAGTGGAGGCAGTGACTACGGCGATAGCATTATGAAGTTGAGTCCGGGTGGTGCCGTGGTCGACTACTTCACGCCGCATGACCAGGCAATTCAAAGTTCCAGCAATCTCGACTTTGGTTCTGCTGGACCCGTGTTGTTGGTTGATCAGACCACCGGTGCTTATCCCCACCTGCTTATCAGCGCCGGCAAGAACGGGACGATCTATGTCGGGAATCGAGATAATTTGGGACATTTCAACCCGAACAACGACAGTCAAATCGTGCAAGTATTGGTGGGCGCGTTGCCAAATGGAGACCAGGAAGTCGGCAATTTCAGCGCCCCCGTTTACTACAACGGCTATGTTTATTTCGCCGCCGTGAATGACTCAGTGAGGGCATTCCAGTTAAGTAGTGGATTGTTGTCGACAACCCCCACCTCGATGACTGCTGCGATTTATCCCGTTCGCGGCGGTTCCATGGCTGTTTCAAGCAACAACAGCTCGAGCGCAATAATGTGGGCCATTCAGAACAATGGCACTACTATCCCCGGTGTCCTCTTCGCGTATGATGCGAACAACCTGGCGGATGAACTCTACGATAGCAACGAAGCAGGGAGTCGTGACACACTTGATTTTGCCGCGAAGTTCAGTATTCCCCTCGTAGCGAACGGGAAGGTGTTCGTATCTTCCGAGTCGCATCTGACCGGGTACGGACTGTTGCCCTAAACAGGTTTGGTACGCAGAAAGTGCAAGAAAGTAGACGAACTGTTGTGAGTTCGATCGGTTGAATGGGAGAGGGTTCGGTCGGTTTGCATGATCTCGATTGACCTAGCGGTTTCACCACGGCCGCTCGGTTCTTGGCTCTGAATAACGAACTTCTCGCTAATTCCGTTCACTCGAACGCTGCTCGTAGGATCGCAACGCGCTGCTGCATCGTAATGGCAAAATAACCCCTCGCGAGTAGGGCGTAAGCGTCCGGCGTGAACATAACCGGACGCTTACAGTAGGGCGCTTGTAAAGCAAAAATGGGAAGAGCGCTCGCTCGCTTCCACGAACCACCGACTGAACCCGGGTCGGAGTCGTGGCAAAAGAAGATCGTAACCGCTAGGTCGCAGCACGATTGAATGTGTGTGGCGCGCTCATGCCTTTCGGGATATGACTATTTCAGGACAGTCAACAAGCCAGTCTTAATCCGCTTCCCATTTACTGAACGGTTGCCGTCAATCCTGTCGGAGGTGCGGGAGCACCGCCAGGGGCGAACTCATAAGCCCCGATATCCCACCCGCTCCCCTGCGGCCGAATCACTCCATCCTTGTCACTGGTGAAGTAAGCACTCAGGTCCAGTCCCGCATCTCGTGCAACGGAATCGCTCCCGGTCAAATGGTAATCGTTTGCCGACGCAAACGCCGTATAGCTTGTAAATAGTGGCGCCTGCCCGCTCTTCCCTTTAGGCTCGTTGACTGCAATCCAGTTCGCAGCTGTGTAAGAGGTGCCTCGGTAGCTGATGTACTGTGTCTGACCCGATTGGTAGTACACGTTGCTGTCAAAGCCAAACGATGAACTGCTAAACGCTGTGCTGTTGTCAATATGGAAAATCGGCCAGGTTGACCCGCCGCCAACATTGTAGAATATGTTGTTTTTCACCTCGTTGCCAACCGCAGTAGGGTTGCCATTGAAAGAATCAAAGCGAATCAGGTAGTAGTCCAGTCCGCTGTCAATAAAATCGTTGTTCAGAATCTTGACGTTGGTCACAGAACTGAGAGCGCCAGATGAGCAATACATGCGGAAGGCTTCGGGGTAACCCATACCGCTGACCGCCGTCATGCGGAAGATATTGTTATAAAGCCAGATGTCATGCGGTGCAGAGTTAGCCCAGCAATCGTAATCAAAGGTAGAGTCTCCAGCATTTACAAAATCATTTCCGTACACCTTGATGTAATTGCCCTGAATCTGCATCATGTCAGGATGCTGCTGGCTGCTGGTGATGTTCGTGTTGATGACTTCCTTGATGGTGTTGTTGTAAATTGAGATGCCGGAGCCACCCTGGATACCGTCAGGACCTCCCACTGCGGCATTCATGTTGGGTTCGATATAGTTGTTGTAAATCTGGTTGTTGCTGAAGGTTCCGCTAGATGCGTTCATCGCTATCGCGGCATCTCCTGTCACTTGCGTGATGTTGCAATCGTGAACCGTCACCCCGTTGGCGTAATCGAACCGTAGGGGATTGTTATCATTGGTGAAGGCGACATGATCGATTACCACTCCGATATTGTTGCTGCCACTGATTCCAATCGAAGAACGCGAGGTGGTCGTATTGTGGATATTGTTAATCTGGATGTGGTTACTCCCCCCCACGTTTCCGCTCAGAACTATGTAATTGTTATTCATCGTAATGCCTGTGGAAGTGCAGGAATTGCCGCAAGAGTTGTAGTCGAAGATCACAGTGCCATTGTGGCTGGCATTTTCGGCGTCGAGAGTAATGGTGATAGGCAGGCCGCTAGTGCCACTCTTGCCGATGGTGACCAATTCGGTATAGGTTTGGCTGGTGGAGCCGCCAGAAAGGTAAATCGTGTCGCCTGCCTGCACAGCGGTCCAATTGATTGCCGCGAATGACCGCCAAGCATTTACCCACGAAGTGCCGTCGTTGTTTCCAGCAGCTAGCGCATTATCCACGTACCATGAGGCGTGCTGTGCGTTGGCAGTTCCCGTTATTACAAGAACGGCCACGAACACGAGCATGCGGAACTTAGTCATAATCTTTGCCTTTTAAGTTACTGAATCGTTGTCGTGATTCGTGTTAGTGACAGTCGGCGCCGACGGTAAACGTATAGGCTCCAGAATCCCAAGCTCCACAGCGTGTCCGGCGGCACAATCAGTCACGTTGGCAAATTCACCATCAGCCAGGAACCCCTCTCGGATGCAGATGGGTCCTGGGTTGGTTGAGACGGGAAAGGCTAGCGGAATTCGCGCTGGATTTCGCTTTGTGTCGAGCCCGGGCATTCACAATTCAACCTCTCAAGCCGCACTAGCGCTGCGGGAAGGGGAATGGAAGCTGCTGCTTCCTGGTTCTTCGTTCTTCCATGACACAATAATGCGATTCTGGCAGGGGACCGTCAGGATGGGCAGATCACAGAAGTGCAGGTTGAATGAGGCATTGGCTTCTATGGACATGTACTTCCGAGATGGCGCAAATCGGTTGACAGAAGTACATGCCGCTACCCTCGGCAGAAGGACAAGACTCGCCGGTCGGGCACCTGCAGTCGCAACTTCTCGTTCCCCTGCCGCATCGAGGCGCAAGCGTTTCGGGGTCGAGTTCATGAGGTCTTCTCGCTCAGGCCTTCGAGAAATTCCTGCTGTCGCTCGGACAGAAATCTGAAGAATCTCGTCATCGAGAACAGCAGCATCTCCGGATTCCCGTTGTCCAGGTTGGCACCGGCGAGAAAGTCTGCGCAGATCATCTCCAGACAGTACCCTCGGGATCGGTTGCTTGCCAGCATCAGAGCCGCCGTTTCGATCGCCTTCTCAATGACCGGCATCTGGCTCTGGTAGAGCTTGAAGTAGACGATCTCCCACGGTTCGGTTTCCCGCCCCGTCAGTTCCTTCTCTACCGCCTTCTTGAAGTCCTCCTTCGGCATACGACGAGCTTTGTGCAACCAGGTTGCACAATCGAACTGCTGCCGGTCCCGCTTTGCCAGTTTGACCAGTTCGATCCCATTCGCCCATCCCACTTCCTTCAATTCCTTCCTTGCCTGCGGTGGCAGGTGCTCGTGGATCGACATCAGGTAGTACGCCTTCCGCCGCGATTCCGGAAAACGCCTCTCCAGAAATTCATCGAAACACTTCAAACTCTCCAGCCTCCAGTACTGTCCCGCCCGCACCTCGCATAGATAGCGCCCCAGTTCGACGAACTTGGTGTCGCGCTCGGTTTCCTTCCGCTGCTCCCACTCCAGAATCTCGTCAATTTTGCCCAGTACGAATACGGCGCGGCGACGATTGAGCTTGGGCGGCATAGGAGGAAACTCAGTAATTAAGCTCGTCAAGCCAATCAAAGCTGTCGGCTCCTGGACGCCGCACGACGGCGGCATCAATCATTTCCTGCTTTCCAAGACAGAGGCCCACATACGGGCAAGTGCTGCAAGGGTTCTGGGGAAAGCGAATACCGCTGTGCGCCGGAAAGTCTGCCGACTCGATTCGACGAATCGTGCTTTCCACCAACCGGCCAAACTCCTGGCGCTGTTCGTCGGTGATCGTGGTGCGTAGGTACTGAACCTCGACCAGGCTCTTGCGGACGAAGACAACTTGGGCGACCTCCGCAATACCCGTTGTCCAAGAGTAAAACGAATCAAGTCTTTCGAAACCATAGCTCTAAGCCAAAGCGGCTCCCTCAATGCATTATTGAGGTATTGCCGGATCTTTTGCTTTTGCTGCTCTACAACTCAATCGAGGAGGGCGCCAAATCGAAACGACGGGCAGGGCGCGAAACCTTTTCCAAGGAGCTGTCGAGTTGAGCAATTTGAACAGAACACACCAATGTGGGACAATGCTTTAGCTAACGCAACTCGGCAGTCCCTTGAGAACGCGGACAGCCCTCCGGGCCGGTCATGGGTTAGTGTCAGGCTACTGACATTCCGACCCTTACGATCGCTCCTTAATTTCAACATGTGATGATTCTCCAGATCCATGGTGTATGAGTACATCAGCCTCCGCCTGGATCGCGTGTCAATCGACTAGGAGGTCATCGATCAATGCTGATCGACTACAAGAAGCCCGGGGATCATCGGGGAGAATGGCTTGCTCAGGGAAGTGTTAGAGGGAATATTCAATGAACAGCCCTTCGCCCCACCATAATAATCCCGTCAACAGCAGGTATACCCAACTTGCGCAACTGGTCATTGTGGTCTTTGCTTGCTGGCTGTTTCCAACGAGCGTGTTTGCCACACCGGCATTCGTGCAGAGAAATTCCGCCACTCCACAATCGTCGACTGCCATGGTGACTGTGAGCTATTCCGCGGCGGAGACCGCCGGTAACCTGAACGTGGTAGTGGTCGGGTGGAACGACACTACGGCGACGGTGCAGCCGGTAAAAGACAGTGTCGGGAATCCTTACAGTCTGGCAATCGGACCGAACAGCGGGACGGCATTGCGGCAGTCAATCTACTACGCTTCAAATATTCTAGGCGGCTCGAACACAGTGACCGTGACCTACACCCAAGCTGCCGCATTTCCGGACGGGCGGCTTCTGGGGCACACGGGCGTGATCGCGGTCGACGTGACGTCAGGGGCGAGTGGGAACAGTGCTACGTCGAACAGTGGAGCGGCTCAGACGAAGGTAGCAAGCGAGTTGATCTTTGGCGCAAACACGGTTGCCACGGCGACCGGGGCAGCCGGCAGCGGATTCAGCTCGCGGGTGATCCCTTCGCCGGACGGGCATATCGCGGAAGACAAGGTAGTGACGGCGACAGGGAGCGACAGTGCGACGGCAACACTGACATCCGGCGGTCCGTGGGTCATGCAGATGGTGCCGGCTCCGTCACGGCGGAGACCGGCACCAACGGTGACGAGTGTCAGTCCGAACAGCGGGACGACAGCAGGCGGGACGGCCGTAACAATTACGGGGACGAACTTTGCGGCGGGAGCGACGGTGATGTTCGGGAGCACAGCAGCCAGCAGCGTGGTGGTGGTGAATGCAACGACGATCACAGCGACCACACCGGCGGGAACTGCGGGGGCCGTAATGGTGACCGTGACGGTGAATGGGCAGAGCGGAAGTCTGGCCAATGGGTTCACCTACAGCGGGACCGCAGCGATTAGTTTCGTGCAGGCGGCGGTGGCGACTCCGCAGTCTTCGATGGTAACGGTGCCCGTGGCATACGCGGGAGCGCAAACGGCCGGGGACCTGAACGTGGTGGTAGTCGGGTGGAACGACACGACGGCGACGGTGCAGTCGGTGAAGGACAGTGCGGGGAATGCGTACAGTCTGGCGATTGGACCGACCAGCGGGACGGCATTGCGGCAGTCGATCTACTATGCGCCGAACATTGTGGCGGGTTCGAACACGGTGACGGTAACGTTCAGCCAAGCGGCGGCGTCCCCGGATGTACGGATTCTGGAGTATCGGGGTGTAAACGCAGTAGATGTGACGGCGGGAGCGAGTGGTAACAGCACGGCCGCGAACAGCGGTGCCGCAACAACAACGGTGGCCAACGAGTTGGTTTTCGGGGCCGATATCGTGGCAACAATCACCGGCGCGGCAGGGAGTGGATTTACGTCGCGTGTGATTACTTCACCGGATGGGGATATTGCGGAAGACAGAGTGGTGACAACAGCGGGGAGCAACAGCGCGACCGCGACACTCACATCCGGTGGTCCGTGGGTCATGCAGTTGGTGACGTTTGCGGCAGTCTCGGGACTGGCACCAACGGTGACGAGTGTGAGTCCGAACAGCGGGACGACAGCAGGCGGGACGGCCGTAACAATTACCGGGACGAACTTCGCAGCAGGCGCGACGGTGATGTTCGGGAGCACAGCAGCCAGCAACGCAGCGGTGGTGAGCGGGACGCAGATCACAGCGACGACGCCGGCAGGCGGTGCGGGGGCCGTGATGGTGACAGTGAGCAACCCGGGTGGGCAGAGTGGGGGCCTAGCGAGTGCATTCACCTACGTTGCTCCACCGACGGTGACGAGTGTGAGTCCGAGCAATGGTCCGGCCGCGGGAGGTACGGGTGTAACGATTACGGGGACGAACTTTGCGGCGGGAGCGACGGTGATGTTCGGGAGCACAGCAGCCAGCAGCGTGGTGGTGGTGAATGCAACGACGATCACAGCGACCACACCGGCGGGAACTGCGGGGGCCGTAATGGTGACCGTGACGGTGAATGGGCAGAGCGGAAGTCTGGCCAATGGGTTCACCTACAGCGGGACCGCAGCGATTAGTTTCGTGCAGGCGGCGGTGGCGACTCCGCAGTCTTCGATGGTAACGGTGCCCGTGGCATACGCGGGAGCGCAAACGGCCGGGGACCTGAACGTGGTGGTAGTCGGGTGGAACGACACGACGGCGACGGTGCAGTCGGTGAAGGACAGTGCGGGGAATGCGTACAGTCTGGCGATTGGACCGACCAGCGGGACGGCATTGCGGCAGTCGATCTACTATGCGCCGAACATTGTGGCGGGTTCGAACACGGTGACGGTAACGTTCAGCCAAGCGGCGGCGTCCCCGGATGTACGGATTCTGGAGTATCGGGGTGTAAACGCAGTAGATGTGACGGCGGGAGCGAGTGGTAACAGCACGGCCGCGAACAGCGGTGCCGCAACAACAACGGTGGCCAACGAGTTGGTTTTCGGGGCCGATATCGTGGCAACAATCACCGGCGCGGCAGGGAGTGGATTTACGTCGCGTGTGATTACTTCACCGGATGGGGATATTGCGGAAGACAGAGTGGTGACAACAGCGGGGAGCAACAGCGCGACCGCGACACTCACATCCGGTGGTCCGTGGGTCATGCAGTTGGTGGCCTTCCTCACACCCTCTGGAATCAACACACCCGTAGTGAACCTGAGCACTTCTAGCCTTAACTTTGGGAGCGTAACGACTGGAAATAGCAGCAGCCCTCTGCCGGTAACACTGTCGAACGTTGGATCCGCACCATTAACGATCAGTTCAATCGCCATTTCGGGTGCCGATAACGCTGATTTTACTCAAACGAACAACTGTGGATCTGTTGTCGCTCCGAACGGCACTTGTACGATCAACGTGAAGTTCACACCTACAACGACGGGTCAACGCGCGTCGTCCGTTGCCATCAGCGACAATGTTGCTGGGAGTCCGCAGACGATTACTTTATCGGGAACGGGCACAGGCTTCGGGGTGACGCCTCATACCTCGGTCTTGACGTTCAATATGACACAACAGTTTACAGCCAGTGGGAGTGTGACTTGGTCCGTAGACGGTGTGGTTGGCGGATCATCCACGTCGGGCACAATCACTACGGCCGGCCTGTATTCTCCGCCGCACAGCGTTGGCAGTCATACTGTTAGCGCCACCACAAGCCAAAACCAGGCAAGTGCCACCGTCTATATCAGCAACTATCCGGGTACCTATACCTTTCACAACGACAACCTCCGAACGGGACAAAACAACGATGAGACCGTATTGACTCCGGCCAACGTTAACCCAGTCCAATTTGGAAAACTGTTTTCGTATTCGATAGACGGGTACGCCTTCGCGTCGCCACTTTATGTGGCTGGCGTAAATATCCCGAGCAGCGGTCTCCATAACGTGGTGTATGTTGCAACCGAAAATGACAGCGTTTATGCCTTCGATGCGGACGGCCTTAGCGCAACTCCGCTGTGGCATGTAGGTTTTCTCAAGTCGGGCGTAACCACGGTTCCATGCGCGGACGTGGGCGAATGCGGCGACATTCCAATTCAAATCGGGATAACCAGCACACCGGTGCTGGATCCGACAAGTGGGACGATTTACGTGGTTGCTAAGACTAAAGAGGGCACGAATTACGTGCAGCGGCTGCACGCCCTCGACATCACAACAGGCGCTGAGAAGTTTGGCGGTCCGGTCGTCCTTGCGGCAAGCGTGTCCGGAACCGGTGTTGACTCGACCGGGGGCAAAGAGGTTTTCAATTCTCTTCGGGAGAACCAGCGGACCGGCCTACTGCTCAGCAATGGCATGATTTATTTTGCATTCGGATCCCACGGCGATCAGTCTCCGTGGCATGGTTGGGTGTTGGGGTACAACGCTACGACTCTCCAGCAGGTGTTGGCCTATAACGACACCCCCAACGGGGGCTTTGGAGGCGGTGGCATTTGGCAGAGTGGAGGAGGTCTGGCGACTGACTCTACCGGTGACCTCTACTTTACGACAGGTAATGGAGACTTCGACGTCAACACTGGCGGCGTCGACTACGGGGACAGTATTGTGAAACTCAGCACCAGCGGTAGCGTGGTCGACTACTTTACACCTTATGACCAGTCCAACCTGAGTGCCAACGATCTAGACTTTGGCTCTGCCGGTCCAGTTCTGCTGGTCGATCAAGCCAATGGTCCCTATCCGCACCTGCTCATCAGCGCAGGTAAGAGCGGTACGATCTATGTGATCGATCGAGACAATATGGGGCATTACGACCCGCTGAATGATAGCCAGGTCGTGCAGGTATTAGTGGGTGCTTTGCCAAACGGAAACCTAGAGATAGGTAATTTCAGCGCGCCAGTTTACTACAACGGCTATGTTTACTTCGCTGCTGTGAATGACTCGCTGAGGGCATTCCAGTTAACCAATGGGTTGTTATCGACAACTCCTACGTCCTTATCCGCCGCGGTTTACCCGATTCGCGGAGGCTCCATGGCAGTTTCGGACAACAACAACACGACCGCAATATTGTGGGCCATTCAAAACAACGGCACCACGACGCCCGGTGCCCTTTTCGCGTACGATGCGAACAACCTCACGGATGAACTCTACGATAGCAATGAATCTGGGAGTCGCGACACACTGGATTTTGCCGCGAAGTTCAGTATTCCTCTTGTGGCGAACGGAAAGGTGTTCGTTTCTTCGCAGTCGCAACTGACCGCGTACGGACTGTTGCCCTAACGGATCTCAGTTGGTAGAACCGGTGAACGATCTCAACCTCTAGTTGAGGTGTTCGGACAGCTGGATTTGGCGGATTCGTGTCCTTTGAATGTGTACATGAACCAGTTATTCCATTCGGTCCTGAACTGCCGAGTGACACTGAGCGGCTCTCCGAAAGTTAATACAGTTTGAGGGTTAGTTTTCGCCAAAATCCGACGAAGGAGGATTTTGCGAATGAAGCGGAATCGGTTTTCAGTAGAGCAGATCGTGGCGGTGTTGAAGCAGGCGGAGAGCCGCACAAGGTCCCACGCTTCCTGCTCGAGGACATGGCCAACCAAGTCATCCTCATGCAGGCGCTGCATTATGATGATGATGCATCCGGTTTGCTTGTCGTTCAATCGGCTGTACAGTGTGTGGTCATACCATTCGTTGACTGCCTTGCGCTGTGTTTCCGAAAGCGCTTCGTCGGGCTTCAAAGGATCATCAATGATGACGAAGTCTGCTCCCCGGCCGGTCAGCACGCCTCCTATGGAAGTCGCGAGCCGGAACCCGTTTTGGGTTGTGACAAATTCCTGTACGGATTGTTTCTGAGGTGCCAGCCGGGTTGGAAACAGGCTGCGATACCGTCCACTAGTCATCAGGGTCCGGCAGTCCGATGAGTGCTTGTTTGCAAGATCCTGTCCGTAGCTGGCGCAGATGATTTGAGCACTCGGATTGTGGCCAAGAACAAAGGCTGGAAAGGCCACTGACCTGCCAAAGGCGTAAAGCGCTAGGATCACTCTCTCCAGTACCCACATGGGCTTTCTCCCGTCCTGCTTAGGTCTCCCGCGTTTTTTCACTGTTCCTCCAAGAACGGATCTGTTCGCAAAAATACACGTTGACGTTTTGTGAGCCTAGGGAGGGGTCCGGCGCCCGACGGAGAAATCGGTGTTTCTACGAATAGATTCTCATAAGTGCCTGCCCTGGACGATTTCCGTTCTGGTTCAAAAGAGAAAAACAGTAATCAACTTGGTTCCGTAAGATCGAAGCTCACGGCAGGGATGTTTTGGATTTAGGGGAGAGCGATGGTTCAAGAATGAGAACCTTTTTTCAATTCCTCAAACAACATTCTCTAGCAGGCTGCTGAAAAACTACTCCTAATCCACAGCCTTGTGTGATACGAGAAGGTATGCGCGGAGCCGACCAGCAGCAGAATCACATCTTCAGTTATTTGTCGCCGGAGAAGCGGGTGCGGAAAGATCATCCGCTGCGTACCATCCGGGCCGCGGTGGACGAAGTACTCAAACAGTTGTCGCGGCGGTTTGACGCGATGTATGCCCGCGTGGGGCGACCTTCGATTCCCCCGGAACAACTTCTGCGGGCGCAGTTGCTGCAGATGCTGTACTCGATCCGCAGCGAACGGTTGTTGATGGAAGAGATCGACTACAGCATGCTCTTCCGTTGGTTTATCGGATTGAACTTGGACGACGAGGTGTGGGACGCGACCGTTCATCAAGAATCGCGACCGTTTGCTGGAAGCGGACGTGGCCAAGGAGTTTCTGGCGCATGTGGTGGAGAAAGCGCGAACCCAAGGCTTGACTTCGGACGAGCATTTCACCGTCGATGGCACGCTGCTGGAAGCTTGGGCGGGCGCGAAGAGTTTTCAAACGAAGGACAAGAAACAGCCGCCGTCGGACGATCCCGGCAATCCCACGGTAAACTTTCGCGGCGAGCGGCGGTCGAACGAGACGCATGCCTCGAAGACCGATCCCGAATCGTTGCTGGCGCGCAAAGGCGAGGGCAAAGAGTCGAAGCTGAGTTACACGGGGAATCTGCTGGTGGAGAATCGCAACGGACTGATCGTGGATGCGGAAGTGTTTCAGGCGAATGGGACGGCGGAGCGCGATGCCGCCTTGGTGATGCTGGAGAAGCTTTCCGGCACGCAGCCTGTGACAGTGGGAGGCGACAAAGGATTTGACACGCGGGATTTTGTGAAAGAGTGCCGTAATCTGCGGGTGACGCCGCATGTGGCGCAAAATCATGCGCGGCCGGGCGGCAGCGCCATCGATGCTCGCACTACGCGGCACGCGGGCTACGGAGTCAGCCAGAGAAAGCGCAAGCGGATCGAAGAATGTTTCGGTTGGCTGAAGACGATCGCCCTGATGCGAAAGGTGCGGCATCGCGGGGTGTGCAAAGTGCATTGGATTTTCACCTTCGCCTGTGCCGCCTACAACCTCGTGCGCATGCGCAACCTGGCGGCTGCAGTTCCGACGGCGTAAGGCGAGACGGAAGTGTGCCCGGAGAAGCCTGCAGTTAGCCTCCGGACCGCCAGAACACCGAAAATCAGACCGTTCGACATCGCGAAAGACTAAACAATAGAAAGAAAAACATGCCGCGAATCAATTTTTCCGCAGCCTGCTAGAAGCGAGAGACGGCTCGGACGCTATCAGGGAATCGCATTCCCCGAGATCTTCGGAAATTTCCCTGTTCGTTGCAAAGGTTCGCGGCATGATTGAGTCTCGCGGAATGAGTTCTATATAAAAGGACTATGCGGTAATTCTGGTCTCCAAGCAGAAGATTTCCCAGTATTTTTCCCTGTTACGTGGGAATTTACCGACGCGACCGACGCCGGGGGGAGAAATTGGCCAGCTCATACACGAATCGTTCAACATCAAGAGCCTCGATCCCGCGAGCGATCGCTTACGACGGTAATTGTGAGTGGGACTCTGGGTTGACTACTATCAACCGCCCAAACCAGGTGGGCAAGGCTCGGTGCTGGGAGAGTTCCCATTCGCGGAAAATCCAAGGTTCATTGTCCTAATCACTAGTGCATCGTGCGTTGCGCAGCGCTCTGCACGCCTTATTATCCAGTTGCAACTCTCACTTAAATTTTCACGAAACGGATGAAGCGCTCCCTCTCGCTCTTCTGGTTGTGGATCGTTTCTGTAATCGGGCCCATGTGTAGATTGATTCGTGTTCTCTTAGTATCTGTTCCTCTTCTGTTCGTCTCCCTCGTCGCGCCGTCGGCTTTTGCTCAATCGTGGATCAGTGGCGTTACCGCGACTACCACAACGACCACCGCTACCATCAACTGGACGACCGCCGTGCCTGCGAATTCGCAGATCACATACGGTACGACGACCAGCTACGGGAGCAACAGTGTCCTGAACTCGACTCTGGCGACGACGCACTCCGCTACCCTGACGTCGCTGATCGCCAAGACCACCTACCACTATCGCGTGCTGTCGGCCGACTCCACTGGGGTGCTGGTCACGGGCCTGGACAACGTCTTTACCACTCCGGCCGCGGCCATCAGTGTTTCGATCTCGCCCACAACGGCGACGGTGGCCTCGGGGGGAACTCAACAGTTCTCGGCTCAAGTCACAAACACCAGCAACACGGCGGTTACCTGGTCGGCCACCTCCGGCACTGTGAGCACCACCGGATTGTTTACGGCTCCCACTGTGACCGCGACGAAAACCGTGACCGTAACTGCCACCAGCGTCGCCGACAATACCAAATCCGCCAGCGCCACTGTGACGGTAAATGTGGCGGCGGCCGGCATTCTGACGCTGAATCCTACGAGCATCAGCTTCGGCAGCGTCACGGTCGGTCAGACGAGCCCTGTCCTGCTCACCACCTTGACCAATACGGGGAATGCTTCGTTGACGATTACCAGCGATTCACTTTCCGCCGGCGACTTCAGTTGGGGCGGCAAGGGCACCTGCAACTCCGTCAACAACACGCTGGCTCCGGGATCAAGTTGTACGTACAGCGCAAAGTTCACACCAACGGCGACCGGGACTCGGACGGCCACCATTATGATCTACTCGACGGCTTCGAATTCGAGTGTAACGCTTCCACTCTCGGGGATCGGAACGACCGCGACCGTTGGCACGCTCGCCGTCAGCCCGGCCACCCTCAGCTTGGGCAGCGTGGTAGTGGGCACGAGCGGAACCGCATCTGGGACTCTCACCGCGGGCGGATCGAGTGTTACCGTCAGCGCGGTCAGCAGCAACAACTCCGCATTCACTGTCGGAGGACTGTCGCTGCCGGTTACGATTCCAGCGGGGAACAGCGCTGCGTTTACGGTGACGTTCAGCCCACAGACCACCGGCGCCGTGACGGCCGCGCTTACCTTCACGAGCAATGCCCAGTCCTCGACAACGGGCGAGACCCTCACTGGAACCGGTACGGCTGCGCCCGTACACTCGGTCAACCTATCGTGGAGTTCAAGCACGTCCTCGAATGTCTCTGGCTATAACATTTATCGCGCGGCGTATGCGAGTGCGTGCGGATCTTTCTCCAAGATCAACTCATTGCTGAATACAGGCACCCTGTACACGGATTCCGCCGTGGTCGACGGCGCAACCTACTGCTATGCCACAACCGCAGTCAATACGAGCAACGAAGAGAGCGGGTATTCCAACGTAGTCTCCAACGTGCAGGTGCCTGCTCATTAGTTGTCCGAGCTGCGTAGGGACTCAACGATCGGGCACGACGAAAAGAGCTTGAATCGCGGTGGATGAGGGTGATGGGAATTTTCGGACGTCCTCTTTTCCCGGCGGGAATGCCGGTTCCTGATGTGAACCTTGCTGTCGGCTCCGGCTCTTACGCTCGGCAAACTGCCGACGTCATGACGCGATTCGAACCGGTCGTGCTAGAGACTAAGTCTGACATCGTACTGGTCTATGGGGATGTCAATGCTGCAGAGAAGTCTTCGCCGGTAAGGCATACTTGCTGCAAAACAAGCTATCCTGTCTCGCCGTGAACTGTTTTATGGCACGTGAAGCAGAGCGTGATGAGGTTGTCTTCGGAATCGTGGCCCGAGTGGCTGCGAAACTGTTTGTGGTGAACTTCCAATCTTGACCTCGCCCCGCACGATTGACACCGCCAGCCGTCACGACGCAGCACCTGCTGTCGCAACCTCTCGTACGCTAGCGGATCTAGGCGCAAGCGGATTGGTTTCGGAATCGAGTTCATGAGGCCTTCTGATTCAAGGCTTCGAGGAATTCCTGCTTCTGTTCTCCGGGCAGAAATCTGAAGAATCTCGTCATCGAGAACAGCAGCGTCTCCGGATCTCCGTGGTCCAGGTTGGCTCCGGCGAGAAAGTCCGCACAGATCATTTCCAGGCAGTAGCCTCGGGATCGGTCGCTTCCCAGCATCAGAGCCGCAGTTTCGATCGCTTTCTCGACAACCGGCATCTGGCTCTGGTAGAGCTTGAAGTAGACAATCTCCCACGGCTCCGTTTCCTTTCCGGTCAGTTCCTTCTCTACCTCCTTCTTGAAGTCCTCCTTCGGCATCTGACGGGCTTTGTGCAACCAGGTTGCACAATCGAAGTTCTGCCGGTCCCGCCTCGCTAGCTTGACCAGTTCGATCCCTTTCGCCCACCCCACTTCTTTCAGTTCCTTCCTTGCCTGCGGTGGCAGGTGTTCGTGGATCGACATCAGGTAGTACGCCTTCCTCCTAGATTCCGGGAAACGCCTCTCCAGAAACTCGTCGAAACACTTCAAACTCTCCAGCCTCCAGTACTGTCCCGCCCGCACCTCGCATAGATAGCGCCCCAGTTCGACGAACTTGGTGTCGCGCTCGGTTTCCTTCCGCTGCTCCCACTCCAGAATCTCGTCAATTTTGCCCAGTACGAATACGGCGCGGCGACGATTGAGCTTGGGCGGCATAGGAGGAAACTCAGTAATTAAGCTCGTCAAGCCAATCAAAGCTGTCGGCTCCTGGACGCCGCACGACGGCGGCATCAATCATTTCCTGCTTTCCAAGACAGAGGCCCACATACGGGCAAGTGCTGCAAGGGTTCTGGGGAAAGCGAATACCGCTGTGCGCCGGAAAGTCTGCCGACTCGATTCGACGAATCGTGCTTTCCACCAACCGGCCAAACTCCTGGCGCTGTTCGTCGGTGATCGTGGTGCGTAGGTACTGAACCTCGACCAGGCTCTTGCGGACGAAGACCACCTGGGCGACTTCTGCGATTCCAGTGATCCACGAATAACAAACGAGCTGAGGATCGAGAGACAGCAGGCCCTCCGGCTCTTCCGGATATCGGCTGGAAGACGTTTTCCACTCGATCAGGCGGCGCGTGCCGTCAAGGCTACCTATGGCATCGATGTAGGCAACGAAGTCGTTCTTGTCGCCGACGGGCCGCGTGAACTTGATCTGCAGGTTGCGTTGAGGCTGGGGGACCTGGACCCGATTGTCCTGACAGAACCGGGTCAAGAGCATCAGTCCTTGGCGGAGCATGCGATCCCAGGAGTCCCGGTTGGAGTAGTGCAGGTCGTGGCTCTGGCAGGCGGACCACTCGGAGAAAAGGACTGCTCCGGGATCTTCTCGGCGAAAGAGAGCGCCCAGAGCTGTTTCGAAGGCTCGACCAAACAGCATCGCCGCCTGGGTATCCTTTTCCTTCCAGCCATCGAGGTAGCGATGCCGATACCGCCGCGGGCAGGTGAGGTATTGGCTGATCTGGGTGTAGCTGTAGGTCATCAGGCTACCTGCGGATTGTCCAGATTTGCGGGTGAGAGTTCTTCCCAGCGGCCGGCGGGAGCAAAGCCGTCAAGCCGAAGCAGGGAAGTGCCGTTGAAGTCGATGTGGCTGATCTTGACCACGCCCTTCAGACCCACGAGCTGCCTCTCATCGACTTCGTCGCGGCCAAGGAGTTCGGTGTCATAGCCGAAATCGCGCAGGAACCAATTGAGCTTCCACAGGGCTTTCGGGCTGCAATAGAGCCGGCTTGACAGTACGTGCCGGGAGAAACGGATGGGCTCAAGAACGCTGAGCGCCAAAGTGTAGTAAGGCTTCTGGGCTTGCCGATGAAACCTGACTCGTTGTACCCGGACGAGGAAGACTCCATCAGGGACTTGCTCCGCAGCACAGCGATCGGCGGCGTGGAGCCCGGTGATCTGGCGTCTCATGCAGCACCTTCTTTCTGGCCGAGGTAGCTGTTGAGCTGGCAGAGCAGGGCATTGCGGTCCTTCTCGGCCCAGTCGGCCAGGTGCGTGACGAAATTTTCCACCTGGTCGCGTGTGGCATCGCGTAGCGCTTTGACCCCGCAGAAATCGGTCGCATAGGACTTGACTAGGCTGGGATCGAGTTGATGCTGTCGAATCGTCTGGCAGAGTCGGTCGCGAACGGAACGACTGCCATTTCCGTTGGCCGGTTGGGGAGGCAACTTCTTCGACTCCGGAGATGCTTGCCGAGGTTCAGCGAAGGATCCAATCTCCTCGACTGAGCAGATGCCGATCCCATAAGCCTTGCGCAAAGCACGGTTGACGGCCCTAGTCTCCGCCACGCGCATTTCGGCACCGTGGACTAGGAACGAGACATTAGAAGGATCAGCATCGCCGTAGCCTACAAATCCCTGGCAAGTGCGAGACCTGTAAACGGTTGCCTTGAACGCATACCGACCATGTGCTGAATCCGAGAATTCGGTAGTCGGTTGAACGTTAATTCCTCGGCATCGCCGGCGAGCAGCTAAACGAATCAGACCAGTGTGGGTCACATACCAGCCGCTTTCAAGCAGAAGCAAGTCTCCGCCGGCAACTGAGAATTGATAGCTATGGGTTAGCAGGCGGAGGGTTTGGATCTGATGGCGGCTCATCTGCGTAGGCCATTTGCGTTTGGCAGCCGACAAATTCTTCCTTGACAAGTCGTGTTTCAGTGGCACGGGAGTCCTCCTTGTTAAGTCATCCAAATGGATGACAAAAGGATGACATAGTGTACCTAGGGAGTCAACAGGATTTTGAGCGGATTTCCCAATTGCGGGAATGCTAGTATGGCGCCAATGAAGAAAGACACTCGTCTGACATTCAGAGTCAACTCAGACTTGAAGCGAGACGTTGAAGCGATCGCGACTCGCGAAGGTCAGAGTGTTGCCCGGATCTGCGAAGCGTTCATTATGGCTGGATCCGACGCATACAAGAAGCAAGGCACAAAGTCTCTGCGGCGGATGCTCGGGCGGTTGGGCACTAAGACGACGGACTGACGTCTATCTCTCACTGATACAAGCCAACGAACAACCTGTCGTCGAATAAGGATTCTCCCGAATCACAAAATGGGAGCAGATGAGGGTGCTGAGTGCGCACACCGTCCCTTCGAATTAAAAAAGCTCGACGGACGCCTCATGGCCAGAAGCAGACGCGTAGGCAAGGTGTTCTCCCTTCATGTCTGTGAGGAGATTCCAGTGTGCTGCACTGGGCGAGCGGTGTTGACGCAGCCACACGCGTTCAGCGCGGGTCATCGAGTCGTGGCAGAAGGTATCTTCTCGCGCAAGTCGAGAATTCTCCAAGGCTTCCACGTATTGCCGCAGCTGATTTGCTCGTGCTCCGTCGTCCTTGCTTACTGCCACTTCGCCTGCTAGAGCGAGAGCAAATCCTAATCGGTTTTGCCGATCACGCAATTTTGCGTTGCGAACCAGCCAGTCCCAGTCCATGTCAACGTAGGTCAGCGCCAGCCATGGCAAGCCCTCGGCAACTCGGGAGTCAAGGTTTGCCTGGCTCAGTGCCTCAAGCAGTACTTCCGCAGGGTTTCGCGGCCTTCTGGCGCGAAGATAGGAGAACTCCGGATAGCCGAGCGCGCCCAACTCTGCGCTGAAATCACGCATCTGGAAAGACACCGGCATCACTGCCTGTTCCGATCGCAGCGGCAGGGCCGTAGGGCGGAAATTGAGGACTTTGAGAGCTTTACTTACAAATCGTTCGGATAGAGGACGGCGCCCTTTCTCCAGCATCGACAAATAAGCTTGCGTGACATCAAGCGCAAGGGCGGCTTGCTCTTGGGTCCAGTGCTTCTTCCGGCGCGCTTCTTTCAATACATTCCCGTCCATACCGATTCTTTGCATTCTTGCAAACCCCGAAAGCATGCATCGCCCGGCCGGGCGGCGCTCAGATTCGATACGACGCTCGTCCGGATTGTGACTGGGGAAGCAGCTAGAGGCGTTGTGGGCCATTCCAACCTCCGCCTCCCTCCGCCAAAGCTCCGAAATTACCAAACGAACCCAACTTGCTCTCAGGGAGACCGTTACCATCGGACGCGTCTGCCCGTAATCTTTCGATTATCCGAGATGAGAGCAACATATAGGTAAGCAACCACGTGTTGTCTTTCCCCCACAATCGTCCTTCCCCGCGGACAACTTGATCTTTCTGGGCTCCGCGACATCAAGGCGCCCAGCAAGCTGAGGCGGATATAGGCCCTTTAACAAGCAGAGCCGATCCACCTGTCAACGAGAGGCGTTGAACGATACCAACAGAGGTTTGGTTGTCGACCGTGAAGACTGCTCTTTGTTGGTGGGGGACACGGATTCGCGGTGGTCGGTGTTTGCGGGGCTTGTCGATCTTACGCGGCATTGTAAGCAGGATTACAAGCAGGCTCCAGGGCAGTCAATGTTACCCTAGCAGCCCGTGGCAGAACTGCTGAAAGATTGCGGGGAGTGAGCTGAGGTGTGGCAAGTCCGCGATGGATTCCTCTGCGGTTCAGTGGCGGGCAGAAGCGGTCGGATGCGCGGAACCGCCTTCCGCGGGACCAGCAGAAAGCGCAAGAGTTGCAAAAACAACTGCCCTGCCCGGTTTTTCAGCTCCCGCGGCGTACCTGCTCCCAGCATCTTTCTCAGAATCAGGCTCAGGTTGAACCCGCCCACGTGGATCAGTTGCCGCTTCAGAATATTTTCGCGTCCGCGCAGATGGCAGCGCCGCAGCCCGCCCGTTTCGTAACAATGCGCGAAGCTGCGCTCGACCAACTCGCCGCGCCGCCGCAATAAGCTCTTGCCGTACTCGCCCCGCACTCGCCGCCGGTTCGCGTACACCGCTTGCTGCTCCGCCGCCTTGCCCGCCCAATTCCGCTGCCCCTTCGGTTTCTTCTCCGGCATGTAACTGCGCACCCCGTACGCCTTCATTCGCTTCACCACCGCGCCACTGTGGTAGCCCTTGTCCGTCACGGTCTCTTCGATCCCGGCCAGGTTCACCTTCGGTGGGTCATGGGGCCGTAACTCCGCCTCGCGCCCGACCTGCTCCGCCACCGCCATCCCGGCTTCGCACAACGTTTCATCGAGCGTGCTCGTGTCGCCCTGGTCGGCGCCTTGCAGGGTCACCGCCAACACCGCGCCGGTATCTAGATCGACCGCGTGTTCGGCCTTGTGCGCCAAGTGCGTGCGCTTGTCTTTCATCTTCGCAATGCGTGCGTCGGCGTCCACCGGACTCTTCCACTCCTTATTCGACGTGCGTTTCTTGCGCTTGCGATCCAGCCGCGCCAAGTCTTCCCGCGTCGGCGTCGCGATGCCCGAGGCCTTCGACAGCCCCCGTAGAAACTCTTCGTAACTCTCGCCCGTATCGCGCCGCACAATCGAACGCATCGCCGCGTTGGCCTCCAGCGTCGTCGCGTCGATCCCCAGTCGCTGTCCCTGCAACAATCCGCGATCCGCCAGCAGCCCCAACACCCACGTGAACACCGCGCGATGCGTATCGATGTCGATCAATCGTCGCGTCCGCGAAATCGTCGAATGATCCGGCGTGTATTCCTCCAACCCGATCCGCAAGAACCGCCGCAACCCCAGCGAATCCGCCACCCGCCACGCAATCCCCCACTCCGCTCCGATGCCCTCGAAATACCCGATCAACAGCGCCCGAAAATACACTCCCGGTTGCAGCGACGGACGCCCCAGCCGCGCATGATAAAACCGCGCGCACAACCCTTCCACAAACTCGTCGAAACCCCGAACCCTCCAACAACTCGTTCAACCGCTCATAAAATGGGTGCCCCGGCGCTCGCGCCAACTCCCTGTGCGCAATCCAAATGTCTTCCTGCTTCTCCCCACCACCCCGCTTGCTCATCGCCATGCCTGCAGTCTACCCAGCAGACCTGTGGATCACATCATCTTTCCGTCGCACGTACCCAGATTTCCACCACAGGCTGCTAGCTAGGACATTCTGGTTCTAGCTATGTCTTGCTCGGGGTATCCGAGTCCCTCGGTCCGTTGATCGCCGC
>CAVPVE010000009.1:0-90147 GCA_963709025.1 uncultured Acidobacteriaceae bacterium
GCGAACGTCAATTTCCCCAGTCTTTCCACTGGAACCTTGAACGGCTTCATTACCAACGCACTCACCGGCGCCAAGAACATGGAGTTGCCGTTTGTGCAGAACAGCTGCACCAACAATCCGGTGCCGATACCTTGTACGGACCCAAGTGCGATTATTCGTAAGCCTCAGACCGAAGCGTCCACCAGCACGCTCGGCACTTCGCGTCTGTACAACAAAGCACAAATCCGGATTCTCCTCGCCGACACCCTCGCCGATTTGCACCCGGAGCGCGGCGCTGGGCAACTCGATGCGAACGATGTCCAATTCCCGAACTTAACCACGTCGCCCAATGCCTCGATCGCAGTACCGACTGGACTGGGTCCAGAGGCGTTCGGATTCGCGACCCCAGGGACCAAAGGCTGGGTTTATCCCTACACCGACAGCGGACTTAAGAATACCTGGACCGCGATTCCGCTGGCCGGAGAACTCACCACTAATCCTGCCACTCCCTCGGCTATGACTGGTCCCTGGATTCGAGTGGAGTATTGCAACGCACCGCCACCGGCGCCGTGTGTGGGCGTCACCAATGAGTGGTTAGCGTTGGGCTTTGGTCAGGTCTTTAACGCACCGCCGACCGTTCCCAACTCGAACCAACCGAATCCCAACGCGATCTTGATCCTCCAGCAGCTTCGTCCCACGCTCACCGCGACCGCGGCCAATATTGCCGGGTCCGGCAATTGGTACCCAATCAACTTGTATGATGCGCGCGAAGGCGAAATGCGCGATAACAACGTGCCCAACACTACGAGCGGCAACAATACCTATTCGTCCTGCTCGGTCAACGGCATCATGAACGCAGTCGAACTCGACCTAGGCAACCTGTCCCGGTGGCTGAACCCGGCAAGTCCTCTGCCCGGTGGCCACATCGCCGGCAGCGGCGGGAACGTGAACTACACCAACTATAACGGCTACGTTCTCTATTTCTCTGATCACCGTGGCATGCTGCCCTCGACCCATCCTTCGAATGGCGGCCAGACGTTGGCCGGTGTGATCAATGGCGAATCCGGGATCGAGGATGTGGTCAACTCATCGCAGGGCCTGACATCCACCACGACGGACGGAGTTCCGGAAGCTCTGAGCTACTACGGCTACTCACCTGAGGACGTCGATCAGAACGGATTCCTCGACAACTGGGGCGAGAAGAATATCGGCTACGGCTTCGGCATCAATACCAATACCGCTCCACTGAATCCTTACAAGAGGATTAACGTCACCGGCGCGGGCACGGCTGCCTCCGTCGACTGCGCCAGCTATAACACCTCCACCGGTGCCCTTCTTACCGGCAACACTGATCAGGAAGGCATGGCTAATCCAGTCAGCGGCGCGCGCCACGTATTGAAGTTGGTGGATGCGGGCATGAGCCCGGGCCTGTTGAGTTACGTGCCCACCATGCCACCCGCGAGCACCTGCACACAGAGCTCGGCCAATCCCACTGGATGTGGCGGGTTCACCCTCGCCTCTGAGAACCCGGTGTACGTCCAGGGAAATTACAATTCCAACGCATCTGACCCTTTCTGGGGCACCGCGAACAACGCAACTCCTACTCAGACCCCCCATTCGGCAGCCTCCATCATCGCCGACACGGTTACAGTCCTTTCGAACTCGTGGGGGGATATGAACAGTCTCATGTTCCCAACCGTCCCCGGCAATCGCTCCGTTGGGGCGCCTGCGTACTATCGTATGGCAGTCTCAGGCGGGAAGAACGTTCCATTCCCCAGCCCAGCATGGGCCAATAGTGCAGGCATCAATGACTTCGGCACAGACGGCGGATTGCACAACTTCCTCCGCTATCTCGAAAGCTGGGGCAGCCCCCTTTACTACGACGGCTCGCTAGTCAGCATGTACTACTCTGAGTACGACACCGGCACTTTCAAATGCTGCACCACGGTGTACAGTCCGCCGACTCGTAACTACTACTTCGACGTGCTGTTCCTGAATCCCAGCAACCTGCCTCCGGCTACACCGGAGTTCCAGGACATTAATACGCTGAGCTATCATGAGAACTTCACACCACAGTAAAACCGAACCCGTATCATCCGGCCCGGTTCCGCTTCTGCGGAGCCGGGTCGTTTCGTTTTAGGGGCCGCTCCATCGATTCCTGAGAGAGCGAGGCGACCCGCAAAGGCAGGGACCTTCGTAACATGAACCTGCTGCCCCGCTCCGACTATCCTTGACCTGCACCACTACGCGGTCACTGTCTGGAGGATTATTGGCTTCGCTCGTCCAACGCTCGCGACCCGGCACCGCTCGGCGCCCCGATCCTCTTCATCAGCACTGGGGCATGCTCATTTTCGAAAGCCTGTCCGCCGGCGCCCTGACCATCTTCATCGTCTTCGCGTTAGTCCTGATCTTCGTCGGAGTGTATGGCGTCCTAGTGTGGCCCCTCACTTTCTGGGATCTCGCCAATCTGGGCTTGGAAGAGTGCGGCTCATGGGTGCCAACCGTGTTGTGGTCGCTGTTCACCGGAGGCTCTCTCGCCGGGTACTATGTCTTCAGCGGCAACGCCTTCCAGGCGAAACAGAAAGCACGCACTCCGGTGCCCTCCCGATCGACCCGATCTAGTAGATAAAAATCCCGTACCGTTCGCGATTTTCCTCGCGGCTGATTGCTACAATTCCTCAACGCGCTAGCCCTGGTAAGGGAGCCGTGGGGAGCAGTCTTTCGCTATGCAATCTTCTTCCGATCGTCGCGGGTTTCTATGGTTCGCCTTTGCCGCATCGGCTATGGTAGCTATCGGGCTGTTTTTTGTGCCCGCCTTCATCATCCGTCCCTTCACCCGCCAGAGTCCTGCCGGACTCGCTGTCGCCATGGCCTTACGCCAGAGCGCTGCCTGGGAAACTCTCGCCGCCGCCCTGGTTTGCCTCGTATTCGCGCTTGTCCTTTGGGGTGCAGCGAACCGGCGGCGCAAGATCGTAATCGCCGTGGTGATGGTCCTGGTGGCGTTCTCGGCCGTGATGTCTCGCCTCAATTACTTTGAGTGGATGTTCCGCCCGGTGCCGGGCGCGCAATTCGAATCGGCGTCCGCCAGCAAACTCGACAACGGAGAAATGATTCTCGCCATTCGCTTTGGCTCCGATGCGCGCGCCTACCCCATCCGCGAAATGGCCTACCACCACGTATTGAACGACGTCGTCAACGGCGTCCCGGTGGCGGTCACTTATTGAACGCTCTGTCACACCGGTCTGGTGTGGACACGTACGGTGGATGGAAGAGTCCTGCACTTTTATCTCGCAGGCATCAACAACCAGAACTTCCTGATGCGCGATCGGGAGACGGGCACCTGGTGGCAACAGATCACTGGCAAAGCCATCTACGGTCCGCTTAGAGGATCGTCGCTCGAATTAGTGTTGAGCGATGAACTGACTTTCGGCGAGTGGAAGGCGGAAGTATCCGATGGCAAGGTGTTGGCCGAAGTACCGAAGTATGTAAAGGAGTACGACAGCAAGTGGGAACCGGAGGTGGCCAAACTTCCGGTGGTAATCAGCTTTCCCGGGACCGAACTGAAGTCTCGCGACGTTGTCGTCGGGCTGCAGATGAAAGGACCGGGGCGCGCTTATCCGTGGGACACGTTGGTGAAACAATCGCCGGTCGTCGACCGCGTGAACGGCACACCGCTATTGATCGCGATCGGCCCCGATGGGAAATCATTCCGAGTCTTCATCAGCCGCATCGATGGGAAAGATGCCGAGTTCTTTTTGAAAGGCGAGACAGACGGTGAGACGGTGATGCGAGCGGCTGATCTAACCAAGCCGGCAGCACCGGCCGGGGAAAAGCCGGAGACGCCTGCGGAGACAAAAGCTGGGCCAGCGCCGCCAGCCTCAGCCGAGGCGAAGGCGGACGCATCGACCTCGCCTAAGCCCTCGGCACAAGCCTCGCCTAAGCCGTGGATCCTGCTGGACACCGCGACCGCCAGCGAGTGGAACTTCCAGGGCTGCGCCATTTCCGGACCTTCTCTCGGCAAATGCCTCGACCGCGTCCCGGCCCTCAAAGACTACTGGTTCGACTGGCGCAACTACCATCCTGACACGACAATTTACAAACGCTAGAAACCAACGAGGCGTTCACCTCATGAGCAAACCTCTGCCATCCTGAGCGAAGCGAAGGCACCTGTGCAGCTCGCCCCCAACTATACTGATCCCCCTCTTCGCTCAGGACGACGATTCTTGATGTTGCCATAGTCTTTGAACATCAGGAAGCGTCAGCTTTTGCGGGTTGCACGTAGAGCGCCTTCACATCGACCACTTCGCCGTCGATGTACTTGTCGTGGTGGCGAACCCACGCCATGGTGTGCGCCAAGCCGTCTTCGTCGCGTCCCTTGGGCGCCAAATCCAGCCAGTTGTACGTGCTGATCATCGGATCCAATCCACGCGCATAGGTGGAATATGTGTGGAAGATTTCACCCGCCGCATTCTTATAGAACACGCTGCTTCCGGGACCTTCTTCCGACGGAAATTCCATCATGTCGTAGTTGTAGTAGACCTTTCCCTGCCCTTTCTCCCGCTCTTCCTTCGAAAACGACACGTGATAGTCATAGTTGAAATCATTGCTGAACGACGAAACCCACTTGAACCGCCATCCCATGCGCTTCTTGAACGCTTCGATTTCCGGCAGCGTCGCCCGCGAGATCGCCAGAAAGGTCACATCGCGGTGCGCCAGATGCATCACGGCGCCATCGAACCCGTCCGCCAGGTACGAGCAACTCGGGCAACCCTCTTTCCATCCTGGGCCAAACATGAAGTGATACACAATCAGCTGGCTCTTCCCCGCAAACAGGTCGCCGAGGGTCTCTTTTCCCCGCGGTCCATCGAAAACGTAGTTCTTCTCCACCTTCTCCCGTGGAAGCGCTCGGCGCTGCCGGCTCAATTCATCGCGCAGGCGCGTGAATTCTTTTTCCTTGCGCAGAAGGTCTTTGCGGGCGGCCAGCCACTCAGCGTGCGGCACGATCCTGCCCAGATCCGTCTTGCTTGTCGTCATAGTTGCCATCGTCGTTTCTCCTCTCCATCGTATTGTTGGAAGCCTCTTCCGACCGACTCTTCTTGCCGCGAGCGATCCTCACCGCCAGAGCGGCAATCCCGCCCGTTGACATCACGCTGCCCGCCATTACCGCTGCACTAGCCATACATGCCGGACACATAAGTTCCCCCTTCGCATTCATTGAACTCCTGATTGTTGATTCGAGAACTGCCCCAGGGTTTTTCAATCAGCAATCAGGAATCAACAATCCGGGATTGGCCCTACTTCCTCCCTTTGCCTTCGGCCAACTCCTTCACCCGCCCGTGCATATGGCTCCAACCCTTCGTCATGCCCTGTTTGTGTTCGTCCGGAATGAATCCCAGCGCCATGTGGTGAAACCTGATCAGCGTCCCGCCATCTTCCTCGCTTAACCGGTACTGCAGGTTCGACACAACCGGATACGACATGAACAATGGCCCGGTAATTTCAACCAGCGTTGGCCGCTTGAGGGCCTGCACGTTTCCCCAGAAGTGTCCGTTGCCATCGCCCAGATCGCGGAACCAGCGTCCGCCGGGCCAAGGCTCGATCTTCATCTGCATGCGCCTGCCCTCTGGAGTCTCATTCTCCGGGCCCAGTTGTGCCAGAAGTGCCTCAAACGTCACCTCCAGCGAAGCCTTCACATGAATCTCCTGCGTAATATTTAGGGTCAGACTCTCGATCCCTGCCGTCGCCGTCGCACTCATTGTTCCTCCTTTTCCTTTTGATAGGGTTCGTTCGGATTCAGTTTGTGTCCAGAGATTTCTGCTTCGCCTCGGCGCGCTCTTTCACTCGGCTCAACTGGTGCTGCCACAGCCGCTCGAACGTCTTGGTCCACTCATGCAGCGGCCGGATGGCCTCGGCATTCGTTCGATAAAACATCTGTCGCCCGTGCCGCCGCACCCGCACCAGGCCCACTCGCCGCAGCACACCCAGGTGCTTCGAGACTGACGGCTGCTCCATCCTGAGGCTCGTGACGATATCCCCCACCGCCCGTTCCTCAACCGCCAGATAGTTCAAAATGTCCCTGCGCCGGGGCTCCGCCACCGCATTGAACGCATCCGACGTAGTAGCTGCCCTTGCCATGAAAGAAATATATATTCCGATATGGGCATATGTCAACACAGTTTTTTACCTGCGCAAAGAGGTTTATCCTCACCAAGATCGGGTCACGAGCCCTTCATTTCTTCTGAAGGGTGCAGAAGGATAAGCATCCATGTCCACCATCTCTCGCCGCGCTTTCCTCGCCATGGCCGCTGCCGTAGGCGCCACCGCAGCCTGGGGAACTCCATTTGGGGCGAAGTCCAAAATCGCATGGCGCGAGCGGCGCGATCTTTTCCCCGAGGGCGTTGCTTCCGGAGATCCCGACAGCACCAGCCTTCTACTGTGGACGCGTCGCCCGTCGTCCGAACATCCAGTTCCGAAGTTAGTTGTTGAAGTTGCCGAGGACGAAGCCTTCGATCGAGTTGTCGCACAAGCCTCAGCTCCAGTTTCCGCAGCTTCCGACTGGACCTGCCGCGTGCTCGTTGGCGGCCTGAAGCCGAACTGCGTCTACTGGTATCGCTTCACCGACTCCGAGGGCTTCGGGAGCCGGATAGGCCGCACCGTCACCGCACCTGACGTAAGCGACGCGCGGCCGGTTCGCTTCGTCTTCGTCAGTTGCCAGAACGCGAACGATGGAGCGCAGAACGCCTACCGCAGAATGATCTTCGAAGATGAGCACGCTCCCGAAGCCGATCGCATCGGCTTCGTACTCCACCTCGGCGACTTCATCTATGAAATTGTTTGGTATCCCGAAGACCGGCCTCAGGGCATGTACGACCGCCGAATCCGGGACCTAGTCCGCTACGCGCACGGCGAAAAGATCCGCGACTTCCACATCCCGACGACGGTAGACGACTATCGCGCCATCTATCGTGCGTATCTCCGCGATCCCGATCTGCAGGACGCGCGCGCCCGCTGGCCCTTCGTCAACATGTGGGACAACCACGAATTCAGCTGGCTCGGATGGCAGTCCCTGCAGCGATTCGGAGGCCAAAACCTTCCTGCGCAGACTCGCAAAGTCGCGGCCAATCAGGCGTTCTTCGAATATCAACCGGCGCGCATCACGAAACCGAGCGGCCCCTCGCTTGACCGCTTCGATCCTCCGCCTGTAGTCGATGCACCCATCACTCGTTTTGACGAGCACGGCCTCGGTCAGGAACAGAACAACCTCACCGCCATCGGCAGCCTTACGGGGTACCGCGCACTGCGCTGGGGACGAAACGTCGAACTCATCATTACCGATCAGCGCAGCTATCGTTCCGAGGAACCAACTGACCAGTCCGAGGCCAAGGCGCTCTCCAGCGACGACTTCCCCGAATTCATCGCAGAAGACGCCATGGAAATCCTCGATGCCGGGCGAACTTTCGACGGCGGTCAACCCCCCTCAACCATTCGCTTCGGCGATACCGAGATCGCAAATTTCTGCAAGGAACGTCCGGCGCAGACCATTCTCGGCGCCGAGCAGAAAGCCTGATTTCTCGAGCGATTGCGCACTTCGAAGGCGACCTGGAAAATCTGGGGCAACACCACGGCCACCCTGGACATGCGCGCCGACCTGCAAAACTTGCCAAAAGGAATCACGAAGCCGTGGCCGGGATCCGGCTACGCCATTTCCCCGTTGGGCGATCATGGCACTGCCTACGTCGAGCGCGGAGAGATTTACGATTTCGTGAAGGCAAACGGCATCACCGGCTTTGCCACGATCGCAGGAGACCGCCACAGTTTCTGGGCTGGACTCGCGGCGAAGACCCTTCCGCCGAAACCTTTTGTTCCTGTCGGCATTGCATTCGTGACGGGCTCGATCTCCGCCCCAGGAGTGGTGGAAGCATTGGAACACGGCTTGCCGAAGGATCATCCGCTGCGCTCACTCTACGTCGGCCAAGGTCCCTCCGATCAATCCCCGCAGCCGACTCTGAACATCCTGATCAAGCACGGAGTGCGCTCCTGCCTTGAATACACAAAGAGCGGAAATATTACGAAGGCGCGCGCACTCTCCAATCCAGAGTTGTCGCCACATGTAGCGTTCGTCGACATGGGAGGTCACGGATACTCGGCAGTTCAGGTCACGAGCGAATTCTTCGAGACGGAATTCGTCTGCATCCCGCGCCCTGTGGAACGCAGCGACCGTCCCGATGGCGGCGCTCTCAGCTATCGCGTCAAGTCCCGCACCGCTCTCTGGAAAAACGGCGAAGCCCCGAAACTCCAGGTGCAAATTCTCGAAGGCGATCCTAAATTCTCTGTGTGAGCGATGAGTATCTACGGGATGGTTGCAGCGAGTCGATTCTGACTGATAAAATCGGCGACGATCCAGGCCGCTCCCGTGATGGCAAGATTCTGCGCGTTCCCGGCCCAATTCATGAGTTGATGCGGATCCGCGATAAGCCTCGCTAACCATACCAGCAACCCAAAGCCGATCAGCATCACCGTGAGCAATCGTGACGCGAGCAGGGCTGAACGTCCCGACAACAGAGCAATGGCCGCCAACGCCAACGCAATCGTTGTGGTGATCGCCCAGAACATTTGCCCTGGAGGAATCCACTTAGGAACGAAGGCTGCCGTTCCAGAGAGATACACGAGCTGTTCGAGTGTGAATGAAATGACGCAGATTCCAAAGCAAAGGTACCCGATCCGGGCCAACCGTTCCGCTCGTCCGGGATCGCTTCGACTCGCCCACGCGTAAACGAGCAGCGCGCCCGAGACAATTGAAAACTGTTCGAAGAAATTGCCCCAGGGATCATAAACTCGCGGCGAGGCCACGATGTTCGGCACCCAAAGCAACGCAAAGATAAGATAGATCGTGCCCAGAGCGACCGCGCCTGCTCGCGCGGTTCGGGACCACTGAATCGCGACGCCCCCAAAGAACTCGACCGCGATGGCCAGATATACGAGAATCTCGCGGTGAGGAACGTTTCCGAGCGGCCGAATCTGCTGCCAACCGTTAAAGTCATGCCACACCAGGGTGATGATGCCAAAAGCGATGGCAGCCGCGCCATATACGTGACGTCCCATGTAGATTTTTGTCATCTCATCCTAAATGCGCGGACATCCTCGCGCCGAGTGGAATCTCCCTGTAAGGGCACAGGAAGACTAAAGCGGAGTAGCGGCAATTCACAATAGCCATTCTCCAGTGAATTCACATAGCCACTCTGCAAAGACTCACTTTGTCGTGACTCATGAATTCTAGGAAGCGGCAATTCCCGTGCGATGCGAACGTTACACCCGTTGGTAGATTCGAATATGAGGAATATAAGAGGATTGTTCGCTGAATGGCGAAGACCCTCAATCAAAAGAGACTTCGACCCCATGATATTTTCTAGGAACGGCCTCTCTTCCACACACATCTCGACTAAACTCTTTCCCAGAATTCTTCTCTGGGGGGGAATTACCTTGCCTGCCATTCGCGCGCTTTTCTGGGACGTCGGAGGAGTGCTGCTCACCAACGCATGGGACCGCACGGAACGGACTGCGGCGCTTGAGCACTTTCATCTCGACCAGGAAGAATTCCACGACCGGCACGAAATGGTGGTCTCGTCGTTCGAGCGAGGCAAGATTACGCTCGACGAATATCTCGACCGCACGGTCTTCTACCGCCCCCGTCCCTTCGCACGCGCCGCATTTCGCGAATACATGTTTTCGTTATCGCAGCCATTTCCCGAAGTGCTCGAATTCGCGCGAGCGCTAAGCGACTCCGGCAAGTACTTCATGGGGACGATCAACAACGAATCGCGCGAGCTGAATTACTACCGCATCGACAAATTTGGAATGAGAACAATTTTCCGTCTGTTCATCAGTTCCTGTTTCGTCGGCTTACGCAAGCCGGAACGGGACATTTACCGCCTCGCCCTCGAGACGACGCAGATCCCCGCCGAAGAGTGCTGCTTCATTGACGATCGCGCCCTCAATCTGGAATGCGCAGCCAAGCTTGGAATGCACACGATCGAGATGCAGCAGGCCGAGGAGTTGCGCGAAGACCTGGCGAAGCTAGGCGTAAGCCTATAAAACCACGGCTTGACGAAGGTCGCGAATCGTCGGAGGGCACGACGTCAGAGGTTGCTAGAGAACTTAGACAGATCTACAGGAGCTTGCGCGGCTGACTCGTCTTCACTCCCGTACCCGGCGGAACATCCGATTCGAGGGTACTCAGCGTCAAATCGCTGGACCAGCAATCCACAGCCAATTTCCATTCGCCGTTGCTCTGGCGCGCGCAAACCCACAAATACTTGCCGCGCTCTTCGCGGCGCTTGCCGGTTGCGCTGGGCATCAGCGCCTTGCAGCGTCCCGCTTCGTAGGCCATATCACCGATGACTTCCACCCGCAAAGGATCGACCTCCACTTCTCCGAGTCCGGCGTCGAGCGCGCCAAAGAAGAACTCGCGCACCGCCGCAGCACCACGTACCGGGGGACAGTTCGATCGAAGCACCAACGCGTCATGCGTGTAAAGTTCGATGAGGTCGTCCAGATGTTTGGTGTTGCAGGCGAGCACCCACTCGTGCGCGAGGCTTCGAACCGCAGCCTCGGCGCGGCTCATATCGCCGCGCAGTGCCGCCGTCCCTCGCAGTTTGTCCTCCCGCGTGGAGTCCCTCATGGGCTCGCGCGCAGGATCCGCACCGGACCGCCCCGCCATTGCTTCCCCGCCAGGAAAATAATGGTGGTGATAGTGATGATGGTAGTGATGAGTCTCCTGCCCGGAGGGTCCGCTCTTTGGCGGCCTTTCCGCCGGATCTTGATCGAGAAAGGGATTGCGTGGGAGTTCCAGAGCATGGGGCGGATGCTCATCCTCGGCCGATAATCCAATATCCACGGTGATGCCGCACATGCCGCAGAACTTGTTTCCTTCGCGGTTGCGGTATCCGCAAACGCGGCACACATTCGTAGTCACTTCGGCAGTCAGTTCTTGCGCGGCATCGTCAGCCGCTTGCTCCGCATCCGCTTCGGCCGCCAAACGCTGCGCAGCCTCCAGCGCCGCCGTAATCGCCTGTGGACTCGGCTTAGGACGGCGCATTTCGGGCTGCAGCCGGCGGTAAAGTTCTTCCATCTCGGCGCTGTGCACCGGCGTGTCAGACGACCTTGGATTTTCCTTGTCTTTGTCCACGAACCCCGTCCACGAATCGAGCGATCGACTACTGGCGTCATTCTAGCCCAGTGGCTCGGACTCTGCTATCGGCTGGAGAATTCGATCTTGCCTTCAATCTCGGTTGGAACTCCATTGCACGTCGCCGGTCGATATCTCCAGGTTCGAACCGTCTGCAGCACGCGGCGGTCGCCGGCAAGGCCCGCGCTCTCAAGAATAAGCGGGCTGTGCACGCGCCCATCGGTCCCGATAATGAAGCTGACTCTTACCTTCCGACCCTGCGCCGTCGAGGTCAAGAAAGGATCCGGCGTGGCCAAGGCTTCAGGCGGTTGGACCTCTCCGCAAGACGGGCGAGAACTAATGTGAACCACATCCACGAATTGGGTCGCGCGCGCCATGCTTTTCGGCGTCTGGCGTTCGCGCTCTTCGAGAGAAGATGGTCGCACGCTCGGCTTCGTTGTGCTCACGGCGAGGGCAACTAAGGGAACGAATAAGAGAATCGCAGGCCAGTTGCGACGATGCATGGATCGAGAACTCCACAGAGCCGGAACCGCTCTGAACCAGATCAATGGGGCAAATCCAAGACCACCCTAAGCTGAGGATATGTTACTGATCTGGAAGAGGTTACAGTCGCCGTCGCGCGAATGAAAGGCCGGCGGATGAAAGAGATTGCACAGAATGACGAGGATTCGCGGCTTTCCCGTCCGACGTGGACCGAGCACTCAAAATGAGGAAATGAACGACAGAGTGTTCCGCCGCTCTTGGAATTTCGTAGCCGAACGCCCCCCAGGATGAACGGCGGCACACTACGCGGCTCCAGAGCGACGAAGAGTGAGCAACGTGATCTCGGGAGGGCAATTCATGCGGACGGGGACTCGGACCGTGCCGAGGCCTGGGTTGGTGTAGAGGGTAAGCCCGCCGATCTGATACAGCCCCCAAATGTACTTTCTGGCCAAGTCAGGCAAGTAAAGAGGACGGACAAAGGGAATACGCACCTGGCCACCGTGAGAGTGGCCCGAGAGTTGTAGATCCACGGGATGGCGCGTGACAACATCGGCGTAGTCGGGCTCATGCGCTAACAGGATTACGGCTTCGTTCGCTGGGAGATCATGCAGCGTTGCATTGAGGTCAGCGGAGCCGCCCAGGACGTCGTCGACGCCACTCAGCCAAAAGCGCGCGCCATCGCGCTCGATCGCTACCGATTGATTGGAGAGCACTTGAATTCCCGCGGAGCGCAGTGAACTCGTGACCCGATCAGGATCGGTGAAAGCATCATGATTTCCCATCACCCCCCATAGCCCGTGGGCCGCGCGCATCTGGCGTAGCCGCTGGGCGCAAGGGTCCGCAGCAGACGCCGCCTCTGCAGTGTCGCCAAACACAGGTACCGAGACAAAATCTCCAGTCAGTGCGATCAGATCAGGTCGCAGACGGTTCACCATGCCAATCGCGGCATCAAGAGGATGCACCGAAAAGTAAGGGTCGTAATGAAAGTCACTGAGCAATGCGATGGTGAAACCATCGAGCCGCACGGGCCAGCGACGCAGGGCAATCTGCTGGCGCACGATTCGAGGCCGGTTCGGCTCGAGCAGCGCAGTATCAGCTACGAGAGCGGCAACGCCAGCGGTTGCTGAGAGGCGAATAAATTTCCGCCTGTTGATCGGGAAAAAGGCCAATCGCTTTTCAGACCTTAAGATTGGGATGGCGCCTCACGAAACTGCACAATCTCAGCATAACCGGGATCGGCGGCTCGCCGATATGGCGAGAACAATTCCCGGCATCAGAAACTGAATGTGGCTTGCAGTTCAAACTTCCGATTGGCGGCAGTGCCGGGCGAAAACGGACCTCCTTGTAGAGCATTGGGAACATTAAAAAACCTGGAGCCCAGAAACGCGCTGGGGTTCGCAGGGTTCACGTTATTAAAGAGGTTGCGGGCATTCACGCCGAGAATGAGATTGTAACGGCGGTCAGAATTACTGGATGAGAACGATGGGCCACCGCCGAAGAGCGGGCCGCCGCGACCGCGACCACCACCTCCGGGTCCGCCTTGGCCCTGAGCACCGGAGGCGGATTTTGCCTTGGGTCCAAATCCGAAGGTCTTGGTTAGGCGCAGGTTCATCACAAAGCGTGAAGGACCATTGGCGTAATTGATGGGAAGAGGTTTTCCGCTTCCCAGAGCATCGAAGGTGCCCAACGTTGTGCAGTAAATATTGTTCTGCGGACCCGAGCCGGTCGTTGGGGGGGGGCCGGGGCAGGTTGCAGTCGAAACCAGGCCGGGACGGTCGGTGTAAATCTGGTCTCCGTTCAGGTCGATGGGCGAAGTGATGTTGATGGGGGACCCGGAGCTCACCACCATGAAAGGGCTCAACCGGAACAAGTAAGGAAGTGCGATGCTGCCGCCGAGGAAGAAGCGGTTTCTCACGTCGAACGCGGCCCGGCCATAGTCCTGGCTGATGTCGTAGGAATTCGACGGAAAGCTTCCAACTCCCCCCGTGTCGCTGTTGGCATAACTCAAAGAGTAGTAGCCGAACAACTGGACCTTGGGTCCGATGCGGACGTTGGTATTCATCATCAGTTGGTTCTGCTTGAAATTACCTTCCGAAACGTAGCGATAAATGTTCCCCGAAGTAATGAGGGGACAATTCGGAGCGCAATTCGTTCCAGGGTAAGGGGCGTTCGCATTGATGGTGAGGAACTGATCGAAGCCCCGCGAATTCAGGTAAATAACAGAAAG
Source organism: uncultured Acidobacteriaceae bacterium (assembly GCA_963709025.1). Classification (GTDB taxonomy): domain Bacteria; phylum Acidobacteriota; class Terriglobia; order Terriglobales; family Acidobacteriaceae; genus Sulfotelmatobacter. The sequence goes on from CAVPVE010000009.1 coordinate 13,875, forward strand.
GGTCGCGGACTTAGTGAGTTGACGTTCTACACCCAGTGCTCCTTGCATGGTGTAGGGAGCGCGCAGCCTGGGGCCGATCTGATAGATATTGGATTCGGAGGAAGTAGCTGGGCCGCAGTTGGAAACGCTTGCGAGCGGCTTATCGACACCCGGAAAACACGTCGGATTATGAATAATGAATTGTTGTTGCGTAACCCCGTCGTAGCGTTCCGCAGACAGGATTTGTGTAGTCTGAAAGCGGTCAAAGAAAATGCCGTAGCCGCCGCGAATTACAACCTTGGGCGGTCCGCTTCTGCCTCCAACGCCCCAGGCAAAGCCTAAGCGGGGAGCCCAGTTTCCGTGGTCATGAATAGCATTTTGAGTTTCGAAGCGGAGGCCAGAACTGAGTGTAAAGTTCGACCGCACTTTCCAATCGTCCTGCAGGTAAGGCTCAACATCATAGTAAGTGACGACCGTAGTCGGGAGTCCGGTGGTATAGGTAAGTTGGGTTGCGTACGGGATTCCGCCCCCGTTATAGGGGGGTAACTGTTGGTCCGCATAATGCAGAGAGATGGGACAGGCGGGATTTTGCCCCAGCGCAGCGCAGTTTGCCGGCGTATCGGTGTTGGTAATCAACGATGAGAAACTGAATGTGGAATTGAATCCCGAAGTCGAATAATTCGTGTCATGGGTGGCCCGCACACGGCCGCCGAACTTAATAATGTGGTTTCCGTGAATCAGCGACGTGTAATTCTGTATTTCGTAGTTGTTCTGCAGATCATTCACGTTGCCCGCACCTGAGCCGCCGCCCACAAAATTGCCGGGCACATTCACCGCCGGGTTCGTATCTGTCGGGGTCTGGAAGGAATTATCGCGGTTGTACTGAAATCGCGTCTCGTTGATGATTTTGGAGCCAATCACTTGCGTGTCGCTGATCTGGACGGTCTGCTCCGTGCTTTGGGAGTAGTACGCCTGGGACGATAGAGACAACACTCCCACGCCATCGTTGGTTTCCGTATCGCGGTAATACTGGTAGCGCGCGGTGAGTGTGTTGTTGGGCGTCAGAGCCCAATCGACGCGTGGGCTGAGATTGGTTCTTTGATGGGGGTTGGCAATCGACTCCACTAGATTGTATTCGTTCAGGGACGAATCAAGAATGTACGCATTCACCGCGGCCAGTTCGTTGATGTCGCGACGATCGATGTTGAAAAAGAAAGACGCCTTCTTGCTAAGGGGTCCGCCGACGTTTCCGTTGAACTGAGTGGAATAGTAGGGAGGCTCGGAACCCGCGAAGGGATTGGGCGAGTTGAACGCGGAATCGTTGCCCAGCACAAAGACTTGCCCGTGATATTTATCGGTTCCGGGCTTGGTAAAGATTTCGATGCGGCCGTAGCCAAGCTTGTCGTACTCGGCAGAGAAAGGGTTCTGGTTAATACGAATCTCGCGAATCGAGGACTTGGGCGGGAGTTGGCCCGCGGTAAACCCGTCGATATACATCTGCCCACCGCTCGGACCAGCAGACGGTCCCGCGAGAGCCTGGAGATCCGACTGTAACTCATCAGGATCGTCGGGAAGAGCTTCGAGTTCCTTGCCGGAGATGACGATGGCGCCAGCGTTGCTGGCGGGATTGACATCGACAGTCGGCGCGTTACCGGAAACCTGCACCTTCTGGGTCTCTACCTCGATCGACATAACGACGTTCAGCCGCAGGGGTTGGTCAGCAATTACGACATTGTCGTTCTCGTAGAGAGTGAATCCCGTGGCCGCAACGGTAAGCGAGTACTTTCCCGGAGGCAGAGTCTTGAACTCATACATACCCTGAGGGTTACTCTGGACGACCACGGGAGATCCGGCTGCGGGAGTCATGATCACGCTGGCGCCAGGAATAACTGCGCCAGAAGGATCGGTGACTTGCCCCCGGAGAGATCCCGACGCAGATTGCGCGAGCACGGCGGTCGTAGGCAGCAAGAAAGAAAGCGCTATGACAAAGAGACGTGCATACTTCCCAACCTTCATTTCATCTTCCTAGTGGTTCTAGTTTATGAATTCGGAAATAAATCCTTTTCGAGGCGGGCACTCCTATTGATCGCCACCGGGGGCGCCACCCAAACTCCAAGGGGCGAGCATCATCGCCTGGCTACCAGAGGGGGCGGCCTGAAGAATCGGTTCCACTCCGCTGAACAGCTTGATGACTGTGCTTCCTCCGGATGGCGTGCCTTCAGTCGCAAGAATTGCAACCGCGTCTCCCTTGTGCAAGTCAGCAAGCGCAACCGGGGGCGTTTGATCGAGAAGGCGCTGGAAATCGAAGCCTCCGCCGGGGCGAGCAGCGCCGCCCATTCCACCCTGGCCCGTCCCCGCTCCCTGCCCTATGCCGCCACCTTGGCTCGTACCGCTGGAGGGCGCGTTAGATTGTGCATTCGTCCCTCTTGCTGGTGCTTGGCCTGACGAGGGATTGGCTGTTGCGCCGGGTGTTCCGGGAGGCAATGAGGACTTCAGTCGCATAGCAAATCGCTGCGCCATCTCGGCCGGGATCTTGTGAAGCTGCGAGTCGGCTGTAATTTTCAGCTCCACCGATTTCTTACTGAAAGTATCTTGAACGCTGAGAGTCCCCGCACTTGCGTCGACAGATTTAATCAAGCCCTCAACGATGGGGAAGGAGCCGGTGAAGATTTCCTCAGCGGTCAACTCCGCGCCATCGGCGCTGCGATCTCCGCGTGCGCGTAATTGGTCGCCGACTTGAACCTCCCGAAGTGTCACAACCTTCGCATCTTCCGGTTTGACGGAGTCAGGAGAGTAACGGCGGATGACCGTGTTCTTCGATGTGCGAACGAGGATTGTCTTTTTTCCGCTGAAACTGGAGACGGAGATCGTCACGGTCCCGGCGGCGGCATCCACTGCGGTCACCGGCCCCCCAACGCCACGCTTTTGCCAGTCCTGGCGCATTTGGTCGCTCACCGCCTGAACGGCAGAGCGTGTAATGACGATGATCTCCAAAGCCGCAATCGATTTGCCGTCGCCCGATCCCTGGCCGCGGGCGCGAATGGTGTCGCCTACCTGCAAATCCTGGAGCTGAATGGGAGTTGCGTTTTTAAGGTCTTTTTCGCTGGGCGCAAGACGCAAGAGCCGGGCGTTGGGCTGCACGGTCACCGTTACTTCTGCACCGGCGTCCGCCGCTAAGGTGATCGTATTCCCGCTGATCGACTTGATGGTGCCGATGCGCTTGGCCACGGCAGGCTGCGCGGCGTCCTGCAAGGGCCCCATCACGGAGGCAACGCACGGAGGCAGGAACTGCGGACCCGATGCGGTGATGGCTGACAAGACGACCGTCGCGAATAATGAATGATTTCTTTGAACTTTCATATGCCCCACCTCTAATTTACCTTGCCAGAAGCAACGGAAGTTGATGATTTACAAAGTTTTACCCACACATAACTAATATTACAAAGGCAAAGCACCCGGCATCAGACGGCGAATTCGCACCCGCACCCTGTCTGTTAATAGACGACACGGGCACACCCGGATACGATTTCTATTGGGTAGTTGTTGATATTGGTCTCCGGATGAGTGAGTCTATTTTACGTGGTCTTGTATGTTGGGTGATGGTGGTGATCGTCCCAGTATCGCTGCTGGGGCAGAGCACGCCCAGCCAGCCAGTTCCGAACCAAGCTGCTCCTATCCAGACTGCTCCATCACAAACGGGCGCGGCTATTCTTCACACGCAAGGCGGCGTCTGGATCAATGGCTACGAAGCGCATGATGCAACAGCAGTGTTTCCCGGCGACTTGCTGGAAACCAAGCCGGGCTCGTCAGCGGACTTGAGTCTCGACGGTTCGACGATAATGATCCAGCCGGAATCGGTAGCAAAACTTCAAACTGACCTGCTCGAACTCGATCACGGCAGCGTCTCCGTGGGTACCTCGAAAAGCTTCAAAGTACGCGTGAACTGCCTGACGGTGGTTCCGGTCCTCAACGAATGGACCCAGTACGAAGTGAACAACCTGAATGGGAACGTGCAAGTGGCTGCCCGTAAAGATGATGTGCACGTGGACCGGGGAGGGGATTTGCGCAAGCCGTCGCTGGAGACAGAATCGTCGCACGGATCGACCGTACATGAGACGGAACAAAAAAGCTTCGATTTAACGGAAATCTGTGGAGCCCCGGCCCAGCCTACTGGAGCGGGGACAAGCCTGAGCCCGAAATGGATTGCGGTTGGGGCGGCTGGAGCGGGGGGCATTCTCCTTTGCGTACTGCTCTGCAGTGGAAGCGGTGGAAAGAAAACACCTATAAGTTCATCGCAGCCGTGACTCGGGTCTTGCGTGTGATCGAACTTCCTAGCTACAGAATTCTTTCGTGCGTGTATCCGGCAGAGACCAACGCTGCCAGAAGTTCCGCGATGTGATCGGGGCCGCGGGTTTCCATAGTGATATCGATGGCGGTATCGCCGAGATTCACGCCGTGGTAGGCGCGATCATAGGCGGTCTCGACGATGTTTGCGCGATGGTCCGCGAGGATTCCGGTAAGACGGTGCAGGGCGCCGGGGTAGTCGGGCAGATGGACCCGGAGGCGAACGAGGCGTCCGTCTTTCACCAAACCGCGCTCGATGATGCGTGAGAGTAAGGTGACATCGATATTGCCACCGCACACCAGCACGGCAATTTTCTTGCCTTGCAGCGGTAGCTTGCGATTAAGGACAGCGGCGATGGCGGCCGCACCAGCGCCCTCAGCCAGTGTTTTCTCGCGTTCCAGCAGCAAGAGAATCGCGTTCGCGATTTCTTCTTCTTCCACAGTGACAATGTCGTCGACGTATTTTTGAACGAGCGGGAGCGTGCGCTCTCCGGCGCGGCGGACCGCGATTCCGTCCGCGATGGTCTTCGCCGACTTCAGAGTGACGGGCTTGCCTTCGGCTACCGCCGCTTTCATCGAAGGAATCCGTGAAGGCTGCACGCCGAAGACCTTCACTGCAGGATTCGTCTCCTTTACGGCGCAGGCGACGCCACCGATGAGGCCCCCGCCACCGATGGGCGCGACGATGACCTCGATGCTGGGATGTTGCTGCAGGATTTCAAGGCCGAGAGTTCCCTGCCCCGCGATGACAGCGTCATCGTCGAAAGCGTGAATCAGGGTGAGGTGGTCTTTTTGGCTTTGCTCGATTGCCTTCTCATAAGCTTCGTCGTAGTTGGTGCCATGCAGGACGACCTCGGCGCCATAGGCCCGAGTCGCCGATACTTTCGTGAGTGGCGTAGGCAGCGGCATGACGATGCGCGCCCCGATCTTGTGGCGTCCAGCGTGGTAGGCAACGCCTTGCGCATGGTTGCCAGCGGAGGCAGCAATCACGCCTCGGTTTCGCTCTTCCTTTGTGAGGGTTAGGAGTTTGTTTAGAGCGCCGCGCTCTTTGAACGCACCGGTGCGCTGTTGGTTATCGAGTTTGAGGAAGATCGAGTTGTTGGTGAGGCCGGAAAATGTTTCCGAGTGGGTGCACGGAGAAACGCGAATGTCGGCACGAATTCTTTCGAGAGCCGCCTGGATATCGGAAAGTTGGATCATGACGCTGGCGCAGCCATCTTACTGCATCTTCGAACTCGAGTCGGAGTCAGGATGAGTTTCCGCAATTCACGCACCACGAAGGACACCAAGGTACACAAAGGAGTTCCGCTCAATGTGGGCGGATAGTCGTCGCATTACGAGGCGATTTGTCGTGCGTCGGAAGCCAGAGGAACAACCGGGCGCACTGGGAGCGCCTTCAAATAGGTATCGACGCAGGCGGCGGCTTTGCGGCCTTCGGAGATGGCCCACACCACGAGCGATTGACCGCGGCGCATATCGCCCGCCGCGAATACTCCGGGGACGGACGACATGTAATTCTGATCGGTCGCCACGTTGCCGCGGTTGTCGAGTTGAACGCCCAGTTGCTCGATCATGCCGTTTCGAACAGGACCGAGGAATCCCATGGCGATCAGGACCAAGTCGGCCTCCATGGTGAATTCAGTGCCAGCGATGGGCTCAAACTTTGGAGGAGGGCCGACCCTTACAGCGTGCAGTTGCGTGACATTACCACTTTCGTCGCCACTGAATTTAGATGTAGCAATACTCCAGTCGCGGACTCCGCCTTCTTCGTGAGCCGCTTCGGTGCGCAGTTGCATAGGCCAGAGCGGCCACGGTGTCTGCGGCGAGCGCTCGTCGGGCGGTTTCGGCATGATTTCAAACTGATGAACCGACAATGGCTTCTGGCGGTGGACCGTGCCGAGACAATCGGCGCCCGTGTCGCCGCCGCCGATGATGACAACGCGCTTGCCGGTGGCAAGAATCTCAGTCGCTGAATCGAGCGTATCTCCGTGGCAACGCTTATTCTGCTGCGGCAGGAATTCCATCGCGTAATGAATACGCTTCAAGTCCCGACCCGGAACTGGCAAGTCGCGCGGATGTTCGGAGCCTCCGGCCAGCACGATGGCATCGAAGTCGCGGCGCAGATCTTCGATCTGAACAGTCTTGCCAACCTCAGCATTCGTGACAAATTTCACACCCTCGGCGGACATCTGCTCGAGGCGGCGATCGATGATGTGTTTCTCCAGCTTGAATTCAGGAATGCCGTAGCGGAGCAGTCCGCCAATGCGGTCGGACTTTTCGTAGACCGTGATTGCATGGCCAGCGCGGCACAACTGCTGCGCTGCCGCCAATCCCGCCGGACCGGAACCAACAATTGCGACTTTCTTTCCAGTTCGAAGTTTCGAGGGTTCCGGGCGGATCCAGCCTTCCAGGAATCCGCGCTCGACGATATTCTTTTCGTTCTGCTTGATCGTGACTGGAGGCTGGTTGATACCCAGAACACACGAAGCCTCACACGGGGCTGGGCAGATGCGTCCCGTAAACTCGGGAAAATTATTCGTGGCGTGAAGTTGACGGACAGCATCTTTCCAGCGTCCACGATAGACAAGGTCGTTCCAGTCGGGAATGAGATTACTGACGGGGCATCCCGTTTGGCAGAACGGGACGCCACAATCCATGCAGCGGGCGCCTTGCTTGCGCAGTTTTTCTTCCGGAAAATCCTGATAAATCTCGAACCAGTCATTGACGCGCTCCGCTACGGGTCGGCGCGGAGCCAGCTGGCGAGAGTAGTCAATAAAGCCGGTGGTTTTACCCATGCTGCACCTGTTCCTGGGGCTCGGCCTCTGCCAAGACGGAGACGGGCTGGTTCGGAATATACGCCTGCTCGCTGCGGGCCACGCCCAGCACTCGCTTGAACTCGTGCGGAAAGACCTTAATGAAGCGCGAGGCTAGATCGTTCCAGTTATCAAGAATCCACTTGGCGCGTCGGCTGGCAGTCAACTCCAGATGGCTCAAGAGGAGATCTTTCACGATCACAACATCCGGCTCGTCGAGCAGGGACTCCAGATCGACGGAGTCCAGATTGCAGCGCTTCTCGGTAAAGTCTCCTCTTTCGTCGAAGACATAGGCCACACCACCACTCATGCCGGCGGCAAAATTTCTGCCGCACGAACCCAACACCAGCACGATGCCGTTGGTCATGTACTCGCAGCCGTGGTCGCCGACACCCTCGACGACTGCGGTCGCTCCTGAGTTGCGGACGGCAAAGCGCTCGCCAGCAACTCCGTTGAAGAACGCTTCGCCGCTAGTGGCGCCGTAAAGAGCGACATTGCCGATGATGATATTTTCTTCCGGAGCGAAGCCTGACGCGCGCGGCGGAAACACCATGAGTCGGCCGCCCGATAGACCTTTCCCCACGTAGTCGTTGGCTTCGCCCTCGAGCGAGAGAGTGACTCCCTTGGCGAGGAACGCCCCCATGCTCTGGCCAGCCGAGCCTGTCAGGTGAATGCGGACCGTGTCGTCGGGTAGCCCTGCAGAGCCGTAGCGGCGCGCGATTTCGCCGCTGAGCATGCTTCCGACTGAGCGGTGAATATTGCGTACCGGAAACTTCACTTCGATCGGCACCAGGGTTTCGAGGGTGGAAGCCACCTGTCCAAGAATCTTGTGATCGAGGGCCTGTTCCAGGCCGTGATCCTGAGCCTGCACCCTGCGCCTGGCAACACGCGAGGGAACGGGCGGGTTGTAGAGAATTGCCGAGAAGTCCAGACCACTCGCCTTCCAGTGATCGACGGCAGGCTCGACGTCGAGCATGTCGACGCGGCCCACCATTTCATCGACAGTGCGGAATCCCATGTCCGCCATGTACTGGCGAAGCTGTTCCGCGATAAAGAAGAAGAAATTGATCACATGCTCAGGCTGACCTTTGAATTGCTTGCGCAGTTCCGGATCCTGCGTCGCGATGCCCACCGAGCAAGTATTGAGGTGACACTTGCGCATCATGATGCACCCCATGGCGATCAGGGGTGTCGTGGCAAAACCGAATTCCTCGGCACCCAAAAGGGCTGCAATCGCCACGTCGCGGCCGGTCTGAAGTTTGCCATCGGTCTGCACGCGGATCCGGCTGCGTAAATCGTTCAGAAGAAGGACCTGTTGAGTCTCCGCGAGTCCGAGTTCCCAAGGGATGCCAGCATGCTTGATCGAACTCAACGGAGATGCACCCGTGCCACCCGAGTCTCCGCTAATGAGAACGACGTCAGCGTGAGCCTTGGCCACGCCCGCTGCTACTGTACCGACGCCGACTTCGGCGACTAACTTGACGGCGACGCGAGCGTGCGGATTCACGTTCTTCAAGTCGTAGATCAGTTGCGCCAGATCTTCGATCGAATAAATGTCATGATGCGGCGGCGGTGAGATCAATCCAACGCCAGGGATGGAGTGCCGTAAGCGGGCAATCACATCGTCAACCTTGTGCCCTGGGAGCTGACCGCCCTCGCCGGGCTTCGCTCCTTGCGCCATCTTGATCTGCAGTTCGTCGGCGTTCACCAGATAGTTTGCGGTGACGCCGAAACGCGCCGAAGCTACTTGCTTCACTGCGCTGCGGCGTAAGTCTCCGTTCACATCGGGTGTGAAGCGCGCTTCGTCTTCTCCCCCCTCGCCGGTGTTGGACTTGCCACCGATGCGGTTCATAGCGATGGCGAGCGTCTCGTGGGCTTCCTTGCTGATCGACCCGAACGACATGGCGCCGGTGGTAAAGCGCCTCACAATCTCTTTGGCCGACTCGACTTCTTCCAGCGGCACCGGAGTGTCGCCCTTTTTCAACTTCATCAAGCCGCGCAGGGTACAGAGATTCGCGCTCTGCTTATCGATGAGGTCGGTGTATTCCTGAAATGTCTTGAAGCTCTCCTGACGAACAGCCTGTTGCAGTTTGCTGATGGTCTGGGGATTGAGCAGGTGGTATTCGCCGTTGACGCGCTGATGATAGCTGCCGCCAACGGAAAGCTCCGTCTCAAAGTCAGTCAATGGACGGAAGGCGTACTCATGCTTGAGCAATGCCTCCGTCGCGAGAACGGAGAGTCCAATTCCCTCCAGACGCGAAGTCGTGCCGGCAAAGTAAGCGTCAATCAGATCTTTATTCAGACCGATGGCTTCAAACACCTGAGCACCCTGATAACTTTGCAGCGTCGAGATGCCCATCTTCGAGAAGGTCTTCAGGAGTCCTTTCTTGATGGCTTTCATGAAATGCTTCGCAGCGAGTTCGGGGGTTATGCCTTCGCCTAACTCGCCACGCCACACCAGGTTCTCGACGGTCTCAAGGGCAAGGTACGGGTTGATCGCGCTAGCCCCGTAGCCACTGAGTAAGGCGAAGTGCATGACTTCGCGAGGCTCGCCGGATTCCGTGATCAGCGCAACCTGCGTCCGCGTTTCCTCGCGGACCAACAAATTGTGCACCGCAGCCAGAGCGAGCAGGCACGGTATGGGAGCATAATCTTTGTCGACACCGCGATCGGAAAGAATGAGGAGCGAATACCCAGCCTTCACCGCCAGCGAAGCTCGCTGGCAGAGTTCGTCGAGGGCACGCTTGAGGCCTTCTTCGCCGTCTTTCGCGCGGAACAGAGCCGGCAACGTGGTCGCCAGCAAGTCGCGATTCGAGACGCGGCGCAGCTTTTCCAACTCGCGATTCGAGAGCAGGGGATGCGCCAGCTTCAGCATGTGGCAGTTCTCGGGCGCTTCCTCCAGGATGTTTCGCTCGCTTCCGATATAGCTGATAAGTGACATCACCATCTCTTCCCGGATGGGATCAATGGGAGGATTGGTGACCTGCGCGAAAAGCTGCTTGAAATAGTTAAAGAGCGACTGCGGCTTATCAGAGAGACAGGCTAGAGGCGTATCGGTGCCCATCGAACCGATCGGCTCCTCGCCCTTGGCTGCCATCGGGCCGAGGATCATCCGTAGATCTTCGTCGCTGTAGCCAAACGCTCGCTGACGGCGGAGAAGAGTCTCGGCGTCTGGGAAGTGCATGCGCGAGGGCTCAGGCAACTGATCGATGGTAATCTGATTTTCTTTCACCCACTGGGCGTAAGGTTGCCGCGACGAGAGCGTCTGTTTGATCTCTTTATCCGAGATGATGCGGCCTTCAACCGTGTCCACCAAGAACATCTTTCCCGGCTGTAAGCGACCCTTCTTCTTGACCTGCTCGGGCGCTATGTCGAGCACGCCGGCTTCGGAGGCCATGACGACAAGATCGTCATGGGTAATAACGTAGCGTCCCGGGCGCAGGCCATTGCGATCGAGAGTCGCACCGATGACGCGGCCATCGGTGAAGGCAATCGCGGCCGGCCCGTCCCACGGCTCCATCAGACAAGCGTGGTACTCGTAGAAGGCCCGCTTCTCCGGTTTCATGTGCGGATTGCCCGACCATGCTTCCGGAATCAGCATGGCCATCACGTGCGGAAGACTGCGTCCCGACTGAAGAAGCAATTCGACAGCGTTATCGAAGTTCGCAGAATCGCTGCCGTCTGGGGCGATGATGGGATGCAGCTTCTTTATGTCATCGCCAAAGAGCGGCGACTGCAACAGTGACTGGCGAGCTTGCATCCAGTTGACGTTGCCGCGGAGTGTATTGATCTCGCCGTTGTGCGCGACATAGCGATACGGGTGCGCGCGATCCCAACTAGGGAATGTATTCGTCGAGAAACGCTGGTGCACGAGACACAAAGCGCTGACGGCATCGGGGTCAGAGAGTTCGCGGTAGAAATTGGTGATCTGCGAAGCGAGCAACAAGCCCTTGTAGACGATGGTCCGACAGGACAGCGACGGGATGTAGAACATCTCCGCGTCTTCAATGCCGGACTCGCGGATTTCATTTTCTGCGCGCTTGCGTACGACGTAGAGTTTGCGCTCGAACGCATCTTCATCCATCTGCGCGGCACAGCGCACAAAAATCTGCTGGATGTACGGCTGCGATGCGCGTGCAACGCGGCCGATCGCCGAGGCATAGACTGGAGTATCCCGCCAGCCTAGCAAAGTCAGGCCTTCTTCGCGAATGATGCGTTCGAGAATTCCTTCACACTGCAACCGCTGGTGCTTCTCGACTGGCAGGAACGTCATGCCGACGCCATATGTCCCGGGTTTAGGAAGCACAAAGCCGAGCTTTTCGCACTCGCGGGCAAAAAACTTGTGTGGAATCTGGATAAGCACGCCGGCGCCGTCACCGGTTTCCGGATCACAGCCGCACGCACCTCGGTGCGCCAGATTGAGCAGGACCTGGATTCCCTTGCGGATAATATCGTGGCTCTTTTCGCCGCTGATGCTCGCGACGAATCCGATGCCGCAAGCGTCGTGCTCGTGCGACGGGTCGTAGAAACCTTGAGTCGGGGGCAGGCCCGTGGTCGAGATTAGACGCGTCGTCATGGACTTCGTCCTGTGCACTCGATTCCTTTCGATGGCTTGTTCTTGGGCGTGGCTTGCGAGGGCGACGGAGGGTCGCACACTTCTGCTCAGGAACAGACTCAGTATTTTCGTGCCTGTAGACGATCAAAGTACAATGCAGAATTTCGATGCAAGCCATGCAAAATTCAGGGCGGGTTCGGACGCGGTGGATTCTGTGTAATTAACTTCGATTTGACCTTAGTTCGCTTATAATCTCGCTCATAACATGGACTTTGATCAGCTCATCACGTTCCTGGAAGTAGCCCGGCAGGGTAGTTTCTCGCGTGCCGGGGAGAAGGTCTTCCGCTCACAATCGGCCGTTAGCGCGCAGATTCGTCAACTGGAACAGGAATATGGCGACCGACTGCTCGACCGCTCGGGCAAGACGGTGAAACTCACGCCGGCTGGCCAAGTGTTTTTCGAATATGCGGAGCGGCTGAAAGCTCTGCGCGACGAGTCGTTGATGGCGGTTGCCGACCACAGCGGCACTCCTCGCGGAACACTGCGCGTCGGGGCCAATGAAGCTACTTGCCTATATGTTTTGCCCGAAGTGTTCGGCGAATACTGCCGGCGCTACCCACCGGTGCAGATCAGCATTTATCGCAACTTCAGCTACAAAATCGTGGAGAAACTGGAAAACGGGCAAGTAGAAGTCGGCATTCTGACCTTACCCATTCAGTCGCCGAGCTTGAAGATTCAGCCGATTTTCCGCGACAAGTTAATGCTGATGGTAAGTCCGAAGAATCCGCTGGCCAAGTTCAAGGTGGTACCCGTCAGTGAGATCGTGAAGCATCCACTGCTGTTTCCCAAGACTGGGCACACGCGGCGACTGCTAGACAAACTGTTTCGGCCGTACAACGCAGAACTGCAGGTGCGGATGGAACTGCCCAGCATCGGCATGATTAAGAGCTTCGTAGCTGCCGACTTGGGCGTGTCGCTGATCAGCGCATCCTTCGCACGCGACGAGGTGGAATCCGGTCGGGTCAAGCTGATCGATCTTGAAGACGCGGTGCTCTATCGCGAGTTGGGACTCGCCTACCGTCGCGATCGAACCCTTTCTGTGGCGTCTACTGCCTTTGTGGCTCTGCTGCGGCAATTTGCCACTCAACTAAAAAAGACAGAGGATTAGCCGACCATTTGAGCTGAAACTCCGATCACTCCTATCAGAATTTTGAATTTCCCCTACGCCTGGATGCGGAATACGCTTGGCTTGCAGTTGTTGTTGGAGTCCGCCACGATCTCATGAAGACCCTCATCCAGAAGTCCACACGAATTACATCGACAGGCACAAGTGTGTCGACACGAATTACGTGTCTTCTGGAGGACGGGATCGGATGAACTAGAGCAATCTTAAAAGAATCACCCGAGCCCACCGCCAGAAGCACTCTGACGGTGGGTTTTTCTTTGCGCAAAGAAAGGGAAATTATGAACGCAGCTCAGCGACAAAGCAGATTCGAGCGAAGCGACGACGTAGTGGTGATGAAGTTCGGGGGCACGTCGGTAGAAGACGTTGGTGCCATCCGCCGCCTCATCAACATCGTGCGAAGCAGACTCGGCGCCCGACCGGTGGTTGTGGTCAGTGCGCCCGCACGAGTCACCGACCAACTGCTGGAGGCCGGAAACGCGGCCGCTGGCGGGCATCTGGGATCGGCGCTCGCAATTGTGCGGAGCGTTTATGTCCGGCATGAGCAACTTGTAGACTCGCTTGTCGATGAATCCGTTCACGGTGCTCTCGATCGCGAACTTCGCGAGGAGTTTCAGGAACTGGAATCGCTGTTGCACGGTTTAGAGGCTGCACGCCGATTCGATCTCAAGTCGCAGGACCAATTGCTAGGCTTCGGAGAACGATTTTCGAGCAGACTGGTGAAGGATGCATTGTGTCAGGCCGGAATCGACGCGGCGCATGTCGATGCCCAGGCTTGCATCGTTACCGACGCGAGGCATGCAGGGGCGAATCCGATGTGGGACGTCACCGAGCAGCGACTGCAAGAGAAGGTGAGTCCGTTGCTGGAATCTAGGCGAGTGCCTGTGCTGGGCGGTTTCATCGCGTCGACTCGCGATGGCGTCCCTACGACCCTAGGCCGGGGCGGGTCTGACTTCAGCGCTGCGATCTTCGCGGCAGCGCTTTGTGCCTCAAGACTTGAGATATGGACAGATGTGGATGGCATCATGACGACGGATCCAAAACTGTGTCCTGATGCTCGCGTGATCCGCAGGATGAGTTTTGATGAAGCTGCGGAGTTGGCGCTGTTCGGTGCGAGGGTTTTGCATCCGGCAACGTTGGCTCCGGTGATGCGCGCGAACATCCCGGTCTATGTTCTGAATTCGCGACGGCCGGAGGGCGAAGGCACGGAAATCCTGGCCCGAGCTAAGACCGGAAACATGGTCAGCGCCATTACCGCGAAGAGAAAAGTCGCTTCGGTTGAGATTGAGTCTTCGGGCGGGGTAGATTCGGAGTTTTTGCGGGCCGTCTCCGCGGTGTTCGATCGGCACTCGTGCTCCGTCGACTTAATGGCGCTTTCATTAGGGCGTATGTCGTTGCTGGTAGGTTCGGCGGCTTCTTTACCTGCCATTGCCGCGGACCTTCGCGGTGTAGCTGAAGTTCGATGGGAGAATCACAAAGCGTTGGTGTGCCTGGTGGGAGAAAGCATTCGACGACATCCGGACGTGGCCAGTCGGGTCTTCGCCGCCGTTTCGGATTTGGACGCGCGCGTTGTCTGCCAGGGGGCGTCCGACCGAACGATCTCCTTCTTGGTAGAAGAGTCCAATGTTGAAGAATCGGTGCAACGCTTGCACGGAATCTTTTTCCCGCAGCCAGAACCCGCGCACGACTGGGGAGGAATTAACAGCGCATTCTGCCAGGCTGGGTGATCGGAGGGGAAACTCAATTGCCTAGCTTGGCCGCCTTCGACGCGCCTGCCACCACCGAATCGGGCACCGGTTCAATGATGTGCAGACCGCATTCGGTTTTCGCAAATCCGGGCCAACGGCCGGCTCGCGGATCTTCTCCCGGTCTCACGGCTCGCGTGCAGTGGGTGCAGCCGATGCTGGGATAATCCTGGTTATGCAGTTCGTTGTAGGGAACGTCGTGATCGTGGATGTAGCGCCAAACCTGCTTCGACGTCCAATCAACCATCGGATTGATCTTCACTAATCCAAACTTCGCATCCCATTCAACCCGGTGCGCGCTGGAACGGACCGAGGTCTGATCGCGGCGGATGCTCGTGATCCATGCGCTCAACTCGCCGAGTTTGCGGCGGAGTGGCTCGACTTTTCGCAGACGGCAGCAGAGGTCGGGATCTCCCGTCCACAACGCGGTTCCGTGAGTGCGCTCCTGCTCTTCCGGCGAAAGGACGGAATAAACCTTTTCGATTGCGATGCCGTATTTTTCTTCGATCCGGTCCATCAGGTTGTAGGTTTCGGGAAAAAGGAATTCCGTGTCGATTGTGAACAGCCGGAAATCCTTGCGCACCCGTGAAGCCATATCGATCAGCACCATGCCCTCGGCGCCGAAGGCGGAGGAAATGGCGACGCGGCTCCCGAAAGTGTCGAATGCCCAGGTCAGGGCCCGCTGTGGCGTCCAACTCTCGGCCGCGTGCTGAATCTCCGCGATCTGGTGTTGAAGATGCTCCTGAGTCTGGTTCTTCACGGGAGAGGCTCCTCATGGCTTCCGAAGTCTGGTACTGCCAATCGATCAGAAGCGGGAGCACGGTCGTGGATCGAAGGACCGGCGACAACAGAAATAGGTGGCACGCCGAATTGCTGTGCAAGAGAAACTCGGTCAGTAAAGCGGACGACTTCTCCGACGACCAGCAAAGTGGGTGCGGCGAGTTTCGGTAAGCCATGCAACTGGGAGATCGTAGAGCGGTGCGTCCACTGTTGCGGAGTGGTCGCGCGAGAGATGACCGCACACGGCGTGTCGCCGGCAAGGCCAGACGCGCGCAACTTCGCTGCAACGTCAGAGTACTGCTGTCCGGGCATGTAAATTACTAGCGTCGCGCCACTTCCTGCCAGCTTGCTCCAGTTGGCAACTTCGCTTCCCGGAGCCTGGTGTGCCGTCAGAAAAACGAGAGCGGACGATGCACGGCGATGAGTCAACGGAATCTGCGCTGTGGCGGCCGCCCCCATGGCGGACGTCACGCCCGGAACGATCTCGAATGCAATGTTCGCTCGGCGTAGCGATTCGATTTCCTCTCCAGCTCGGCCAAAAATGAGCGGGTCGCCGCTCTTCAGTCTCACAACGCGCAGTCCTGCATTGGCGAGAGCAATCATCAAAAAGTTGATTTCCTCCTGCAGAATCTTCTTTTTTCCGCAGCGCTTGCCAACATTGTGAGTCTGGGCCGTTGACGGGATGAGTTTCAGAATCTCGGGCACGACGAGGTCGTCGTGCAGCACGGCGTCGGCCGTCTTCAGCACACGCAATGCTTTCAGCGTGAGCAACTCCGGATCGCCCGGCCCGGCGCCGACTAAGTAAACTTTTCCCTTCATGCGGGCTCACCTTTTGAGGCCAGTTCAGGCATCTCAGCCAGGGCCGCTTCGAACGCTTCCCTGCTCGCCAACGAATGCAGCAGATCCAGCTTCCGTTCTTTATCGAGATCACTGGAGAGAATCAGTTTCCGAGTCTCGCCCAGCTCCGCCACCCATGAGGCGTATCCGGGACCAAATTGCTTTTCCAGTTGTTCACGAATCTTTTGCGCCAGCGATGGGCTCTGCCCCGCGGTCGAGACCGCAATCTGCAGGTCGCCACGACGCACGACTGCGGGATAGAAGAAGTCACAGAGGTCGGGAACGTCGACCACATTGCAAAGCACGCCACGCCTCTGCGCCTCGCGATACACGCGCTCGTTCAGAGTGCGCGAATTAGTGGCGACGACAGCCAGGAATGCGCGGTCCAGGTCTTGTGGCGAGAACGCCCGCACCTCGAGTTCGATCTTTCCATCTCTAGCCCATTCGCGCACCGCGGGGCTCGCGTCCAGAGAGACGACCCGGATGCGCGCGCCGGTCTCCAGCAAGCCGCCGATCTTGGGCTCACCGACTCTGCCGGCGCCCACAACCAGGCACTGCTTTCCTTCCAGTTTCAGAAACATTGGAAATAGGTTAGTCACCGAGCCCTCCTGCCTGTGCCAGACTCCGAGTCGAATCCGGCAAATCGCGAGCCACTGCGGCCGCCATTTCGCCTGCCAGGAACGCGCGCAATTCGGTATCGCTGTGTCGCGCAAAAAAGCGGCGAAGGTTTTCTCCAGGCTCGCGTTGCGCCAGATACTGACCGAGAAGACGTTCGAGTGCGTCGGGAACTTCGGTGGCGGCGCAGCGATATCCAACCGGACGCGCGGTGCCTTGATGCAGACCAAGCGCCCCGCCGACGCAGAAGTAGTAGGCGTCGACCATGGTGTCGCGCACCTTGATCTTTTTGCCCTCAATCCCGATATCGGCAATCCAGTGTTGTCCGCAGCTGTTGGGGCAGCCGGTTACGTGCAACTTCAAATGCTGATCGAATCCTGGCAAACGCTCTTCGAGTTCCTCGACCAGCCAACGCGAAAAGTTCTTGGTTTCTGTAATGGCGAGCTTGCAGAATTCCGTGCCGCTGCAGGCAACCGTGCCGCGCCAGAATGCAGAACCACCGACTTTCAATCCGATCGCGTCGAACTCCTTCGCCAGGGAATCAGAATTGAGAGTAGGCACGTTCACAACGAGGAGATTCTGCATGTTGGTGGCGCGCAATTCGCCGCCGGCATAGCGTTCGGCAAGATCTGCGGCAGACCGCATCTGTTCCGCCGTGATTCGACCGCGAAGGGCCACGGCACCAACATACGAAAGACCGGTCTGCTTCTGCGCGTGAATGCCAACGTGGTCACGGTAGACGTCCTCGGGAAGATGCTCTTCGACCGCAGGATCCAACTTGAACCCGATACGCTCGTGCAACTCGTCGAGAAAACGGTCTGCAGTCCATCCATGCCGCAAGAAAAGGAATTTCATCCGAGCGCGTTCGCGGTGTTCGCGCAAAACATCAGAGTCGCGGAAGAGCTCGGCGATGCCTTTGATCACGGGCACAACCTGATCCCATCGGACAAACGCGTTCAACCGTGCACCCAGATAGGGTTCCGTCGAAAGGCCACCGGCGACTCGCAGGGAGAATCCCACCTCAAGCTTCCCGCCAACCGTGCGGGTAATCGCGGTCAGGCCGATGTCGTTGATTTCCGGATAGGGGCACCAGACACGGCATCCAGTGATTGAGATTTTGAACTTGCGCGGCAGGTTATAGAAATCAGCATTGCCGGCCAGCAATTGCGATGCCTCATGCACTAGCGGCGAGGCATCAACGATTTCGTCTGCGTCCACCCCGGCAACCGGGCATCCCGTCACGTTGCGAACCACATCGCCGCACGCTCCAGTTGTATTCAGGCCAACTTGCCAGAGACCATCGAGAACTTCCGGCAGCGACTCGATGGTGACCCAGTGCAGTTGAATGTTTTGACGAACGGTGAGATCGGCGATTCCATTGGCGTAAAGGCGGGTGAGGTTGGCGATGACGCGCAGCTGGCGGGACGTCATCATGCCGTTGGGAATACGGATGCGCACCATGAAGCGCTGCAGAGCGCGGCCCACGCCGTTCGTACCGCCGGTAACTCCAGCGCCGTCTCCCTGGGTGTAAACGCCCCACCAGCGGAAGTATGTTCCGATCCATTCGGGCGGGATGGATTCAAATCCCTCGCGGGCGAAGCGCCGGATTTGGTCCAGCCCTTCCCAGGGATTCATTGTGCGCTTGAGGCGCTCGACTCGCTGTGCTGTGGTCTCTTTGGCGACGATTGTCATATAGGCAAAGTCTGAAACTGAGTGTCCGGAAAATAAAAAACCCACCGCCAGGGTCATCTGGCGATGGGTTCTATGAGTGCCGGTGTTAAGAAAGAATTCTTAGGTCAGCAGCCTCCCCGCGCCAGTGCACACGCATGCACAACAACAACAAGTGCAACAGCACACCGCGCGAAGATTTCGGCTCTTTGACATTGGAGTCTGAATTCTAGGTTGAGCGGCTCATGCCGTCAACTAACTCACGTAACGACTTCGATTCATAATTTCGATGGAAGGAATCATATTTTTTAGGGACGCAGCACGGATGGCCGACCCCGCTGTAGAATCAGCAACTTAGCATTAACAACAACTGTTGAGTGATAATCGCTGGTTACTTTTGGCAGGGCTGTCCCATTTGTACTCGTGCGGAAAGGGTTCTCGATGAAACGAAGTGCTCTCTTTTTATTATGCTTAACTCTGCTATTCGCACCTTTCACATTTTCCCAAACTTCCACTGCTCCCGATCCTTATAAGGCTACTCTCGACCGATTGGAAATGCTGACCCGTCAGGGTGAGGCAGAATGGCGTTTCCATGCCGACGTTCCGCATCCCGAGGATCCTGGCCTGAATGACTCCAACTGGGGCACGCTCACAGTAAGAAATGTTTCAGGGCCAGGCGGAGGGCATGCGAACGAGGAGCACTGGACGGGGACTCGCGTGTTTCGTCGCTGGATTCAGATTCCCGAAAAAATCAACGGCTACGCCACGCAGGGCTCGAGGGTGTCGATTGATCTGCGATTTGGCAGCCCGGAGAGTCTGATCATTACTGTGTTCTCAAATGGAGCGATTCTCTATCGCGGGAGCGACGATGATATTCTGCCCATGCTCTTCACGGAGAACGCGCAACCCGGCCAGAAATTCCTGGTTGCCGCACGGGTGGTTGGGGGAGACGACGCGCAGTCGGAATTCTTTCACAGCGAACTCACGATTCAGCCGCCACAATCACGGCCGGACCCCACATTTCTGCGGATGGAGCTTCTATCTGCCCGCCCCATCATTGCAGCCTATGAAGAAGGAAAAACGCAACGGCAGCAGGAACTGGATGCGGCGATCAAGGCGATTAACTTCACACCACTCGACAAAGGAGACCAAGCAGGCTTCGACGCCTCGCTCAGGGAAGCACAAGCCAAATTGGAAGTGCTCAAGCCGTGGATGCAGCAGTTCAACATTCGAATCGTGGGCAATTCACACATCGACATGGCGTGGCTCTGGCCCTGGACCGAGACCGTCGAAGTCGTGCGCAATACATTCCAAAGCGTGCTGGACCTGATGCGGGAGTACCCCGACTTCAAGTTCACCATGTCGTCCGCGCGCACTTACGAATGGATGCAGGAAAAATATCCCGACCTCTTTCAGCAGATCGAGAAGCGCGTGAAGGAAGGACGATGGGAAATCATTGGAGGGATGTGGGTTGAACCCGACCTGAATATGCCCGACGGTGAATCACTGGTGCGACAGATTCTGGTGGGCAAGCGTTACTTTGAGAAGAATTTCGGTGTAGATGTGAAGATCGGATGGAATCCGGATTCATTCGGATACAACTATCAACTCCCGCAGATTTATAAGAAGTCCGGCATGGATTATTTCGTGACTCAGAAACTGCTCTGGGCGCATGAATTCACTACGTTCCCCTACAAACTATTCTGGTGGCAGGCACCGGACGGCAGCAAACTGCTCACATATTTCCCGCACGATTACGCGGGAGGGATCGATGCAGAACCGCTAGCGACCGACCTCTCGATCTGGATGCCATCGATCTACGGCAAGACGATCCCGGCCAAACCCGAAATGATGCATCTCTACGGAGTCGGCGACCATGGCGGCGGACCGACGCGCATCATGCTCGATCATGCCGACCAACTCAGGGCTCCCGATGCGGTGTATCCGAAACTCGAGTTCAGTTTCGCTCGCGACTTCTTTAACGATCTCGAGACGAAGCTGCCCAGCATGCAGGTTCCTACTTGGGATGGCGAACTTTACTTCGCATATCACCGGGGAGTCTTCACTACCCAGGCGGAAACCAAACGGAGGATCCGGCGCTCCGAGGAAAACGTATTGAACGCCGAGAAGTTCGCCTCCTTGGCGTCGCTCTTCGGGCGGTCTTACCCGCAAGATGGAATGGAACTGACCTGGAAGAATCTGCTGTTCGATCACTTCCACGACATCATGCCGGGCTCTGGCATCGCGGTGAACTATCTGGATGCCAAGCGCAATCTGGAGAACGTAGACCGCGCCGCAAACGACGTAACGATGGGATCGTTGCGCGAAATTGCGGCGCATGCAAACACGCAAGGCGAGGGAGTACCGGTCCTGATTTTCAATTCTCTGTCGTGGCCGCGCACCGAAGTAACCGAGGTTGAGGCGCAACTGCCAGGGCCGGCAAAGCAGATCGAGGTTGTGGATTCGACAGGGAAACCCGCGGAGTCTCAGATGCTCTATCTGGATCCTGACACTCATCGCACGCACTTCTTGCTGTTGTCGAATACGCCCGCTCTCGGATATCAAACTTATTTCGTTCGCGCAGCGAGCGCTGCCTCCGTGGTCCATTCGATGCTGAAGGCTTCCGCCGACACTCTGGAGAACGAGTTCATCCGGGTCAGGATCGATCCCCAAACCGGCTGCATGACTAGCTTGTTTGACAAGCGTAGCGGGACCGAGGCACTAGCTCCTGCCGAGACGGATACTGGAGGCTCGAAGACTTCTGTCTGCGGCAATCTTCTGCAGACTTTTGTCGACAAACCCAAACAGTGGGACGCGTGGAATATCGACGCGGATTTCGAGAAACAGCATTGGGATCTGGACAAGGCCGACGAAGTTAAGCTCATGGAGAGCGGCCCGCTACGCGCTGTCATCCAAGTCAAGAATCATTTTCAAAACTCGACGTTCGTCAGGGACATCATCGTGTACGCTGGCGTGCCTCGTGTGGACGTGAAGATGGCGGTGGAATGGCACGAGAAGCACATATTGCTGAAGGTGGCGTTCAGGCTGAGCGCCCACAGCGATAAGGCGACGTTCGAGATTCCCTTTGGTTCGGTCGAGCGTCCCACCACTCGCAACACGCCGCCGGAACTGGCGCAGTTTGAAGTTCCGGCGCAGCGCTGGGCTGACATCTCAGACTCAAAGCATGGATTCAGCCTGCTCAACGATTGCAAATACGGATACGACGCGAAGGGGAATGTGTTGCGCCTTTCGCTCCTACGCTCGCCGGAGTGGCCGGATCCTCATGCCGACGAAGGTCATCACGAGTTCACCTATTCGCTCTATCCGCACGGGGGAGGCTGGAAGGATGCGCTTACCGTCCGGCGCGGCTATGAACTGAATTACAAATTGCTTTCGCTTCCGTTCGGAAATCATCAAGGATCACTCGCGCCTGAGCATTCTTTCCTGCAAGTGCAACCAGGGAATGTTATTGTCACCGCGCTGAAGAAAGCCGAGGATGAGAACTCGCTGGTTCTGCGCTTCTACGAATGGGCGGGCAAGGAGAGTGAGGTTACAATTCAGCTTCCTCCAGGGGCGCAATCGGCAGCAGAGACTGATCTGATGGAAAAACCAATCGGCAGCTTGTCGATGCACAGTGGCGCGGTGAGCGTACACACCAGGGCATACGAGATCAAGACGATCAAGGTGCAGTTCGCGAGTCTGCCTCGAGTGGCAGTCACGGGCAAACATGACTGATCCCAAAGTCGGGTCTCCGGTTCTCGGCGTTGACGTTGGCGGCACAAAAGTTGCCGTCGGTCTTGTGGATCGTGAAGGCAAGATACTCGCCCAAAGTCGCAAGCCCATGGTGGCAAACAGTACGGCCGAGGCTGGCTTGGAGGCCGTGGCGGGTGCGATTGACTCATTGACCTCCACAGCGCCCGGCGGCATTCACAGCATCGGGATCTGCGCGCCGGGACCTTTAGATCCTAAGACAGGAGTGGTTCTCAATCCTCCGAATCTTCCTTGCTGGCGTAACTTTCCGCTCGCCGAGAAGATCGTCTCGATGTACCACGTGCCCGTCAAAGTGGACAACGATGCGAATGCCGCGGCCCTTGCGGAAACGCGATGGGGCGCGGCGCGCGGGTATCGCTATGTTTTCTATTCCACGATTGGCACCGGCATAGGAACAGGCATTGTGCTCGATGGTCGCATTTTCCACGGCAACACAGGCTCGGCGGGTGAAGGGGGACATGTCAGCATCGACTATCGCGGTCCGTTGTGCTCCTGCGGTAAGCGCGGATGTATCGAGGTATTGGCGGCCGGCCCGGCAATCGCCGCACGCGCCCGGGCGAAACTCGCTGCTGGTTCACGCTCTACGATTCTTGAACTGGCCAAGGGAGATGTTGCCGGGGTTACCAGCGAATTCGTCGGAAAAGCTTACGCAGCAGGTGATCTCTTGGCGCGGGAGATTCTTCAAGAGACCGTCGACGTGTTAACGCCATGGCTCGGCAACATCGTGGATCTGTTCGATCCTGATGTTGTTGTGATGGGCGGCGGCGTGGCGGCGATGCTCAAGCCGTTTTTTGATGAAATCAAGAATCGCCTTCCCGCTTGGTGCGTGAATCCTCGCGCATCGGATATTCCGCTGGTGATGGCCCACTATGGCGCGGACGCGGGGATCGCAGGCGGCGCGGCACTGTGTGCTGTGGACCCGTCGTAGAACACAGACGTCAATCCCGAACCCAAGAGGATCCAATGCCTTTCTCGCAACTGTCCCGCCGAATCATCACAACGCTGGTCTTTACACTCTCGTTCGGCGCACCTTTGTTCTTGGGCGCCCAGGAGTTGCGGCGAGCTCCGCACGTGCAGGTCTTTCCTCTCACTCCAGCAGCGGGCCCATTCACCGAGCCTGCGATCGCGGTGAATCCGACTAATCCCCAGCAGGTAGTCGGCGTATTTCAAGATAACGTGCACGCCTCGTACTCCCAGGATGCCGGCCACACCTGGCGAGCTGCCGAGAACGTGGATCCCAAGAATTACCGCGTCTCCGGCGACGTATCGGTGGCTTTCGATAATCTGGGGCACGCCATCGTTTGCTACATCGCTTTCGACAGACTAGGGACTTTCAATTACTGGGCGCATGGCGCGACTCGCAACGGAATCTTCGTGCGACGCTCGCTCGACGGGGGGAAGACTTGGGAAGCCGAACACATTCCTGTCGCCGAACAAACGAGTTCTCCGGGAATTTCTTTCGAAGACAAACCGTACATCGTCGCGGACAACGGCAAGAGCCGCTACGCGGGCAACCTCTATATCGGCTGGACCCGTTGGAGAATCAACGATTCTCAGATGGTTCTCTCTCGCTCTACTGACGACGGAAAGACTTGGTCGAAGCCAATCGAGATCGATGCGCATCCCGGTCTGCCGCGCGACGACAATGGCGCCGCGGAAGGTTTCGCTGGCGTCGTCGGTCCCGATGGCAAACTCTACGCGATCTGGAGCCAAGATGACGCGATCATGTTTACGACATCGCGCGATGGAGGCAAAACGTTCTCGCACGCGCGCCCGGTGATTCATACCGCGCCGATCATGTTCGCCGTTCAGACGCTAGAGAGGGCTAACGGATTTCCTCAGATCGCCATCGACCCGAAGGGCAAGCGGGTATATGTGACTTGGAGCGACTATCGGAACGGCGACCTTGATGTTTTCCTCGCGACTTCTGATGGCGGGGGAAAGCATTGGACCACTCCCGTCCGCGTCAACAACGATCCGGTACACAATGGAGCGGAGCAATTCTTTCAGTGGCTGGCAGTGGATCCCACCGACGGCTCGATCAATATCATTTTCTATGACCGTCGCGGGGATCCTCAGAACCGCAAGCAGATCGTTGTTCTGGCTCGGTCCGCCGACGGCGGTCGTAGCTTCAATAACTACGCTTGGACCGATCAACCATTCGAAGCGAACGACGTTTTCTTTGGCGACTACAGCGGGATCGCCGCATACGGCGGACGCGTCTACGGCACTTGGACCGAAAAACCACCAACAACCCCTGACGCAAAAGACAAGCCTCAGGAGGGCAAGGATGCGAAGGAGACTCAAGAAGTGAAACCGCAGCCGCGCGGAACGATCGTTAAGATTGGCACTGCGGACTTTTCGGCATCCGAGAATACTAAGTAAGCACTCCTGCGACTGGGGTGCTCCCAAGAAACGGAAAAGGCGATCTCGCGCGGAGATCGCCCTTCGCATTACGGGATTTGGTTAGAGCGGCTGGACGTTCTCAGCCTGCCAGCCCTTGGGACCCTTGGTCACGTCAAACTGCACTGTCTGGCCCTCCTGCAGGCTCTTGAAGCCGCCCGCTTGGATCGCTGAGAAGTGCACAAAAACATCTTCGCCATTCTGGCGGCTGATAAAGCCATAGCCCTTGGCGTCATTGAACCACTTTACTGTTCCTTGTTCTGCCATGTGTTAGGTGTTCCTTTACTTGATCAATTTACGCTGGAGAGATTCGGAGGTACCGCAGGCAAGTACTGGCTGTTTAGGCAAGAACCGCTTACGACCGACTCGGTCTAACGCACAGCGTGATGCTACGCTCCTGCGCACCCGGTTAGCAAGAGAATTACTGCCCCGGACAAAAGCTCATCTGGAGGTACCGCCTCCGCCCTGGGAGTTTTCGGCATCCTGCGTGGCCTTCGATTCGCGATTCTCCAACTCGGCTTGGCGGAGTTCGGTCGCCTCGGCGGGGTCGGTACCGGCCTTCAAGGTGGACTTTTCCAGGAAATAGCGCCAACCTTCGTGCCGATCACCGGGGCTTTGTTCAGCTTCGAAGTTCTTCAAGGTCGTCTCCGCGTTCTGCCGTCCCTTGACGACCTCGACTACTCCCGCGGACTCGTAAGTGCGAACATTGTGTCGAATTACAACGTAAGACGCCTTCAGTTCGTCGTGTGTCAGATGCTCTCCCTTTTCGCCGCTCAGACCTACTGTCAGATTAAGCGCGCGGACCCCGATTGGCAAGTCGATTGCAGTGACGACCCGGTCGGGAAGAAACTCTTTTCGATACAAACATCAGAGGATTCCTCTTCCCTCACCCCCAGGAGAAGTCATAATTTTTCACCCTTGCCCGGCACATTTTACGCAGAGTGAATGCAAACTGCGTCAAAGGCGAGTTTCCGTGCACGAGACACGGCCTCGCGGGGGGGAAACTGTGGGATGCAAATCGTGTACGTCGCCAAACCAGCTGGAACTCGTGGCGGAGACAAACATTCATTTCTCAGGCTTTGAGCATTTGGAAACACCGTCGGTCTGGGGATTCTCAAAGTTTCGGGTTTGTGCGGACTGCGGTTTTGCGGAATGTACGATTCCCGAAGCCCAGTTGGCGTTACTTGCGAATGGCATGAAAAACAGAAGACTTGAGATGACGGAAGAGCACCTCAGGGGTCGCGCCGTATAATCCCGGAATGCGATCCGTACGCATCGCTTTTTCAAAGCTCTCACCCGGCTCCCTGCAGAACGTCACTGGAACCGATAGGCACACGAGCCGTTATCGTTGTGCCTCGCTCTAGTTGCGAGTCGATGGAAAGCGTTCCCTTCACCAGTTTGAGGCGCTCCTCCATGCTAATGAGACCAATGCCTTCGGCTTCCCTTGCCATTTGTGTGTCAAAACCCGCTCCAAAATCCCGGACCGTAAGATGGACTTCGTTTGACGTTGCCCAGGAGCGTACTTCAACCCGCCGCACCCCACTGTGCTTTATCGCGTTATGCAAGGCTTCCTGCAGAACGCGGTAAAGACAAAGAGAAATCGCGCGCGGTAGCCGCTTCGGCAAATCGTCGGCATTGAAGTCAATCTCGACTTCTTGCTGGCCACCGACTTCTGAACACAGACTTTTCATGGCCGCCCCGATGCCCAGATACTCCAGTTTCGAAGAGTACAAGGCATGCGACAAGGATTGAATCTCGGCCGCGATCTCAGAGGTCTGTTCCCGCAGTTGGACGATACGGCTGCCTGCTGCAACCGGCAAATTCGGGTGCAGTTGCCCCAATTCGTTGACCAGCAGGGCCAGCCGCTGTCCAATATCGTCGTGAAGTTCTCTTGCGATGCGCTTACGCTCTTCTTCCTGCGCCTCGATGAGTCTGCGGCTTACGCTGGCCAGGGACTCCTCCGCCAGTTTGCGCTCGGTGACATCGATGCCGATTCCGATGAATCCAGTGAATGCATGCTCCGCGTTGAA
Source organism: uncultured Acidobacteriaceae bacterium (assembly GCA_963709025.1). Classification (GTDB taxonomy): domain Bacteria; phylum Acidobacteriota; class Terriglobia; order Terriglobales; family Acidobacteriaceae; genus Sulfotelmatobacter. Next base: position 40,598 of record CAVPVE010000009.1, read on the forward strand.
TCGAGGCACTCCAATGTCCAGGATCCACCTGTATTCTCCATCGTATTGTCTGAGCCGATACTCCACTCTGAATTTCTGCCGTTGGTCAAATGAATTGTTGTAGGTATCGATGCAACGATCTACGTCTTCAGGGTGAATTCCCTCGGCCCAACCGTTTCCTAGCTCGGACTCCAGGGATCGCCCGGTGAACTGAAGCCAAGACGCGTTGAAGTAACTGCAGAGTCTGTCCACCCCAGACATCCAGATGAGAGCCGGAGCGGTATCGGCTACCAATCGAAATCGCTTCTCGCTCTCGCGCAGTGCGTGTTCGGCCGCCTTCCGTTCCTCCACTAGAACCGCGAGAATCATGAACGGAGCTTCGGCGAAGAGCAAAAACAGCTGGAGAGACAACACATTGTTGAGCGGCGCCGATCCCGTGAACGGACCTAGGCCGTGGACCGCCCCCCAAATCGACAGGAACGCAATGACGATCATCGTAGTACTGATCCCCATTGCCCCAAAGCGCAACGCCGACCACAAGAGAAACGGAAGGAGAGCATAAAGCAGCACAGGCGCACTACCGTGCCCGGGAGCCACGAAAGCGACATAACTTAAACAAACTACCCCGCCGGTCAACGCGGCCATCTCCAGATAGAACGCTGCCGACTTACGCCTCCAGTCCTCCGCTATGCTTGCCCAACTTACCATTGCCGGCGTTAAGGTGAACAATGCTAGGGCCTCGGTAAAGAAGCCAATCCTCCAGCGGATCCAAGAGTCTCCGCCGAATGGGACCGTAGCTATGAACGCAGCCGAAAGCGGGGCCAGGAGAACAGCAAAGAAGAGGAATTTGGCCAGGGATTTTATGCTATTCAGACGAACGACATCGCCCATTGCATACCTGACACCGAACGCCGCGATGAGGATTTCCACCGTATCGCTGAGTATGAGCAAAACTGTCGCACGCGGCATCAATCCCGCCTGCAGGTCGTAGAGAACGAATCCCGCCAGACCCGCGATCAGAACAACTGGCCAGTTCCTTCGCTGGATCGACAGCATTATGCCAACTATTAACGCGCAACCAGGCCACAAGGGCCAGACCATCTCAGGGCGCAGAACCATAGCCCCACCTGCTCTGGCAGCGAGGTAAGACATTGGGACTACGAGACACACTTGGACTACGGTGTAGAGCGGAGAAGCCGGACTGCCAACAGACCGGAGGGAATGACTGCTGCCAGGACTCATTGTTTGGCGCCAACTTGGCAGAGTCTCTTATAAACCAGGTGCGTGGTCAACGCAACGGCGCGGCCTATGGTTGCGTCCTTATCGCCGCGTGGCCGATGAAATGGAGCATTTCGCGTTCAACTCCGAAGTTATTTTCTGCGTCCCATTTCTGCGGCAACATAGCTACTCGAGTGTCTTAGCGCCAGTGTCAGGTCCCCACTGTTGCTTTTGCCAGTTGTTCTCATCAACTTTCGACTAGAAAACTGTAAATACCACGAAAGGTCATTATGAAGAACCGATCGCCATCTCAAGCGAGACCTCAATCGGAATTGCGTTCTGATTGTTGCGCTAGCGATTGCCTATGATTTCGAGAGGCAGGGGTGAAGAGGACCTGTTCACGAGTGATTGCAAGTTGCGCAAGGATGCCGCCTAAATCCCTTCGCAACGAGAGGTAAACAACTCGATGATCGGCACATTCTTTCCAAACGCGGTAGTTCAAGCCATGATCTTGCTGGATGAATGCGCCGACGACATCGAAGTCGCACAGATGTTTGTGCGCACTCGCTTGCGCGGCGACGATATCGAGGAAGCCGTTTGGTGGGGGGAAGTTCTGGAAGCTCTGAGAACGAATCAAAGGAATCAGGCGTAGGGAGTCGTTGAACATCATCCCTTATCCCTTCCTTGACAAGCCGATCGACATTGAGTGTCCGCTATCCATTCGTCCCGTGGCTGTAGCGAACTGAGGTCGTGGCGCCCAAATCGTCTCCCCAAATAACAAGGATGTTCGGCATCGTGGGCAATTCCAGCACCTCTTTCGACAAGAACGCTATACTCCATGGTTTCTTGGTCTGATTTTGACTCATGTTCGATTGCTTCGTTATGCTCCCGCCTTTAAACGGTCCCTCGTCTTCGTCATCTCAAGTTGCGTCGTGACTGTTTGTCCAAAGACCGCGCGGTAGAGGGATCCGCCGATAACTCCACCGATAAGAGGTGCGACCCAGAAAAGCCACAGCTGAGCCAACGCCCATCCCCGAACAAATAGGGCGGGTCCTGTGCTGCGCGCTGGGTTCACAGAAAGATTGGTCACGGGAATGCCGATCAGATGAATGAGCGTAAGCCCGAGTCCGATTGCGATGGGCGCAAATCCCTGAGGAGCGCGCTTATCCGTTGCACCCATGATAATGAGGAGGAAGAACAAGGTGAGCACAACCTCGGCGACAAAACAGGCCAGGAGAGAATACTCTCCCGGAGAGTGCGCTCCATAGCCGTTCGCCGCAAAACCGTTACTCAGGTCGAAGCCGCTCTTTCCGCTGGCGATGACGTATAAGAAGGTCGAACCCACAACTGCACCGGCGACTTGAGCTGCCATATACGGCAGGCATTCCGTTGCCGGAAATCGCCCGCCGGCGACCAATCCGGCTGTGACCGCGGGATTCAAATGGCACCCTGAGATGTGCCCAATCGCATAAGCCATGGTGAGCAGCGTCAGTCCGAAGGCCAACGCGACCCCCGCAAAGCCGATGCCAAGACCGGGAAATCCTGCGGCAAGTACGGCGCTGCCACAACCGCCAAATACTAACCAAAACGTTCCGAGAAATTCTGCTACGGTACGCCGCCCAAGAGTCATAGTGTTCCCTCCTGAACCAGATTGATTTCTGTACTCATTCGCTTTCGGTACCGCCCTGACGAACTCACTTGTCGGGGTCCGCCTTCGCTCGGACGATCAAGCGAAGCCCGACGTGGCAGGTTGAGGTGTCAATTGGCTGAGCCATGCGCGCGGCGGGACGATACCGGCGACAATAGTTGTGCGCGCACAGGAAAGAGCCTCCTTTAATCACCTTTCGCGGAATTCGGATCTCGGGAGTTCGCGGATCGTAGCTCTCGTCGCGCTCCGCCGTTTTGTGGATTGCACCTCCGCAACACGCCTCCGGTGCCGGATGATGTGCACCGTACCAGTCGCTGGTCCATTCCCACACATTTCCGATCATGTCGAAGAGGCCATAGCCGTTCTTGGGATACTCTCCGACGGGGGCCGTTCGTTCATAGCCATCAGCGAGCAGGTTTTGCCACGGAAACTCTCCCTGCCAGGTGTTGGCCATCTGCTTGCCCCCAGGCGTGAACTCCTCGCCCCACGCATAGGACGCGCCCTCCAGTCCGCCGCGTGCGGCAAACTCCCATTCAGCCTCGGTAGGCAGTTCCTTGCCGGCCCACTGGGCGTACGCTTCGGCATCTTGGTACGCGATGTGGACTACCGGATGCCGTTCACGGCCTCGAATCGAGCTCTCTGGCCCTTCGGGATGACGCCAATCCGCTCCAGGTACATAGGTCCACCAGTTGTAGGGATTGCGCAGATCGACGCGCTGGGTGGGCTTCACGAACACGACCGATGCTGGCTGAAGCAACTCTGGCTTGGCACCCGGATAGTCTTCGGGGTTCGGCGGACGCTCGGCGCTGGTGATGTGCCCAGTCGCTTTGACAAAACGTGCGAACTGCTCGTTGGTAACGGCGTATTTATCGATCCAGAACGCTGTCACCGCTACCTTATGAACGGGGCCCTCCTCCGGATAGTGCTTTTCGGAACCCATCGCAAATATACCAGCGGGGATCCAGACCATGTCCTCGCGTGAAGCCGTTCCGGACTGGGTAATTTCTGTCGGGGAGGTCTGTTGCATACCGTCGCCTTGGTGAGATGTCTTTTCATTCGCCTGGTAACTCTTACGATCAAAAAGGAGGCGAACATCCCTGCATGGCATTAGATTTGCGCGCGACGGGTGCGGCAACTGTCAACACTGATAGGACGACCAGCCTCGGAACCGATCGGCGGTTGTCGTCAAAAGGAATCGTCAGTCCTGCGCGTCACGCTTCCGGATGCCGGCGCTTGGCCGCGATGCAGACTGAGCCTAAGCTTTCCTCGCGAAGTCATCATCCTTGACATTGCCGCAGCCGTTTCTTTCGGCCTAAAGTCTATTTCGTAATCCAGGAGTTTAGAAAATGCCGTACCTTCCTTGCAGCTCTCCAGTCGCTCGGTTGATTCTTGTGATCGCCGCCCTGATTATTGCTACGTCCCCTACCTCTGCCAAGGTTTCGCGGCACGATGTCGTGATCATGAAAAATGGTGACCACATGACCGGCGAAGTCAAGAAGTTGGAGAATGGTGTGCTTTATATCCAGACTGACTATTTTTCAGGATCGATCGGTCTCGATTGGTTGCAAGTCGCGAAGGTGCAGAGCACCGCCGGATTTCAAATCGTACTGAAAGATGGACAGCGTTCGGCAGGCACGATCGCGAAAGTGGCTGAGGAAGAAGCACCCGGCAGGGACTTTGAAATTCATGCCCCTGAGGGTTCAGTGCGTGCCCCGTCCCCCGACGTCGTTGAGATCGAATCCCAGAAGAAGAATTTCTGACGACAACTTACCGGGGCAATCGATTTCGGTGTCGATTTTACCAGCGGCAACAACCAAACCGCTCTCACCTCAGATGCCAGCGCGAATTACCTGACAACGAGGTGGATGGATAGTATGGGCTTCACTTCATCGCTCAGCGGCCAGTCGGGAGGATCGCGAAGCAATCTCCTGGAATTTCAAACGCTGGACGGACTTTTCATGAGCAAGAATTCGTTCCTCGCTGGCCTGGGGGATTTCTTGCATAGCTCTCAGCAAAACCTCGCTCTCCGCACCACGCTGGGGGGAGGCTACGGCCGTTTCTGGCTGCGCACAAATCACAACAACCTGATATGGTTAGCAGGCGCGGTGTATACCCATGAGAACTTTCAGTCGGGTGACGAGAGTCCCGACCAAAACGTGGAAGCTCTGCTGGGACTCCAATACCAGCTTTTCCGGTTTGACCGTTACAGCATGCAGTCACAACTGCTCGTATATCCCGGCTTGTCCGATGCCGGCCGCATCCGCACCACAACCAAAACTACTTTCAGCGTCAAGCTGGTCAATAACTTTCATACTGACTTTTCCTTCTGGGACAACTTTGACAGTAGGCCTCCTAACGACTCCAGGAGGAACGACTTGGGAATCAGTAACAGCATTGGTTGGACATTCTGAGCACGCACCTCGCCCAATCATATCCATCACGACCAGCGTCGCAAGTCGATCGGAGGGAATCCAAGCCTTCAAACTGGCAACTCTCTTGTCGCACAGACGACTGGCTCAGGAATCAAACTCGCCGTTATCCAAGTCCTTGTGGCGCACGATGATCGCCCCCACTACAAAGGAGACATAGGGCCGACACCAGCACCCCGCGCCTGTGCAGTGACTGGGAAATTCGGCCAGACGAATCCCGTCGGGGATCGCGTCCACTACGGAGCGCATCGATGGTGAGTCCTCGCATGGTCGCCAGGCACACATTTGTGACTCGTTAGGCATAGGGTCACTCTGTATATAGACCGCACATTTTCACGGAAGGTGGTTTCTGCTTCGTCGAGGGCACGGACTTGAACCCCAGCGTGGGAAGTCGAGAACGGGGAAATATGAAAGTGCGTTCGGCTACTCGAAGACGTACTCAGCAAGACGAGGTGGGCAGATCGAGCCGGTCGTTCATAGTCAAACAGACATTGGCGTGTCCCGTTAGAAGGCCTTTTCCTGCTTCGCTTGAGATAGCGCATCGCTCGCCACCACCTTCTTGAACACGTGGGCGGCAATGTATCGCGCGTCTCGCTTTGCGGGAACTGGCAAAATTCACAGGACCGAACTGGATTCCCACACCAGCAATACCGATCAAAGAGTTTGCAACGCGAAGTCCACTCAATTGAATACGATGTGCTCGCGCACAGCGCATTGCACAATTTCGGCATCGTTTTGCAGATTCAAGCAACTCATGATCCGATATTTGTGAAAGGCTACGGTCTCAGTCTTCAGATTGAGGACAGCGGCGGTCTCCTTCATGGATCTTCCTTCCGCCAGCAGTTGGAGGACTTCGAGTTGCCTGTCGGTGAGCTTGTCGCGTGTCGAAGTGCGGTCCTCCAGGAGTGCGAGCAACTCTGGTAACAAGGCGGCGATGGTCGGCGATAAATAAGTCTTCCCCTTCAAAGCCTGGTGAATTGCAGTTTCGAGTTCGGAAGCCGCAGAGGTCTTTAAAAGGTAGGCCGATGCGCGGTGCCGAAAGGCCTCAGCGATCAGACTGGGCTCGCGATGAAGAGTCACAAATACGATCTTCACGTCGGGCAGAGACCGTTTGATGCGGTCCGCCGCATCCAGTCCATTGAGAAGCGGCATGGCAATATCGGTCACGATGACATTAGGCCGAAGAGTCATCGCGGTCGTGATGAGGGCGCGTCCGTCATGCACCGTTGCAATCACATCGAAATCAGGCGCGAGAAATGTTTTGAATGCTTCAGCAACGAGGATGTGATCATCCGCGATCAGAATACGGGGGCGGCTGATTCCAGACATGGGTACCTCGCGTCGATTGGTGAAACTGGTTTTACGCCTGACCGCAGCAGGAAGAGCACTAGGGGTTCCGGGCCCCCTTTTTTTTATGATGTTACCGCTATCATCTGCCATTCGGCTACTGGTAGTTCTACCAGTCCGCGACTGATCACCTTTCTTGCTGTGTCGCGCACCAGCGGGCGACGACTTGGACTGCACCATCTCCTGAGACGCACCCTGTTAGAACTGACAGTTTTCAGGCGCCCTCCTAGGGGACGAGAATCAGGGCCACATTCCGCAAGAGTCGCAAGAACTCACACGAGAGCATCAACTGATTGGCAGGCGAGCGGAGCCAACCGCGAGTTCACGGGAACTGAGAATTGCGCGATCTATGCAGGTGGATCATGGGAGGGACTGCCGGTCTGAGCGAAGTGCCTCCGTCCCATGACTAGGTTCGGCGTCCCCAAGATCCTTCCGTAGCACACGGCTCCGCTCCGTCGCGAATGGTTCCCTTAGCCATCTTTGCGGTAACGATTGCCTGGGTGCCACCTGCCATTCTGACGGCGTTTCACGGCGTCGACGCACTACGAAGCTTCTTCACGGATTGTGCGGCACAATCCCGACTTCTTGTCGTAATTCCTCTCCTCATCCTGACCGAGCCGGCCCTCGCAGCACGGCTCATGACTGTGGCTCGTAAGTTTCGAGAAGAGAAGCTGGTTAAGGAAGAAGAACGGCCCCAGTTCGACCGCGCCTTCCGCGTGCTCGAGAGACGGGGAGACACACTAACCGTTCGCATCGTAACGATCGTCCTGGTCTATATATTCCTGGCTTCGACAATTTCTGTTATCGCCACGAGCCAACTCATGCCATGGTGTTTTGGGCCGAAGGGCATTCTCACCTTTTCTCTGGCAGGCTCGTGGTATGCCCTCGTGAGCCTGCCCCTGATGCTATTGGTGTTACTTCGGTGGGTTTGGCGGCAGCTCGTTTGGCTTTGGTTCTTGGTGATTGTGTCGCGCATGGATTTGCAACTCATCCCCTCTCATCCAGACCGCGCAGCAGGACTCATCTTCGTAGAGCAATGTATTTGGCAATACATGCCTTTTAGCTTTGCCGTGGGCACCATTGTTGCAGGAGGGGTGGCGAACCGGGTGCTCTACCTGCATCAGTCGGTCGAGTCCTTCCGATACGCGCCTCTTGCCGTCATCGCGTTGGTTGTAATTCTGTGCGCAGGGCCGCTCTGCGTTTTTTGGGGAACTTTACGGCGAACTCGCCGTCGTGGCATCTTCCAATACGGAGCACTGGCGACCGGCATGGGCCGTCAATTCGAACAGAAGTGGCTGGCAACCCCCAGTAGCCCACGTGACGACGCCCTCGCGATGACCGATTTCTCTGCCACAATCGACCTTTACTCCATTGTGGCCAACGTTCAACAAACAAAATCCGTTCCGATCGGAATGCGCAGTATAGCCCGGTTGTCCGGCGCGGCGTTGGCTCCCGCGATCCCTCTTGCTCTCATCGTGTTCCCGTTCGATCTTGTCGTTAAGGAAGTGTTTAAGTTCCTGCTGTAGCGGTGCTTGCCGGTCGAATGGGAAGACCGAAAGGCACGAAACGCGGGTATTTCGGGAAACTGGCTAACTGGTAGTGACTGTCAGTCTTACCAGTGTTCAGGCTGGCGAGGGAATTGTAATCTGTGCGACGTAAAGAAATGCGCGCCCAGGCGACTGCTTGGCTGCGTTCGACGCTCGCAGACAAACGAGACCGTCGTGGAGGCGTCAAAATGGGGCGGCCGCGTATCCTCTTGGCGGACGATCACACGATGGTTGTGGAAGCCTTCAGGAAACTCCTGGAACCCGACTTCGAAATCGTCGGGACGGTGTCCGATGGCCTGGAGCTCGTAGCACTTGCGCCCGAGTTGAACCCCGACATCATCGTGGTGGATATCGGGATGCCGAACCTAAGCGGGATGGATGCGGGGCGTAAGTTGAAAGCGCTGATGCCGCGCACCAAACTGATCGTTCTCACGATGAATGAAGATACTGAAGTAGCCGCCGAGGCGCTTCGATCATGGGCATCCGGATATCTGCTGAAAAAATCGGCCGGATCAGAATTGGTGAAGGCCGTTTGGGGAGCGTTGAAAGGCAGATCCTATGTGACACCCAAGATCGCGCAACAGCTCCTCGACCGGTTTGTACGCGATCCAAGCCATGACGCCGACAAGGAATTGACTCCGCGCCAGCGCCAGGTGCTGCAATTGCTCGCCGAGGGCCGCACCATGATGGAAGCTGCTGACGTTCTTCATCTCTCGCCAAGGACGGTTGCCTTCCATAAGTACAAGATCATGGAAGAATTTGGCCTGAAGACGAACTCCGACCTGGTCAGATTTGCCATCCGCGAGCGAGTAATTGCACCGCCTTAGAGATCGGTGGTTGCGCTTCCAGATCAATTCCCTGCCCAAATCACTTAGATATGGGTAGGTTCCCTGCAAGTCGAACCCTGCCTGGTTGTCAGCAGCGTTCTCCAGCCCAGCGCATCATAGGAACGCGCACTATCAAAGTTGACAGTTCCCCAATAGATTCGTTTCCACCACAATCATCGAGAGCCTTGAGTAGGGTCCGATGATCAAACGGATTGCCGTGGCGTTGCTTCTGGTGCTAATCGTGACGATACTGGGCAAATCCCAGAGCCGAGAACCTGACCAGCCGATACTGCAGCAGCGCGTGGCTACCCTGAGGCCGTCAAGCGGCAAAGTGAGCCGGAAAAATCAATCGCCCGATCGCCGGACGGCTCAGCTCATAAGACGTTCTTCTACTCGTAACAGCCAACAGGTTGGCATCATCGTGAAGAATTCTGGCATCGCTTTGGTGAACCTCTAGGGCCACGCTCTCAAATTGGGCCAGTCTTCAATTCATTGGCAAAGTCAATTCTATGAAGTCCGCCACGTTTCACGCATCAATAAATACATAACAAGGTCATCTTCTATTACCCGATTCCGGGCCGAGGAGAGTCTCCATGCTCGACAAAAAGCTGAACCCGGAATGTCTTCGGCTCCAGGAAGCGCGCGAGCAAGTTTCACCCTGGAAACTGTGGGGCCCCTACCTCAGCGAGCGGCAGTGGGGGACCGTACGCGAGGACTACAGCCGCGACGGGGACGCGTGGAACTATTTCAGTCACGATCAGGCCCGATCTCGCGCTTATCACTGGGGAGAGGATGGTCTCGCTGGCATCAGCGACGAGAAACAGCAACTCTGCTTCAGTCTGGGCCTTATGGAACGGGAAGGATCCCATCCTCAAGGAACGCCTCTTCGGACTCACGAACAGCGAAAGCAACCACGGTGAGGACGTAAAGGAATACTACTTCTATATCGAAAGTACGCCAACGCATTCGTACATGAAGTACTTGTACAAATATCCCCAAGCGGCCTTTCCTTACGCTGATCTAGTCACAACGAGCCGCAATCGCAGCCGTACGGACCCAGAATACGAATTGCTTGATACGGGTGTCTTCGAAGGCGACCGCTACTTTGATGTGTTCGTGGAATATGCCAAGGAGACCGCGGGAGACCTGCTAATTAAGATCGGCGCGTGCAATCGGGGGCCAGACCCGGCTACGTTATGCCTGCTGCCAACGCTGTGGTTTCGCAATACCTGGGCATGGTGGCCTGAAACGGCCAAACCATCGCTGCAAGGCCTCTCCGAAGATGGTGCGGTGGTCATTCGCGCATCGCACCCACAGCTGGGAGAACGTTTCCTCTACTGCGAGGGCGACGCTCAACTCCTCTTCACCGAGAACGAAACGAACAACGAACGGCTCTTTGGGCGAGCGAACGCCGCTCCCTACGTGAAAGATGGAATTAACGATTATGTCGTGAACGGCAAACAGAACGCTGTGAACCCGCAGCCCGCCGGAACCAAGGCGGCCGCCCTCTATCGCCGAACCGTGGGCAGCGGCGAGACTGCAACGATTCGACTGCGGCTCGATACCTTGGCGCTTGCGAACATCGGGGATCGGTTCAAGACCTTCGATCAGGTGATGGAGACTCGCAAAAACGAGTCGGACATTTTCTATCAAAGCATCACACCAGAACATCTCAGCGAAGATGAAGCTTTAGTGATGCGTCAGGCGCTTTCAGGAATGCTGTGGAGCAAACAGTATTTCGGCTTCGACCTGGACATGTGGCTCAAAGAGCATGAAGTGGATCCGACTCGGCCCGGCGGCGTGTCCGTGCGAAACATTGAATGGTTTCACATGGTGAATGAGCATGTTATCTCTATGCCCGACAAGTGGGAGTATCCCTGGTATGCAGCGTGGGACTTAGCATTTCATGCTGTGGCGCTCTCCACCGTCGACGTGGACTTCGCCAAGGAACAACTGGACCTGATGCTCCAGGAGTTTTTCCTGCATCCCACGGGACAGATACCCGCTTACGAATGGAATTTCAGTGACGTCAATCCGCCAGTACACGCCTGGGCGACGCTGTTCTTGTACCGCACCGAACAGGCTCTGCGAGGCAAAGGAGACATGGAGTTCCTCAAGCGTTCCTTTGCGAAGCTCATGCTCAATTTCAGTTGGTGGGTGAACCGGAAAGACAGGTTCGGCAAGAACGTGTTCGAAGGCGGTTTTCTTGGGCTGGATAATATTGGCGTCTTCGACCGTAGCGTTCCTCTGCCGACGGGCGGGAACCTCGAGCAGGCGGACGGAACCTCGTGGGTATCGCTCTTCTGCCAGAACATGCTCGAAATCAGCGTCGAACTGGCGGCCTCTGACTCGTTCTTCGAGGACATGGCGATCAAGTTTGCTGACCATTTTCTCTTGATTGCCCACGCCATGAATAAGATGGGGCGCGACGGCATGTGGGACGAACAGGACGGGTTTTATTACGATGTTCTGCGGCTTCCGGATGGCAGCGCAACTCGGCTCAAGGTGCGCTCCATGGTAGGTCTGTTACCTCTCTGTGCGACTGCCGTTGTAGAACCTTGGCAACGGGAGCGGGTACCGCGGGTGACGAATGTTCTGCAGGAACGTTTGCGGCGGATGCCCGAGTTGCGAGGTAGCATTCATCCCACTGGACCCGGCCACTGGGGCTATGGCGAGCGCGGCATCATTGCGCTGGTGAATCCTCGAAGGCTGCGCAGAATCCTGTCTCGCATGCTGGACGAGAACGAATTCTTTAGTCCGTATGGCATCCGCGCGCTATCCCGCTATCATGCCGATCACCCGTACGTCTTCAATGTCAAAGGCCAGGACTACCGGGTGAATTATCTTCCTGCTGAATCCGACACCGGCATGTTTGGGGGAAACTCCAACTGGCGCGGTCCGGTTTGGATGCCGGTCAATGCGCTGCTGATCCGTGCCCTGATGTCGTTCTATCTATACTACGGCGACGATTTCAAGATCGAATGCCCGACAGGATCAGGCAACCTCATGAACCTGTTTGAAGTGGCACGGGAAATTTCCAATCGACTCGTTCGGATCTTTCTACGCGACCAACACGGCCTGCGGCCCGTCTACGGAGGCACCGAGAAATTCCAGACCGATCCTCACCGGAAGGATTACATTCTGTTCTACGAGTACTTCCACGGAGATAACGGCGCCGGCCTGGGCGCTAGTCACCAGACCGGATGGACGGGAAGTGTTGCCAAGCTGATCGAAATCTTCGGCAGGATCAGCCCGGAACAATTCCTTGCCGGCGGCAGGGAGTCTGCGTTTGGACAATCGGAGCCGGCGGTGAAAAAGCAGGTCGCCTAATGGCGGCGAGCCGATGGCCCAGGAAGCGACGAGCCCTTATATCCTTGAACTGTCGAATCTCCGCTAGTTCTGGATCTTCTTCTTTTCCGCCGCCATCTCCATTCCGCCCTCTTTATTATTTGGACCATTTCGTTCAATCAGGGCCGCGAAGTCGTCCGTCTTGAACGGATATATCCGATCCGATTGCTGCCCCGCAGGGTTTACAGTCAGGTCCACACGCCGGTTGTATGCCAGCACGATAGTGGTCAACTTCTGTAATGCTTTCTGTCGCTCCTCATCCGTGAGATTGGCATCCTGCTGCACCAGTTCCTTGACCTGATCCGCGGTAAGATTTTGCTCCTCGCCATAGCCTTGCGTTTCAATGTTTGCTTCCGGAATTCCCTGTTCGATCAAGTAACGCTTGGCGAGCTCCGCTCGTCGCTCCGAGAGAGGCTTGTTGTAAGCCTCTGGCCCGCGCCGATCCGCATGACCCGAAAGTACAAGGTGGGCGTCTGGCTTAACGGCAAGATACTTCGTAAATTCGTCCGCAATGCTCTTGAGCGTTTCCATCTCGCTCGGCAGCAGCGCCGCCTCCGACTTGGTTGATCTCGGACGGTCTGTTGGGAAATAGACACTGCGCATCGAGAGCTTAACTTCGGGTTGCTCAATCGAGCCCACAATGTGCAGCGCGACCGTCTTGGTTTCGGCTCCGCCACAGTCGTTGGTCGCCTTCAATGTATAGTTGACAGTCTCATCGATGGGGCCTGGATCAGTTTTTTGCGGCGGGATCTGCAGGGTGCGATTTCCGTTGGTGTCGACAGTACCAAGAGGGTCAATCGTCACCGCCGATGCATTACTGGCAGTCCAAGTCAGTGCGGAGCTGCTGTCTTCTACGACCTTGTCTCCCACACGCTTGTACCGGACCTCGGCGGGTGAGAGCTGCAGATTTGCCTGGACCGCTGTGTTCAGATTTACGGTCACGCTGGAGGTTGCCGTGCCGCCAGGGCCAACCGCTGTAAGGTTGTAGGTCGTGGTTTGCTTAGGCTGGACCGACTGCTCTCCCGAAGGCGTTACCGGACCGACCGGGCTGACCGCCACCTGTGGCGCGTCCGACGTGGTCCATTTGAGTTGAGAGGCATCTCCGCAGTTGAGTTGCGTCACCGTGGCCGACAAATCTGCAGCGGGCTTGGCGACAGCGACAGTTGCACTGGCATCTCCCGCCTTGAAGCGCGGGATTGCTTTCAGTTTCTCGCCCCTTGCCCAAGGCACGGTTTTCCGGACCCCTTTCGGAACACTGATCACAACCCGCTGATTGACTGGAACGTCAACCGAGCCTGACCAGGCAGTCTGGTCTCCCCCCAGAATTGACACTTGATAGGTGCCGGGTGGGACCACGAGTGTTTGCTTCCACCACGTCTCGTTGTCGAACTCGTCGCCGTGGCCGACGAAAAAGTCGGGCGTCTTGCCGTTCAGGAGCACCGCTTCTCGGTCGGCACCCTCAATTGTCATGGCACCGAAGGGTCCGGACACATTCGCGCCGACAGCATCGAGCTTCACTTCAAGGTCAGTCGACTTGCCGGCCGTGATCGTAACGGTTCTGGTGACCGGCTGATAGCCATAGTTGACTATCTCAATCTTATGGTCACCGGCGCTGAGTTTCAGAGAGTGGTGTTTGCTCGCTTCGCTGATCGCACGATCATCAACAAACAGGTATGCCTGTTTTGGGGTGACGCGGATGTTGACCTTGCCATCCTGTGCAGAGGCTGCTATCCCGGCAAGCGCAACGAGCAGAACAGCAGATAGAGTCAGACGGGACACGTGGCATTTTGATCGCATAAATTGATCCCCTTGCTGAAATTTCAGAGACGACGGTTTCGCCGACATACTAGCTCCCAAACTCCTTATTGTTTCTTCGAGGCCGTCAACGTGCTTCTGGTGTGCACTTGCGAAACAGAGCTAGATCGGCTGCGACGCGACACACCCTCGAACTGCGCCTGCCCCAGGGACTGCTCGACACGTTTTGGAATCCAGGCAGAGTTCCCTTCCATCGAACTTTTGCAGCGTCCCTTATTACGCAGTGGCTCTTCCTTTGAACAAGCGATAAATCCCCAGAATCAAGACGGCGCCGACGACCGACATGATGAAGCCGGCAGATTCTCCAGGCTTGTACCAGCCGACCAACTGTCCCAAAAACGTGGCTCCGATGGAACCAGCAATCCCAATGATGATGGTGACTAGCATGCCGCCTGGATCTTTGCCAGGCATGACCAGCTTTGCCAACGCTCCAACGATTAGCCCGATCAGTATTTCCCAAATCAGAGCGAACATTGCCGCCTCCTTCTGCCCTTTCAGTGCAGGACACAAAGCTCGGGCTCCGGCAGATCCAAGCCATTCAGCGCCCCGACCTTCGCGCCGCGTTTGCGACTCAGGCGGCTTTTTGCCGCTCGGCTACCTTGGCCAACGCGATGGACAGAGCGGCACCGCCCAAAGTTTTCACCAGGGTCGTGTGCTGAGCATAAAATGCGCTCGCCTTATCCACAATCGAGGGATCTGCCTTCTCCGCGTGAGCCGCCATCTGCTGTACGAGTTCCGGAGAAATGTTCTGAGCTTGCTGGGGAGTAACCTGAGCACTTCCACCTCCTAGTAAGCTCGCTAATGCGCCGCCGCCGGCTAACTGCGCCAGAGTTCCCGGTCCGACCGCCGCGATCAGATGGTTCAGGATGCCAGCTTTCTGATCGCCATCGGACTGGCTGAACAGGCCGCTAACTAAATTGCCGAAAGCGGGCGTCTGGTCGGAGCGGAATGCGGCGGAGAGCCCATCTGCAATCGCACTCGGCGGTGCGTTTTGTGCGACCTGATCGAAGTGCGCGGTGGCGTTCGCGGGATTTGGGGCCGCGTTGCCGGCATATTGCTTCAATATATTGCCGACTTGATCGAGTAAGGTCATTGTGGCCTCCTGCGGCAGATTCACTGCCTATCTAGTCTTGCTTGAGTTGACCTCTGACACCGACTTGACCTGTCTCTGAGCAATACCCGATACCCGAAACAAGAAATCGGCAGGTTGACGCTTCCAGAGCTGGTTCTAGGCCGCGGGAATTACGAGTTGTTGTCCAACCTTAATTTTGTCGGGATCCTCGATGTTGTTTGCCGTGACAATCTGAAGATACTTATTCGCGTCTCCATAAAAACGCTTGCTGATCTTGGACAGGTTATCTCCCGCCTGCACCGTATAAGTTTGGGCGTCTTGGCGGAATTCAATGTCATGCTTCAGATCTGCAAAAGTGGGATCAACGGCTTTAATTGCATCCCAAATGCGATTCTTGCTTGCTTCCGACGCCGCTGTGGCCTTCAAGAAAAGCTGGTTGCCATCAAGGTTCAGGTTCTGCAACTGCGCGCCTTCCTTCTGAATCGTGTCCAAAACGGGTTGATATTTCTGCTTTAGCTGCTCAAACAGATCTGGCATCGCGACCTCCTCGGTGATTCCTATTTGCCAATGCGGCTGCCAAGAGCTACACACTGCAAAGTGCCGACTCTCCCGCCTAACTCTTTGCTCCAATGCTACGTTCTAGGTTGTCCGTAAGGTACTGGCAAAACTAATAGAGCCGCCCAGACGAACCCATCTACAAGCTTCCTTCTAGAGCACGGAGTTTCTCATCACGTTAGCAGAGGCCAGAATGTCAGCGAAAGAATGACAACTACACCAAAGCTATCGGTATTTCTTGATAAAAGGTTCCTCGAGTTGCAAGGTTCCTGACCGACTTCAGGGGAGCTTAATAACCAGGGCACGGTGGGAGAACTGTCAGATCTGCTAGTTGCCCTGAGTTGCCCTGTATCCTGCAAGTTTTGACAGTTTGAACCTCGCTCTTCTGTCAGTAGTAATATCCCTGGTTCTAGAGTCAAATGTTCATACTCGCGGCGCCCGCGCCCACGAGACGAGGCTCACCAACCATGGCATCTCTCATCCGCAAACCCACTGTTGTACTAGCCGATGATCACAGACCCATCCTTACGGTGGCGTCGATGCTATTGGGGGGAGAATTCGAGGTTGTCGCAACGGTAGATGATGGTGTCAAAGCCCTGCGTGCCGTCGCCCATTTGAAGCCGGATGTCGTGGTCCTCGATATCGGGATGCCAGGAACCGACGGGATCCAGACTGCGCACTTAATTAAGGGTCTCGGTCTTGCTCCGAAGTTGGTCTTCCTCACCGTGCAGCAGGACGCCGACTGCGTTGAGGCTGCTACCAGCATGGGTGCCAGCTACGTGTTAAAGGCCCGGATGTACTCTGACCTTCTCACGGCTGTGGAGGAATCCTTGGCTGGACGATCGTTCTTCTCGATCCCACTTCGTTCAAGCAGGTCCCCGAATCCCATTTAGCCTTTCCTTTCAATCCACTCTCTGGCGAAACCTCATCTTGGGTATCTAATTCATTTAGTGCAAATGGGTCCGCGATAGTTGTACACTGTGGCACAAGTCGGGGTAACGGTGTCACTGTTTTCTACTCTGTCGGGAGTCGCCTGACTGTAATTTAGTTTAGTCATGTTCATTCAGTCGTGCGCCGCACTCGTTGTATCTTCTGTGCTTTCCGTGAGCACGATAAGCCCGTTTGTAACGGGCTGCCTTCTGGCCGCACTCTGCCGGATAGCCGTTGCCCCATATTTAGGAGCACAGATTTCTATTTTCTGGCTGCATGCTCGTAACGTCTTGATAGTCCTCGAACCCTCATTGTGGAAGTTGCACTCGTACTATGCGTTCGCAGCAATCATCTTTCTCTTCATCGAAGCGGCGCTGATCGGGATCCTGTTGGTTGAAAGCAGGGGGCGCAGAGCCGCACAAGCCTCGATCGCAAGACGCTTTGCACTTGAGCGCGTAGTATCAGCGCTTTCGACAACCCTCGCGGATTGCCCCCCTGAGAACATTGACGCAGAAGTCGCTCGCGGGCTGAATTTGATCCTGGAGGCCGAAGCGGCAGATCGAGTCTGCTGGTATGCAATTCCCACGGGCGGAACTACCGTGGAAAGAATCAGTTCGGCCCATCGGCCAGGTATAGCGACTGGCCCCGCCCGATTCCAGGCGGAGGATGTGCCCTGGATTGCCGAACAGTTATCGCGCTCAGAACCAGTTGCCATCGGCGACCCCAGTGAACTTCCCCCCGAGGCTGTTCACGACAAACGGTACCTCGATAAACTCGGGATCAAATCGATCGCGTTAGTACCCTCCAGTTCTGGTACGGCTGCGAGAGGATTGCTCATCCTGGCCCATCTATCCAAGAAACGGGATTGGCCGGGGGCGGTCATCAGCAGGATCGGTGTATTAGGCAATCTCTTCGGCACCTCCTTGTCTCGCAAGTGGGCACAAGACGCAAAACGGGCAAGCGAGCAGCGCTTTCAATCCATTTTTGACCAAGCGTCTCTGGGAATTGCGTTAGAAGATCTCGACGGCCGGATCTTATTCGCCAATCCCGCCCTTTGCGCCATGATGGGATACGAGCAAGCCGAAATGCAGGCCATGAGTTGTGACCAGTTCGCCAACGATGAAGATTCGCGCGAAGATCGAAGACTCTTCGAAAAACTGCGCGACGGGTCGATTGACGGCTATCAAATCGAGAAACGCTACATGACGCCGGATGGCAAGGAGATGTGGGGCAACCTCCATGTATCGA
Source organism: uncultured Acidobacteriaceae bacterium (assembly GCA_963709025.1). Taxonomy (GTDB): domain Bacteria; phylum Acidobacteriota; class Terriglobia; order Terriglobales; family Acidobacteriaceae; genus Sulfotelmatobacter. The sequence goes on from CAVPVE010000009.1 coordinate 58,561, forward strand.
GGTTAAGAGCCCTGCCAGGAGAACCCTCCCGAGTGATCGCGATGGTCGAGGATGTTACCGAGCGGAAGGCAGCGAATGCGCGATTAGAGCATATCCAGCTTGAGCTTCAGAAACTCACGGGACGCTTGATGCAAGCCCAGGAGGAAGAACGGCTGCGTATCAGCGGCGAACTGCACGATGACATTGGGCAACGCCTCTCGCTGCTGGTGTTTGGACTCGAGCGCCTTCGAGACACCTTTTCCTCCTCCGCAACCCAGCGGTCGGAAGTGACACAACTGCGGGACCAGGCGGAGGAAATCACCAGCGACATTCACGAACTATCTCACGAGATCCATTCGACCAAGCTGCAGCACTTGGGATTGAAAGCGGCTTTGAACGAATTGTGTCACAAAATTTCGGCGCAAAGGCCCATTGGGGTCGATCTGGAGGTCCGTGATTCCGTTCCGCTGGGTCCTGAGGTCCAACTGTGTCTCTATCGAGTCGCACAAGAAGCATTGAATAATGTCCTGAAGCATAGCGGCTCCGGCAAAGTCACGGTAAAGCTGAGTCGAGACGCACAACGCGCGCGGTTGCAAATTACGGATACCGGAGTAGGTTTTGACGCTTCCTTGGCAACACCCGGCCTCGGATTGGCCGGCATGCGCGAACGACTCCGCATCGCAGGAGGCGTGCTTTTCGTCAACTCCCTCCCCGGTCAAGGTACCGAAATCACCGCCGAGGTGCCTCTTGCGGAAAGCGCCGAGGTTGCCAAAGCGAGCTGACCTTTATACTCGGAGGCCCTCTCACTATCAGATCTGACAGTTTGCACTTTAGCAGCAGACTTCTAGCCTCCCTATCAAGAGACTTCTATGGCTCCCTGTTGCAAGGAAGCAGCCATCGATGCTCTAGTCGGCGCCGGAACGGGAACTGCCGGCAGTATCGGCCTTGAGCCTCGGATGTCTGCTCCTTCAAATTGAAGGCGGCGCACTCGGATGTTGGGCGTTCAAACACATCGCCGGTTTCGCGCTCGTGGCCCCGATTCAAAAACTCACTCACGACCGGGGCGCACTTCTGCCTCGGTAGCTCTTCACGAGTGATTCTAGTCGGCGAATAACCATGCAGCTGAAACGTCACCGCTGTTGGGGAATTCTGCTCTTCGTCTTTCTTTGGCACGCGGTTGGGTCTGCCCAGATCCCCTCGATTCCCGGCATCTCTGCCCCAGCGGCCCAAGCTCCCCTATCTCAACCGAAGGATCCACTGCGACGAGAAACGCCACAGAGTGCCACCCTGCGATTCGTCAGGGCCGCACACCGCGGCGACTACGCTACCGCCGCTCGATACCTCGAACTGCCAACCATCAGGCAAAGGCAAGAGGGGCCCGAACTTGCGAAAAAGCTTCTCACCTTGATGGACACCAGTCTTGTGGGATCCATCGCTACGCTCAGCCAGTCGCCCGAGGGCTTTCTCGACGATTCGCCTGATCCGAATGTCGAAGTCGTCGGCCGTCTTGAGGTGCAGGACAAGCAAATCCCGTTCCTCCTGGTGCGAGTCACCGAGAAGGACGCCGGGCCCGTTTGGCTCGTGTCGCAGCAGACTCTTGATCAGGTTCCCGGCCTTTACGAACTGGCCGGCGCGCCTGTGCTCGATCAGTACTTCCCGGCCTTCCTGGCGGACCACAGAGCGATGGGGATTTCGGCGGGGCGATGGATCGCGTGGCTCCTGTCTATTCCGTTGGCGCTCGCGATCGGCGCAGGCGTTACCTGGCTCATGCGCTGGATTCTCCGGACGGTCAAGCACCGCGGTGCGCTGCAATGGAGCGGCATTGATAAGCCGATCACTTTCATCGTGGCCATTTTGTTCCATGCTGTTCTCGTCCTGCTGATCGGGATACCTCTCTACTACAGGGTGTATTACTTTCGGACTTTAGGCGTATTCCTGGTGGTTTGCCTGGCCTGGTTCGGCACCAGAATTCTGGACAAAGCGCATACCTCTTCGGCTCTTCGGATGAGCGGAAAAGAGGCGCAGTCTTTCCTGCAACTCGGCTATCACCTCTTCAATGTCGGCCTGATCGTCGGCGCCGCCCTGTGTATTCTCGGCATCCTGGGTTTCAATACCAAAACCATGCTGGCTGGCCTTGGAATCGGCGGTATCGCGATCGCTCTGGCGGCTCAAAAGACACTCGAAAACCTTTTGGGCGGGATCACTCTGGTGATGGACAATGCCATCTATATCGGTGACGATTGCGTCATTTCCGGCCGCTACGTGACCATCCGAAACGTCGGCTTGCGCTCCACCGCTGCCACCACGCGCGAAGGCACCGACATCTGGTTCCCGAATGGGATGCTCGTACAAAGCAGTATCGAGAACTTGTCGCGGCGGAATAAATTCTTGATTTTTACTACTTTGTCTCTCAGCCGCGAGTGCTCACTGGATCAGTTGCAGTGCGTGATCGAGAAAGTGCGTGAAGTCTTGTACTCGCACCCTCGAGTGGAGCAGCAGTCAGCCAGATTTCGACTCGCAGGAATTGACGGAGCAGGCTATCAAGTCGAACTTTTTGCGTATATCTTGAGCCGAGATGCAGCCGATTTTTCTGCGATCCAGGAAGACATTCTCTTTCGCATCACGAGGACAGTGGAGGCGACGGGGGGAGCTTGGGCGGTCCCGATACGACTCAACTACACGGCGACAAACCAAAGGATGAATGAAGAAAAGGCTGCCGAGGCCCAACGAACGGTCCAGAAATGGCAAGACAAAAACGAGAATCCGTTCCCCAACTTTTCAGCTGAGCGAATGGCCGAACTGCGCGGCACTCTTCCCTATCCGTCGAACGGCACCCCTTCTGGCGTACGCAACCCAAACGAGAGCTCATACGAAGAAGAAGCCTAACCTTTATACACTGGCTTGTGTTTGCGCCACATCATGGCTTTCAAGACCTACAGAGTACGGTCTGAATCGCTTCTCGGCGGTACGCTGTCAAGGTCGGTGGCCCCAACGGAATTTGTATCCATGTTCCCCAATGGAAAGAGACCGATGGTATGCTTTCAGGGCGAACTTTCGCACACGGATCGAGCGTAATATTCCGGTGAACTGAAATCCGCGCACGCCTGCACATGAACGAAGCTCCATGGAGTCTGATCCAATGAGCGCCCCGGAAGCGCAGGGTAGGTTACCCGCCCTGGGCCAGCCCGTGGCGGCTCCGCTTACTCGTGCCGCGATCTTTCTGGTCGCGACGATCAAGCCAGGCTCGGACCATCGAGCCACCGTGCGCTCCTTCTGCGGAGACCTTGCCGCGCTGGTGCGCGCGGTGGAATTTCGCAACATGGAAGCTGGACTTTCTTGCGTCATGGGGATTGGGTCGGAGGCATGGGACAGCCTCTTCGGATCGCTGCGCCCGGCGGAACTCCATCCCTTCCGAGAGATTCGCGCCGGAGACCGCCATGCGGTGGCCACTCCGGGCGACCTGCTTTTCCACATCCGCGCGAAGCACATCGACCTATGTTTCGAGCTGGCTACACAGGTGATGGCACGTATCGGAAATGCCGTGTCTGCTGCCGACGAAGTACACGGCTTCCGCTATTTCGATGATCGAGATCTCCTCGGTTTTGTCGACGGAACCGAGAATCCTAGGGGCACAGCGGCGGCCGACGCTGTGCTTATCGGCGATGAGGACCCCAGTTTTGCCGGCGGCAGCTACGTGATTGTTCAGAAATACCTCCACGATCTTAGCGCTTGGAATGCACTCTCCACGGAAGTGCAGGAACGCATCATCGGCCGCCGCAAGCTCTCCGACATCGAATTGGACGATTCGGTCAAGCCAACCTCAGCGCACAGCGCGCTCACCACCATCGTTGAGGATGGAAAAGAGATCAAGATACTTCGCGACAACATGCCATTCGGCCGGCCATCGCACGGCGAATTTGGCACCTATTTCATCGGCTATAGCCGTTCGCCCCTCACCATCGAGCAGATGCTCGAGAACATGTTCATCGGCCGTCCGCCGGGCAACTATGATCGTCTGCTGGACTTCAGCCGTGCCGTCACCGGAAATCTGTTCTTCGTGCCCTCCGCAACTTTTCTAGAGGACTTGACCGAAACTCAAGGCAACGCAGATCAGTCTCCGAGTGCGGCATCCTCCGCAGCACCAACAGTAGCTGCCGCATCCGCCCCGTCCGTGCGCGACGGTTCGCTCGGCATCGGTTCTCTCAAAGGAGACATACACCATGAATAATCTCCACCGTGAACTTGCCCCCATTTCTGATTCGGCATGGGCCCAGATTGAAGAGGAAACCTCGCGCACGCTCAAGCGCTACCTCGCCGGACGGCGTGTCGTTGACGTCAAGGGTCCGGACGGCGCAGGCCTCTCTGCCATCGGCACTGGGCACCTGCGGACGATCGCCGCTCCATCGAAAGGTATCGTCGCCAGCCAGCGCGAAGTAAAGGCGCTGGTCGAGCTACGCGTTCCATTCGAACTGGATCGCCAAGCGATCGACGACGTCGACCGGGGCGCAAATGATTCGGACTGGCAAGCGGCGAAGGACGCAGCGCGAGAGATCGCCTTTGCCGAGGACGGCGCCATGTTTGACGGTTACCCGGCAGGTGGTATTGGGGGCATCCGCCAAGGAACCAGCAATCCGATCATGACGCTCCCCGCCGACGTGCCCCAATACCCGGAAGCCATTGCTCAGGCCTTGAGCCGGTTGCGTCTCGTGGGCGTCAATGGTCCCTACTCCGTGCTGCTCGGTGCCGATGCGTACACAGCGCTCGCCGAGACCAGCGATCACGGCTACCCCGTGTTGGAGCATGTCAAACGGCTGGTCAATGATCAGATCATTTGGGCCCCAGCCATTGTAGGGGCTTTCGTTCTGACCACTCGTGGTGGCGACTTCGAGCTTCATATTGGCCAGGACGTCTCCATCGGATATCTCAGTCACACCGATGCCGCCGTCCGCTTGTACCTGCAGGAGACGTTCACGTTTCTCCTGCTCACCAGCGAAGCTGCGGTCGCGCTGGCTCCTCCGGCGAAGGCAAAGAAAAGTTGATGGCCCGGCGCGGATTATCTTCCGGGTCTCGACACTGGGGACCCGGGAACACTGATTCCGTGTAATTCTAGCTTCTCCAAAAAAGGAACCGGCGCGCATGAATGCATTCGCAAAAGACCTGAGCTATGCCGTCCGGATGTTAGCCAAGGGACCCGGCTTTACCCTAGCGGCAATCTTGTCTCTGGCAATCGGGATTGGAGCCAATACATCGATCTTTAGCATCATCAATGCACTCCTGCTCCGGCCTCTGCCCTATCAGGATGCGGAACGACTGGCGATCCTCTGGAATCGATCGCCCGGTCTGAACATCACTGAAGATTGGTTCTCCACCGCCCAATATTTTGACATCAAGAATGGGCATCACGGCTTTGAACAAGTGGCGATCGCCATCGGCGGCAACTACAATCTCACCGGTCACGAGGCACCTGAACGGGTCGGCACGATTCGCATCTCCTCCAACCTCCTGCCTATGCTCGGCCAATCATCGGCTTTTGGCCGGACCTTCACCGCCGACGAGGACTCGCCGGGTAAACCCGCCACAGCCGTGCTCAGTTATGGCATGTGGGTTCGTCATTACGGTGCCAATCCACACATGATTGGCCAGTCGGTTATCTTGAACGGAATCCCTTACGAAGTGGTCGGCATCATGCCCCATAGCTTTTCCCTGCCAAGAGAGGTACTGCCGACCCTCGATGGAGCGGAGCAAGCGGATATTCTCCTTCCCCTCCCGCTCCCTTCCGACGCCGCTCAGAACCGCGACCATGAAGATTACAACATCATAGGCAAGCTCAAGCGGGGCGTCTCAGTTGCGCAGGCCCAGGCTGAGATGGATACGATCACAGCACGCCTGCGGCATGATTATCCGCAAGTTTATCCACCCAACGGCGGATTGACCTTCGGGATTGTGCCGCTGCTTGAGCAGGTGGTCGGTGATGTTCGCCCAACTCTATTCGTTCTGTTGGGAGCAGTCGGATTCGTGCTGCTGATTTCCTGCGCCAACGTAGCCAATCTTCTTCTGGCGCGAGCGGTCGCGCGGCAGAAGGAGATCGCCGTCCGTACTGCGATCGGTGCGACCCGCTTCAGAATTGTGCGCCAACTGCTGACCGAGAGCGTTTTGCTCTCTTTTGCCGGAGGCGCGTTAGGCGTGTCATTCGCATTTTGGAGCATGCATTGGATTCACGTTCTTGGTCCGAACAGTGTTCCCCGCATCAACGATATCGGGATCGACTGGGCGGCTCTTCTCTTCACGTTTCTGGTTTCGCTGGTTTCCGGAATCCTCTTTGGGATGGCACCGGCAGTGAGGAGCTCGCGGCTGGATTTGAGCACCACGCTCAAGGATTCGAGCCGAGGTTCCGCAGGCACCAGCGCAGTCTGGGGCCGGGGCAACAGCTTGCGCAGGCTGCTGGTGATTGCCGAGCTAGCGCTTTGCGTGATGCTCCTCATCGGCGCGGGCCTGCTGATCCGCAGCTTCGCGCATTTGCAAACCGTGTCTTCAGGTTTCAACGCGAAGAACGTTCTAACTCTTGAACTCACTCTCAGCGGTCCGAAGTACAAAGACCCGCAGATGGTTCTGGCTGCGTACAGGGATCTTTGGAATCGGCTAAAAGGATTGCCGGGGGTAAAAGCATCCGGAGCCGTCTCTGCTCTCCCGCTCAGTCAGATGTTTGCCTGGGGCCCGATCACGGTGGAAGGTCGCACGCCTCCTCCGGGCGAGAATTTCATTAACGCAGATCAGCGCATCGCCGGCGGCAGCTACTTCGCCGCGATGGAGATCCCGTTGCTGGCAGGCCGGTTGTTCAACGACCAGGACACAGCGACGAGCCCCAAGGTGCTCATCGTTGACGAGTACATGGCCCGGCAGTTGTGGCCGAACCAGGATCCCATCGGAAAGCGTATCCATTTCGGAGGCGTCGCAGACCTCGTTACCGACAAGAACCCCTGGGAGACTGTCGTCGGCGTGGTGGGGCGCGTGAAACAATACACGCTGGATTCCGACTCGCGCATCGCTCTATATCTTCCCCAAACCCAATATCCCGTGCGCGCGATGAACGTGGTTCTGCGTACCGACGGCGATCCTTCAGGCTTTGCACCAGTCGTCAAGCGGCAGATTCAGGCGTTAGATAACGATCTGCCTCTCTACAACGTGCGCACCATGGAAGAGCGCGTGGAGGAGTCGCTGGCACGACGTCGGTTCTCGATGCTCCTGCTGGTGTTATTCGCCTGCGTGGCCCTTGTTCTCGCCACGATCGGTACGTACGGAGTCATGACCTATCTGGTGAATCAGGGCACGCGCGAAATCGGGATCCGGATTGCCTTGGGTGCTACGCAGCGCGGTATCGTGCGTCTGGTTGTCTGGAAAGGAATGGCTTTGGCTTTGTGTGGTGTGGCTTCCGGTTTGGCGGGAGCGTTCGCACTCTCCCGTCTCATGCGGAGTCTCCTATTCGGCGTGAGGCCGGACGATCCACTCACATTCGGCGTAATTGCCCTGATATTGACTGTCGTCACTTTCTTGGCGAGCTACATTCCCGCTCACCGTGCCGCCCAGATTGATCCCATGGTGTCGCTGCGATACGAATAAGAGAATCTCTGTGGCCCCGAGAATCGTAAGCGTCCGCCTCTGCCCGCCTCTGACCGTCTGGACAAGCGTGTAATCGCAAGTCATGCTCGCGATGTGGACAGCAACGATAGTGTCCACGTGGAGCGATGATGGACACTTACACACGCAACCCGTTCCAACTAAGCGACAGTATCGAACGCTGGAAGAGAAGCAGCGGATTGTGGGAGAGGCATTGGCCGAGGGGGCATCGGTGGCGCGGGTGGCACGGCCGCACGGGGTCAACGCCAATCTGGTCTTCAACTGGTGCAGGCTGTATCGGGCGGGGCGACTGAGACGGCGGAGGGAGGCCAAACTGTTGCCGGTGCGAGTCGCTGAGGAGAGTTCCACTGTGCCGCCAGCTTCATGGACTGAACCTGGTGGCTTGCTCGCCTCCTCGGCGGGCACGATTCACATCCAACTGCAGCATGCGCAAGTGCGGGTCGAAAGCGACGCCAATCCAGTGTTGTTGCGTGTGTTGTTGGAGTGTCTGCAGCGATGATCGCGCCGCCAGGCAATACGCAAATTTGGATTGCCGCCGGGGTAACCGATCTGCGCCGAGGTTTCGCTGGGCTCAGCGCGCTGGTACAAACCAAGCTGGAAAAGAGCCCGATGTCAGGCCAAGTATTCATCTTCCGAGGCCGCAGAGGCGATCTGGTGAAGCTGATCTGGTTTGATGGGGATGGGCTATGTCTGTTCCAGAAGCGATTAGAACGGGGGCGTTTTATCTGGCCGCGAGCGACGGAAGGAAGCGTTTCTCTAACCCGCGCGCAGTTGTCGATGCTGCTGGAAGGCATTGATTGGCGGCGACCGGAGCGCACGTGGGATCCGCAGTTGGCGGTGTAGATACGCATTTGGATTTGCACAGATTTTTGTGCGCACAAGTGTTGACGGGATGCGGGTTCGTGGCATACTGCGGCTCATGTTGGCGCCGACACTTCCGGATCTGAGTAAGTTAGATCGAGAAGCGTTGCGGGCGCTGCTGTTGGCCGAACACCAGGAACGCATTGCCACTCACCAGCAGTTACTCCAGCGGGAGCAGCAGTTGCTGCGGCGGGAGAGTGAGATTGAGCATCTGAAGCTGCTGCTGAGCCAGCTCCGGCGGATGCAGTTCGGGCGCAAGTCCGAGAAATTGGAGCGGCAGATCGAACAGCTGGAACTGCGGCTGGAAGATTTGCAACAAGTACAAGTCGGCGAGGAGACGTCGCCCTGCGGCGAGCGTCCTGCTATCGAAGCTTCCCCACCCACGGTCAAAGCAAAACCGGCCCGCCGTCCGTTGCCGGAACACCTGCCACGGCAAACCCAGACGCATGTGCCGAAACCCTCGGTCTGTCCCGATTGAGGGGGAAAGTTACGCAAGCTGAGCGAAGATGTTTCGGAGATGTTGGAGTACGTGCGGGCCTGCTTTCAGGTGATTCGCCATGTACGGCCGAAGCTGAGCTGCCAGCAATGCGAACGGATCGTGCAAGCACCGGCGCCGAGCCGGCCGATCGCGCGCGGCCTGGCGGGCCCGGGTCTGCTGGCGCATGTGCTGGTTTCCAAGTATGCCGATCATCTTCCCCTCTACCGGCAATGCGAGATCTATGAGCGGCACGGCATCGAACTGGAGAGATCGACCCTGGCGGACTGGGTCGGTGGAACCAGTGCGTTGCTCGACCCGCTGGTGGAAGCGTTGCGGCGGTATGTGATGGCGGCGGGTAAAGTGCATGCCGATGATACGCGGGTACCGGTGCTGGCTCCGGGCACGGGCAAGACCAAGACGGGGCGTTTGTGGACCTACGTGCGCGACGACCGCCCAGCAGGCGATCAGGCCGCTCCGGCGGTGTGGTTTGCTTACTCGGCCGATCGTGGCGGGGAGCACCCCGCGCAACATCTGAAGACGTTTCAGGGTGCTTTGCAGGCGGATGCGTATGCCGGCTTCAATCAGCTATATAAGGATGGTCGGATTCAGGAGGCGGCGTGTTGGGCGCACGTGCGTCGCAAGTTCTACGATCTGGAACAAGCTCATGCCTCGCCTCTGGCCCGGGAAGCTCTGGAACGGATCGCGGCTTTATATGCCATCGAGGATGAGATTCGTGGACGGCCACCGGAGGAACGACAGCAAGTTCGCCAAGCCCGCGCTCGACCCTTGCTCCAGTCCTTGCACGACTGGTTCGAAGTCTCACTGACGAAACTCTCGCGCAAGTCGGACACGACGGTGGCGATCCGCTATGCGCTGACGCTGTGGCCGGCACTGACCCGTTACTGCGACGATGGTCGCTTGGAGGCAGACAACAATGCTGCCGAACGTGCCTTGCGCGCCGTCACGCTGGGCCGAAAGAACTATCTTTTCGCGGGCTCCGATGCGGGCGGAGAACGGGCTGCCGTCATCTATAGTTTGATCGGTACCGCGAAACTCAACGGTCTCGACCCAGAAGCATACGTACACGAGGTGCTGACTCGCATCGCCGATCATCCCATCAACCGCATCGAGGAACTCCTCCCTTGGAATATCGCCGCCACTCTGGCGCACGCCGTCGAATCAGCAGCCTAGCCTGAAGGTCACAATAACTTCGCTGTCAATCCTCAACGCGGGTACACACCGGACGCTAACCCGAGAATCCGCTGTTCTTACGGGACGTCAGGTCATTGATGGGCAGAGCTTCGGGAATCCGCGGAGCAAAGCTGAGGAACCACCGCGTGTTTCGTGTCGTTACGTATCCGGCGGCACTCGCTGAGTTTCCTACAAAATTCTGGAGGGGATTTGCAAGTGGTTGATAAGTTTGGCGTCCCCGACGGGATTTGAACCCGTGTTACCGCCGTGAAAGAGCGGCCCATACACGACTTTAAAGGACTTACAAGAGGCGGACGACCTCTAAGTCGTTGGAAATTCCCGGAAGCGGGAGCACAACCGTAGCGTAATTCGTAGTGCGGTGCAGACTAGCTCGATAATGCCATGCTTCAAGGCGATGGCCACGGGGTGCGTGCGATTGTTCGCTCCGAGCTTCAGAGAATTTTCCGAACGCCCTTGACGAACTCACCCACGAATGTCTCGCTCGTGTCGCCGGTGTAGAAATTCGTAGTGTCAAGGAACTTTCAGCCTGCCTCGCAGTAGGTTTCATTGACTTTCTGCGCTTCGTCCTTCGGTGATCCCCATCCCCGCTCGTCTCCGAAAGTCATAGTGCCTAGTGCCGCTTCGCTGACCCGCAGTCCGCTCTTGCCCCCGCGCAGGTAATCACCGCCGGTCCGAACTGGCGCCACTTGAACAATGACGGCCGTAATTTCGCCCTTCCCACACATATCAGGACGGTATAACCGGTCGTTTCAGCACTTTTGCAACACTACCGTGTTACTCGAGGTCCGCTTGAACATTTTGCCCCCTACGCCACATTAGTCGACCGGCCGTAAGTGTTCTTGGCTGCCGTGTCAGGTTTTTCAGAGACAACCTCGCCCGGACGTGCACTGGCGGCGGACTGTTCCAGGTATGCTGAAAGATTCGCCACCTTGATGGTTAGTCGGTTGTGCCGCGTTCGCTCGATCAAGCCCAAGGCCTCAAACTTCTGCAAGAACCATCCAACACGGGATCGTGTTGTGCCCACCATTTCCGCGAGATCCTGGTGGGATATCCTGTTTACGATTTGCTGGCTATTCGGACGATTAGTGCCAAGCTTACAGCCGAGCTGTAACAAGGTAACAGCTAACCGCCGCTGGCTATCGAAGGTGAGGAAACCCTTGATAGCGGCTTGTTGCTCTGCTGCACGGGATACGAGGTATCCAATGAATGCCTCAAGTAATCCCCTTCGACCTAGTTCGACCATGAAGTCGTCAGCCCTGATCTGTCTTAAATCTGTGTCTATCATTGCTGTCGCCGTTTCGAGTCGGCTTTGCGACATAAGACAATGTTCGCCAAAGACGTCGGCAGCCGAATAGATCGCCAGCAGGCAATTCTTGCCATCGCTCGTCGGCGAGGAGAGCTTGACTTGTCCGCGTTCGATTAAATACAAGTGATTGTCGCTGTACCCGCACAGGTACACGTTGTGATGCTTTGCGACAAATAGTGAGACACTGCGGACCGACTGAATACGTATACAATCGCGCAAGCGGTAAGGGAAAGGTGGCAAATGCTGGGCCGGCACAGATTTAACCCCCTCCTGTCCTCGAATCTTCATCTGCCTCGGCGAGGTCAGAATCTCTAGCATGTGCTGAAGCGCTGCTTTTCCGGCCGCATCCAGAATCGACGCCTTGCACACGCGGTTGTTACGATATCGAGCCTTTTCAGACCAGCTTGTTGGGTTGAGTATTCACCAGAGGCTTTTAAAGACTCTATACGCGAAAGTGGACGCCTTGTCAAGATCACCCGCCAAGAACAAATTCACGGTCGATTGGGTTGCCTCGGACACCTGATAAGTAGGTGGGGCAAAATAAACCGCTAACGTTGCTCACAATTGAGCAGACATCTTGCATGGCTCAGTACGATACTCTCGAACGGTTCTTAATTGCGCTATCTATCGTGAGGGATTGTAAGTGCGAAGCCCAGTTCTGTTGGTCAAAACCATCACAACCATTCGTCCCTATTTCTTCGATGCTGAGTTCACTGGGATATACACCCACCTTGATGCCCATCTTGGCCATCGGGTCACGTCTGTTGATCTGGGATATTATCATTGGACTCAACAACTGGATGAAGACCGACTCCGCGGCATATTGACTAAGCATGTCGCTTCAGATGTTTGGACCTCGCTGAATCGCCAAATAGACGGCGCAGCAGTTCGCGAGATCGTGAAAGTCAAGAGCCTTCTTGGCGAGTTTTCCGAACGCATGTTGTCCGCGGAAGAAATCATCTTTTGCTTTCGTGTTCTGGAGAGGTGTACCGCAGTAGCGTCGTTGGATGAAAGCGCATTTGAACTGCACCTCGGAAGAGGTATCGTCTCTCATGAATACGACCCATACAGCCTTACCGAGATCTTGCGTGCCGCGGCAAAGGCCGGGGAGTCCGCCTTGGGTCGATACCTTGCGGGCCTTCTGCGATGCGAAGCGATTGGCTGTGAACCGGCTGCCATCGTGATCAACCTCCGCAACGACGGGGAGTTGATTCAGGCGTTCTTGGTTGCCGCTCTCCTGAAGCAAAAATGGCCAAATGCAGTCCGTATCCTCGACAGCTCCGGCGCAAACGAGCAGTACAATTTCGGTGAGTGGGTAGCACCACTAACCAGCCGTCGCGACGCCGTGTCGCAGTACTTTGACTACTTCCTCCCGCGCCAGGATTACGGCGCGAGTCTTCGAGCGCTCCTGGAACTAATCATGCGCGGTTCGAGCCCGGCTCTGAGTGAATGCACTTCCAACATCATCGCGTTCTCCAGTCCAGCCGCAACCGCCGTAGAACCGGCCCCGCTCCGAACGGTGGCGGAGACCTTCCACAACTACATCCAAGCACTGCCGGTGTTCCGAACGGCTGGCCACCGCACTATAGTGGCCCGACTGTCCCCGACCAAGTGTCATTGGGCGGCCTGCAAATTCTGTACGATTAACAGCCAACACCTCATGCCTCGCGGCCTTGCAATTTTTGACGACCACTATCAGAGCAATTTTGAATCGCTCTTGCTCAAGATTCGTCGCGATAATATTCAGTCCCTCATCCTCATGGATGAAGCATTGCATCCAAATGTCCTGCTAACATTCGCAGAGCGGGTACTGTCCTCGGGGCTGTCAATCGTGTACCGCGCCAGATGCCGGTTTACAAACGATTTGACACCCGAGGTCTGCAAAACGATATACGCCTCTGGCTGCCGGTATCTGGGTCTGGGGTTGGAGGCCGCCAGCCCGCGTGTCAACAAACTCGTCAATAAGCATATGGGGGACCCAATTGACTACGATGGCGTGCTCCAGAGTCTCGAAAACGCCGGGATCAGAATGCACATTTATGCAATTCTTGGCTTTCCTACTGAGACGAGGGAAGAGATTGCCGCGACAAGGGATTTCTTAATTGATAACATCAAACGCTACCGCTACCTGACGGTCAGTGCGAATCTCTTCCATCTTATGAGGGGCTCAGGAATTTTCCACGGGCCCGAAGAGTTCAACATCGAGGCGATGATCGACCAGGGCGATATCGCTCTGGTGCTGCAATTTAGAGAGCGGGAGCGCGATGCGAATCTTGCGTTTTCTGAACGTTCGGTTCAGGAGATCTTTCGAGCTGAATTCCTCCCTGATTCGGAGCATCCCGAGACTGCGCAAGCGCTCTGGCATTTCATCGATCAAACCGGAATCTTCTACGTCCAAAAGGTGGCTTCCTCGAAGAACCCATTCCATGCCCTCGCTGAGGCTCGGAGTACGGTAATTCCAGCGGATTTTGTCGAGCGACGTTACGAGCCGGCCTGTCTGTTCTGGCTCAATGACCTGAATACTACGGACTGTGGCGTCCTCTGCGATTGGGGCACCCTCAATTGCGCTCAAGTGCCCGTTTGGCTCCGTGAGTTCCTTGTGAGATTTGACCACTCTCGTTCATTGCGCGCCAATGTCGAACAGTTTCTGGAGCCGCGCAGAGCCCAGGAGGGATATAGCGCATTTCGGGCGCTGATAAAAGGAGGCTTCTATCGGAGCCTCCAGACCGCTGTTGCGTCGATGAACGATGTCCCGGCCCAAAGAATTTTTCGAGGCACGGCGGAAGTGATATCCCTCGAACGTGAACCAATGGACGTGATTGAGAGTTTTCTAGTGGCGTCGGCTGGTAGCGAGGCCCACCCCTAACCAATCCGAGACGAGTGCCCGCGGGAGAAGTAAGAAGGAGTCAATATGGCGGAACATCCGAAAAGCGAACGAACTTCCGACAGCCTCGGAGAAGTGCAAGCGATATCTCAGGTTGTGACCATCGGAAACCTAGAGCGACTGTTGGTGCCGCGAACCGGTGACGCGCGTATCCATCAAGTGGCGTCGTGGTGCGGCTCCGGATCCGGGTCCGGTTCGGGATCCGGCTCTGGTTCCGGATCGGGTTCGGGGAGCGGTGGCATGTATTAGCAGCCTTGTCATTGCGACTGCCCCCGGATTGGGCAACAGGAGGGCTGTCACAAATGGCTAAGAGAAGCCCGATATAGCGACAAGGAGGACATGATGAGCTGGACGGTAGAGGAAGTGACGCTGAAAGACATCAAACGGCGGAAGACGGAGCCTAACTATGGGTTCGTCGAGGTGGGAATCGCGGGCGGTACGGCCTACAGAATTGCAGAAAAAAGCGACGGGGGGTATTTCATCGTCGGGTCGAACGACTCCCTGGTGCCGGGTTTTGTTGTCGAGCTTGCGCTGCCGGAACTGGCCGTGCAAAGCGAGTACGAAGCGCTTGCAGATAAGATGCTCGAGCACTCTCAGGGTGTGCTCTGGTTCGACTCCTCGGACCGCGATGCCTGCGACCTCGCTTGGAGGCTGGGAGTCGCAATTCGCTCGGGCCCGCCGCTGTTTGCTTGGAAGGGCCTTAAGGAGGATGTGAACCTGGAAGGGTTCGAGGTGGTGGTCGCTGACAAATCGACTCAGCATGCGGCTGTTGAACTCCTGACTTCGGCACCCCCTGAACTCGGCGGACAGACTAAGGAAGCAGCAATGGAACATATCGCGGGTCGATGCGTCCTTGTGCTTCGCAAGGGTAAGGATGTTATAGGCGCCGCGGTAACATTCCCGGTGCCCGGTCCGTATGCCGCCCTGACGAGCGTTCTGATGAAGACCCATTCCGATCTGCCCGCCGATGAGCATGAGAAACTGCACAGGAATGTCGAGCTGGTTTTTATGAACCTCGTGGCCGGTGAGGTCAGAAAGAAACGTCGCCAATTGGTCTACTCCATGGCCCGCGAGACTCCAACAGGTTACATGGAAGCGATCAAACTGAATATGACCCTGGTTAAGCAGAGCTTTCTCGCGAACCTGAGCGTTCGGGTTCACGGCGACCGAGTCACGGAGCCGGTGTAGACAAAACCCATTCACGAAAATGCGCCATTTTCGGGAGTGAGAATCGTCATGGCAGAACACCCGGAAGAGGAACGAACGCCTGGCATCGGAGTGCAAGCAATATCCAGTGTCGTGACGTTCGGCAAGGTGGCAATTGGCAACCTGGAGCACTTGGCTATCCAGCCCGGCGGCGTGTATTTCAACCGGGTTTCGACGATGTGCTGCTCCGGTTCCGGATGTGGCACGGGATCTGGCACTGGTTCCGGATCGGGTTCAGGGAGCGGCGGCATGTATTAGTGATGTTGGCATTCGCGAACGGCTACAGGCGGCAGGGAGAAGGGGCGCATTCCAGAGACCAATATCACACGAGAAGGAGAATCTCATGAGCTGGACGGTGGAGGAAGTGCCGCTCGAAGACATAAAACGCCGGAAAACGGAGCCGAACTACGGGTTTGTCGAGCAAGGGATCGCAGGCGGCACTGGATACAGAGTTGCCGGAAAAGGCAATGTTGGGCATTTCATTGTCGCGTCGAACGATTCCCTCGTGCCCGGTTTTGTCGTCGAGCTTGCGCTTCCGGAATTGGCAGTACAAAGCGAATACGACGCGCTTGCGGAGCAAATGAACCGGCATTCACAGGGGGTGCTGTGGTTTGACTCCTCGGACCGCGATGCCTGTGATTTCGCCTGGAGGCTGGGAGTCGCATTACGCTCGGGTCCGCCGCTATTTGTTTGGAAGGGCCTTAAGGACGATGTGACCCTGCAAGGGTTCGACGTCGAGGTCGCTGACAAATCAACCCAGCACGCGGCCGTTGAACTCCTGACTATGCCACCGGCCGAGCTTGGCGGGCAGACGAAGGAGGCGGCGATGGAACATATTGCCGGCCGATGTGTCCTGTTGCTTCGGAAAGATAAGGACGTGCTGGGAGCAGCGATTACAGTACCGGTGCCCGGCCCCTACGCCGCCCTGACGAGCGTTGTGATGGACACATATTCCGATTTGCCGGCCGACACGCATGAAAAGACGCACAGGGACTTGGAATTAGTGTTTATGAATTGGGTGGCACGCGAAGTCAGAAAACAACATCGCCAGGTTGTCTACTCTATTTCCCGCGCTTCTACGGCAGGTTATTTGGAGGCTATCAAGCTGAATATGACTTTGGTTAAGCAGAGCTTTCTGGCCAATCTGAGTGTTCGGGTCCACGGCGACCGGGTAATGGAGCCGGTATGACGAGGACTCAAGGAAACGGGCCATTATTGAGTTCAATTGAGGTTTAGCAGATGAAACTTACGATCCGTAAAATTCCTCTACCAGAACAGAAAACAACGGAGACTTCCCCCACTTTAGGATTCGTCCACCAGGCAATTGCGGGCGGGACCGCTTACGGTTTCGGGGACAATGGCTACTTCGTTGTCTCCGGCGATCATCCGATTCTCCCGCGTTTCGTGGTCGATGTGCGTCTCCCCGAGCTACCAAACGCCGCTGCGTTCAAATGGGTCGCGATCGAAATGCTCAAGCTCAGCAGTGGCATGCTGTTCGTCGATTCCGTCCAGTCCGACGCGTTCGCGTTGGCGTGGAAACTGCAGATCCCGGTGCTGCCAGGTTCGCCGCTCTTCGAGTTCGCGCCTCCCACGCAAAAGCATTCAACAGCCAAGCATGGCGCACACATCGCGACTGCTCACGACCACGAATTCGCGACGAAGCTGTTAGCGTCAGTACCACGCCATCTGGGCGGGGCTATCGAACAAGACATCCAGAGCCACAGTCGCAATAAACACGTCTGGATCATGGAAAATGACGGAAAGCCGGCCGCCGCGGCCATCGTCGTCCCGCAAGGCGATTCTTATGCTTGGGTCGAAGCGTTTGTGCTCGAGCCCGCGGCGCGGCACATCGATACGGGCCACAAGGTGTTCGAAAAACTCGCCGTGGAGGTTGTGGGCCAGAAGCGGCGCCTGATTTTTGGAATGTCGCACCAAGGCACGTCTGAATACATCGGTGCTATCAAGCTCGGCAGTAAGATCGTCAGGCAAAGCTATCACGGGTTCTTGGCCGGCGCGTGCCGGGATTTCCAGTACACTCCCACATATACGTGATGGAGATGTGGCGAACACTCGGTATTTTAGGCGTGAGAAAGGAGAGGACGTATGCAATACACAGCTGAAGGTATGGGCGGTTCCGATTTGTCTGGCGCCGCGCCACTGATGTTCGGGAACCTATCTGCCATCGTATACGCACCGGGCGCGACCCTGCCTCGCGGTGCAGGGGGTGGGGGTGGCGTAACGGTCAATGAACGAAGCATCGACCGTTACGTGGAAATCTATTGCGGTTCCGGTAGCGGATCGGGCAGCGGCAGTGGCGGATGCCACGGAGAGTACATCGACAAAGTCGAGCGCGAACTGGAGCTCGAAATTGAGCTGGACCAGACCGGTATCGATAATCCGGAGTTAGCCCCAGGTGCTGAGGGACGCCCTATAAGCTAAGGAAGGCCCCAATGCCGCCCACAGCGCGAGTATACCTATTCCGAACCATAACCACCGTGCGTCCCCAGTACTTCTCGTCGACGTTTTCGGCCCACAATGAATACTACGACAATCTATTGGAAGTGGACGTCTCCAATGTAGATATTGGCGCGATATTCTGGGAACGCACTTTTCGAAAATCTGAGTTGATACGGTGGGCCCAACTCGATCAGGAGCGGGAGCCGGCAAAGGTCGAATTTGCTCTTGCGGCTATCAATGGATTGGACGAGGCTCGCGCCCTCTTAGGCAGGACGTCGTTGCATTTGCCGAAGGCCGCCGATCTGCTGTTCTGCTATCGCGTGATTTTGGAGTGTGCCCGGATTGCTTCCGCGGGGCAGCGGGGATACAAAGTGCACATTGCTCGCGGGCTGGTCGCCGAGGAGTGCGACCAGCGCGACTTGAGTTCGATTTTAGCGATCGCGAACAAACTGCATGAAAGTGCGATAGGGGCTCTTTTCCGGGAACTCCTCTCTGCAGTCCCATTTCCGGCGTCAGGGCCCGAGGTCGCGGTCATCAATCTTCGAAATGACGGTGAACTCTATCAGGCCATCGCCCTTGCGGCTTGGATCAAGAGCCGGTTTCCCTGCACCGCAGTTGTGCTGGACGCGGCGGGCGGAAACGAGCAATATAATTTCGGCGAGTGGATACCCACCTTCCACCGTCATGCCGAAGCGCTATCCCGTTACCTTGACTACTTTCTTCCCCGTCAGGATTATCATGCGAGCCTCAAAGCACTGGTGCAATGCTTGGTTGAAAAACGCGATGAGCGGACACTTGACTCCAAGAATATCCTCACGATTGGCCGGGCGGAAGACGAGCGCAAGGCGCTAATCTCCGCAACGGCGACGATCGAGGAAGCATTTTCACACTATGTGCAGACCTTGCCCGTGTTCTACGCGGCCGGCCGCCGCACGATATTAACCCGCCTTTCACCCGACAAGTGTCACTGGGCAGCGTGCAAATTCTGCACCATCAACACCCAGCATCTGATGCCACGTGGCCGCTCCCAGGTGGATGGCGAGGTAGAAAAGCATATTTCTCAGCTCATTGAGATCATCAGGACCAAACGGTTGGACTCGGTGGTCCTTACAGACGAAGCACTCCACCCTAACATCCTTTTAGCAGTTGCGCGGGGATTACTCGCGGCCGATGTCCGGATCCTCATTCGAGCGCGGGCACGATTCACCAACGATCTCACGCTCGAGGCATGCAGGCTTCTTTATAGGGCGGGCGTTCGTTTCCTTGGTCTGGGCTTGGAATCGGCAAGCCAACGCATCAATACCCTATTCGAGAAACACCTCGGTCAGGCGATCAATTACGAGAGAGTCCTGGCAAATCTGGACGCAGCAGGCATCAATGCGCACATTTACGCGATTCTTGGTTTCCCTTCCGAGACGAAAGCCGAAATAGCCAGTACGCGTGACCTCCTCCTGAGCGCCATCCGCAACCATCGCTACGTAACGGTAAGCGCCAATACCTTCTATCTGATGCGCGGGTCGCGCGCTGCGCAAGAACCGGAGTCCGTCGGTATCGCGCGCGTCCACGAGCGCGGTGACGTGGGACTGGTGCTTGGATTTGAAGAGCCGGACGCGGACGGTAAGACTGCGTTTGCTGAGAGGTGCGCCAACGAAATCTTCGAGGCTGAGTTCATGCCCGATGGCGACGAGCCTTATATGGCTCGTGGCTACTGGTCTTTCATCGATCAGAGTGGCGTATTTTACACAGAGAAGGTCGAGTACGGTGTGAATCCCTATCGGGCGATGGCTGAATCTCGCTCCTGCCCACTCTCGGACGGATTTGTTGAGTCCAAGTATGTTCCTGCCCGTCTGTTCCGTATGCATAGCCTTGACACAAACGGTCAGCTCGGCTTCGCGGACTGGTCGAGTGGACGCTACGTTATGATACCGACGTACCTCGCCACACTCATTCAAGAGTACGACCCCGAGCAGTCCCTGCGGACGAACGTCGAGGCACTGGTCGATGCAGACAATTGGCAAGCTGTGTTCGCTTATTTCCCTAGCCTTTACCGGCATGGCTTCTTCCACAGCGCAACTGTAGTTCCGGGGCTTGAGGGCTTGAGACGCCAGCAAAACACCGACTTGGCGCGGGTGTAATTGAATGAGACCGCCCATCATCAGCGACACCACGCTCCGCGACGGCATACAAATGCCCGGTGCCCACTTGACCACCGCGGGCAAGGTATTGGTGGCGAAGGCTCTCGAATCCATCGGCATACGCTCTATCGAAGTCGGCTTTCCAGCGGCGGGGGAGGGCGAGGTTCATGACAGTCGTGCAATTGCGGAAGTTCTGCACCGGGCCGTACTCCTCGCCCTCTGCAGAACGCTACGGCGCGATATTGATGCCGCGCGCATCATATTTGAGTCTGTGCCGCGGTTCAGGTGCGGAATCAACCTGTTTCTTGCGACCAGCCCCGTTCATCGGGAGCGCCGCTTGAAGATGACAAAGTCAGAAGTCCTGTGCCGCATTAAGAACTGTATCTCATATGCGCGGCAACATTTCACGCGTGTTTCGTTCAGTGCCGAGGATGCGAGCCGGACGGAGCCTGAATTCATTGACGCAGTATACCGGCATGCTATCGATGCGGGTGCGACGGCTATCGGCTTTCCCGACACCGTGGGAGTTCTGACACCGGAACGGTCTTTCGAAGCAGTGTCCCGCATCAAGGAGTGTATAAAGGGTAGCGGGACCAATCTAGCGGTCCATTTCCATAACGACCTCGGTATGGCAACAGCGAATACGCTTGCGGCTATCCGTGCAGGCGCCGACGTTGTGCAGTGTACTGTCAATGGCCTAGGAGAGCGTGCCGGCAACGCCGCGCTGGAGGAGGTGGTCATTGCCATTTCGCTGAACCCGCACATCTATGGAGAAGGGCTCAAGTTAGACACCACTCAGTTACCGGCGCTCAGCCGCCTCGTAGCTGAGACGACCGGAGTGCCCATCCCACTTAACAAGCCGATCGTAGGCCGCAACATTTTCTCGACCGCCGCCGGATTGCATCAGGAGGGACTTCTTAAAGAACCGGGAACGTATTTGCCCTTCAGTCCATTGCTGGTGGGCGTCAGCAAGATCGAGTTGGTTCTCGGACGTCACAGCGGCCATGCAGCAGCGGCGGCCTATATTGCGGCGACCGGCGGTGCGCCAAGCCCGGCTTCCGTAGACTCATTGGTCGAAGAGTTGAAGGCCGCAGACACAAAACTGGCAGGGCGGAGGGTCGCAATCGATGTGGGATAACGATCATGCCACGAGTCGCGCCGTTAGCTGCCGCGCGGTCGATTATGATCGATACACTGCGGGGTTCGTCCAGGCTTACGATTTCATCTTAATCCGTCGGCTGATCCAGGAATCCCAATATCAGCAGTCCGAACTGGCCAGACTCGAAGCACTGGACGTCGGCTCCGGCACAGCGAGACTCCTGTTACAAGTCGCCCTGTCACAGCAATTGAGGTTTCTTCAATTGACAAGTCTCGACTACTTCAGCGACATGGTCGATCAAGCCCGGGAGAACGTCCGTGCTTGCGGTCTGGAATTGCGCATTCGTGTAGTGCAAGGCGACGCGCACGCCCTGCCGTTTGGAACGGACACGTTTGACATCGTCATCAGCCGCTCGACACTGCATCATTTCGCCGACCCGGTTACAGCGATTCGCGAAATTCACCGCGTATTGAAATCCGGGGGTGTCGCGATCATCCATGACTTGCGGCGAGACTCGCCGGAAGCCGAGTTCAAAAGATTCAATGCAGCGCGAGCCGCCGCGGGTATCTCCCCGAGTACGCGCGAGGATAAGTACACTGTGTCCGAAGTGCGGCAATTTGCGGCGCTGGCTGGCGTTGGTGGCGGGAGCACGATAAGGACGGCAGCTTCGGGCCATGCAAGCTTAGGAATGGAGTTACGGATTGGAAAGAAGTAGTGCTGAATCCCTTGGACCTGCAGTATTTGTGATATAGCGATGTCTTTAGAGTCCAACTTAGCAGTCATCACCGGGATTGGATGCGTTACAAACTTCGGGTGCGGTTATGCTGCCGCTTGGGATGGTCAATTGCGAGGGGTGGCGGTTACGCGCTCCAGAACTGCACAGTATCATGTGGCGGGACATACGACAAAGACGACACAGGCACCGCCAGCAAAAGATCTCGAGGGCGGACTTCGGAAACTAGGGTACCCGCGGCCGTCGCGTTCCACACTAATGGCACTGATTGCCGCCCGAGAGGCATGGTCTATGGCTGACATTGCCGAGCCAAACCCGGAGCGAACCGGCCTGATGATGAACCGGTGTTTTGGCGAACTGGACATTCAGGAACATTACTACAGCATTCTACAAACACGGGGTCCTGGAGCAGTCAGTGGTTTGGAATTCGTCCAATCCCTTGCTAATACAGTACTAGGACGTGTGGCTTTGGAGCTGCGAGCACGAGGCCCCTCCGTAATGGTGGTTGGGCCGCCGGTTTTCGGCTTGGCGCTGGACGCTCTGCGGTCGGACGAAGCTGACGTCATCGTCGCCGGCGGTGTGGATCAGTTATCCGATTATATCTGCGATCTCTGTGACGCTCAGGCGATCACGCCGGCATCGCGCGGTTACCCAGAACAGCCCGCACCCTATAGGCATCCTTCCGCTGGCCTGGTACCCGGCGATGGCGCGGCGTTCCTTGTTCTGGAGCGTGAATCCTATGCTCGCGCGCGTGGCGCACATCCGATCGCGACACTCAAGGGGAGCGCGACCCTAATGGATGCCCACTGCACTGACGGAATCCGACGAAGCAGCGCTGCCGTAGGCGCCGCCATTGAACACGCTCTCAACGATGCGGAGGTTGATGGGAAGGAAATTGGTCTGGTTAGCGGTGCGGCAACAGGTCTCTCTCAGTATGACGATGTCGAAATGGAGGCAATCGCAACCAAGATTGGCAGTGCAGCCATAATATTCTCCACCAAACAGGCCCATGGGGAAACGTGGGGTGCAGCTGGCGCCATTAGCTTGGCGAGCGCTGCGCAAGCCCTCTGGACGGGACTGGTCCCCGCCCAGCCAGGATGCTCGTCGGCAACGTCGACGAAGCCGGGTGTCGAAGTCGTGCTTAGCCTGAGTTTCGATGTGCCCGGTTCCATCTCCGCCCATGTGGTCGGCAGCTATGAGTACTAAGTCGGCGAAGCGCTCTGCGCTCGTTACTGGTGGATCGCGAGGTATCGGTCGGGCAATCAGTCAACGGCTCGCGTTGGACGGTTATGTGGTCTTCATAAACTATTGCAGCGATACTGGGGCCGCTGAAGCAACGGCTGACAGTATCGCGGCCGCCGGTGGCGAGGCTTCGATCGTACAAGCGGACGTGAGGGACGGAGAGCAGGTAAAGTCCCTATTTCGATCTATCAATGCCGCCGTGGGTCGGCTTGACGTGCTCGTCAATAATGTTGGACGGGTGCATGAAGGACTGGTTACCTTGACGAGCGTGGAGTGCTTTCTCGACGTTCTGAAAACCAACCTTCTGAGTGCCTATCTCTGCTCACAGGCTGCAGTCCGGATGATGTTACCGCAAAAGCAGGGCTGTATCGTCAATGTCTCCTCCACCGCGGCCTTCCGAGTGCCGATTGGGTTGGGCGCATACGCGATCGCAAAAGCTGGAATGAATGCTCTAACGAAGGGCCTAGCGCGCGAGGTTGGAGGCCGCGGCATACGGGTAAACGCGATTGCCCCGGCGTACGTTGAGACCGAAATGTTGAGAGCCACACGGCATGGAATGAGCGCCGAAGCAATCAATCAGATCCCGTTGCAACGAATCGCTCAACCCGACGAAATTGCGGCAGCCGTGGCGGCGATTGTTCGTGATGATTTTTCCTATCTCCTGGGCCAAGTAATTGTGCTGGACGGAGGGCGAAGTGCATGAGCAGGAAGTGGTCGTGACCGGTTTGGGTCTATGGACGCCTTATGGCCAAGGCAAGGCCGCCTTCTGGAACGGTTTGATGAGCGGAAAAGCCGCCTTAACCCGGCTGAATCGCTTCAACGCCGACCGCAAGGAATATCGCACCAATCTGGCGGCATCAATACCGAATATGGGGACTGACGCCGAGTCGGAGTTACATGCTTCGCGGATAATCGAAGAGGTCCTGTCGGATGCCATTGCAGATGCAGGTGTCGATGCTGCGGAACTCCCGCCATACGAGGTCGCGCTCATTTTGGGGATCACCCAAGGAGTGCCACCGCAGATTCGGACTGCCTCGGCGTACCCGTTGGCGAGCCCCATTTGCTCCTACGGTACCGCAAGCGTGCTGACGTGGATGGCTGAGCGCATACCGGCGCGGGGCTACGTCTCCTCCATATCGACAGCCTGTGCATCGGGCACGCAATCGATTGGCACGGGGTACCGGCTGATTCAACGGGGCCATGCTCGTCGTGCCTTTGTGGGAGGCTTCAGTTCTTTTTCCGAACTCTCCTTCAGCGGATTTAACATTCTCCGCCTTTTAAGCAGGTCCGGCTGCAGGCCGTTCGACACGCAGCGCGACGGCGTCACCTTGGGCGATGCCTTTGTGCTTTTCGTCTTGGAGGAAGAGAAACTCGCGCAACGCCGCGGGGCCCATATCTACGGCCGGATGCTCGGCTACGCTTCCGGAAATGAAGCCTTTCACGCGACGTCACCCGATCCCACGGGCAGGGCGGCCTGCGATATCATGGCTCGGTGCCTGCAGAAACAGGACCAGATCGAGCGACTTGACTACATCAATGCCCATGGCACCGGAACCGTTGCAAACGATATCGCGGAACTGGCAGCAATAGCGCAGTTAGCCTCCCGGCGCCGCTCGCGGGATCCCATCGCGGTCAACTCGACCAAAGGCCATCATGGGCATGCCCTAGGAGCGGCCGGCAGTATCGAGTTTGCCGCCACGCTGCTGACCCTTGTCCAACAAATCGTTCCCCCGACGTGCGGCCTAACGGAGCCAGCTATTATTTACGACGAGATTCAACTCGTCCATGGCGGGCCGTGTAAACGGCCCGTTCGTGTGGCGCTCTCCAATTCTTTCGCATTCGGCGGGAATCTTGCTTCGATTGCGGTAGGTGCGGCATGAATGGCCAACCAATTCCCCAAATCACGTCCAGTGGGCAGATTATCACGGACTACTTGCACATCACGCAAGAGCGCATCGACAGTTTCGCTCGCGCGACGGAAGACTGGCAATGGATTCATGTTGACGCATCGCGAGCCGCGCTTCATTCTCCATTCAAAACCACTGTTGCGCACGGCTTCTTGACCCTGGCTTTATTGCCGTATCTGCTATCCCGACACATTGACGATCCAACTTATGGCATGCGAATCAACTACGGCTTTAATCATGTGCGGCTCCTCAGTCCGGTCCGCGTAAATGCAAAGGTACGGGCTCACGCTCGGCTACTCAAGGAAGTTGAGATACGAAATGGAATTGAGCGCACCTGGGACATAATGCTTGAATGTGAGGGCGGTAAGATCCCTGCCTGTGTGGCGGAGTGGGTTGTCCGGTATTACGGCGAAGCCTGAGAAACGCAATTATGAAGGCGCTTTGGCTGCTCAGAAATGGTGGATTGGACGCGCTCTCGGTACGGGATTCGCCCGAGCCGGTGCCACGCAGCGGCGAAGTACGTGTACGCGTACACGCAGCTGGATTGAACTTCGCCGAGATTCTCATTCGGCAGGGACTTTACGCAGATGGCCCCACGCCGCCGGCAATTCTGGGATTCGATGCTGCCGGTGTCATCGACGACTCTTCGGCATCGAGAAACGGACCGGCGCGTGGTTCACGCGTAGCCCTGCGAACAGCCTATTGCGGCCACGCGGAATACGTGTGCGTGCCCAACGATTCCGTCTTCCCAATTCCAAGTGGCATGACCTTCGCCGAGGCCGTCGCCCTGCCGATTACTTATGCGACCGCGTATCATGCCCTGTTTCGGACTACTTGTCTGCGTCCTGGAGATTGGGTACTCATCCACGCCGCGGGCGGTGGCGTTGGCTTGGCGGCCGTGCAACTATGCAATAGCGTTAAGGATGTAACTGTGATCGGCACGGCGTCTTCACACAAACACTCTGCTCTGCTTCGGGAAGGCTGCGCATATGCAATCGACTATCATCAGGACGACTATGTTAGGGCCGTAAAGCAGCTTACAGAGGGACGCGGCGTTGATATCATTCTCGATTCTCTTGGGGGTGCGGACACGGTCAGGAACTATGACCTGCTAAATGCCGAGGGCCGGCTGATCTGCTACGGCTTCTTAAATCTGGTTTGTGGTGAATGTCGAGATGTGCGCCACGTAGCGCAGCAAGCCCGCTCAATCCCATCGTTCAACACTCGCGACCTGATTGCAAACAACCGGACGGTATCTGGCCTAAACTTGTGGCCGCTGAATCAGCGGGACCTGTCAGGGCTCGCAGAAAAGATGCAGGCGCTTCTTCGCCTGTATGAGCAGAAAACAATTCGCCCCATCGTTTCGGAGCAGTACGAGTTCAGGCAAGCGGGGCGAGGGTACGCCCGAATGCAGCGCGGTGAGAGTCTCGGAAAACTCGTGTTAGCCACCTGAGAATGATTGGAGAAACCAGGAGTACTAATCATGGCACTTGAAGCCGTCATTATCGACATCATTACCGATCGCCTTATGCTGCCGCCCGCATCCTTTCACAATGAGACTCCTCTATTTGCAGCGACCGATGGCGGGCTGGAGCTTGATTCGCTGGCGAGTCTCGACATACTGGCCGGGCTTGCCGAACGATTTGGGCTGCCGTTCGACGACATTGGTGCGACGGATTTTCAAACCGTATCGACACTCGCTGCTTACTTGCGGGCGAATGGTATTTCTGATGCAGATGCGAATTGCTGATGCAGTGCGAGAAAGTCCGTTTCTGCTCGGCGATGTTCTGAACTGGCCGGCGAAACTATATTCGGATAAGGTCGCCATCCAGTGGGAAGATGGACAGCTCGCCTATGCCGAGCTGTGGAGCCGCGTCGAGGCCCGCAGCGGAGAACTTTCCCGCCTGGGAGTGGGCCGGTTTCAGCGATGGGGATTGCTGTATCCGAACTGTTGCGAATTTATCATCACCCTGTTCGCACTGCTGCGGAGGGGTGCGGTGGCGGTTCCGCTAAGCACGCGCTTCCCTCTGGCGCGTTTGAGTTTTCTAGCAGAAAAAGCTCACCTGACGGGGATTCTCTTGGGCACCGTACAGGCTGGACAACGTCCCATATTGCAGACGTTCGTTGGCTGGCGATTGCTGCAGGTTGATGCGCAGACCCAGGCGGTTGCCGCCAACGAATTCCAGCCGACGTCGACGATCGACCCAGTCACTGCGATCGATCTTGACCCAGCCCTGATTTTGTTCACGTCCGGCTCGACTGGTGCAACGCGGGGAGTCGTGCTCCAACACCATGCGATCCTGGCAAACCTGAAGTCCAATATCGCCGCACTCGGTTACCGGGACGAGGATCAAACACTGGTCGTGCTACCCATGTGTCATGCGTATGCCCTGATTCACCAGGTGCTCGCGCACCTGCTACTCGGCGCTACTATCCACCTGCCATCTACTCCCCTCGTCGCGCCGGCGTTGTGGCATCATCTCCAACGGGAACAGATCACCACGCTCGTGATGGCGCCACCGTGGGTGCCAATGCTCACCGAAGCACTTCGTGCGCGTCCAGTATTGGAGACCTTGCGCCTTTTGACCATTGGAACGGGAGCCACATGCCCGGATCATTTGGCTGGACTGGCGCCGCTTCTGCCCCGCACACAGATCGCGCTCACCTACGGATTGACCGAGGCTGGGCCCAGAGTGTCGACCTATTTTCTGAGCGGTCGGACACCAAAGAGCGGGTCAATTGGGACTCCTCTACCCAACGTGGAAGTCCGGATCCTCACCACTTCCGGCGCTAATGACGAACTGGTGGTCCGCAGTCGCTCGACATCCCAGCGCGCTGCCGACGACCTGTTCGTCGAAGCCAGCGACGGCGTGATCCGCACGGGTGACGTTGCTCGCCTCTGCGATGACGAACTGGTGCTCTGCGGACGGTTGCGGCGCGCGCTCAATCGCGGCGGGCGTCTTATCGCACCGCAGGACATTGAGGACGTGCTGCGCGGCCACGCCGCCGTTCAGAATGCATTCGTCAAAAGTGATTCTGACGAGTCGTGCGGGGAGGTTCCAATCGCATTTGTCTCGCCGTATCCCGGTGCGAGCATCGATATCAATGAGCTACACAGCTATTGCGCGATGCGGCTTGGTCCAGACGAACGTCCGGCGCGCATCGTGGTAGGAAACTTTGTCGATCGGACCGTTGACAAGGAGGAAATGTTGACCTCGCTTCTTGACACAGGAAGAAGCGCTCGAATGGAAAGGGCAGACGCATCGAGCGAATCACGGGGGCAGAGCGGGCCAAAGAGATCCGGCCCCCGTACATAGACAAAAGCTCACGACAGCTTGAAATCAACAACTTGCGATTCTGCAGAGTCGTCCCGGCAAAGGTAGGTCGCGGCGTGCTAAAAGGGTGCATTCGTGCTCGAAATTGTCCTTTTCTTTCTTGTCGCCATCCGGCCTTCTTTCGCAGTCGAAGCGCTACTGTGTGGCGCGGTATCTACGACGCATTCGGCGGCGCGGCGACCCTGCCAAATGCTGGCTCTGACGTTCTTGGTGAATCATCGCCAGGCGATCGCCGGATTCGAACGGTGCCAACGGTAACCTTCGAGTTGCCATACTGCTTCTTCGTGATCGAGCACGGGCGTCGGATTCTGCACTTTAACGTGACTCACCATCCGACAACGGAGCGGGTGGTCCAACAACTGCGCGAGGCTTCCCCAACGCCGGTCCGCATCGATATGCCATCTTCGATCGAGATTCGACGTTCGACGACGAGGTGGGCACCTTCTTGAGGGCGCGAAGGGACTCGAGCCCAAACGGACGAGCCTTGGCAGAATGGAGTTGCGGAAGGATGGATGGGAAGTTGCCGGCGAGAGAACTGGACCACGTCATCCCCCGAGCTCGGGCTCTGGTTCTGGTTTCAAATCGTACTCCATCCAGAAAGTCTAGTTTTCCCTAGCGATTCGCGTAATTCATAGAATACAAAGACCTCGTTTGAAGGAAAGAACACCGAGAGCGCCGAAACAATCGTCGACTCGGCTTCTGCTCGCACAACTGGCTTCGCTTCCTTGGGTTCTTCATAACAAATGTACAAAGGCCAATACTCAGTGAGAGATTTCCCGCGGGCGCTTCCAACACCACCGTGCCCGTCTTCTTTCCTTTCATGTTTGAAGCTTTCGATTGGGAGACCTCCGACACCCTGCCTTGCAGGCCCAAGGCCCAGTCAATACTCTGCTCAACGACGCCCCGCCGGGACTGTTGAAATGAGCTTTCTGTGACTACGGGGATCTCGGCAGAGTCGTCCTTCCACTTGTTGAAGATCGCGACAGCGTCTGTTAAGGACAGAACCATGTACGTTTCTCGGCCTGCACGATTTCAACCCACCTTTCGGCCTCGCCAAAAGGACTGTCTCTCGGCGGCCAGTATGCTGTGAGTGGGAACATCGCATGTGATTGATTCTGTGGCGGGAGTCGGTGACAGGGCAGCGTTCTAACAGACTCGTCTGCCGACCAAGTCAGAGGCTGCGCCAGCGAGCATTTCGGATTTCTTACGTGATCCATTTGATCCTCTTTGGGCCGTACCCAGGACATGAATCCCGGTCTCACCGAGCGGCCAGAAACCAAGCCGCGACCAGTAAGCCCTCAGCTTACGCACCGCCTCATCACGTCCAACACCGGGTGCTTTCAATCTTTTCAAAGCCTTCTGATCACGGGCGAAGGCAGGAGTAAATTGCAGCGGCCAAGGTTTGCACGCTACCAGCCCACAACCGGGACCGAAGATGTCGATAGTCCTGTCGACGGCAGCCGGGCCGACCCCCAACCCCCGCCATCTTGGACGGATCTCCACGCAGTCGATGATTAGAAGGTCACATCCGGAAGCCTCATACTCATCTTGTATTTCCTCTCTCCAGTAACCGGTTTCCAAGTCGAACAAGAGTTCCCAGTATTGGGCAATACTTCCCTCGATGCCGGGAATAAAGGAGTGAACTCTACTTTGTTGCGACGGCAACGAGCCGAGGGGCATCCATCCCATACGCCGAACCCTTAAGGTTTCCAAGTACCTTCACGCTGGAGAAGCCTGACAACATCAGGCTATTCTTCAATTCTCGACCTGAGTAAATGGTATGCTCATAAATCATCCGATGACGCGTTTTGTTCTTAACAAGAGTCCATTCATTGCGAATTCTTTCCCACCCATCCAGAACTTGTGAACGTTGAGTAAGTATCGACCCGTCAGACTGAGGAGTCCGAAAGGCTCGCCTCCAGTTTCGAGCAAAGACTTCTTTACCTACAATGTCTATGAGGAACACGCCTCCAGGTCGTAGGCTCTGATAGACATTCCTCAAAACTCCGAGATTTTCATCCTCATCCTCGAAGTAGCCAAATGATGTCGTTAGATTGCAGGCCAGATCGAAACTCTGACTCTCCTGGAAGCTCCGCATGTCACCTTGAATCCAGCGGACACTAACCTTAAGGTCGGCAGCTCGCTGACGAGCCTTGTTCAACAGGAAGTCCGACAAGTCTACAGCCGTAACGTCAAAGCCACGCAGCGCAAAAGCAACAGCGTGCAAACCGGGGCCACAGCAGAGGTCAAGCACCGCCCTCCCATTCGGGAGAGTGAGTGCTAAGATTTCTGCAACCTGCTTATCAGCAGCCGCAGCTCGCTCGGCAGGAAACATAACGGGAAAGAATGCTGACCAAAATTCCTCGTTCTCAAACCAGTTCATAACGCGCTCTGGAGCTCTCACTGATCGGATGATGGTTTGCTACTCGTTTTATCAATCGGACCTGAAACCACGGCCCGACCTGCTCAGACAACTAGTCAGAAGCGTAGAGAGCCTGCGAACTCACAACAAACATATTCCTATATCAGTTTTTTTGTACAGTAGTGTGCCAGAACTCAGCACAGCTCTTGAACGATACGGAGTTCAAATTCACAATCAGGGATCCTATCAGCGACGAATCGCAATGTACCACCCTCTCGGCTCAGACGTATTGAGCGAATATCCCATTTTGCACAGGTTTCTGAATTTCCCCGAGGTTGACGCGGCTGATGTCACCAGAGTTCTTCTGGTCGACTGTGACACATTTTTCTTTGGCGATGTCGAACTAGTGTTCTCTAAATATTCTCGCGCGGACTGCTACGCTCGCGAGGAATCCCATTGTAAGCGGAGCAGTTCGGCTACGACCCAGCGTTTATAGATGAAGATTCAATCAGTGACCTCGGGAAGGCGGAACGGATCAAAGCCACTCCACCGTTTAACGCGGGAGTGGTTCTATTCAACGATAAGGTCTGGAACAAGTTGGAGTTCCCGGTTGTTTTCCTTTCGTACGTGTGGCGATTTCTGATTTGGATGGCGATGAATCCCGCAACAGAATTAAAGGGCAAATATCGAGAAGGGTTCGGGGTGCAATCACTGCGCGATCGCTTTGGAGATCTTGTTACTGATGATGATAAAGCC